>JAEYWX010000014.1 GCA_023428755.1 Bacteroidota bacterium
CACCTATACAAACTTTTGACGAAGCTTTACCTTTGGCAAAAGAAAAACTGCTGAATCAACACAACTCAGCAGCTTAAAAAAATTGTAGAAAAATCCACAACTGTCAGATTATATCTTAACTATTACAGCTGAGCTTCATCGTAACAAATGTTTTAATTGTGCTTTTACCCATCGCTTGTTAATATGTGCATGATTCTGAAAACCGTTAATATGGACAGTCATATCATAAACGGTCAGGTTGGTGATTGCTGGCTCCGGTCCTGTTCGTCCCATTCTATTATTGCCATGTATGCGTGAAGAAATGAGCAACGGTTTATCTTTTTGATGCTTGAAAATGCTGATGTGTTTTGTTGATCGAACAATGGCTTCAAAGCCGGGATCATTGGTGTTGGAGCTTATATCAGCAGAAAACAAGATCACCTGTTTGAATTGAGGCGAAATGATTTGATCGTTTATCATTCCTTCAAAAAAACGGCTCCCCATTGAATGAGTGAGTACGGTTGTATTGCCCTTGTAGAAATGATTCACCTGTTGCAGCAAAGCAGAAAGCGATTTACCCTTATCAAACGCTTTGCTCCAGTTGCTTTTGTAATTCACAGCGCCTGCATGCCACAAAAAAGAAATCACTGCCACATCATTTGTACCTGAAGTCGCTATTACTTCTTCGAAGGTGTTGAGATATTTTACTTTGTGAAACCAGCTTTGCTGTCCCCACATACAATGAAATAACAGGATGGCATGGTTGCCCTTTAGCCAGGATCGCAACTGCGTTTCGGTAAGCAGTTCAGGTGAACTGACGACATCAATCTTCTTGTTTGATTTATTTTCAAAATGGCCGAGCAGTACTTTGTTTTCTTCGTGCTTCCATTCAATGAAAAGAAAGGTTGTTTCCGGTTTGTTCCCCGTTCGTTTTGTTTTCGCTTTTGCATGTGCCGGAAAAAGAAAATGAAATGCAAGAACAAAGAGAACGAAATGCAGAGTTGTCCGTTGTGCGTGATTCATTGTTGCCGTGGTTAAACTTGCAGTGAAAATGATGTATTACAAGTTAACAAGAAGCAACAGTACCAACTCCTGTTGTTTTCTTAAAATAACGAATGCATTTGCATTCATTCAATTCGAAGAATGAATATAGGCGGATAAATAAAATTGGCGTAACCTTACTCGTACCGCAATGCCGTAATCGGATCGAGCTTCGAAGCTTTCATGGCAGGATACAAACCTGCCAGCAGCCCGGTAATAAAACAGATCAATACCCCGGCAATTACCCACACCCAGGGAACCACAAACCCGGTTTTAAAAAATACGGAAGCAAGGTTGCCGACGCTGATGCCCAGTACAATTCCAAAGAATGCGCCGAGCAAACTGATGAGAATGCTTTCCCATAAAAATTGAGTGCGGATGGTGGCGCCTTTGGCACCCAGTGATTTGGATAGGCCGATTTCACGTGTACGTTCACTCACGGCTACCAGCATAATATTGGTTAAACCAATGGCGGCCCCGATCAATGTAATGATACCGATCACCATGGCCGCTAAACGAACAAACCGTAAAGTATTTTTGAGTGTTTCCACAATGCTGTCGCTCCGGTCTACATAAAAATTATCGGCCTCTTTGATATTGAGTTTACGTGCCTGCCTGAACACTCCGGTTGCTTCACCCACAGCTGCATCCATTTGTTTAAAATCGTTGGCACGAATGGTAATATTGTAACTGCCGGTGCTGCTAAACACACGACGCACATTGTTGTACGTAATAAGAGCAATGTTATCAAGCGATAAAAACGAACTGGCACCTCTTGGTTTCAGCACACCTATAATCCGGTAACGATTGGATCCAATACGGATGAGTTTACCAAGGGCATAAGCGGGTTTGCCTTTAAATAATTTTGTTGCAAGGTCGCTGCCGATGATCACTACGTTTCGCCCTGTTTCCACATCGAGTTTATTAAAATCTCTCCCCTGCTCTAAAGTATAACCACTGTTGATGAGATAGTTTTCATCGCCCCCGATCACACGTACATTTGGATTTGTTTTTTGATCTTCAAATACAACCGTAGCGTTTCCGCTTGCAAATTTAGAAATGCTCACTGTGGCAGGAAACGCAAACTGCTCTTTAAACCGGCGGGCTTCTTCAAAACTGATTACCCGATCGAGATTTGAATTACGTTGACGGCTGCCGGTACCACCTTTTTTCGTTTTGGTAAGATCGCTGTTTGAACGGCCACCGAAACGGATATTCCGTTCTTTAAACCGGATGCTGAATGAATTAGCTCCAAGGATAGAAAAGTTCTCGTACAAACTCTGGTTCATTGCTTCAATGGCGGTAATGATACCAATCAGTGCCATAATACCAAATGCAATAATAGAAACTGTAATACCGGTTCGCAGTTTATTGGAACGAATGGTGCGCCAGGCAAGCCGTATAATGTCAGAGAATGTCATATTGAATAGATGATAAGAAAAGATGTTTGCGTTGAAACACTCTATTTCACTCCGAAATTAAGAAAGCCTGCACGAAAAACAAGTTCTTTCTATGAATGGTATAGCCATTCCTGAAGAATGTGGAAGTTTGCAACGGAACAATGAAAAACCCGACAGGCTTATTCCTTAATAAATCGTGAGCCAGTTGAGCAGCAGGCTTGGGTATACACCCAGCAAAATCACAACAGCGGCTACTGCAATCAGCAATCCTTTAAACGGAGCTGTTACTTCTATTTCCTGTCCTTCCCCTTCTTTAAAATACATGGCCTGGATTACCCGGAAGTAGTAATACACACTTACTGCTGCCATTACTACTGCAAAGATCACCAGCCACAAGTATGTGCCTGTTTTAATGGCAGCGGCCAGTACAAAGTATTTTGCGAAGAAACCGGCAGTTAAAGGAATACCGGCAAGTGAGAGCAGGCAAATAGTAAGCACTGCTGCAATAAGTGGTTGTTTTTTTGCAAGTCCGTTAAATCCATCAAACGTGTAATCTTTCAGTTTAATGAGCACTGCAAAAATGCCGATGGTAGCAAAACAATAAGCGGCTGCATATAATAACAAGCCCTGCTTTGCCATATCGTTGATGGCAAATACAGCAAACAGCATAAAACCTGCCTGTGCAATACTCGAGTACGCCAGCATACGCTTTACACTTTGCTGGTAAACAGCGGTGATATTTCCAATAAACAATGTGAGGGCAGTAATGATTGCAATGGTCATTTGCCAGTTGGCGGTTTTATCGCCAAAGGCATTGGCAAACAGGTTAAGAAAACCAATGAACACTGCTGCTTTTACAATCGTGGCCATGAACGACGTAAACACCGTTGGTGCACCATCGTACACATCGGGTGTCCAGAAATGAAATGGAGCGGCTGATACTTTAAATGCCATGGCGATCATGATCATTACAATACCGATCAACAGAAAAATGGAATACTCTTCCTGCGGCTGAATCATCAATTGTTCTACCTGGAACGAACCGGCAGCGCCATACAAAAATGCGATCCCCATCAACATAATACCGGTTGAAAACGATCCCATGAGGAAGTATTTCAACGCAGCTTCGTTACTCTTTAGATTTCGTTTATCGGAGCCTGTAAGAATGTATAGTGGAATAGAAATGATCTCAATACCAATGAAGAGGATGAGCAGGTTATTAAACAACGCCACTAATCCTGCACCTGCCATCACAAAAAAGATCAAGGCAAAATATTCAAACGGATGATTCCCTACCGCTTCCACATCTTTTCCGCTGAGCAGGATGTAGAAAACAAGCGCAAGAACAAGAACCGTTAAGAACAGCAACCCAAAACGCTCGTATTGCAGCATACCATTGAAGTTACTGTCGATGAGCATCTTACCGGAAAGATCAAATAGATTGCCAATCAGTAAGACCACCGATCCAATCAATGCAACAGTTTTTGCAGACGATTTGCTCTTGAGAAACAAACCGCTGAACATCATCACAATACCCCAAATCGCCGAAAATAAAATCAGGTTCATCGTTCTTCGTTGAATAAATTATTGAAACACACTAAGCAGCAAGGTTACAGTATCTGCTGTTAATTCAAATACCGGTTTGGGATACACTCCCATAACAAAAATGGCCACTACAATTACAGCTAAACTTGCTTTTTCAAACCACGTAATATCTTCACCTGTTGCTGTAATTGTATTTTCATTTCCGTAAAATACTTTCTGGATCATTCGCAATGTGTAGATGGCACTCAGGATGATGCTCAAACCACCCACTGCTGCATACCATACATTGAATTTGAACAATCCATTGAACATTAAAAATTCGCCGATGAATGCATTGGTTAATGGCAAGGCCACGTTTGCCAATGCTACAATCACCAGCAGAATTGTTAAGCCCGGCGCTTTTTGTGCCAGCCCACCCAGTTCACTCATTTTACGTGTACCGAACCTGCGTTCGATGAGTTCAATCACGATCCACATACCCAACACATTCACACCATGACTGAACAACTGGATCATGGCACCCTGCAAACCGCTTTCGTTGTTTACAAATAAAGCAGCCGCCATCAAACCAATATGTGCAATGGAAGAATAAGCGATCAGGCGTTTAATATCATCCTGCTGCATGGCAAGGATGCTGGCGTAGATCATACCGATCACACTTAAACCAATCACTACGTTGTCGTATTGTACAGCAGCATCGGGGAACAATGGTAATAACCATCGTACAACTGCAAACAAACCCATCTTCACCATCAATGCACTCAACACCATGGTGACTGCTGTGGGTGATTGCTCGTAAGTATCGGGCTGCCATGTATGAAAAGGAAACACCGGCATCTTCACGGCGAATGCAATGAAGAACAACCAGAACAACCATGCTTGTTGCTCACCGCTCAATTGCACTGCATACAACGATTGCATGGAGAATGATGCATCAGCTGTTTGGTAAAACATATACAACAAGCCAACCAGCATCAGCAATGAACCGATGAATGTATAAATGAAAAACTTGAACGTAACTGCAATGCGTTTTTCACCGCCCCATTTGCTGCAGAGGAAGTAAACAGGAATTAATGCCAACTCCCAGAAGAAGTAGAACAACAATCCATCAGCAGCAAGGAAAACCCCTGTGATGCCGGCCTGTGCCAGCAACATCAATCCATAAAAACTATTGGGCGATTGGTAACTGCTTTTCCAGGTAGAAGCAAAAATAATTGGATAAGAAAGTGCAGTAAGGAAGCAAAGCAATGTACTTGCTCCATCCATCTGCAACGCAAATGATGAACCCAATTGTGGTAACCAGTCGGCAGTAAAACTTCTGCCCGCTTCATCGTTCATCAGCAGGTTAGCCGTTATTGCGGCCAATGTAACCAGCGATACCACAAAGCTCCACAGCTTTGCCTGGCGTTCCTGTTTCACAAAAAAACTAACAAGTCCACCAATCAACGGAATCAATATCAACAATAATGCAGTCATAAACAGTTTTATCCCGATTTATTTAAGGATTGTAATTGTGATTACAAATAATACCAATATACCAAGCACCATCCACAAAACATACGAACCTACTTGTCCGCTTTGCATCAACCGCAACTGACGGCCGCCCCACTGTACACTTTTACCAACACCGTTTACGATTCCGTCAATACCACTCTTCTCAATAAAACGGTTGGCAAACACACCCAATCCATTCAATGGTTTTGTGATGATGCTGTTATACAATTCATCTACATACCATTTGTTGGCCAGCACTTTTCCAAAACCTTCTGCTTCGCCGGTTTCAGGTTTTTTACTGAAACGGTTCAATGCATACAGAATAGATATAACGATTAGCGTAATGCTTACTGCCAGTAAAATATATTCAGTTGAATAACTTACATGATGTGCCTCTGCTAAATCAGTTGATGCTGCAAACACCGGTGCTAAATAATGTTCAAGTTTATGTGCATCAGCCGCAAACAATTCGGGAATACCAACAAAGCCAGCAACTATTGCAAGGAATGCCAACACCACCAATGGCATCGTCATTTGCCAGGGACTTTCATGCAAATGATGTTCCTGCTCGTGAGTACCACGGAATGTTCCTTGAAACGTCATGGCATATAAACGGAACATATAGAAAGCAGTCATCAATGCTCCAGCCAATCCAATTACATAGTAAACAGGATTTGCTGCAAATGCATGTACTAAAATCTCATCTTTTGAAAAGAAACCACTGAATGGAGGAATACCGGCAATGGCAATACAACCTGCTAAGAATGTCCAATGTGTTATCGGAAGTTTTTTTGCCAGGCCACCCATCTTACGGATGTCTTGCTCATGATGCATGGCATGAATTACGGAACCTGCACCAAGGAACAACAATGCTTTGAAGAAGGCGTGTGTCATTACATGAAACACCGCACCCGTGTAAGCACCTACACCTAAACCAAGGAACATATAACCCAACTGACTTACGGTTGAATAAGCCAGTACTTTTTTAATATCGTTTTGTTTGAGAGCGATCGTTGCGGCAAGAATAGCAGTTGCTAAACCAACCACCGCCACCACTGTTTGAGAAACAGGTGCCAGTGTATATAAAATGTTACTGCGTGCAATCATGTAGATACCTGCCGTTACCATTGTTGCAGCATGGATCAATGCAGATACAGGTGTAGGACCCGCCATCGCATCAGGTAACCAGGTGTACAATGGAATTTGAGCACTCTTACCGGTTGCACCCACAAAAAGCAACAAGGTAATAACAGTCAATAAGGTTGTATCTGTTCCCTGTGCATTTGCAAATACTTCAGTGTATGTTAAAGAACCAAACTGTTGAATAATGAAAAATAAACCGAGTAAGAAACCAAGGTCACCAATACGGTTCATCACAAAAGCCTTGCGTGCTGCATTGCCATATTCATTGTTCTTAAACCAGTAACCGATCAATAAATAAGAACAAAGTCCAACACCTTCCCATCCAATAAACATGATGAGATAGTTGGCACCCAGCACCAGTAATAACATACTGAACACAAACAAATTCAGGTAAGCGAAGTAGCGTGCAAAATGATGTGGTGCTTCTTCGTGCATGTAGGAAGTTGAATATACATGAATGAGAAAACCAACACCGGTGATAACCAAAAGAAATAAAGCAGATAATTGATCAACCTGGAACGCAAACGGGATATTGAGCCCGGCTACATTGATGAATTCAAACAGGTTTACGGTTCTTGCTGTGAATCCTTCGGCTCTTGTTTCGTTAAAGATCAGCAGGCTCACAATAAATGATGCAAGGATCACTCCGCTTCCAATGATTCCACTGAGCGATTTGCTGAGATTTTTTCTTCCCAATCCATTGATTAAAAAACCGATCAACGGAAACAACGGAACCAAATAAACCAGGTCGATAATACTGTTCATAATATAAATCAAGTACGAAATACAAAGTTTGAAGTACGTACCTCGTACTTCTTACCTCGTACTTCTGTATTAATGTTTAAGTCTGTTCAAAAAGTTTACATCCACACTGTGAATATTCCGGTACATCATTACAATAATGGCCAGTCCCACACTTACTTCTGCTGCTGCCACCACCATAATAAAGAATACAAACAACTGGGCTTCTGTTCCAACAATTGCTGCAGGGTTTGCAGCCATTGCATTGGCCGCATGCATTTTTGAAAATGCCACCAGCAACAGGTTCACTGCATTCAGCATCAATTCCACACACATAAAAATGATGATGGCATTGCGGCGTGTTAACACACCCGCCACTCCAATACTGAATAACGCAACTGCAAGAATGATATAATAATTGATCGGCATATTCTTTTAAGCTTTGAGCTGCGAGCTGTTAGCTACGAGCAGCATCATTAAATTATTTAGATCAAGCTCATAGCTCACGGCTAAAAGCTTGCAGCTTTTTTAATCTCCCTTCTTCCCTATCACCACAGCACCTACCATTGCACTTAAAAACAGTACACTGCTTATTTCAAATGGCAATACATAATCGGTAAACAATGTTTTACCCAATGTTTTAATTAATCCTGCTTCACCACCCATGCTCACATGTTGTGCCTGCAAGGTTTCTGTTTGCCGCAATGCAGCTACAAACACCAACATTAAGCTACCGCCTGCAACAGCGCCTGCAATCTTCAGCCACTTATTTTTTTGTGGTTCGTTATCTGCATTCATGTTCATGAGCATGATCACAAACAGAAACAATACCATGATGGCTCCTGCATACACAATGATGTTGACCACTGCAAGGAACTGTGCGTTCAATAAAATATAATGACCGGAAATAGCAAAGAATACAACAACTAACCACAGCACACTATACACCGGGTTTTTGCTGGTAACCATCATTAATGCTCCGCCAAGTGCCAACGCACTGAGGAACCAGAATAAAATTTCAGTAATGCTCATGTTATGCAGTCTGTTGATTGGCTTTCGCCTTTCGTTCGTCAATTAATCCTTTTGCTTTGGCAAATTCTTCCGGCTTTTCCTTTGGATGAGGAATCACCAGGTTGTCTTTACCATATATAAAACTTTGCCTGCTGTAATTCGCCGGAGCAAATGTTTCAGTTAAATAGATCGCATCTTTCGGACAAGCCTCTTCACACAAACCACAGAAAATGCAACGCAGCATATTGATCTCGTACTTGGCTGCATACTTTTCTTCACGGTACAAATGTTCTTCGCCCGGTAAACGCTCAGCCGCATCCATGGTAATAGCTTCAGCCGGACAGGCAACAGCACACAATCCGCAAGCTGTACAATTTTCACGACCTTCTTCATCACGGTTCAAAATATGCAACCCACGAAACACAGGACTGAATGGTCGTGTTTGTTCGGGATACTGAATCGTTACCTTCTTTTTAAAAATATGCGAAAACGTAATACCCATCCCCTTCAGAATTGCAGGCAGATAAATCTTTTCTGCAATACCCAACGGCTTACGGTCTACCAGTTTCGCTTTGTTTGTTAATTGCATCAACGTTTTTTATAAAAGTTTGCAAATATACAGCCCCTTTCTCCTTCTCTTTCCCCAAAGGGAAAAGAGCGGTGCTTCAATTTCTATAATCATCTTTATCACTTCCACATCTTCTTCACTTCATTACTCCATCATTATTTCAACATCTAACTACTAATCATCCATTTCAAATAAGCTGGCTCGTGCCTTGCTAATTCTCCCCTTCCGGGGGAGTTAGAGGGGGCCTCTTATTTCTTCAAAAACAATATCACCGCAGCTGTAACCAACATATTGAACAACGATAGCGGAATCAATCCTTTCCATCCAAGGTTCATCAACTGATCGTAACGGAAACGTGGAATGGTCCAGCGTACCCACATGAATATAAAAATGAATACAAGAATTTTAAAGAATAAAGCGGCTGCTCCTAAAAGTGCCATGATGTTGGCCGATAAGCCCCACACACTTTCATCGTAGAACGGAATAATATCATACCCGCCGAAATACAAGGTAGCCATGATGGCACTGCTGATGAACATATTAATGTACTCAGCAAACAAATAGAAACCCAATTTCAAACTTGAATACTCAGAGTGGTAACCACCTATCAATTCGTTCTCTGCTTCTGCCAGATCAAATGGTGTACGGTTACATTCTGCAAACGCACACACTAAGAAAATGAAAAAGCCAAGTGGCTGTACAAAAAAGTTCCAGAGTCCTTCTTTTTGTTGCTGCACCATTTCACCGAGGCTTAAGGTACCTGTGATCATGATCAAAGCGATCAATGCAATACCCATTGCCAGTTCATACGAAATGATCTGCGATGCTGCACGCAAACCACCCATCAGGGAGAATTTGTTATTACTGGCCCATGCACCGATCATAATACCATACACGCCTAAACTTAAGATACCAAACACATACAGGATACCAATATTTACATCAGCGATCTGCAATGAAATCGTACGTCCGAATAACTCTACTTTATCGCCCCATGGAATAACAGCACTGGTTAACATCGCAGTAACCATAGCCAGTGACGGGCCGAGAATAAATAAAATTTTATTAGAAGAAGTGGGAATGATCTCTTCTTTAAAGAACATTTTCAAACCATCGGCCAATGGTTGTAAAATACCAAACGGGCCGGCACGGTTTGGACCAACACGATCCTGGATCCATGCAGCTACCTTCCGTTCGCCGAACGTCATGTACAGCGCAACCACCAATGAAATGGTGATGATAACAGCAATAAAGATGGTTTTTTCCAGCACCATTGCCCAATCGACTGCTAATAAAGTCATATCCATTAATTTCCTTTCTTCAATTGTTTAAAAACTTCCGATGTTGCTGCTCCTTTTAATTCACTCAACTCTACCTGGTTTACTTCACTCACATCTTTAATATTCATGAGCAATTTCGGATCACGACCGCCCATTACTTTGGCCACTGTTTCGTTCGGCTTTTTCACACCCACATAATGGCCTTGTGAAATAACGGAGTGGCGGTTGACTTGTGATGGTCCTTCAATCACCCAATCGCTGATCTTTTTACGTTCGAAGCGACAGGTATTGCAGATCCATCCTGTTTCACCTTTGCTTGTATCTTTTACTTCGCCCCACTCATCTTTCCGTGCTGTTACACGAAGCACTTCATCGCCACGCATCCACAACTGCACTTCACCACTGCACTTATCACAATTACAATGTGCATCTACCGGTTTGGTAAACCAAACACGGTTTTTAAACCGGAATGTACGATCAGTTAATGCGCCTACCGGGCAAACATCGATCACATTCCCGATAAAATCATTATCTAAACTCTTCTCGATATACGTTGCAATTTCAGAATGATCGCCACGCATGAGGATGCCGTGTTTGCGTTCATTCGTTACCTGGTCGGCTGTGTACACACAACGGTAGCAAAGAATGCAACGTGTCATGTGCAGTTGAATGTAAGGACCCAGATCATGCTTGTCGAAAGTTCTGCGTTTGAACTCATAACGGCTGGCGCCTTTGCCATGCTCGTAACTGAGATCCTGCAAATGACATTCGCCCGCCTGATCGCAAATCGGACAATCGAGCGGATGATTGATCAATAAAAATTCAACCACTCCATTTCTTGCATCTATCACACGATCGCTGGTAATATTTTTCACCACCATTCCATCCATTACATTGGTACGGCAACTTGCCACCAGCTTTGGCATAGGTCGTGGATCGGCAGCAGAACCTGCAGCCACTTCCACTAAACAAGTGCGGCATTTACCACCACTGTCTTTCAGCTTTGTGTAATAACACATCGCCGGCGGTGCCACATCGCCACCTACTTTACGGGCAGCCTGCAGAATGGTTGTTCCGGGCTCCACTTCAACAGTGATGTTGTCGATGGTTACTGTAAATAATTTCTTTTCGTCTGCCATATAGCCCCCTCCATCTCCCCCAAAGGGGGAGGGTTTGTAGCATTTTAATTAATTAATATTTTTCAACAATCAGCGACTCCAAAAGTCTCCCTTCGGGAGATTTAGGGGGCCACTGCTGCTATTTCCAATGGCTTTGCATAATTCGCTAAACCATAATTTCCTTTCAATGCGTCTGCCGGATTAGTGACATGCCATTCAAACTCATCACGGAAATGACGTATAGCAGCTGCTACCGGCCATGCTGCTGCATCACCCAACGGACAAATGGTATTTCCTTCAATCTTGCGTTGAATATCCCACAACAGATCAATATCACTCATGCTTCCTTTACCCTGCTCGATCTTCAGGAGAATTTTTTCCATCCAACCGGTTCCTTCACGGCAAGGTGAACATTGTCCGCAACTTTCATGACGGTAGAAACGGGCCAGGGTATATGTATGCTTCACCACGCACTGATCTTCATCCATTGCAATAAAACCACCACTACCCATCATTGTTCCTGTGGCAAAACCACCATCACTTAAACTTTCATACGTCATCATCCTTGTTTCACCTTTTGCTGTTTTCAACAAAAGATTTGCAGGAAGAATGGGCACCGATGAACCGCCGGGGATACATGCTTTCAAACGTTTGCCATTGGCAATACCGCCGCAGTATTCATCACTATAAATAAATTCTTCAACTGAGATATTCATTTCAATTTCATACACGCCGGGCTTGTTTAAGTTACCACATGCTGAAATCAATTTTGTACCTGTTGATTTGCCAATACCAATTTTTGCATACTCATCGCCACCTTCATTCACAATGGGAACCACTGCTGCAATGGTTTCCACATTGTTCACCACCGTTGGGCAACCCCACAAACCTTTCACCGCAGGGAACGGAGGTTTGATACGTGGATTACCACGCTTGCCTTCTAATGATTCGATCAATGCAGTTTCTTCACCACAGATATATGCACCAGCACCGGGTTGTACAAAAATGTCGCAATCAAAACCGCTGCCTAAAATATTTTTTCCTAACCAGCCGGCATTGCGTGCTTCCTGTACAGCTACTTCTAAAATTTCTTTCACCCACCAGTATTCACCACGGATGTAGATATAAGAAGTATTGCTGCCCAATGCATACGATGCAGTAATCATTCCTTCAATCAGCAAATGCGGAATAAACTCCATCAGGTAACGATCCTTGAACGTGCCGGGCTCACTCTCATCTGCATTTACTACCAGGTAACGGGGAACACCTTCGGGTTTTGCAAGAAAACTCCATTTCATTCCCGTTGGAAAACCGGCACCACCACGGCCACGTAAACCGCTTTTCTTTACCTCTTCGGTTACAGCTTCAGGGCTCATTGTTTTCAATGCCTTCTCCACGCTGCGGTAACCACCTTCACGGCGATACACATCATAATGCCTGATGCCTTCAATATGTGCTTTGTCTAAAAGTAATTTTCTTCCCATATGCCCCTGTCCCCTAAAGGGGGATATTTATTTTTATGTTATCAACTTCTTCTTTCTATTCAACCGCATTGGCGTCGCATGCTTGTGCTGTTACAACGCTATTTATTTTCCTGTCCGTCTTTAAACCACTCCGGTTTAAAGCGTAACAGGTTTCGTAATACTATTGAACCAAGCGCCAATCCAATACCCACAAACATCATCGGGCGCATAGCTGCTTTATCTTTCGCCATCAAAAACACAATGATCACAATCATTGCTGATGTGGAAAGTAAAAAACCAATGATCATGGCCATTTTCTTTGTCATCTTAATTGGCTTTTGTTTTTCCTTCTGCGATCAATGCATCAATTTTTTCTTTGGTCAGGTGTTCACGATAATCAGGACCCAACTGCATCATCGGCGCATAACCGCAGGCACCTAAACATTCAACTGTTTTCAACGTAAACAAACCATCTTCTGTTGTTTGTCCGGGTTTGATGCCCAGTTTTTCATAGATATACTCTACAATACCATCGCTCCCACGTAACATGCAAGGTCCGGTTTGACAAACTTCAAAAACCGTTTTACCCACCGGCTGTAAATTATACATGCTGTAGAAAGTAGCTACTTCATACACTTCAATAGGAGCTATTTTCAACAACTCTGCTGTATAATCCATTGCTTCTGCACTAAGCCATCCACCATTTTCTTTCTGCACAAAATGCAGCAACGGAAGCAACGCACTTTTCTGCTTGCCTGCCGGATAGTGAGAGATCATCTCCTCTACCTTCTTTAATTGTTCTTCTGAAAATCTCATTTTATACTTTAGATTTTAGATTGACGATTTTAGATTGACTTCAAATAAATCTGCAATCCAAAATCTGACATCTGCAATTGCTATGCGTCTAATTCTCCTGCGATCAAATTCAAACTACTCATTACCACAATGGCATCACTCAACATTCCACCCTTCACTAATTCTTCAAATGCCTGGTAATAAATAAAACATGGACGGCGGAAATGCAAACGATACGGTGTACGTCCTCCATCACTGATAAAGTAATAACCTAACTCACCGTTTGCTCCTTCCACACTGTTGTACACTTCACCTTTTGGCATTTCAATTTCACCCATAATGATCTTGAAGTGCCAGATAAGTGCTTCCATACTGGTGTACACTTCTTTCTTTTTTGGCAAATAATATTCCGGCACATGTGCATGATACACTTCTGCTTCCTCGCCCTTGAAATCCTGAATCTTTTGATAAGCCTGTTCAATGATGCTTAAGCTCTGCCACATTTCCACGTTGCGAACGAGATAGCGGTCGTATGTATCACCGGTTGTACCGACAGGAACAATAAAATCAAAATCTTCGTACGATGAATAAGGAGTGTGTACACGCACATCATAATCCACACCGGCAGCACGTAAGTTAGGGCCGGTGAAACCATAGTTCAATGCACGCTCAGCAGAGATAGGGCCACAACCAACTGTACGATCAATAAAGATGCGGTTGCGTGTAAACAGGTTTTCAAATTCCTTTAATGCCTTTGGATATTCTTTGAGGAATTTCTCTAATTTTTCCCAAGCAGCAGGTGTAAAGTTGCGTTCGAAACCACCAATGCGTCCAATATTTGTAGTTAACCGGCTGCCGCAGATCTCTTCATAAATTTCATAAATCAACTCACGGAACTCCATAAGATATACGAAACCCGAGAAGGCACCTGTATCAACACCGAGAATTGAATTACAAATCAGGTGATCGCTGATGCGTGCAAGCTCCATGAGAATGACACGCAGGTAATCAACACGCTTGGGTGTTTGAATACCTAATAATTTTTCGCAGGTAAGATGCCAACCGATATTGTTGATAGGGCTGCTGCAATAATTCAAACGATCGGTAATAGGTGTGATCTGGTAAAGCGGTCTTCGCTCGGCCAGCTTTTCAAATGCACGGTGAATGTATCCGACAGTTGATTCGGACGACATCACACGTTCACCATCCATTTCAAGGATATTCTGGAACACACCATGCGTAGCCGGATGCGTTGGACCCAGGTTCAGCGTAATCGTTTTTTTCTCGATCGAACCTTCGGGTAATAATATATTTTGAACGTCGCTCATGTCAATTCGATTTGAAAATGTGCTAATTTGAAAATTTGAAAATTATTGAGCACTACGTCTTTCATTTTCAAATTTTCAAATTCTCTAATTAATCAATTTATACTCCCTCCTCTTCCAAACATCTCATCATCTTTATCAATACGTGTTTGATCTTCCAATGGAAACTCTTTGCGCAAGGGGAAGTAATCCATTTCATCCACATTCAAAATGCGTTTGAGATTGGGATGTCCCACAAAATTCACCCCAAAGAAATCGTAGGTTTCACGCTCCATCCAATTTGCTGTTGCATATAACTGTGTAGCTGTAAATACATCGGGTGTATTGATATCAGTAAATACTTTAAAACGGATACGCACATTATCTACCAGGTTATGCAGGTGATATACCACCGCTAATTCACGGCCCTTGTCATTGGGATAATGTACCGCCTGCAGATCGGTCAAAAAACGAAACTTTAAAGTTTCATCATCAAACAAAAACTGGAGAATTTTTAAATTCAACTCCTTGGGCGCTTCAAATGTGAGCATACCGTATGGTTCTGAAAAACCAGTTACCTGTTCTCCAAATTTCTCTACCAGTTTTTGTTGAATCTGTTCGTTGGTCAAAGCCATCTCAATTTGAAAATTTGAGAATTTGATAATTTGAAAATTGTATTCGTACTCATTAGCACATTTTCAAATTATCAAATTGATTAATTGTTTTATTGTATTCCGTAACTGTCTAATAATTTCTGATAATGCTCACTGTTTCTGCGGCGAAGACTCTCCTGCCCCACTAAATCCTGGATCCGCATCAACCCATCGAGAATAGCTTCAGGCCGTGGAGGGCAGCCAGGCACATACACATCTACCGGCACCACCTGGTCAATTCCCTGCAATACACTATAGGTATCGAAAATTCCACCACTGCTGGCACAGGCACCTACTGCCATTACCCAACGGGGTTCGGCCATTTGCAGGTACACTTGTTTTACCACCGGGCCCATTTTCTTAGAGATCGTACCCATCACCATCATCAGATCACACTGGCGAGGCGTAAAAGCCATCCGCTCAGAACCAAAACGACCCAAATCGTAATGAGCTGCAGCTGTTGCCATAAATTCAATTCCACAGCAGGAAGTTGCAAATGGTAATGGCCAGATTGAATTTTTACGAGCCAGCCCCACTACTTCGCTGAGCTTGGTTGCAAAAAAACCTTCTCCCATATGGCCATCGGGCATACCCACCATACTGATATGGCCTTGATGGTCGATCGCTTTCGGATTAATATTAAATTGTACCGGACGTGACATATTATTTTAGTTGAAGATTTGAAATGAAACGCTTGTTATCAACTTCACAACAACTACTGCACCACAAAGTTTGCTCAGCAGCTCGTTTCATGTTTCAAACCTGTGATTATTCAGCTTAATCTTCCCAGTTAAGCGCACCTTTCTTAATAATATAATAGAATCCACAAAGGAAAAATCCTACAAACATCAACACAGCCATAAATCCACTCCACCCCAGTTCCCGGAAATTAACAGCGTAAGGATAAAAAAAGATCACTTCCACATCAAACAACACAAACAAAATAGCTACCAGGAAGTACTTGACCGCCATTGGCTGGCGTGCATTTCCGTGAATTTCAATACCGCTTTCAAAATTCTCCAGTTTTTGTGCCGTGGGGCGCTTTGGACCCAGCAGGTGAGTAATCACCATCATTACAGCCACAAAACCTACTGCAAATAAAATCTGAATACCGATTGGAAAGTAATTGCCCGCATCATTTACCGCTTGAGTAACGGGAGCTGCAGGATTGGACTGTAAAAAGAAAAACCAATACATGTAAGACGGTTTTGAATGCCGCAAAAATAAGGCAGGGTAACCGAAATTCCCTGATATAAAATAAAAATCCCCCCGCCGCTGCGGAGGGATCAATGAATATGCTTATTTCCAATTGCGTTAACTGTATAATAGCTTCATCCTTTCGGCATTTGTTGTAACAGAATTGCTATTTACCCGGCCGGTAGATTTGCTGTTACCGCTGCCGGTTGCCTGGGATTTATTCCCGGTAAGCTGGCGTTTGTATTCAGTGGCCTCAGCATCAGCCGGATCAATTGCTAAAATTTTGTCGCAGAACTCAATGGCCACTTTGTAATCTTTCTTTACAAAAATGTTATATCCAATGAAATATTTGTAAGCGAGTTTCACCTGTGGGCGGAAGGAAACAGAATCTTTGCTGGCAGATGCAACTTGCACAAACTTCTCAAAGTGTGGGTTTGCCATACCATTTACCATGCTGGTATCAATGCTCCAGTTACAACGGGCACGCCAGTAATAACCATAAGCCTGGTCAGGATACTGTTCAGTGTAAACTGCAAAAATGCTGTCAGCCTTACGGTAATAAGCGAAATCACCATCAGAACCTGCATCAAAATAGGTGCGGCCCAGATTATACAGATCTACGTTGCTTGGACTTTTCTTTGCATGATACTGCTTCTCTAACCAATAAGCTGTTGCTTGTTTATCGCCTTGCTTTTTTGCAAAGTCAACAGCTTTTTGCAGGTAAGAAGCTTTGTTATCCTGTGAGGTATCAGCGTTCATGGCCTTTTCGTAATAAGTATACGCCTGCGCCTGACTTCCGGGTGTACCCGCCAGCACGTCGCCGACCAACTCATAATCTTTGGGAACAATTTCTTCAGGTTTTTCTTTCTGGAAAAACACATCTATGCTTTTTTTAGCATTTGCAAATTGAGCAACTGCTGTAGCGGTATCTTTTTCTTTCAGTGCTTTTTCTGCCAGCGATTTGTAACTGTAAGCTTTAAGACGGTAAATACGTGGCTTAATCACGTCGGCACCAACTTTATTAATCAAGGCATCACTTTGTGCAATGGCTTCAGTAAACTGGCCGGATGCGTATTTCAGATCGATACGGTAGTAATCGTTTTGTGGATCGCTATCGATGGCTGCAATATATTTATTGAGATATTCTTCTGCTTTAGCAACATCTCTAAAATACCAGTAAGCATATAATGAATAATGTGCAGGACCATAATTGGGATCCATTGCCACAGCTTCTTCAAAAGCAGGCAGGAAATATTCCTTATTCTTCTGGCTCTCGTAGATCAACCCTTCCTTGTGCTTGGCAGCAGCAAGTTTAGGATCAAGAGTCAATGCATTTTTAAACGCAAGCACTGCATTTCCACCATCAACAAGTTTACGGTATGCATCACCAATGGTTATAAAAACCGATGCATCGTTGAATTTTTTAACGGTAGTAGCTTTTTGCAATTGTGCGATACCATAGTTCGCATCACCTGCTTTTGTGTAAGCATTGGCACGGCCAACTGCATGCAACACATCAATATCTTTTGACTTGCTTTCGTTGATGGCCATATCAAAATGGTTGCGGGCATCGGTTGTTTTGTTTTCCAATAACTCAACATGACCCATACCGGCCAATAAAATAGGAGAAGTAGACTTGATCTGCAATGCAGCCTGCAACACTTCTTTTGCTTTGGCTACATTTTCCAGCCCAATGTAGGCCTGACTTAACCAATAGGAAGCATCCTCATTTTTAGGATTTTCAGTTACTAATTTCTCAAACACATCTTTTGCGCTGTTGTAACGCTCGTAGTACATGAATTTTTTTCCTTCATCCAACGACTGCGCAAACAAAAGCTGCACAAAAAACATTGCCACAAATGCTAAACTGAGTGATCGTTTCATTTTTTCTTTGTTCTTTGGTTTAAGTAATTCGATTGTCAGGGACGGTAAAAATATTAAAATTATTCTTTTACAGGTGGTACTAATTTCAGCTGGGTTTCCCGCAGCATAAAGATCCTTCTGCCCGGTACCAGGTACCCTCTTCTAAAAATCAGTTGCCCTCTGTCGCTATTCATAAAATTCACAAATGCTTTTCCCAACCCCTGGTGATTTTCTTTTAAGACGTAATAAATCTCCCGGCTGTAAGGGTAACGCTTTGTTAAAATATCTTCTTGCCAAGGCTTGGTGTAGGTGCCCGATTCCTCACAACTATCACAGGGCAACCAGGCGATCCGCACCTTTTTCAACTGCTCCAACTGCTGTACATCTTCCGGGTTTCCGATCCAGCTTACACCTACAAATCCCACATATCCCGGATTTTGAGCAATATAATCCACCACTTCTTTGCTGGTTCGGGCCGCTGTAATCACCGATGTGTTCAGCATTTTCCCTTTCAGAATACTATCGATGGCAAAACGTACCGTACTGGTTGCATTTACACCATCAAAAACCGGTTTATAGGGCAATTTTCCTGTACCAAGCAACATTTGAACCACTTGTTCTTTGGTGAAAACAGAATCAGGGGCATTTCGGTTCACTACCAAAGCAACTGCATCCCTGGCCAGCAATTCGCTTCTGGGATATAAACCTAAGGAATCAGCATAAAAACGGGCTTCATCCTGTGTTACCTTTTTCGTAACAATGACCATGCGGATACTGTCGTTCATTACATCCTTCCAGCATTCTGCTTCCGGCTTGTAATGGGCGATGATTTTTGTATTGGGGTAAGAAGCTTCAAAAACAAGTATTTGCTCCTCAATGATGGGTTTGAACGATTCATCCACACTTATATGAATAGTCCCATTGGTTGCCGTGTCGGTTGGTTGACGCTTTTGATCCTTGCAGGAAAAAAAGCAAAAAGAAAAGACCACACACAAATTCAAACACCACTTTATCATATGTTACGAAGGATTATTGTAAGTTTTAATGCCCCGGAATATCCGGAAGGCACCATAAATGAAAGCTGCGATCCCAAAAATTACAATTGTTTCGGGCGGCGGAAAGCTGATTTCCAGACCAATATATTTCGACAGAGCCAACGCCCCCCCCATAAGTACATAAATAATACCCATTACAATATCGAATACCGCTCTAACATTAACGGGCTTATTTTTTTTCCTGAAATCTTCCTGTATTGACATGCACCTATTTTAGGGAGCGGGCAAGTTAATTAATTTTTACTCTTCCGGTGCGGTAAAGGTTACCGGTTGTGTAAAATAGGATGCCACCTGTTTTCCCCTTTGTTTGCCGGGTTTCCATTTGGGCATCCGGCCGATTACACGCAACACTTCTTTGTCGAACTGAGTTCCGGCACTTTGTGTAATTACCGCATCTGTCACCTCACCATTCGTGTTCACTACAAATTTTACCCGCACAGTTTTTCGGTCGCCTGCTTCCAGGTCATCGGGCACACGGAGCATCCGCTGCAGGTAACGAATCCACGCCTCAATGCCACCCGGGAATTCCGGTTTCTCTTCTGGGTACTCAACAATCGCTGGTTCTTCGGGCGTAGGTGTTTGCGGAGGTTCGGGTGTAATAATTGTTTCAGGCCCCTGTGCTGCCTGGATGTATTGCTCACCACCTTGTGTACCAGGGTTATTTTCAGGACCGGGATTGTAAAAAGCTGTATCTGTCCGGTCCGGCACTTCGGTTTCAACCAACTCATCATCTACTATTGTGGGTACGAAATCTGGCTTTGTGGGTGGTTGCTCGGCTACGGTACGTTGTGGTGGTTGTTCTTTCGGTTTTTCCGGTTCTTTATAATCGGCAAGTTTTACAACAATCGTATCGGTTAATGCTGGCGTGTACGATGTATTCTTTTTTGGTTTACTCATTACGTAGAGCGATGCAATAGTTATCAACAACAGCATCATTAACAATGCTTTTTTCAAATGTGACGGATAAGCTTTCCGAATCGAATAAGCACCGTATGCTTTGTTTCTGTTTTCAAATAAAATATCCAGCAGATCGGAGGTGAGAATTTGTTCGCTTTTCATGTGACAACGTTTTGGTGATGTGAAATAATTAATACATCTGTTTGCATATGACAGAGCATACATTCAAACAAATCTTCATTACACAATCGCCGGCCGGCTGCTGATGAAATGATAACGCTATTTAGATGCTTCATGAGCATAAATCCATAAGGAGAAACACAATGACTGATGTTTGATGTCGGATTTCTGATGAATAATTCTGACAATAAAGTTCCCTTCTGTCCCTTTGCTTGTTTCGATTTTGTTTTGGGATTTTCTTCCTTGCTTCTTGTTTCTTGTGCCTTTTACCTTACACCTTATCTTTGCGGCCATGCGCATTTTAATGGTTTGTTTGGGAAATATTTGCAGAAGCCCGTTGGCAGAAGGTATTCTGCAACACAAAGCATGGAAAGCAGGTTTGCAATGGACAGTGGAAAGTGCCGGTACAGGCGCATGGCATACTGGCGAACCACCCCATCATTTAAGTATGAAAGTGGCAAAACTTAACGGAGTGGATATCAGTAACCAGCGGGCACGGCAATTTGTGAAAGATGATTTCCTCAATTTCGATTTCATTTATGTAATGGACAGCAGCAACTATATTGATGTAAAACAAATGAGTGGCAAATTGTGGAATGAAACAAAGATTGATCTGCTGCTGAATGAATTACACCCGGGTGAAAACAGGGCTGTTCCCGATCCCTGGTATGGAAAAGAAGATGGCTACCACAACGTGTATGAGATGATCGACAAAGCATGTGATAAGATAATACAGAAGTACGAGGTAAGAAGTAAGAAGATGTCGGATAGGTGATTTCTGATGTATGATTTATAAGACAACCACAAACTATAAACAAAGAACTATAAACTGAACAATGGCAAAGGTGAATGTATCATTACCGCAGGGCACAAGAGATTTTGGAGCAGATGTTGTTCGCAAGCGTACTTATATTTTCAATACCATCAAATCAGTGTTTGAATTATACGGGTTTGAACCGTTGGAAACGCCTGCCATGGAAAACCTTGATACATTGATGGGCAAGTATGGTGAAGAAGGAGATAAACTGATTTTTAAGATACTCAATAACGGGTTAGATAATCCTGCCAAACAGGAAACAGTAAAAACAGAATTTGAAAAAGTACTGGCAGGAAAAAATACAAGTGTTATTACTGAACGTGCATTGAAATATGACCTTACGATTCCGTTTGCCCGTTATGTGGCCATGAACCACCATCAACTAACGATGCCGTTCAAACGCTACCAGGTGCAGCCTGTATGGCGGGCCGATCGTCCGCAGAAAGGACGTTACCGTGAGTTTTATCAATGCGATGCCGATGTTGTGGGCAGCAAATCACTGCTCAACGAAGTAGAGCTGACCAATATCTATGCAACCGTTTTTCAAAAGCTGGGGGTGGATGTAACCATCAAGATCAACAGCCGAAAAATATTGGCTGCCTTAGCGGAAGTGTGTGGCGGAAGTGAAAAGATGGTTGACATAACTGTTGCCATTGACAAGTTAGACAAGATCGGTTTGGAGAAAGTAAAAGAAGAATTAACGCAGCGTGGTTTAACTGCTGATCAGATATCCATCATCGAAAAATATTTGCTCATTACCGGCAGCAATGAAGAAAAGCTGCAACAAATAAAATCATTACTCGGGGAAACAGAAACCGGCAAAGCAGGTATTGAAGAACTGGAAACGGTCAATCGGCAATCTTCAATTGGCAATCTGCAATTCGACTTTACACTTGCCCGTGGTTTAAATTATTACACCGGCATCATCTTCGAAGTAAAAGCCAATAATGTACAGATGGGAAGTATCGGTGGTGGTGGCCGTTATGATGATTTAACGGGTTTGTTTGGTGTGCCCAACATTCCCGGCGTTGGTATTTCGTTTGGTGTAGATCGTATTTATGATGTAATGGAAGAGTTGAAGCTTTTCCCCGCAGGTGTACACACAGGTACAAGAGTGTTATTCTTCAATTTAGGCGATGCTGAGAGCAAAAAAGCATTTGAGCTGATGCAGCAACTCCGCAGCAACGGCATTGCCTGTGAACTGTATCACGAAAACAGCAAATTTGATAAGCAGTTCAAGTATGCAGAGAAGAAACAAATTCCATTTATAGTGATCATTGGTACCAAAGAACTGGAGAGCAGCACTTGTAATGTAAAGGAACTGGCAAGCGGTGTGCAGGAAACGATCAGCTTTGAAGAATTGCTGCAGAAATTTTCCTGAAAAGCCGTTTGTAAATCCATAAAACAAATCATTTTTCTTTTTTTGGGTTGTATGGGTGCGAATCTTTATTTTTGCCACCCTTAAAATTTCAGTCGGTGAGGTGGATGAGTGGCTGAAATCAGTAGTTTGCTAAACTGCCGTACGGGTAACTCTGTACCGCGGGTTCGAATCCCGCCCTCACCGCAAAAGCCCCCGATTCTCGGGGGCTTTTGTATTTCAGACTTGTTGCTCATCTATCATGCAAATGTTCTACTCCTTACAATCACGGCAAGGCCCATTACCTGTAAAATGAGCAAATATGCCCGATTCAGAGAATCGATTGTCAAGATTTGCTGACTTTCCGAAAATGACATAACTGCCACTATAAGAGATCGACGGACGCCCCACATAACTGCCGGATACATTACTTACCGCAGACTTCTTGCCGGTAACTGTGTTATGCAGAATAATATTAGAACCTGGAGCTCCAAGGTTGGTTGCTTTCGTTGGGAAGGCCACCCACGTACCATCAAAACTAATGCTCACCCTTTCACCCTGTTCAATTGGGCTATCGCCGTTTGAAGGAGTTCCATCGTTGGTAAAACTGGCAACAGTTACTTTTCCTGTTTCAACTGCAACCACAAATACATCCTGGAATGTGTTACTATCGTTGGGCACCATGTTGGAAGCTGTTGTGGCAAAAGCAACAAACTTTCCATTGCCGGAAATAACAGAAGCAACTTGTCTCGATGCAGCTTCAGTTCCTCCATTTCTTTCTTTACCATCATGGGTGAGACTGATTCTTTTTAATCCAGTCTGACCTTTCTGCCACAAGAAAATATCCCATAAATTATTATTGTCATTTGCTACTAAGGTTCCCGATGCGGAGCAAAAACTAATACGGCCACCATCAAATGAAATACTTCCCTTATAACCGTTACCTCCTGTTTTCATCACGGGATCAATGCTGATCATTTCTGTTTTTCCATTCACAACATCACGCAGAAAAATATTGGATACTGAACGGCCTTTGGGAAAGGACGATAAATTTGTTGCCGATGAAGTGAACACAACAAAATTTCCATTGCCCGATACGGCGGCATCAAAACAATCAGCATCGGCTGCAGTGCCATTCGATGATTTGCTGATGAGTTCAATCCTGTTTGTACTTCTTTTCCAAAGAAAAATATCTTTTGCATTATTGTTATCCCCTTCAACAAGATTTGTAGCCCTTGATTCAAAAACCACTGTTTCTCCATTGGCAGAAATGGATGGCTCTGCACAATCGCCATTGCCTTGCTCACCATTTGCAGTTATGGAAATCATTTTTGTTACACCCGTGTTTCGATCACGCCAAAACAATTGCCTGAATTTTCCGTTTGATCCTTCAAACTCTTTTGTGTTTGATATAAAAACAACGTACCTGCCTTCTTCTCCATTGTAACCACCTACTGCAGGTGCAAAGGATTCATAAAAACTGCTCATCTTTTTATCGCCCGTACTTCTTGTCAACAATTCATAGGTATAATCAATTCCTATTTTTATTTCACTTGTTCCTTGCGGCGCTTTGCCGCTGCCTTTGTAAATAACACCCTTCATGTTACCTGCTATCTTCTTCAAGTGTACATTGTATTCTTCTTTTTCTTTAAGCGGTTTGGGGAACTTAATTGGAGTTGCGTTGTACAAATTGCCATTGGCTTTTGCCGGCGTGATGGTGAGATCATTTGCTCCAGTATTCCCAATTGTAACAGGAACGCCAACCGGTGCACTTAACGTACCTGTAAGAAATACAGCATTGCTGGCTAAAGGGCCTTGGGGTGTTAATGGTTTTGTTGATTTTGTAGTGGATGTATTATTTACAGATGAGGAATTATTGGTACTGTTAGGATTGCTCGCAGATTTACTTTCCAACAATGATGAAGGTGCGGTTTTACCAATAAACGATTTGTAAAGATCGAAATCTAAAAGCTTTTCGATTTCTGTTGCAAAGGTGGCTGATCGTGGATCGTTTGGTTCAGAATTAAGAATCACATTGATCATTTGCGGCACAGCCGTCGAACTCAATTTTTTGAAATACGCAGGGTTGGGTTTAATCAGCAATTCTGCAAACGGTTCAAGTTTGTCGGTAAAACTGTAATCGAAATTGTTTTGTGTGCTTTTGATCACTATCGCCCATTTGGCCAACTCTTCAGCAGGTGCTGAAAGTTGTTCATCTATTTTTGTCAAAGCAGTTTCGTAGCCCTGCATTAATTTTTTAAAATATGACTGTTCACGTTCAATAGCCGGATTATGTGTGCCCGACATATAGTTTGCAAGCTTTGCAGGTTCCGACTTCCATTCCTGCTCTTTCGCTTTTTTCATTTGTTCCCACCCGTTCAGTTTTTCTTTCAAACGGGGAGCTTCTGCGGCCATTTCCTTTTGCAGAAAACGTTTTCGTTTCAACAAAAATTCACGACGGGTTACGTAGCTCCAGGGCAATTGTGCATTGTAAGTTATCAACCACATTTTTGTGTGAAAAATCTCTGTATTGCTCTTTTTAAAGATCGTTTCATTAAACTGCCAGATGCCTGAGCGTATTTCAACCGGAAAACCTTCACGCAGCACATGATACCCAAGAGGATTATCCGAAACAGTGGTATCATATATTTCAACAAAGGGAACGTAGTTGAAAAGAATTTTTAAAGTTGAGTTGATATCAAACTTGTTTAAAGTGAGTCCATCGCCTTCGCAGAAGTAACGTTCTCCAAATAACGTGTACCAGCAATACGACAGTTTCTGGCTGTACTGAACCGGTTGAAATGATCCTGAATAAGCTGCATCTAAACCTTTGGGTTTGTATGCAGATTGCAACGGATTATGCACTGCAGTATAAAAACGCCTTTGAATAGCCTGGTCGGCAGTGCTGCTCTTCACCGTCTCTGGCAGTTTTTTCCATACACCTGATTTTGCCATAATGCGGTTCATACACGCATCATTGTCCTGTGCGTTCGTATATGTTGTTGTCAATAAAAAAAGAATAATGAAATAGTTTCGCATAAACTCACTTGTTGTAAATAGAACTTAATTACTGATTTTACCATAAGCTGTGTAGCTGCCATAGCTAACATCCTGCAGCCAAAGAATACGGGCGCCTTTTATACAGGAGAAATAAGCGTTATAGGTTACAGGTCTTCGTTCAATATCAGAACACCATATTTGCCAGTTGTTTAAAACTTTCCATGTACCGCTTGCTTTGGCCACATCGGTTCTGCTACCAGTACTGATGCTGTTAGTTGCCATTCCCAAATCCCACTGGTACGTTTTGTTTGCTTTGAAATTGTAAGTAACACCGGATGCAACACTTGATGATCCTGCATACATGCCGGTATTAACATTGTAATAAGCGGTTGCTCCATAAAATTGTGTAGACCATGTTCCCACAAGATCATTTTCACCCACCGCAAATTTATTCAGTCCAAAAAGTGGCAGCATCTTGTCCCAACCATCGAAATACAGTTCCGGCTTGTCTACTCCAAAATTGTCAACGAATGTTTTTTTATCCGGCGCAATTACTTCTACCCATCCACTTTTGCCTTTGCTAAAAAGCGCTACCCAAACATCTTTGCCTGTTGCATTGTCGGTTAATAATCCGGCAGCAAAAAGTCCGGGCTGCCAACTAAGCAAATGGTCGGGTGATTCATAATTCCGAAGGTTGCTGTAACGTGGCGCTACCAGCAAATTCCAGAATACGGATACGTGTTCTTTGTATTGCGGATAATATTTTTTGTCTTCTTCTCTTGGGTAATGCAACAGCACTTTAATGTTTCCTTTTGTTGCTTCCACCCAGTCTTCTTTTACAACACTTGTCCACCCATCATCGAAGTTGGTGGTCTTGAACGTAAAGCCATCGTTTGCTGGAGTAGTTTTAATTTCTTCAACCAGTTTATTCTGCACCGTATTAGTACCAGGTAACGAAACATTTAACGATGCAATAAATTCATCCAATACTGCACTATAGGATGTTGTATTACTCAACAAAAGAAAACTGGCGCAGTTGATGCCGTCACTGAACGTATTCAATAGCACAGTTGCTGTATCGTTGTTAAACAGAAATTTTCCCAATCCTGTGTAAAGTTTCCACCCATGAAACGTTTGCGTATCAATTGCCAATGGTTCACCTTGCACACCGTACCGTTTCATTACAAGTTCTTTCCATTCATTTTCAAAATCGGCATCAATGGTTCCTTTGCTGGCAGTACTTTTTACAAAATCAATTTGTGCCCATGTACGTTTACTGTTATCTATTGTTGAAAAAATGAGGCTGTTTTCTTTTGCTGCTTTATTCCATTTGTTAGGTGGTGTAAACGTAAAGATGTCGAAGGTTTGCTGTTGTGCTGTTGCACTGCATTGCGTAAACAGCAATAAAAGAAGAATAAGACAGATTGGTTTCATTGCTATGTGTTAAAGTTTGATTCCTTTTAAAATACCGCTACCTGTTGCAGTAAATCCGCTGTTGATGGAGATGGTTGCATTCACACCGCCAAGTGATATCGAAGGTTCGCCCGGGCCCACGCTCACTTCTCCGATATCTGTTTCAACTTTTGTATCAAGCACATTTGTTCCCACGCCTGCATTGGCTTCTATTTTAATACCTGCATCTTTTAATCCTGTGCGATCGAATTCCAAAAAGCCGGTAGCTCCTACAGATGTTTGCAGTTGCAACGGACCTTCGCCAAAATTTTTACCAATGCCGGTAGTAACTTCTATTGTGCAGCGTTGAAACTCATCCATAAAATTTCTGTTCTCTTCACGGTCGGCCGATTTTGTTTCCCATCCAATTTTTACAAAATCAATTTCTAATTCGGCAACGGTGCGGCCGCAGATCGTTTCAATAGATCCGAATATAAAATCGGATTTGCTGCGATAAAGACAGTTCACATCATCGTATTCAGCTAAAGCAAACCTGCCACCTTGCTTTTTTTCCTGTTTAGTGCATATTGGCTTTTTAAAATAGGTATCATCATACGACATAATCACAAACGAGAGCCATTCCATTTTTGCTTCGTTAACTGATAGTGCAAATTTTTCGGGAAACTCGCTGTAGAGTTTATAATTTACCAGCTCAGTAATACGCTTCTTCGCCCTGTTGCGATAGCGGATGCAAAATGATTCTAATATGGTATGGGCACTCTTCAAAAATTCTGTTGCCGCCGCATTCACCGCCTCACAGTAAGCTTCATTAATACCTGTCCCTTCACTACCGGGTTTCATCGTTTCGTTGATTTCCTCAATTCGTTTCGCATATATTTCTTCATAAATGCGAATAGTATCTTTCAAGGCTACTACAGCTAACCCAAAGGGATCTTTTGCTTCAAGCTCCAGCAGTTCGTCAACATAAGGACGGAGTTTGATAACAGCTTTGGGAACAACATAACTGAACATGGCAGAACTCGTTGCGCCTGTAAACGGAGCATTTCTGTCATGCTGCATTCGCTTTTGGAATGCCTGGTTATAATCGTTGAGGAGAATTTCATGTTGAGCCCTCAACGCTGCCATACGTGCATTCAGCTCTTTGCGCATGCCTTGCCAGAAAGTTTCGGCATCTTCACATCCTTCAACAGATTTTGGAAATGATGGAAATTCAAACTTAGAAAGACCTAATTGATCAGGTGCATTGCGTGGCCACCATACAATATCGTCGCTTTTCAATTCATACCCCAGGTTATTGAGGGCACGTTCTTTCTCGGGCGTATGCATGCGGCTGATCGATTGTTTCAATGCATTAATTGCTTCTGTTTTATTGCCTTTGCTTTCTGCAATGGCGGCTTTAATTTGATTTGCCTGCGGATGCCAGGCACATAAGCGAATGGTACTATCAATGTATTTCGATGCAAGAGTAGTTTCACCTAAACCAAACCACGCATGAGCGATGTTATTTAAGATGGTGCTGTTTTTCGGGTGTTGTTTGTTTAAATAGTTGAGTAGTGGTAATGCCAATTGTTCACCACCACTCATACTCAACATTGCTGCAAAATTATTGAGGTGATGATCGTTTGAAGGATCATCTGCACAGGCACGGCTTAACAAAAGCAATGCCGGGGCTGTTTTTCCAAAAGCCCAGCAACCCACAGCAGCGTTAGCAACGGCCATTGTTGAACCATATTTCGATTTTATGGAATTGTAGAGCTCATCCGCTTTTACAATCATAGATGATGGAAACCGGCTTTGCAATTTTTGATGCACCGATTGCAAATACACCGGCAACGCCGTTTTCGTCAATGGAAGTTTTGAAATAGCTGCAATTCTTACAGCATCACGTTTGGGCACAAGTACATCCGGTTGTACAGAAGAATTCGCCATTGCAAAATCAGCTGTCTTTTTCATTTGCTTTACGTTCGGCAGTTTAATGCCCATGCTATCCATAAAGCGTTTTTCTTCGGGACTCATGTTGTTAAAAGCCTCTTCCATTTCCTTCATCATTTCGTTCATTTCTTTTTGCGAAGGAGGAGTATCTTTTTTAACGGGCTTCTTTTGTGCTGTTGTCTGCAGGCTAATGAGCAGAACAAAACTTAAAATGAATTTCATGCAGATTGATTGAGAGCTGGAATTAATTTTTATGTTGGAATGTGGCTGTTGTGTAAAACAGGATTTTTTATCCAGACAGCATTCCATTTTTAATAATTGAATTGAACATTCAAAGGGCTTCCCCAATTTTGCTGCAACTGTTGAATTCCCGCCGCAGTTACTTTGCTAAAATTGAGATAAACAGTTTTTAATCGTGGGAGTCGATTTTTTATCTGTAACAAATAGCTGAGTCCCTGATCAGTAATATTGGATCGCACCAGGTATAGTGTTTCCAAGGATTCGCAACCTTGTAGTGATAGAAGTGCCTGATCGGTTATCCCTGTCCAACCCAGTGTTTGAAGTACTTTTAAATTTCTGAGGTTAGCAAAATGGGCAAAGCCCGCATCGGTAATCCGTCCCAAATCCTGAAAGCCAACATATTCAAGTGAAGTATTTTGCAGCAATGCCGCTAAGCCAATATCAGTTACAGGATGATTAGGATAGATGGCTTCGATGCCGTTGTAGGAAGGAACATTAGTTCCACTATGGTAATAAATTGCTCTTAATTGATTAACGGTACCTAATACCTGAAACGCTGTATCGTTTACAAATGTTAAAGGAAGATCTAGCTGTACCAGATTTTGAAGTGATCGCAAATGAACCAGACTGTCATTTTTCCAAAGTGGCCATCCTTGCTGATGCATCCAACCTTTGAAAGTGAGGCTTTTTTTTCCGGCAAACTTTTCAACAGTTGTATCAGATCTAGTGTGCGGCACCAATTGAAATGGCGAACTGTAAATAGAAAAATCATGCGGGTTAATGTTACGCCACCATTGGTATGCCTGTAAAACTTCACGACTTGGCACAAATGCAGGAACAGTGTTTTGTGTTGGGGTAGTAGTAGTTGTTGTTGTCGTTGTATTGGCGGTCACAGGTGCCGCTTGCACCATGGTTGTTGGAGTATTAAGAAGAAAACTGCTCATTGTGGGTTGAGCCTGTGTATTAACTGACTGCGTATTGGTGGTGGTAGTTTGTGCCAGTTTCCTGATTTGCAATTTTGCCGTATCCTTTTTTTGTACTTGTTGAATGACTCTGATTTGAGCATTCCCATTTTGCAGAAGAAACGCAAATGCTAAAAATAAGATTGATTTCATATGTTTTATTTTATGTTGTTTTTGAATACGTTTTCGGTTAAAAAGAATTCCAGGTTTGTCCTGCCTTAAAATCGTAACCTGTTTTACCCGTTACGGATCTGATGCCGGTCTTGAGATTATTTTGATAGTACGTAGTACCAATTCGGGATGCTTGCAAGGTTACACTTGTGCTACCGTTTGCATCCTGAACCGAGATTACACGAATTGCTTCAAGGCGAACAGTTGACAACACATTCCATGTTGGTTCAGCAGGCACTGTAATCGTAAACACAGCATAAGGAATTGTTTGCTTACTGCCTTGCAGTGTTGCTAAAGTTGCAGATGCTCCTCCCGAGGGCATTGTAAACTGCACCTGTGCATTACCGGCAGTAACTCCCGAAAAACCGGCAGCAATAATTTGCCGTTCGTAGAAACGTTGAACGCTGGTACCACGAATTGGCTGGCCATTCGCATCAACTATCTGCAGAAAAGTTTGCTGTTTTGTTTGAAAGCTGAATGAATTACTGCCGACAATTAATACAGCCAGCACTAAAATTTGAAATAAACGTTTCATGTAAGAATGATTTACTGATGTAAACGTAGTAAGGCAAATGAGATGAGCACTTCATGGAAAAACGGGATTTTTAGCTCCATAAACCATGGAAACCGGGGAGGAAAATTCTGGAGATAGTCTTTTTTATTTGTGATCAGGTAATTTTAGTTTACTTTAAGTTGAATGAAAAAACTACTCTTCTTTACTGCATTTTGGGTAACTACCACTCATGCACAGGTGTTTATGAATAAAGACAGCCTGTTGAAACTATTGCCTGCTGCAAAAGAAAATAAAGAGGCCGTTAATTTATATATCAACCTCGGGCAACAATATGAGAACAGTACGCCTGAGCTGGCAAAATTCTATTATAAAAAAGCAGGCGACCTTAGCAAAAAGATCAAGTATCCGGAAGGTGAAGCACGATCCATTTTTAATTATACCTATGTATTAAACCTGCAGAGCCGTTACGATTCCAGTTTGCAATTAAATCTTCAATCCGTTGCAATTGCAAAAAAACTCAACGATCCTGTTTTGCTTGGCAAGGCGTTGTTTAATACCGGCACATCGTACCGTGTACTTTCTCAATACGAAAAAGCGGCAACTTACTACGAAGAAGGAAAAAAAGTTTTTGCAGGAAATAATGATAGCTTAATGGAAGCAAAGGCGTATGATATTTTACAAGTCCTGTATTACGATCTCCGTAACTATGATCGTGCCATTGCATACGGCGAAGCTGCGGTGAAATATCTTCGAACAACAGGTGACTCTATATGGCTCGGCAATGCACTTAATAATCTAGCCATGAGTTATTCTAAGCGCAAAGAGTATACAAAAGCCGAAAGTAACTGGAAAGAAGTATATGTTATTGCAAAAAACATTGGTCATGTGGAAATGCAGGCTGCACAAATGCTCAACCTTGGCGATCTTAGTTATAACAGGGGCGAATACCATCAGCTAAAATATTATTATGATAAGGCGCTTGAATTGTCGAAAGATATGGATAGCAAAGAAACCATTGCCGTCAGCAATCGGGGTTTAGCTATTTATTATTTTTTTCAGAAAGATTTTCAGCAGGCAAAAAAAATGGCATTAGCAGCTCTGGCAATTGCAAGCGAGGAAAAATTATTACAGGAAAAAACAAAGATACTTGACTTGCTTGCCCGGATACATTTCGGTTTACACGATCTGCCGACGGGACAGCAGTATGCATTACAATCAGAAATGCTTCTCGACAGCATTAACAATACCGATATTCAAAAAAATATCATTGATATTGAAAAAAAATATGAATCGGAAAAAAAGGATAACCAGATCAAACTTCAACTGTTTGAACTCAAACAAAAAAACACCATTAACTATGTTTTAGTGGGAAGTGCACTTACGCTGTTGTTGATCTTTTTACTATCCTATCGTAACTACAAGCAAAAACAAAACATCCAGCAGCAACGTATCAGCGAACTTGAAACGGAAAAACAGCTATCCGCTACTGAAGCTGTATTAAAAGGGGAAGAGCAGGAACGCACCCGTTTGGCAAAAGATCTTCACGATGGTTTAGGTGGTATGCTATCGGGTATAAAATATACACTGAACAATATGAAAGGGAACCTGATTATGACAGAAGAAAACGCCCTGGCGTTTGGTCGAAGCATTGATATGCTCGACAGCAGTATCCGTGAAATGCGCAGGGTTGCACATAACATGATGCCCGAAGCGCTTGTAAAATTTGGGCTTGATACAGCTTTACGTGACTTTTGTAACGATATTACGAAAAGCGGTGCTTTGCAGGTTCAATACCAATCGTTCCGTTTAGAAGGAATCGAATTTGAGCAAACAAAAAGCGTAACCATTTATCGCATTGTACAGGAGCTATTGAATAATACGATGAAACATGCATCAGCAAAAAATGCACTAGTGCAGTTAAGTTACAATGATACTGTTTTAACCATAACAGTAGAAGACGATGGAAAAGGATTTGATGTGGCGGTATTACAGCAATCAAAAGGTATTGGATGGAGTAATATTCAAAACCGTGTTGAATTTTTGAAAGGCAAATGGGATGTAGATTCACAGCCCGGCAAAGGAACATCGGTTAATATTGAAATGACGGCATAAAATAAATTATGAGTCTGGCAACAAACGTATTTATTGTAGATGATCATTACATGGTGATCGAAGGTATCCGTTCGCTTTTGCAACATGAAAAAGGAATTGAATGGATGGGCCATGCCATGACTGCCGAAAGTTGCATTTCGTTTTTAAGCAACCATCGGCCAGATGTTGTATTTATGGATATTAATCTGCCTGATAAAAGCGGCATTGATCTTTGCAAAGAAGTCAATCAAAAATATCCTTCCATTGCAATTGTTGGGTTAAGCACCTTTAACCAGCAAAGCTTTATCAGCAAAATGATGGAAAACGGTGCATCGGGCTATGTACTAAAAAATGCCACAAAAGAAGAGCTCCTCTTTGCTATTCAAACAGTGATGCATGGCCGCACCTTCCTGAGTCATGAAGCGGCTTTGATCGCTGAAAAAAAAGCAGATGATAAGGCTCCTCTTCTTACCCGCCGGGAGAAAGAAGTGCTGGAGTTAATTGCTGATGGGTTAACCACGCAGGAGATAGCCGATAAACTATTTGTAAGTGCGGCCACTGTTGAAACACACCGCAAAAACTTACTATTGAAACTGGAAGCAAAGAATGTGGCATCTATGGTAAAAATAGCAGCCAAGATGAATTTGATATGAACCCAAACCTGCTATTGTGCAACTTCATGCAGCCATAGCATCGGTATTACTTTCTCACACGCCACATTTTTCGGTGAAAATCCATAACTTACTTTTCTAATTTCAATTCATTTCCGATGCGTAAAACAGCCTACATTTCCCTTGCAGCAGTTGGGGTTCTTTTTTTGAGCCTGGCGATTTATCAATTTACAAAAACCGATGTTGCTGATAAGAAAAAAGCAGCCAGCCTTCGTTTGGTGCATGACGAAGAAAAGGAAGAAGGTGGTTACAAGCGATGGTTATATGAATGGAAAATGCTGCACGACCCTGCTACAGGAACAATCCCGAGAGGCATCCGTCAAAAAGAAATTGCGCTTTTAACTTCAATTCAAAACAAGCAGCGAGGGGCAGGCTTTCGTCAAACGATCAATAATACCTATACAGCGGCAGGCCCTTCACGTAATGGTGGACGCACCAGAGCCCTTGCTTACGATATGCGCAACAACAATGTGATGTTAGCAGCAGGCATTTCGGGAGGAATTTTTCGTTCTACTGACGGTGGCAGCAACTGGTCGTATGTTAGTATCGACACTTCCTTAGCAAGAAATGTAAGTTGTTTTGCCCAGGATCCCCGCCCCGGCTTCCAAGACACCTGGTACGCAGGAACAGGAGAATTATTGGGAGCTTCCGCTGCATATTCCACACCACCATTTGGTGTTGCTACCGGAAATGGAATCTTAAAATCAACAAACAACGGTGTTACCTGGAGCAGGGTAAACATTACAGCAGGCACTACCAACAAAGAGATTCTTGATAATATTTTCGATATGATCTTTAATATCCAGGTTGACAATCGGGGGTATGTATATTTTGCAACCTTCAATTACATATTTGTATCACTTGATGGCTTCGCCGCTCCCAGCTCATCAACTTTTGGATATTTGCTAGGTATTGAAAATACCAACCAAAACCTGGCAGCTATGGCAACCGATATCGCCATTTCCAAAGATGGCAGTCGTTACTATGCTTGCTTTTCAGGAAGAAATAACAACCGGGATACTGTGGGGGTTTGGACCTCAACTGATGGATTCAATTGGAGAAGAATTGCAGGTGGGCGAAATGGGCAACCGGATTCTGTTGCAGGATGGAAAGCATACAACCCTTCACTGTCGGGCGGCACGGGCTGGGGAAGAACTGTATTATCGATTGCACCCAGCAATGCCAATGTTCTCTACGTGATGTATGAAAATTCGTTGGATGCTTCTGGCAGCCAGCCAGAAGCTGATTTATACAGGGCCGACCTAAGTGGTTATAACGGAACAAATCCTGCTACTGTTTCGTGGAGTGCAAACAGGGGAGCTAATCTTCGTGCTAGCAGAATAAGACCCGCAAACGAAGGCGGAGGAACGTCTCAATCTTATATGGAATTACAAGGAGGTTACAACATGTTGCTGGCCGTTCACCCAACCAACCCCAACCTGGTGGTGGCAGGCGGTGTAAATCTTTATAGATCTACCGATGCATTTGCTACACAGGGAACATTCATTGGTGGGCTCACTTCTACTACATATAGCGATCCTGGCTTAACAAGTCATGTCGATTTTCATTCGTTTGCGTTTCAACCGGGATATCCTAACCGGTTGGTTACAGGCCATGATGGCGGGCTGAATATTACATATGATATCACAGCAACAACTGTAAGCTGGAGCAATCTCAACAATCAATACCAAACGCTTCAGTACTATCATGTGGCAATTGACCCTACACCCGGCTCTTTAACATTTGCAGGTGGAGCTCAGGATAATTCAACTACGTATCGTGATTCAAAAAATTTATTGAATGGTTCCGGTTTACCTCCAAGAGCCGAAGCCAATGATCATTATGTTTTGATTGGTGGCGATGGAGGTGCGGTAGGGCTAACTGCAAGTTCAACAACTCAACACTTGTATGCAAGTATACAGGAAGGTGACCTTTATCGTCTTTTTGCGAATGGCGGATTTTCTACCCTTACACAAACCCCGATTTCTCCTGCAGGTTCGCCGGGAAGTGAATTCGTAACCTATTTCCTGCTTGATCCGGATAATACAAATACAATTTATTATGCAGGACAAAATACATTATGGAGAACTACAACTGCTACAACTGTGAGTGCTAATTCGGGTTGGACTCAAATGACTGGGGTAAGTAATGCTCTTACAGGAAGTATTTTTTCCTTGGCTACTTCAAGAGGAGCTTATGCAACAAACAATAGTTATTTATTCATCGGAACTGAGAATGGAAAAATTTATCGTTTACAAAACCCAAAAGATGGTGCTGCTTCAACAGCTCCTGTTGATATTTCACCCATCCAGAATAACCTGACACCAAACGCCGCTATGACCTCTCAATCATTGGTTCGTGACATAGCTGTAAATCCACGCAACCCTGATACCGTATTAGCAGTTGTTTCCAACTATGGAGTTGCCAGTGCTTTCTGGACGGGGAATGCACGTTCAGCCTCACCTACATGGCAAATAGTTGAGGGAAATATCAGCCTCACTTCTTTCAGATCATGTGAAATAGTTGTTACTTCAACTGGTGTTGAATATTATGTAGGCACTTCCATTGGATTATTCAGTACTACTGCTATCAACGGTGGTTCAACTAATTGGACTATGGAAGGCCCTCCTGTATTGCAGGGAGCCATCATTAGCGATATGGACCTGCGCACGGCCGATAATACATTGCTTATTGGAACACATGGCAACGGAATGTTTTATGCCAACATCGGAAATGTGGCAACATCTGTTCCGGACGTGATCACGAACGACAAACGGTTTATCACTTCGGTATTCCCCACTATTGCAACGGATGACATTTATTTCCGCAAGGGCGACTTAACAGGTATTCAAACCATCAATATCCGAATTACAAGTACAAATGGACAAGTAGTGGCACAGCAACGGCAAAGCTATCAGAACGGATCGGTTTCAACACGTAAGCTGGCAAGTGGTAATTATGTGTTGGAAATCTGGAGCGACGACAGAAAGTACAAGCATGTACAACAATTTGTGAAATCGAAATAATTGTTGTGTAAACAGGCGATTACAGGCATCCATTGTGTAAAGTGAAACAAATGATGAAATATATTTCCTTACTTCTGCTCGTTGTTCTTTGCAGTTCGTTTTTGCAAACAGGAAAATATCCTGTTGTGAAACTGTATGCATATCAACAAAAAGTAAGCGGAGGTGCCAACTTTTCGTCCGACACAAAAGGACGGGCTGTAATGAAACAGTATGTGTACCTGTTGGTACGCAACGAACGATCCATTGAAATTGAAAAAGTATGGATCAATGGCAGTGAAGTAGCTGTTACAACCGAAATTGTAACAGCTCCCATTACAATGGAAAAGTCGGTGAAGTTTGGCAATGAAGCAGCATACGAAACACTGGTACCTGCTACCAGCCATCGTGTAGTACAAATCGTACTTGCAGCAGAAGCCGGCATGGAAAAAACCATCCCATCACGCTACCGGCAGTATCCATTACTGATTGCATACAAAGAAGCAGGCAAACTTTATTACCTGGGAGCAAAGAACTGGCAACAATTAAGCCCGCAGGTAAACCAGTAAGTGTTTGTACTAAAACCATTTAAAAAGCTGTTACGTATTTATGCAGGTAACAGCTTTTTTTTATTTTTATGGCATCAATCTTCTATCACATGAAAACGAACTACTCCTTTGTTGCGATTCTATTCTTCCTTCTTTTTTCGGGATGTAAAAAACTGGGCGTCAATTTTGCAATCAATCATCAAAGTACTTTTCGGATTGAAAGTTCTTCGCCCCTAAACCTGCCGTTCGAGGCTGCAACTCCGGACGTAACAACCAATTCATCGCAGCAATTTGAAAATAACAATACGGCTGCCAATCTTATAAAAGAAATAAAGCTGGAAGAATTGAAATTATCCATCACCAATCCATCCAACAAAACATTCAGCTTTCTGAAATCGGTTCAAATCTTTATTTCAACCGGCAATAATGATGAAATTGAACTGGCCAGTCTTGATAATATTGCATCTGCCGCACAGACGATTTCACTCAACTGCACTACACAAAATTTAGACAAGTATGTAAAAGCCAGCAGCTACAAACTGCGAACAAGGGTAGTTACAAAAGAAACCGTAACACAAGCAGTAGATATTCGTACCGATTTAAAGTTTAAGGTAAAAGCAAGTATTTTATAAAACAGAAGCCGCCTTTAAGGCGGCTTTGTTATTGTAACAAGTTAAATAGCTTCATAAATCACAGCAGCGCCCTGCCCTACCCCTACACACATGGTAGCCAATCCGTATCTACTTTTTCTTCGTTTCATTTCATGCAGCAAGGTTGTTGAAATACGTACACCACTACATCCCAATGGATGACCGATAGCAATGGCACCACCATTTACATTTACTTTTTGTATATCCAAACCCAAGTCGTGAATGCAGGCAATACTTTGCGAAGCAAATGCTTCATTCAGTTCAACCAGATCCAGATCAGCTACAGTTAGGCCGGCACGTTGCAGCGCTTTTTGAGTGGCTGGCACCGGGCCAATGCCCATGATCGCCGGATCAACACCGGCCACAGCCATTGATCTTATTTTAGCAATTGGTTTCAGATTGTATTTCTTTACGGCTTCTTCACTCGCCAATAACATAGCAGCAGCACCATCATTAATACCGCTTGAGTTTCCGGCTGTTACAGTTCCATCTTTTGCAAACGCAGGTTTCAGCTTCGCTAATTGTTCAATTGTTGTTTCTCGTGGATGTTCATCGCTGTTTACAACCACGGTTTGTTTTCCCTGCATGGCATCAACCGGTATAATTTCATCTGCCCATTTACCTGCAGCTTTTGCAGCTGCATATTTTGCCTGGCTCTCCAATGCAAACTCATCCTGCGCATGGCGGGAAATATTCCACTGCTTCGCCACGTTCTCAGCCGTTTCGCCCATACTGTAAGGGTGATAGAGTTCGGAAAGACGGGAATTTAAAAACCGCCAGCCGAGTGTGGTATCATAGAGTTCTGTTTTGCGGCCAAACGCATCACTTTGTTTGGGCATAACAAACGGTGCCCGGCTCATGCTTTCCACACCACCTGCTATCATCAGTTCTGCATCGCCATTGGCAATGGCTCTTGTACTATCCATGATCGCCTGCAGGCCACTTGCACACAAACGGTTCACGGTATTTCCGGCAACTGATACAGGCAGACCTGCCAGCAACGCCGCCATGCGGGCCACGTTGCGGTTATCTTCACCGCTTTGGTTAGCAGCGCCAGCAATTACTTCTTCAATGGCATTTACATCAATGGATGCATTGCGATGGACCAATACTTTGATCACGTGTGCAAGCAGATCATCTGGACGAACAGTAGCCAACGCTCCACCATATTTGCCGATGGGTGTGCGGATGCAATCGATAATATAGACTGGGTTCATAACTTTTATTCAATTTCCTGTAGCAATTGTTTTAACTCATTTGAAGTAAGATCAGCTTTTTCTGATTTGTCATAGATCGAAAGCAAATAAACGATCTCTTCTGCTATAACAATATGTGTAATCATTCGTGCACCACCTGATTTACCTTTTGACTTCGACTTGATGGCAATTCTTATTTTATAGCAATGATTTCCCAGCGAAGTACCGGTTTGAGGATCAACTTTCAATTTTTGAATTAATTGAAAGAGTTCTGCTTTCAAAGAAGGGTACTTCCGATAAAGTCGACGGAACTGCTTCTCAAAAACTGAAAGTGTTTTAACGCTATAAGGCATGCAAGAATTTTTCAGCGTCCTTTGCCTTCTTTTTCCCTCTTTTTACAAGATTCAATTCATCAACAACTTCTTTCATCTCCTTCAGCAACAGCGCTTTTGCAGGAGTAATGGTGGTAGTTTTCACGAACTTCAATTCTTTTAAAATAGCAACCAGGTGCGGAGCCTTTTCATCATTTACTTCTAACAGAATCTTCATTGTAGCTGGTTTTAATTCAAAGTTAGGATTTCGTTTGCATCATGCCAATATTGTACCTTTGCCGCTATGCAAGTAGCGAACGAGCGAAATATCCGCCACTTAAGTCTTGAAGAAATCACGAGTTACTTCGAAAGCATTGGCGAAAAGAAATTCAGGGCCAAACAGGTGTATGAATGGCTTTGGCAAAAACATGCCCACAGTTTTGCCGACATGACCAACCTCAGCAAAGAACTCCGTCAAAAACTCGGCGAAACATTTACACTTCCGGCACTGGCGGTTGATGCAACACAATATTCTGCCGATGGAACGGTAAAGTCGAGGTTCCGCACACACGAAGGGCACCTGGTGGAAGGTGTACTTATTCCAACCGATGAACGTAAGACAGCCTGCGTTTCCTCACAGATCGGCTGTTCACTCAGTTGTAAGTTTTGTGCCACCGGTTATATCGACCGCAAACGAAATCTCAATTACGATGAGATCTATGATGAAGTAGTGCTCATTAACCAGCAAAGTGAACGGGTGTATGAAAAAAAACTCACCAACATTGTGTTCATGGGCATGGGCGAGCCCTTGCTCAACTATAAAAATGTATTAAAGGCCATTGAAAAAATTACATCGCCTGATGGATTGGGTATGAGCCCACGCCGCATCACTGTATCAACAGCCGGTGTTGCCAAACAGATCAGGCAACTGGGTGATGATGAAGTGCGTTTTAAACTGGCCTTGAGTTTACATGCAGCAACCGATGAAAAGCGACATGAAATTATGCCCATCAATGATACCAACAACATCAAATCACTCATCGATGCATTGAATCATTTTTATAAGAAAACAGGAAATGAAATAACATTTGAATACATCCTGTTCAAAGATTTTAATGATTCACTGAAAGATGCAGATGAGCTCATCAAAATTTATCGCCAGGTTCCGGCCGATCTCATCAACATCATTGAATATAATCCAATTGACTTAGCGAAATTTCAAAAGCCCGATGAGGAAGTCACCAACCGCTTCATGGCATATTTGGAAAAACATAAAGTGAATGCACGACTGAGAAGAAGCCGTGGGAAAGACATTGATGCAGCTTGCGGGCAGTTGGCAAATAAGAATGGCATCGATCATTAACGGCGTTTTGTAAAATGCCCGGCAGATTTTTGCCCGCCCCTGTTACTACTGCTGCTTTTCAGCTACCTTTGCGGCTCATCCTGTTGCAAAACAGCAAATATTACAACTATGGCAAAAGGCGCAAGAAGCAGCTTTGGTAATTTTCAAAGTCAGAAAAGCAACGCACAAAAGAAAGAAGAATTCCGCCAGGAAAAGAAAAAGGCAAGAGCCGAAAAGAACGAATACTTCGCAAAAAAGAAAGCAGAAGAAAAATCGTTCCGGACACAAGGAACAGGGATCAAGAAAAAAGATGCGCCTGTTGTTCCTGCAAAAGCACAAACGCCCGCACAGCCGGTTACATTCAAACGTGAAAAAACAAGCGGCGAAATGCCATTGAATAAATATCTGGCGCATTGCGATGTATGCAGCCGCAGAGAAGCAGCCGAAGTAATTAAAAAAGGGATCGTACTGGTAAACGGAACGGTTGTTACCGAACCCGGCCATAAAGTAACTGATAAAGATGAGGTGAAAGTAAACGGCAAAAAGATCAGCATTCAAAAAGAGCTCATCTACATCCTGCTCAACAAACCCAAAGATTATATTACCACCTCAGAAGATCCACAAGGACGAAGAACAATCATGGACCTGATGAAGGGTGTATCTACACAACGCATTTACCCGGTGGGCCGATTAGACAGAAATACGACCGGTGTGATTTTGTTAACCAATGATGGCGAACTCACACAAAAACTTTCACACCCTAGTTACCAGGTAAAGAAAGTGTATGAAGTAACACTCGACAAACCATTGGAGAAACGTGATTTTGAAAAACTCTTAAGTGGTGTAACGCTGGAAGATGGCTTTATTGCTCCTGATGCTTTGGGCTATGCTGATCCAAAAAACAAAAAGATCATTGGTATTGAAATTCACAGCGGGCGTAACCGTATTGTACGACGTATGTTCGAGTCGCTTGGATATGATGTGAAAGGACTGGACCGTGTATTGTTTGCAAACCTCACCAGGAAAAATGTAGACCGTGGCAAGTGGCGCTACCTCAACGAAAAAGAAGTGCGTTTGCTGAAATTCCTCAACAAGTCGTTTGTAAAAAAGAAAGAAGAAAAAAATGGAAAGAACCGTGACGAAGAATAAAGTGGAGATCATTGCCGAAACAGATCATTGGATCGCACTCAACAAACCATCGGGTTTATTGTCTATACCCGACCGTATGCAAAGCGAACCATCATTGAAAGACTGGCTGAATGAAAAATACGGCAAAGTATGGATCGTTCACCGCCTGGATAAATTTACCAGTGGCCTGATTGTATTTGCAAAAGATGAAGAAACACACAAACTGCTGTCGAAACAATTTGAAGACCGTTCGGTAGAAAAATTTTATCTCGGTTTAGTGAATGGGACGTTGATGAACAAAGAAGGAAGTGTGGATGCCCCCATTATGGAACACTCTGTAAAAAAAGGCACTTACATTATCAATACAAAAGGTAAAGCATCCCTTACTGATTACAAAGTAGAGGAAGAGCATGGACAATATTCCTGGTTGCAATTTCAAATTCATACCGGACGTACGCACCAGATACGTGTACATATGAAACACATTGGCCATCCTATTGTGTGCGATGATGTATATGGAAGTGAAGCGCCTATTCTGCTTTCGTCCATCAAACGAAAAAAATTTAAATTAGCAAAGGCGGAAGATGAAGAGCGCCCATTGTTGAATCGACTTGCCCTACATGCATGGAAGCTCAGGTTTACAGATGTTGATGGAAAAGAAATTGCATTGGAAGCGCCTCTATCAAAAGACTTAAAAGCTTTGTTGCAACAGTTTGAAAAATGGATTAAATAAAGCTGGAGGCAAATACCACGTTTGAAGAAATTAATAAGAAAAGCCCCCGACAAACCGGGGGCTTTCTATTGCAGAAATCAGATTCAATTAACCAGTTCTTAAACTTACTTATTGGGTTGCGGAGTATAACGTAGATATGGTTTAATCACTTTTACACCTTTTGGAAATTTCTCAATCGCTGCTTCTGTACTTACAGCCGGCACTACAATTACATCTTCACCTTCTTTCCAATCGGCTGGTGTTGCTACACTGTAGTTCGCTGTTAATTGCAACGAATCGATTACACGCAGCACTTCATAAAAATTACGACCTGTTGAAGCAGGATAAGTAATAAACAGCTTCACTTTTTTATCGGGACCAATGATGAATAATGAACGAACCGTAAATGTTTCAGAAGCATTTGGATGAATCATATCGTACAGGTTGGCCACTTTTCTGTCTTCATCAGCAATGATCGGAAAATCAACAGTGGTATGTTGTGTTTCATTGATATCGTTGATCCATCCTTTATGGTTTTCAACTCCATCAACACTTAACGCCAGCACCTTTACATTACGCTTTTCAAACTCATTTTTCAATAAAGCTGTTTTTCCGAGTTCGGTTGTACATACAGGTGTATAATCAGCAGGATGTGAAAATAAAACACCCCAGCCATCGCCTAAGTATTCATAGAAATCAATATCGCCAATGCTTGTTTTTGCCTGAAAATTCGGCGCTACATCACCTAAACGTAAACTCATAAAACAGATTTAAAAAGTGAACAATAAAAATTGAGAGGGCAAAGATAGCATTTCCCTACTTATCAGATAGACTTAATAGATAAAAAAATTTACCCTACGAACATCAGTTAGGAAACATCCGGCAGCTCCCTGTCATCGATCTTACGTTTAGCACTGCGTCCCTTGGTGAGTAAAGCTTTACCAAACCGTTCTTTTACATTATCAATTGCTTTGTACAATTCATTTTTCTTTTGTATGTCCTGGAAGAGATTTGTTTGTGCAGCTTCGTCTGTTAATTCACTTAGTTTCACACCCAGCAAACGTACGGGTCGCTCTTTTTTATAGAGCTGGTGAAATAATTGCTTTGCATTGTAGATCAGTTCATCATCATAAAACGTATAAGGAATGGAAGCCTGGCGTTGCTGTGTTTCAAAATTGGGATAGCGGATCTTTACCGATACACAGCCTGCCATTTTATTTTCCTGCCGTAATTCATGTGCGATCTTTTCTGTTAAGCGAACGATCTCTGCTTCCAGAAAAGGCAGATCATTTCTGTTTTCATGAAAGGTATTTTCGCTGGAAATCGATTTTGATTCGTGATAGGCATTTACTTCACTGGTGCTGATGCCTTGCGATCGCAACCACAGATCACGTCCATGCTTGCCCAGCTGTTGCTCCAGCATCACCGGATTTACATTTTGCAGATCACCGATTGTTTCAATACCCAGATCAAGTAAGATGTGATAGGCCTTCTCACCTATGCCCGGTATTTTATTAACACGCAACGGCGCAAGAAATTCTTTTTCCTTTCCATTTTCAATTACAATATAATTGTTGGGCTTGGCAAGATCAGTTCCGATTTTTGCTACCAGCTTATTGGATGCAATAGCAAATGAAATTGGTAATTGTGTAGTATCAATAATTTCCTGTCGCAGATCAACGGTCCATTGCACCGGATCAAAAAAACGATCCATGCCTGTAAGGTCAATGTAAAATTCATCGATCGATGCTTTTTGAAACAGTGGTGCTTTTGCTGCAATGATATCAGTTACCCAGCGTGAATAGCGGCTGTAATCGGCACGGGCGCCCTGTGTTACAATTGCATGCGGACAAAGTTTCATGGCCTGTGCCATGGGCATACCACTGTGTACACCAAACACCCTTGTTTCATAGCTACAGGTACTTACTACGCCCCGTTCTTTGCTGCCACCTACAATTACAGGTTTGCCAATGAGCGAAGGATCGTTCAATCGCTCAACTGATACAAAAAATGTATCGAGGTCGAAGTGTGCTATGATACGCTTATGTGCCAATTCAACACGGTTATAAGACAGCAAGATACAACATTGAAAAAAAGGTTAATTTGCAGAAAATAATACCGCATGAAATTCTTGAAAATCACAACCCTATTTCTTTTACTGATCACACTTATCAGCTCTTGTTCAAAAGAAAAATCAATTGATACAGGCAGTGGAAGTGGTATTGGCCAAGCAAGCCTTCAAGGCACATGGAAATTTATTTCAAATAGCGGAAACGTAAACGAATCAGCCTCTTTCACTGTGGGTAGCGACCTTATTAAGATAGAAAGTATTAGCACACTGGCTACAAAAAATCCAGTTGGCATCTATCGTATTACTGCAAATGAGTTTAATGCAGAAGGCGTTGGTTACGATTTATTTGGCTCCATGTCTATAAAAACATATGAAAACAACGTACTGCAAAGCGAGAACAATATACCTATCGACGAAAATGTTCCCCCAACAAATCTCAATAGTACGTATAAGCTCGTGGGTGCTGATTCAATTTACTTTATCACTAATTCCCCTTCCAGCCCTACTGGTGAATCAGGTGGGTGCCGTTATAAACTTGAAGGCAAAAAGCTTTCACTCTTTTTAAAAACAGATACTACTATTGTTACAAACCAGGGAGGCATTGTAACGACTGAAGCGCAAAAAATAAACTTTACATTAGTACTCGAGAAGCAATAGCTACCTGATTTTCCTGTATGCAAAGCTCCTCTGATGGAGCTTTTTTTAATCGTAAGTGAGATTGTACATATCACATTGAACGCCTAATTTTAAACCATGAACCTCGATTGGCTGAAAAGCGGTATTGCACCATTGGATAATCTCATCTCCTTTCTGCACAAACAATCAAAAACCAATGATGTGCTGAAAAAGCAGGTGTTGATGGAACTGCGGAACAATCTCAACATTTTCAAAAATGCATTTCTCAATGAAGTATCGCCCGATACCATTATTGATCTGCTCAGCAATGATGCCATCCAGGAAGCAGTGAAAAACAATTTCGCTTTCAAGAAACTAAAAGCAGGCGATATTGAACCCTATCATGTGTACGACGACCGCAACAAAAAATATATTGGCTGGACAGCAGAGCGCCTGATTGATAAAATTGATGAAAAAATCGTGGAACTGAAGTTGCTGAAAAAAATGAACAATGGTTCTGTTGCCCAACTGAAGAATAATGTACCGCTGATGATCAGCAATCTTTATTTCCGGATGAAGTTGCTGGTTGATTTTATACGGAGTGATTTTAAATGAAAAGCTGAGCACTGAATTGATGCCGAATGGAATTGGCATTTCGACGAAGGAGAAATCTCCCAGCCTTTGTACAAATGTTCAGCAGATCCCTCCTGCGTCGGGATGCCAACTCACTTCAACCCACGCAAAAACTCAAACGCATTGGCCACTGCCTGGTGAAAAATATTTCCGTGTTGTTTATTGCCGATGTATTCAAACTGTACAGTACCGTTGGTGATTTTTGCTTTCAGTAATTCATGCAATCCTTTTGCATCGTCTTCCATGATCTTGCCTTCTTTGCCTACAGCAATATAAACGGATAGCTTCTGTTCAAATACTGCCAACTTTGTTTGCAGCAAGGATTCGTTATCCCACCACAAACTCGGACTTACAATTACATACTGTGTAAACAATTCCGGTTTTTTCAGTAACACTTCCGTTGCCAGTAATCCGCCCAGCGATTGGCCAATGAGCATATTGCTCCCATTTGTTTTGAATGATTCATTGATGTAAGGCTGCAATTCTTTTTCAAGAAAACGAATAAATTTTTCGGAGCCCCCTGTTGTAGGGAAATCGCTTTTGTCTTTTGCAATAGTTGTGGGAAATGTAAAATCTCTCCGTCGGTCCACATTGGCAATACCTACAACAATCGATTTGGGCAACACATTCACCCAGGGAAAATTATAAAACTGTACCAGCCCCGCCACATGAATAAAATCTTCATCGGCCGATCCATCGAGTAAATAAATAACCGGGTAGCTTGAATCTTTACTGTATCCTTCCGGTAAATAAATATTCAGTGTCCGCTCTTCGTTCAATACTGTTGAATACAAGCGGCGCACAATACCCAGCGGAAAAACGGTTTCGTCTGTTTTGATTTGAGCTGATATTATTTCTGTAGAACATAAAAGTGCAGTAACGAAGAGCAGACGATAAAGCATAATGCTGATTGTATAATTGATTGACGAGAGAGTTTAAAATTGCAGGACGTCCATACTTCAAACTTCGTTTTTTGTACTTATCCCAAATACACTTCCAGCAAACCTTCCGGCAACTCCACCGTTACTTGTTTCTTTTTATGATTGATGCTGCGGATGGTTTCTTCGTGCAGCGGTATCAATACTTCTTTTCCTTCCATTTCTAAGCGGCATAAGATCTGAAGCGGCTGTTCAATTACTTCCTGTATAATGCCTAACTCTTTTGTGCCATCAATCATCATATAACCAATCAACGAAATTGGTGCCGACTTACCGGCCTGCTTGTGAAAATCTTCTTCCCGCAGCCATACTTTTTTGGGCGATAGTTTTTTTGCCTGCTCTTTGGTTGTAATACCATCAATAGCGATGTACACTTCTTCTTCGTTCTTGATTTTTGTGCCGGTAATGAAGTACGGCAGAAACTTGTCTTTCGCTTCTTCAATAAACAACACCTCCAATCCCTTCAACGACGTTTTTTTGCCGAGGTTATGTTTAAGCACCACTTCGCCGTTTAATCCGAACGTGCCGAGTATTTGCCCGATGCTAAAGTATTGTTCCATGCGGCAAAGATACAGCCCCACCCAACCTCCCCCAAGGGGAGGCTTGCTACGTACAGCCCTAGGCCCCCATCCGACTTCCCCCAAAGGGGAAGCCATCTACTCACAGCCCTTACTTTTCAACGATTGTAAGTAGTCGTTTAGTTGCTGAATACAGAACAGGACGTACAAGTGAGTGACACAACAAAAGCGCCATAGAAGCAAGTAGCTTGATGCAAAATAAAAAATGAAGAGAATTGAATTTAATGTTGAAGTGGAAGAACAATTTGTATGGCATTTGAACCAAAGCACCGCTCTTTTCCCTCCGGGGAAAGAGAAGGAGAATGGGGCTGCTAAAAAAAATCCCCCACAAAAATGCAGGGGACTTTTATGAAGACTAATTTAAAATTATTCTCCTGTTGCGGGTGCTTCTGCTTCACCACCTTCCTGGCGTCTTGGAGCCATAGGACGGCGTTGGTAGTTACCACCACTGCGTTGTTTAAAACGGCTACGGCGTGCTTCTTCTCTTTTCTTCGCTTCAGCTGCTTCGTGTTCAGTATGCCATGCCTGGAATTTTTCCATAGCAGTAGCCTGATCGAACAAATTGAGGCTTACACCACGTAACAAATGTTTCAGGTACAATACACCTTTGGTAGAAAGGATTTTGCGAACTGTATCAGTTGGCTGTGCTCCCTTGGTTAACCACTCCAAAGCTTTCTGACGATCAATCTGGATCACAGCAGGCTCTGTAACAGGATTGTAAGTACCAATTTTCTGAATGAATTTTCCATCTCTGGGGGCTCTTGCGTCGGCCACTACGATGAAATAGAAAGGTCTCTTTTTAGACCCGTGTCTTTGCAGTCGGATTTTAACTGGCATCGTAAATTAAAATTTAAATGCGTGAATAAATAAAGGTTGTCTTAAATAAGAACAGCAAATGTACAGGCAAAACGGGAAAATTCCAATCTCTTAACTTAAATTTTACCTTCTGCCTAAACCGGGCATCATACGGCCGCCCATGGGCATTTTGTTCATCATGCTCATCATCTGCTTCATTTGTTCAAACTGTTTCATGAAGGCGTTTACTTCAGCAATATCTTTTCCGCTGCCGAGGGCAATTCGCTTACGGCGGCTTTGATCGATCAGGTCGGGGTTGCTGCGTTCCTGCGGGGTCATGGAATTGATAATGGCTTCCACACCTTTGAACGAATCATCGCTGATGTCCACATCTTTCAACGCCTTGCCCATACCGGGAATCATACCCATCAGATCTTTCAGGTTCCCCATTTTTTTGATCTGCTCCAGCTGCTGTTTGAAATCTTCAAAATCGAATTGATTCTTACGGATCTTCTTTTCCAGCTTTTTGGCCTGCTCCTCATCAAACTGCGCCTGGGCTTTTTCCACGAGCGAGGTAATATCACCCATGCCCAAAATACGCTGCGCCATACGGTCGGGGTAAAACACATCCAGCGTATCCATCTTCTCGCCACTGCTTACAAACTTGATGGGTTTGTTCACCGTGTATTTGATGGAAAGCGCCGCACCACCTCTTGTATCACCGTCGAGTTTGGTGAGTACCACACCGGTAAAGTTGAGTCGGTCATTAAAGGCTTTGGCCGTGTTCACCGCATCCTGCCCCGTCATACTATCCACCACAAACAGGATCTCGTTCGGGTTCACGGCAGCTTTAATATCGGCCACCTCTTTCATCAACACTTCATCAATGGCCAAACGACCGGCCGTATCGATAATAACTACATTCTTGTTTTTTGCTTTTGCTTCTTTGAGGGCATTCTGCACAATGGCAACCGCATCTTTGTTCTCCCGTTCGCTGTAAATATCCACTCCAATCTGGCCAGCCAAAACCGTCAACTGGTCAATCGCCGCCGGACGGTAAATATCTGCAGCAACCAGCAAGGGCGATTTTCCCTTTTGTGTTTTGAGGTAATTGGCCAGCTTTCCGCTGAAGGTGGTTTTACCACTACCCTGCAAACCGGCGATGAGAATCACAGCCGGCGCACCTTTTACATCCAGTTCACTTTCGGTGCCGCCCATTAATTCCGTAAGCTCATCCTGCACAATTTTCACCATTTGCTGGCCCGGGTTTACCGCCAGCAATACTTTGCTGCCCATGGCCTTGTCCTTTACCGTATCGGTAAACTCCTTGGCAATTTTATAGTTTACGTCGGCATCCACCAACGCACGGCGGATGTCTTTTACCGTAGCTGCAATATTGAGTTCGGTAATACGGCCTTCACCTTTGATATTCTTAAAAGCACTCTCTAAACGTTCGCTTAAATTCTGAAACATAATTCACTTTATTTCGGGCAGCAAATGTACGCCCATTCGCCTAAAGGCGGAAATACGAAGATTTGGTTTCCGGCAACAAATGTTTGGGCATCGCCTGTTGTGTCACTCACTTGTACGTTCTGTTCTCTATTGAACATAAAAACCGTCGACAGGGTTGTAACCGCTTTAGGGGGAGCTTACCTCTTACCTCGTACTTCCTTCTTCTTACTTCGTACTTAACATTATCTTTGCCCACTTTAAATCGCCTCATCGCATGTTCAACAATAAAAAAGTCATCGTGGTACTGCCGGCTTACAATGCGGCAAAAACATTGGAGATCACCTACAATGAAATCCCCTTCGAGATCGTGGACGAAGTGGTACTGGTAGATGATGCCAGCAAGGATGAAACGGTAGCCAAAGCCAAAGAACTCGGCATCAAACACATCATCAGCCACGAAAAGAACAAAGGCTACGGCGGCAACCAGAAAAGCTGTTACAAAAAAGCGCTGGAGCTGGGTGGCGATATTGTGGTAATGCTGCACCCCGATTACCAATACACGCCTATGTTGCTACATGCCATGATCAGTATTATTGGAAACGATGTATATCCGGTTGTATTTGGCAGCCGTATTTTGGGCAACGGTGCATTAAAAGGCGGCATGCCGATGTATAAATACATTGCCAACCGTTTTCTTACGCTCACACAAAATATTTTACTGGGTCAAAAACTTTCTGAATACCATACCGGCTACCGTGCGTTTAGCAAAGAAGTGCTGGAGAGCATTAAGTATGAAGCCTGCGACGATGATTTTGTATTTGACAATGAAATGGCCGCACAAATATTTTACGCCGGTTTTGAAATTGGAGAAGTCACCTGTCCCACGAAATACTTTGAAGAAGCCAGCAGCATTAATTTTAAACGCAGTATGAAATACGGGCTGGGTTGCTTGAAAGTATCGCTCATTTACCGTTTCTGCAAATGGGGATTGATGAAGAGTAAATTGTACTAACACACATCATAAAACAAGAACGCCCCGGTTAACCGGGGCGTTCTTGTTTATTCTTCTTTCATATTTATGATCTTATCTACTACATACTTCGAGTGACCACGCCAGGGAATGGTACCCATATATTCTTTGTAATGCAGTTCAAATACTTTACCGCTGTTGAGCATCAGAATATTGGCTACACTATCGTTCTCTACGCTGAATTCAAATTCATAGCTTGCTACTGTACCGGGTGTGCGTGAACGCAAACCCGACTGGATGAGTTTGCCTTCGTAAGTTTTAAAAACATATCCCTTCTTTACCATGTAATTCAATTCACCTGCTTTTACCCCTTCTCCAAATACATAGTAGTAACGCCAGTAAATAAATACAGCCAGTACAACAAGAATAATAGTTGTGAAAATGCCGAGAAACTTTCGCATAAAAAGTGTTTCAGCTAAAATAACAGTTATTACTGATTATTTAAACCGGAGTTGGAAAGAACCTTTTAATAATAAAGCAGTTCTTCGAGCTTGGTGTGAAAGTTATCCTCATCTTCCTGCTGGTTAAGCAAGTGGGCGGAAGAATACGAAAAAGTTTGTTGCAGTACAACAGGATCAATATCAAAATGCCTGTCAGTAAACCGCTTAAACACTTCGATCAGATCTTTGGTTTCTGAGGCGGAGAGATCAACTACCTGTTCTATGTCCCGGAGTAACTGTTGCATATTGGATTTTTTAGTGGATAAAGGGTAGTACAATATGACAAACAATTCCGTTAAATTGTTTTCCCTTTCTGAAATAAATACAGAAATGAAGACAAGTATGCGTACGATCTAAGTAATAACCTTACAACAATCTAAAGTTATCGCCATCAAACAAACCCATATCGCTGAGTTTGAGATGTGGTATTACCAGCAATCCCATAAATGAAAGTGTCATAAACGGTGCGGCCAGCTTGGAGCCAAGTTGCTTGGCGGCATTATCAACGGCACTATAGGCTTCAGCTACTTTGTATCCATCATCGGCACTCATTAAACCGGCAACCGGCAACGGCAATACTTGCTCTGTTTGTTTCCCAACTGCACTTAGGCCGCCATTTGCTTCAATTACCAGGTTTACTGCTTTGGCGATGCTTTCTGCATCAACCCCCACCGCAATGATGTTATGACTGTCGTGTGCAACAGAAGAAGCGATGGCCCCCTGCTTCAAACCAAAATTCGTTACAAAACTTTTGGCTACAGGCGCATTGCTGTAACGGTTCACCACCACCATGTATAACAGATCGTTTTCGGTATTGGCCTGAATGATATCGTCCACTACGGAAAATGAACCAATGGGTTCAATGATTTTATTGGTCATGAGTTGCCCGTCCATTGCTTCAATTACATACACCTGTTCAATATTTTCTTCATCGGCTTTTCCAAAACGGTTGAGGTGAAATTCAAATTCTGAAACAGGCTTGGGATCACAATTAAAGTTGTTGATACTTCCTGCCGTTTTACTTTCAATCAGCGAGGTTCTATTTTCCGCAACCAATTGCCCGTTGATAAATGTTTTGATTACAATGAACTCCGTCAGGTTATTTACAACAATCAAATCGGCTGCGTCGCCAGCACGCAGCAAACCAACATCTAACTTATAATGCAGCACCGGTGTTACACAGGCAGCTTTCAATACATTGAACACATTCATTCCTTTTGCCACAGCCCTTGCACAAAGTTGATTGATGTGCCCTTCCACCAAACTATCAGGATGTTTATCATCGCTGCATAACAAAATCATGTCCGGGTATTCATCGATCAAAGTATGCAATGCTTCAAAATTTTTGGCCGCACTTCCTTCACGGATAATAATCTTCATTCCATACGTCAACTTATCCAGCGCTTCTTCTTTGGTAAAACATTCGTGGTCGGTTGAAATAACGACAGCCCCCCTAACCCCCGAAGGGGGGGTAAAGGCAGCATCTTTCGAAGTTGGCAATTGCTCTAATGTATTCAGAATTGCTGATGTAACTTTTTCAGTTTGATACAATACTTCGTCATTTGTGAATCGTATAACTTCAAACCCCAATTGATTAAGCGTCTCGGTTCGTTCAACATCGTTGATTTTATTTTCAGGCAACTGATGAATCAATCCATCTACCTCTATTACGAGTTTTTTTGACAAGCATACAAAGTCAGCAATAAAACCACCAATAACATGTTGCCGTCTAAATTTATAATTGTTCAATTGCTTTCCTTTCAAATATTCCCATAAAGCAATCTCTGCATCCGTAGGATTATTTCTGTTTTCCTTTACAAACTCTTTCAGCAATCCATACATCACAGGATCTGCTGTTTGATACCCATAAACGCCGCCCGTATCATCAGAGTCTAAAGCCCCTCCTTCGGAGGGGTTTGGGGAGGCCATGATATACCTCTTCGCCTCCTCGCCTCGCAAACCCGGTGCATGTCCGTCAACAGGTTTACCCAATTCTGCTGCTGCTTTTATTTTCTCCATCACTTCTGCATCGGCATGTAACACACCGGGGAAGTTCATCATCTCACTCAGATATTTGATCTCTTCTTTCTGCAGCAATGCTTTTACATCGGCTGCATTCAACACTGCGCCTGCTGTTTCAAAGCCGGTGGCAGGCACACAGCTCGGTGCCCCAAAGTTGAACTTAAAGGGAACAGTTTTTCCATTTTCGATCATGTATTCCACACCTGCCATGCCACACACATTGGCAATTTCATGGGGGTCGCTAACGGTGGCTACGGTACCATGCACCACTGCCAGCTTTGCAAATTCAGAAGGTACGAGCATCGAACTTTCAATATGTACGTGGCTGTCGATAAAACCCGGCAGGACATATGATTCGCCTTTCTTTTCAACCGGCTCCAGCATTTCAACAGCAGCAATTATTCCGGCATCCATTGTTACTTCGCCGAAATAGATTTTGTTTGAAAAAAGATCAACAATATTGCCCGATACTTTAACAAAAGCCATAGTTTCTACAGATAGAGGGTTAAAATTCCAGCCAAGATACTGGATGCGGCAGCCATGGGGAAATTTTTCTCAACTCCGGAAATGGAAAGTAGCCGAAGCGTTGTTTTCATATAAAAATATTTCGCTCTGCATCTGTAACAATTTTCTTTTCTTTACAACATATATTCAAACTAAAAACAATGAAGACCTTAAAATTATTCAGCCTGTTTGTTGCTACCGCTTTTAGTGTAACCATTGCAAAAGCACAAACAGCCGACGAAGTTGTAGCAAAACATATTGAAGCCATTGGTGGTGCTGATAACTGGAAAAAAGTGACCAGCATGGTACAAACCGGAAGCATGAGCATCCAGGGTGCTGACATTAGCGTAGTGCGTACCGTTGTACATGCAAAAGGATCAAGACAAGACATTTCATTAATGGGAATGAACGGTTACATGATCGTTACGCCTACTGCCGGCTGGAACTTTTTACCCTTCCAGGGACAAACAGCTCCGGAAGCAATGACGGAAGAAGATTTGAAACAAAACCAGGACGACCTGGATGCACAAGGCAGCCTCATCGATTACAAAGCTAAAGGGCACAACATTGAGTTGCTTGGCAGCGAAGATGTAGACGGAACCGATTGCTTTAAAGTGAAAATCACTTTAAAAAGCGGACGCAGTGAAACTATGTTCATTGAAAAGAAAGGTTATACCATCATCAAATCCAGCACAACCCGTTCTGCAAATGGACAGGAAATGGAATTAACAACTACGTTCAGCAACTATCAGAAATTACCTGAAGGTATTGTTGTTCCGATGAGCATCAATGTTCCGCTTGGACCAGGTGTAAATGCCGACTTCGCTATTTCAAAAGTGGAAGTAAACAAGCCCATTGAAGATGCTGTTTTCAAACCAGCGAACTAAACACAAATTATCAATCATAACCCGACTCAAAACGTCGGGTTTTTTTATTCAAACAGTATGAGAAAACGATTCCTCTGCATTTCCTTGCTCTTCTGCATTGCAACCAGCAGCCAGTCACAGATCAATGCCTCCACTTTCGGAATGATGGATGCCCGCCAACTCGGCCCCGGCACTATGAGCGGACGCATTACCGATATTGCCGGTGTTAACAGCGATGGTAAAACATTGTACATCGGCACTGCCGGTGGTGGTATCTGGAAAAGTACCAACGCAGGCGCCTCTTTCAAGCCCGTATTCGACAAATACATTCAAAGCATTGGTGCGTTGGCCATCGATCAAAAAAATCCAAAAGTGATTTATGTAGGAACGGGTGAAAGCAATATGCGTAACTCTGTTTCCATAGGTGATGGCATGTACAAATCAACAGACGGAGGTGAAAACTGGACAAAGATCGGACTCGACAGTACCGAGCATATTGCAAAAGTAATTGTTGACCCTGCCAACTCTTCAATAGTATACGTTGCAGCACCCGGCCCGTTATGGAGCAGCAGCAAACACCGTGGCTTATACAAATCAACCGATGCCGGAAAAACATGGGAAACCATTTTATACATCAATGAAAATACAGGTGTTGCTGATGTTGAAATTGATCCCAACAACGCAAATGTGTTGTATGCAACCTCTTGGGAGTTCCGTCGCTTGCCGTATGCATTCAGCAGTGGTGGCAGCGGTAGCGGTATTTACAAATCAACCGATGCCGGAAAAACATGGAAGGAGTTAAGCAATGGATTGCCGAAAAAACCATTCGGTCGTGTAGCTATTGCATTGGCACCATCATCCCCACAAAACTTGTGGGCCATTGTGGAAAGCGAAAATACCGGCTTATATATTTCTGCTGATGCAGGAGAAACCTGGAAACAACAAAGTGCTACGAGCAATATTACGCAACGGCCGTTTTATTTTTCTACATTGGAAGTGGACCCGAAAGATCCGAAACGTGTTTATCGTCCGGCTTTTACTTTTTCTTATTCCAATGATGGCGGATTCTCATTTGCTGATGCAAGTAATGATGGCGGATGGGTACACAGTGATCATCATGCATTATGGATCAATCCCAACAATACAAACGTAATGTACCTGGGTACAGACGGTGGCGTGTATTTCAGTCTAGACCGAGGCGCCACATGGAAATTCTGTAACAATTTACCCGTAGGGCAATTCTATCATGTAAGTGTAGATCAGCAGGAACCGTACCGAATCTATGGTGGCTTGCAGGACAACGGCAGCTGGTATGCTCCAAGCAAAGCACCCGGTGGTGTTACCAATGGCGATTGGAAATCGGTATTTGGTGGTGATGGGTTCTGGACACAGCCCGATCCGTTTGATGAAAACATTGTGTATGCAGAAGCACAGGGCGGAACCATGTCGAGAATAAACATGCGTACCAATGCATCCGTAACCATTAAACCACAGGCCGTAAGTGGTGAAAAGCCGCTGCGTTTTAACTGGAACACACCCATTGTAACAGGAAGTAACAATAAAAAGAATCTGTACACCGGCGCTCAATATTTATACAAGAGTACAGACAGGGGAAGCAACTGGACACGTATTTCACCCGACCTAACGACCAACGATAAACGAAAACAGGAACAGGAAAAAAGCGGTGGCGTTACTATGGATGTAACCAGTGCCGAAAATCATTGTACCATTTTTACCATTGCAGAATCACCGCTGGATGAAAAGATTATTTGGGTGGGTACCGATGATGGTAATTTACAATACACAACCGATGCCGGTAAAACATGGACGAACGTAGCCGCTAATTATGCAGCAGCCGGTATTCCAAAACAAACCTGGGTGAGCAGTATTGAACCATCGCAATATGATAAGAACAAAGTATATGCAACATTCGATAACCATGCGTATGGCGATCATCGTACATACATTGCCGTGAGTAACGATATGGGTAAAACCTGGAAAAAATTTGAAAGCAGTGAGTTCACCGGGTTTGCACACAAGATCAAAGAAGATATTGTGAATAAGAATTTACTTTTCGCCGGAACAGAAATGGGTTTGTTTGCCAGTGTGGATGGAGGCAATGAATGGTTCCGAATGAAAAACAATATTCCATGGTATGCGTTGGTACGTGATATCAAGATACAGGAACAAACAAACGATTTGGTATTGGCTACACATGGCCGTGGCATCATCATCATTGAAGATATTACTCCAATGCGCACCATTACTGCAGCAGTAGCGGGAAATGATGTGGTAATGCTCAACACAAAACCAATAACGCTGACCATGGGAAAATATGGCGGTCAGTTTGAAAATGCAGCAGGCGATTGGAATGGTGGCGTTGGCACCATTATTCCACCCATTCAATACTATCTGAAAGAGCGGGCCAATAATCTTACACTGGAAGTGTATGATAAAGATGGCAAGTTGGTACAGAAACTAACCCCCAGCAATCGCAAGGGTTATAACAAAGTAACATGGAACCAACGGATGTTGCCTGCAAAAACAGCGAAAGGAGGCAACCAACTTGAGTTTGCTGCCTTTACTTCACCGCAGGTATTACCGGGCACATATACCTTAAAAATGAAAGTGAACGGAAAAGAATACAACCATGCATTAACGTTGGTGCATGATGAGAAAAACAAAGATTTTACATTGGAAGATCGTCAGTTACAATACAATACCGGCATGGAGTTGTATGCCATGAACGAACAGCTTGCCCGGTTGGTTGACAGCATTCTTGCAAAACAGCAACTGCTGAAAAAGCATATTGATTCTACAACAGATAAAAAAACAAAAGCCCTATTACAGGAATACAACAGTAAGCTGGAAACATTACGTCTTACATTGGTGCCGCCGGTTGTAAAGGGCACGGCCGATCTGAAACGTTTACGTAGTGATTTGAGTGATGTGTACAGTGCTGTTGTAACACAGGAAGCAAGACCCAGCAACCTGCAGATACAACGTGTTGCTTTCTTAAAAGGCGAAATAGGAAAAGCAGAACAGCAATACGATCAGTTGAATAAACAGTTTGAACAAAAAGCCATGCAGGCCATTGCAAAAGAACTGTTGAAAAAACCCACAGTGAAGAAAAGCGATAAAAATTAATACGATCCTGACAAACAATAAAGAGCGTCCTTTCAAAAGGACGCTCTTTTTATTTCTTCTTCCCCCACTTCTTCACATCAAGATAATCGAGGAAGTAAATCACTTTCAGTGAGAGATTGTTATTCTGATCAGCATCGAGTGTGTTACTTACGTTTTTGAAATAATCCGGCTCCACAATGCGTGTAAAATGCTGGATAGAATTCTTCCATACAATATTCAGGAAACTGCCCGGTGCAAACTGCCAGGTGTACACCATATCAATATTAAAAAGGTTGAGGTTTTGATTTACATTCCCGTTGAAGCCTGCATTAGGTAACATTTTTCCACTTTGCTGCAGTGTAAAATATTCTTTGTTGTCAACTGTGCTTACATAATGCCGCATACGATAGGTAAGCCACATCATATTGGTAAAGCTGTACTTTATATTCAGAATATTTTCAATGGTGTTCACTTTACGTCGGGCAAACACTACATCATTTCCGCTGATGGTTGTAAAGCCGATATTATTAAAACGGGGATACAAACCCAGTCGGTGTGAAACGGAAAACTTACTGTTGAAACGAAATGTTTGATTCACCGTTGCATCTACACCCAACTGATCGTAAAATTGAAAATGCTTCCGTGCAAATACTTCACTCCAGAATGAATACTTCTTGGCTTCATTACTATTTACCCAACCACCAACCGCCATACTGTTGTTGCGTGTAAAATAATAACCTGCTTTCCGTGGTTCATAAAAATCATTCTGCTTGGTAGTATAGCCAATGAATGTACCCACCCACCATAATTTTTTGGTTTGAATTTCTGCATTGAAGTTGAGATTCCCGGTTTGGTAGGTTTCTGCAATACCGGCAAACGGAGTAAACAACTTACTTACACGTCCGTTCATATTTAAGAAAATACGGTTGTACCAGTTTTTGGGTTCAATCCATTTATACGATAGCCATCCACCATGATCAAGAAAATTATTGTTGGTGAAGTAACCCAAATCACGGTGTGTGTATTTGGTATCAGTAAGCTCTTGAAATACATTAAAATTGAAACGGCCACTGCGTTTACCAAAATGCAATTGATGACTATAGCCAGTTTCATTTTTCCGTTCGCTGCCAATTCCCATCAACTGGCTCACCGCAAATTTTCCACCTATATTCCAGGTGTTCTTTTTATCGTTGAGATCAAACAAACCGGCTGTCACATTTGCATCGTAATCGCTGCCGCTACGTGTAACATTGGTATTGATGAGCGATACACTGCTATTGTTCTTCATCGTTTGATCAAACACAAGAATATTATAATTTGTGAGCGGATCGGTAACGATCTTTCGCTGCTCTTTGCTATTGATATCTTCAATAGTGGCGTACTGTGTTCTGGTAACAGCATTGAGGATACCAATACCCAACCCGTTTTGTGTACGACCTGAAATTTTAGATGCATTGATGAGTTTTGACTCTGCCGGATTTTTAATGATCTTTTCATTTGCATTCAAATGATTGGCTGCATCGTAAAAATGAATGGGCGACCCACCAATTCGTCGGGAATAAAACAAGCCACCTTTGCTGAACAGTTCCGTTCCTTCAGTAAAAAAATTTCTGTTTTCATTAAAGCGCACTTCAAAAGGTGAAAGATTGAGCACCTGGTTATCACTCTGCACCTGTCCGAAATCGGGGATCAATGTTGCATCCAAAGTAAACGCCTGGTTCAATCCATATTTTACATCCAGGCCGCCGTTTACCTGACTGGTAAAATTCTTTGTTCCTGGTTGATTCAATGGAAAATGATTGGCATACACGGAGAAGTAAGGAGAGAATTGTAAACGTACCGGCGGTTTAATATTTGAAATACCCGTCCAGTAACCTTCCTGCGTTAAAAAGCCATTGATGTTTGGATCAATAGGGTTCCATGTAAACTGCTGACCAGTTTTCTGCCGCCTGCGTGTAATATTCACACCCCAGTCCTGTATTTCTTTTTTTCCAAAACGAATAGCACCATACGGAATAAATACCTCAAAGCTCCAGCCATTGTCATGTACTACCACAGCACTTTTCCATACTGCATTCCAACTGAAATCTTCGCTGTTGCCATTCGGGTTGGGCGCCATCTTTGCATCCCATTGTTCGTTGAGTGGCGTAACGAAATATTCAAACCCGTTGAGGTTGTCTTTGTAAGTGTCGAAGATGATACCGATGTAATCATTCATCCCAAATCCATCACGGCCTTTCAGTTCCATGGCAATACTATCCCTGCTGCGTTCATAACAAAAGCCGGCGAAATAAATTCCTTCATCGGAATAAAGCAGGTATGAAACAGTTTTGGTATCCTCTGCTTCCTGCACACCCACTGCCGGTCGAAACTCAACAAAACCGGTTGCGATGGGTGCGGTCTTCCAGGCACTGTCGTTTAACAACCCATCAATTTGAATGGTGGCTGTTGTGCGTTGTGCAACCAATAAACGGGGAGCTGCTTTTTCTGTTAACCTCGGTGTAACGGGTTTACTTGTTTGTGCCTGCGTAAACACGCAGATGCATAGCAACAGGAATGAGACGGTCAGTTTCAGCATGATGATAAGGTTGGTAGTTGAACGATACGAAAGTAAAATAGTTACCAGGCTTGCGCAGAAATATTAGACGAACGGTATATTTCTGACAACATTTTTCATGTTGTAATTTTCTGACACCTGCGCAACCGTGTTGACCGGAAAAATTCAGGGATAAGCGTTACTGCTATTCAAAAGCCGGGCTTAACAATTCATATGCCGCAAATCACTGTTTCCTGATAAATGTTTTACAAATTCGTTGTGTGGCCGTTCATCACTTCTCCTGTACGTTTGCTTGCTTGCATGCAAAACCTTTGTAATTTCCCTCCTCAACTAATTGCATTGAACATGAGAAAATCGATCCTGCTTGCAGGTACGCTGCTCAGCGTACTTTTTTCGCTTGCACAAAAAAAGCAAACTGCTGTTTCAACATCATCCAACGAAGAAGCCGTTTATAGCGCCTTAAAGTATCGCTCCATTGGCCCTTACCGTGGCGGACGAAGCGCTGCTGTTGCAGGAAGCTACAGCAACAAAACAACCTTTTACATGGGTGCTACCGGTGGTGGTGTTTGGAAAACAACCGACGGTGGTAACAACTGGAAAAACATCAGCGATAAATATTATGGTTCGTCCATTGGTGCAGTTGCTGTTGCACCGAGCGATGAAAGTATTGTGTATGTGGGCGAAGGCGAAAACACCATGCGTGGGAATGTGAGTGAAGGCTTGGGTGGTATGTGGCGTAGTGATGATGGTGGCCGTACGTGGAAGAATATTGGTTTGAAAGATGGACGTCATATCATCCGCATTGTGATTCATCCAAAAAATCCGGATGTGGTATGGGCAGCAGTAATGGGACATTTGTTTGGCCCCAACGAAGAACGTGGTGTGTACAAAACAACCGATGGAGGTAAAACATGGAAGCGTACGTTGTTTGTGAATAATCAAACAGGTGCAAGTGACCTGGTGATGGAACCTGAAAATCCATCAGTGTTGTATGCAGGTACCTGGCGTTTGATACGCACACCACATAGTTTGGAAAGTGGTGGCGAAGGAAGTGGTTTGTATAAATCAACGGATGGTGGTGAAACATGGACGAATGTGTCTGCAAAGAAAGGTTTGCCGAAAGGCGTATGGGGAATTGTAGGCGTTGCATTTGCACCATCCAACCCCGAACGCATTTATACCATTGTTGAAAATGCAAATGGTGGATTGTTCCGTAGTGATGATGCAGGTGAAACATGGCAACTGATGAGCAGCGATAACAACATTCGCCAGCGTGCATGGTATTACAGCAAAGTATTTGTTGATCCGAAGAATCCTGATCTGGTGTATTGCCCCAATGTAAACTTTATGTACAGTCGTGATGGAGGCAGAACGTTTCAATCGCTCCGCACACCACACGGAGATCATCATGATCTGTGGATCGATCCGAATGATGGTAAAAGAATGATTGTTGCTGATGATGGAGGCGGGCAAGTGAGCTATGATGGTGGCATGAACTGGAGCACTTACATGAATCAACCCACCGGGCAGTTCTATCGTGTATCAACTGATAACAGTTTTCCTTATCGTATTCTTGGTGCACAACAAGATAATTCAACGGTGCGTATTAAAAGCAGAACAAGTGGTGCTGGTATTACCGAACAGGATTGGCAGGAAACAGCAGGCAGCGAAAGTGGCTATGTAGTTGCCGATCCAACCAATCCGGATATTGTGTATGGCGGTAACTACGGTGGTTATCTTTCACGCCTCGATCATAAGACTGGTGAGAACAGAGCTATCAGTGTGTGGCCCGACAACCCGATGGGTGCCGGTGCCGATGTGTTGAAGTATCGTTTTCAATGGAACTTCCCCATTTTCTTTTCACCACACAATCCAAAGAAATTATATACGGCAGGTAACGTATTGTTTGCAACAGAAAACGAAGGACAAAGCTGGACGGCTTTATCACCAGACTTAACAACCAACGATAAGAGCAAACAAAAATCAAGTGGCGGCCCGATTACACAAGACAATACAAGTGTTGAATACTACTGTACCATCTTCACCGCTACAGAAAGTTTTGTAGAAAAAGATCTGTTATGGACCGGAAGTGATGACGGCTTGATCAATGTAAGTAAAGATGGCGGTAAAACATGGGAGAATGTTACACCGAAAGATGCTCCGACGTTTATGATGTGGAATTGTGTAGATGTTGATCCATTTAAAAAAGGTGCGGCTTATTTTGTGGGTACACGTTACAAACTCGACGATTACACACCGTACATCTACAAAACAGAAGACTATGGTAAAACTTGGAAGCTCATCACCAATGGCATCAACAAAATGCATTTCACCAGAGCCATGCGTGCCGATCAGAAACGACAAGGTTTGCTGTATGCAGGTACAGAGTTTGGTATGTACATTTCGTTTGATGATGGTGCCAACTGGAAACCGTTTCAACTGAATATGCCTGTTGTACCAATCACAGATATGACCATTAAAGAAAATGACCTCATCATTGCAACACAAGGTCGTGGTTTTTATGTACTGGATGATCTTACCGTTTTACAACAGGTGAAAGCAGATGTTGCAAATAAAAATCTGCATGTGTTTGATGTAAACCCCGGCTGGCGTATGCCGATGAATCGCTTCGGTCGCCGCTTTGGTACTGCACAAAACATCGGTGAAAATCCGGCGGGTCCGTTAGTAATCACGTATTATGCGAATGCTGTTACCGATTCAACCAAAGCATCCATCAGCATCATGGATAAAAACAAAAAGCTGATCAAAATTTTCAGCACAGAAGGAAAAGATAAACTTGCGATCAAAAAAGGATTGAACAAGTTTGCGTGGGATCTGCAATATCCGCCGGCCGAACCAAGCGAAGGCATGATTCTCTGGAACGGAGCACCAGGCACTATTACTGCTGCGCCCGGTAATTATTTTGCAAGGGTAAAAGTGGGGAACGATTCAACAGAAGTGCCGTTTACCATTAAAGCCGATCCGAATTACCGCATGACACAGGAAGCGTATGAAGAACAATTCAACTTCCTGTTGAGTGTGCAGCAAAAGTTTAACGATGTGCAGAAAGGCATTAAAGACATCCGTGCATTGCGTACACAGATCAATGAGTTTGTTGGCAGACAGGGTAAAGACTGTCCGAAGGAAATCAAAGACATGGCAACTTCCATTACCAAAGAGTTGACAACGATCGAAGAAACCTTGTATCAAACAAAATCAAAGAGCGGACAGGATCCATTGAACTATCCGATCCGCATCAACGATAAACTCAGCGGTGTATTTGATGTTGCCAACAGTGGTTTAAATGCACCCAGCAAACAATCGAAAGAAGTATTTGCCGAGTTGAGTCAGCAAGCAGATGAGCAATTGAACAAGCTGAAGAAAATTGTAAGTGAAGAGGTGCCGAAGTTTAATCAGCTGATTCGGGAGAAGAGTTTACCGGTGATCGGTATTAAGTAAAGACAATTGATGATTTATTTTTTGTTGCGGCGGCCTTTGGCCGCCGCATTTATTTTTACATACTAGTTATTTCTGTTAACAGGTAAGATAATGTTTGCTGATATACATAACATGCTTACTCATCCAACAAATCCGGTCTTCTTTCCTTTGTACGTTGCAGCGCCTGTTCGTGTCGCCATTCTTCAATTTTTTTCAGATCACCGCTCAACAGAATATCCGGAATTTTCCAACCATTGTAATCGGCCGGGCGTGTATACACCGGTGGTGCCAGCAACTGATCCTGGAACGAATCGGTAAGTGCTGATGTTTCATCGTTGAGTACACCGGGAATAATTCGTCCGATCGCATCTACCAACACAGCAGCTGCTAATTCACCGCCGCTCAACACGTAATCGCCAATGGAAATTTCCATGGTTACATAATGCTGGCGAATGCGTTCATCAATGCCTTTGTAATGACCACAGATGAGTAATAAATTTTCCTTAAGTGAAAGACGGTTAGCCGTTTGCTGTTTCAACGTAACACCATCGGGTGTGAGATAAATAATTTCATCGAACTTTTTCTCCTGCTGTAATTCGTTGATGGCTTTTTCCAGTGGTTCGCACATCATTACCATACCTGCACCACCGCCGTATTGGTAATCATCTACCTGTCCATATTCATTCACCGCCCACTTACGCAGGTGATGAACCGTAACAGTGAGCAACCCTTTCTCCTTTGCCCGTTTCATAATGGAATGATTCAACGGACTATCGAGCAACTCTGGAACAATGGAAAGAATGTGAATATGCATGAAACCCCCAACCCCTAAAGGGAGGTATGAGATGCCGCAAAGATAAAGCTCTCGTCGTTAATCGTTCTTTTCAAGAATAAACAAGTCCTCCACTTTTTTATTCAACAACTTTAAAATTTTCAAAGCAAGGGTTGTTGTGAGAATATACTTACCGGCCATTCTTAACAAATTCCTTTTATTCTTTCCGGTTATTTTTGATAAAAGCGGATGTATGAGGTTTTGTTTACTTTTTGTTTTCCTGCTATTTTTCATTTCCTGTATGGTATATACACCAGGAAAGTATTTTATAGGGCCATCTGCTTCTCTTTCCCCTATTCCTTTAAAGCCGCATACAAATGATGTGGAGGTGTTTCTGAATGGAGAAAAACCTGTACGTTCATTTTACCGCATTAAAATGGTGGAAGTGCAGGGTGATCCGTTTACAACAGCTGACCAAATGCTAATCCGACTAAAATCGCAAGCACAAAAAGAAGGCATCGATGCATTACTGGTCAACGACATTGGAAAGCAAGCCAATACCACAACTACATTACCATCCGGCGATGGTGTGATTGCCTATCAGAAATTGGTAGGACTCGGGATTAAATATAAAGACAGGATTGATTACATCGAACAAATATTGAAAGAACAGGTAGTACAATTGTGGCCCGACGAAAACCCGGAACCTAAACAATTCAGTATTTCATTTAATTTGAAAGGAGAATTGCTGCCATTGAAAGATGAATTTACCAGTAACTTTTTTCAGTACGAATTGTTTGCATTTGAGGATGAAAACAGCATTTATTTACCATTACCGAATTGGGATTATAAGCCTGACAATGACAATCTGTTATTTTCAAAACGACTGAAAGTAAATGATGCTGTCGTTATCCGTTCTCAGTTTCAGATGGCTGGTAGCGGCATGCTTAAATCAACTGTAAAACGAAAGATGCCCGGCAGTGATCGTTTTGAAGTTTATGAACTGGAACGCTATTACAAAGGAAATCCGGGATTGCTTTCTGAACGAAAATTGAAAAAAAGAAAAGGCGGCTCGCTTATTTGGGAAGATGAAATTTTGTACCGGTATAATGGATTACCTTCAAAAATAAAACGGTACCATTACAAAAACGGACAGAAGCAATTGTATTTCGAAATTGAAAACCGTTACCACAGCATCGATGATTTACCGGCAACGGATAATTAATCAATCTTCCATAAACTCATCTAAATCTCTTCGTTCCCGTTTTGTAGGCCGCCCTACTTTACTCAATCGTTTGCCGGTATGGAACGATGAAGCTAAATACTGAACACGTTCCAGTTCTTCGGCAGGAGTAATATCAATATAATATTTAATAGCCTCACTGTATTGCACACGGTTGTGCAGCAGTCCGGTTACTTTTATACGCCAACGTTTGGCTTCGGTCTTTACTTCGTATTCATCGCCCACACTTACCAGCTTCGATGCTTTGCAGCTATCACCATTGTATTTCACTTTACCGCTGTCGCAGGCAGCTGCTGCCTGGCTGCGTGTTTTAAACAGCCTGATCGACCAGAGATATTTATCTATACGGAGTTTTTCTTTCGCTTCCATAACTGCTGCAATTTACAATTTGTGATTTGATTATATTCGTCTATTCAATTCAATAATATGAAGCATTTCTTTCTTGCATTTTGTTTTCTCCTTTTGGGATTTTTATCCTTTGCCCAATTCAAATCCGATAAAATCAAATGGACGGCCGATGGTACTTCCATGTACGAAAACGATCAGAACAGCATTACAAAAATGAACCTGAAAACTGGTCAGCAAACCGTGCTTGTTCCGGCCGATGTATTAAAAGTAAATGGCAAGACGATTAAAGTAGCCGATTTTGAAGTAAGTAATAACGATCAGCTGGTATTGATCTTTACCAACACTGCCCGTGTATGGCGTTACAATACCAGGGGCGATTACTGGTACTACCACATCCCCACCAAACGTTTACAACAGATCGGGAAAGATCGTCCTGCACAAAGTTTACTCTATGCTAAAATTTCACCCGATGGTGAACTGGCGGCTTATGTTTCAGAAAACAATCTGTATGTAGAAGAGCTTGCTTCCGGCAAATCGAAAGCACTTACTTCTACCAACAATACCAAAAAACTCATCAACGGCACATTCGATTGGGTGTACGAAGAAGAGTTTGGTTGCAGAGATGGTTTCCGCTGGAGTGCCGATGGCAAAAACATTGCCTACTGGCAGGTTGATGCCAACCAGATCAAAGATTACTACATGCTCAATACAACCGATGATATTTATTCAAAAGTAATTCCGGTTGAATATCCGAAAGTGGGTGAACAACCATCGCCTGTAAAAATCGGTGTTGTTTCCATTAAAACAGGTGAAACAAAATGGATGAATATTCCGGGTGATGCAGCGAATAATTATCTGCCACGTATGGAATGGAGCAGTGTAAATGAATTGATTGTTCAGCAACTCAATCGTAAACAAAACGAAAGCAAATTGTACTTCTGCGACGCATCAACCGGTGAAGCAAAACTTTTTCATACCGAAACCGATAAAGCATGGATCGATATTAAAAGCCGATGGAACGATGATGATCCACGTGGATGGGAATTTATCGAAAAAGGAAAAGCATTTTTATGGGTGAGTGAAAAAGATGGCTGGCGACATATTTACAAAGTAACACGTGATGGCAAAGTAATATTACTCACCATTGGCAACTACGATATTGCAGCCATCAGTGCAGTAGATGAAGCAAAGAACGAATTGTACTTTATTGCATCACCCGACAATCCAATTCAACGTTATCTCTACAAAGTAAAAATGGATGGTAAAAGCAAAGCGGTGCGTGTAACACCTGCAGGTTACGAAGGCACCAACAGTTACGAATGTTCGCCTACCGGAAGTTATGCGGTGCATAGTTTTACCAGCAGATCAGTTGCACCGGCTACACAATTCTTAAATCTTGCAACACACAAACCTGTTGCGGGTGAAGAATTATTGAAAACAATGAAGCCGGTAAAGCGTGACAATCTTGAATACTTTACCATTACTACCGAAGATGGTGTTACCATGGATGGCTGGATGAGCAAACCAAAGAACTATGATCCATCAAAAAAATACCCGGTTGTATTATATGTGTACAGCGAGCCTGCTACTACCACAGTTGAAGATGATTTTTATGCAGGTAATAATTTTCTGTTTGGCGGCGATATGAATGCACAGGGTTATTTCTATGTATCGCTCAACAGTCGTGGTACACCAACGTTGAAAGGTGCTGAGTGGCGCAAGAGCATTTACAAACAGATCGGCCGCATCAACATCCGTGACCAGGCAATGGGTATGAAAAAATTATTAGCTGATCGTTCTTACCTCGATGCAAGCCGTGTTGCTGTTTGGGGCTGGAGCGGCGGCGGATCATCTACGTTGCATTTACTGTTTCAATATCCCGATCTGTTCCAGACAGGTATTTCCATTGCAGCTGTAGGCAATCAATTGTTCTACGATAATATTTACCAGGAACGTTACATGGGTTTACCACAGGAGAATAAAGATGATTTCATTAAAGGGTCACCTATTACCTATGCAAAAAATCTGAAAGGAAATTTATTGTACATCCATGGCACAGGCGATGACAATGTGCATTACAGCAATGCCGAAGTATTGGTGAATGAATTGATCAAACATGGTAAGCTGTTCCAGTTTATGCCTTACCCCAACCGTACACACAGCATCAGCGAAGGTGCCGGTACATTTCAGCATTTGTCAAAATTGTACACAGCTTACTTAAAAGAGAAATGTCCTCCTGGAGCGAGATAATATTCTTGTTAAAAAGAGAGGGTCGCTTTGCGACCCTCTCTTTTTTATTTCTTCAGCAGTTCCAATTTATACAAATCATGTCGCCTGTCTTTCATGGTTGTTACACTACCGTACTCATGCAGCTCCTGTAGCAATGAAAGATCTACATCACTCACCACAATCATTTCTGTGTTGGGCGATGCTTCGGCTTTAATCCCATTGACAGGAAATGCAAAATCAGAAGGAGTTAACACAGCAGATTGTGCAAACTGCAGATCCATGTTATGCACTTTCGGCAAATTACCGACGTTACCTGCAATCGCTACATAACATTCATTTTCGATTGCTCTTGCCTGCGCACAATAACGTACACGATTGTATGCATTTTGTGTATCCGTTAAAAACGGAACAAACAAGATCTTCATTCCCTGGTCGGCAAGCAGGCGGGGCAATTCAGGAAACTCTACATCATAACAAACCAATACACCTACTTTGCCACAATCGGTTTCAATCACTTTCAATTTATTACCGCCTTCAATACCCCACTCGTATTCTTCCGAAGGCGTAGGATGAATTTTATCGTAACTGTCAATCCGGCCATCCCTGTGCAGAAAGTAAGACGTATTATAAAGTTTCCCCTCTCTGATCTCAGGCATACTGCCGGCAATAATATTTACGTTGTACGAAATTGCAAGCCGTGAAATTTCTTTTACTAACGGTGCCGTGTATTGCGCCAGTTCTCGGATTGCCTTGTGACCCGGTAAATGATTGTATTTGCCCATGAGCGGCGCATTGAACAACTCGGGCAACACAGCAAAATCCGATTGATAATCGCTCACCGCATCAATAAAATATTCCACATTGTTTACCAGCTCTTCCAGTTTATCGTAAGGCCGCATTTGCCATTGTATCAAACCAATCCGTACCATTTCTTTCTTTCCCTTGATCGGATTAAAGGCACGATCATAAAATACGTTATACCAAACCAACAGTGTGGCATATCCCATCGACTCATTGTCTTCCGGTAAATAATTGTGAATTACTTTTTTGATCTGGAAATCATTGGCCAACTGAAAACTCAAGGTCTGGTCGTGTATTTCACGTTTCTTTACTTTTTCAATGTATTGTTTGGGTGATAACTTATTTCCATACTTACTGTAACTCGGAATTCGTCCGCCGGCCATGATAGCACGCAAATTCAAACTCTCACAAATAATTTTTCTTGTATCATATAAACGACGGGCCAAACGTAAGCCTCTGTATTCCGGATGTATAAATACTTCGATGCCGTATAATACATCACCATCGGGATCATGTGTACCAAACGAATAATCGCCGGTGATTTGCCGGTAGGTATGATTATCGCCAAAGCGGTTGATATCAACAATCAACGATAATGCACAGCCCACTACTTTGCCGTCCACCGTTACGCATATCTGTCCTTCGGGAAACTTTCCAATGAGACGTGCAAGTGATTCTTCTTTCCAGTATTGTCCGCCCAGACTGGCATAGGCCTGCACCATTGATTCTTTCAGTTGTTGATAATCTTCGATTGTTAAGTTCCGCACTTCAATTGATGTTGTATCCATAAATGCTGCTTATGTAGTGTTATAAAAGAAACCCGCTGAACGGGCGTGTAAAGGTAACAGACGGTGTTTTCTGCCTGTACGGTTGCGTTTTAGACATGAGAAGATAAACAGAAATCGGCAAACTACAGATACATAACTTTTCTGCTACCGAATTGTTCACCACAATTCCACTGAAAAAATCATATCTTAACAACTCAACTACTTTGCATGAGAACAAAATATTTTTTCTTTTTCCTGTTATTACTGTCATCCCTACACACAACAGCACAACGTACACTAATCCATTGCGGTAAACTCATTGATACCAAAGATGGGAAAGTGCTCAATAATGTTACGATTATTGTACAAGGCACCACTATTGCTGATGTGGTAAATGGTTTCACTACTGCTACGGCAACTGATAAAGTGATCGATCTGAAAAATAAAACCGTGATGCCCGGCCTGATGGATATGCATGTGCACATGGAAAGCGAAACAAAAAAAGGCGGCGCTGCCGATCGCTTTACCATGAACCCGCCTGATATTGCTTTTCAAAGTACGGTGTATGCACGTACTACATTGATGGCTGGTTTTACAACGGTTCGTGATCTCGGCGGATCGCTGGTAAATATTTCATTGCGCAATTCCATCAACAGAGGATTGGTGATTGGCCCTCGCATTTATACCGCAGGAAAATCTATTGCCACTACAGGTGGACATGCTGATCCTACCAACTCCTATCGAAAGGATTTAATGGGTGATCCCGGTCCGGTGGATGGTGTTATCAACGGACCGGAAGAAGCTGCACATGCAGTGCGCCAGCGTTACAAAGATGGAAGTGATGTGATCAAGATCACTGCAACAGGTGGTGTGTTGAGCCAGGCGAAAGATGGATCGAGTCCGCAATTCAGCATCGAAGAAATAAAGGCGATTGTAACCACGGCAAAAGATTATGGGTTTACGGTTGCTGCACATGCACACGGTGCCGAAGGTATTAAGCGTGCCATTAAAGGTGGTGTTACCAGTATTGAACATGGAACGTATATGGATGATGAAGGCATTGCATTGGCGAAAGAATATGGCACCTGGTTAGTACCCACCATCATTGCCGGAAAATCAACAGCCGACAGTGCAAAAATTCCGGGTTACTATACCAGTATTGTAACACCCAAAGCATTGGAAGTGGGGCCGAAAATACAAGCCACGTTTGCAAGAGCTTACAAAGGCGGCGTAAAGATTGCCTTTGGTACCGATGCGGGTGTATTTGCACATGGGAAGAACTGGATCGAATTTATTTATATGACTGAAGCAGGTATGCCGGCCATGGAAGCCATTCAAAGTGCAACCAAAAATGGTGCATTGTTATTGGGTGTGTGGGATAAACTCGGCAGTATTGAAAAAGGAAAGATCGCTGACATTATTGCTGTTGATGGTGATCCTATCAACAACATCAAAGCAATGGAGAAAGTGGTGTTTGTAATGAAAGAAGGAATGGTGTATAAGAAAGATGGGGTACAGGTGTTATAAAGATTTTTTCTGATGATATTACTAAAGGCTCGTGCAAAATACACGAGCCTTTGTTTATAAATAAAACCAATTACTGCTTTTGATAAACAGTTGTTGTAATAAGACGCTTCCTCATGTTGTAACCACCTGAAGAAGTATTAGTATAGTAGTTCATAGAAAATGTTACAGTACTTCCGTTTACAGTTACTTTATATTTTCCCGGATTATCATAGCGTGACTGCACAATATCTAAAATATTACTGATGGTAACAGAGTCCTTTGCAGTTGAGAGGGTATAACTGGCTGCAATACTCGGCGCTGATACATTATTGATAGTTGTTGAAAAAGGCTGTACAGTTGTTTGTCCTGATGATGCAACATAAGTTTTTGTTTCACCCACATTATTAATTGTATACGAAAAACCATTCAACTGCATGGAGGTTTTGGTAACAGTTAATGTACCAGTGAAATTAACGCCCGTATTTGTTTCGGATGAATAAATTGTTTGAGATGAAGACGGGTAAACGGTTGTATCGGTCGCAACTGTTTGAGTTGATGTCATTCGATAAGTACCTTCCAAATAACCGGTTTCAGATTGCGTATCGGATTTTTTACCTGAACATGAACTCAAAAATGCAATAAGGGATACGAATACAAAAAAAATTAATTTCATAAATAGCTGTTTAGTTTTTGTTGCGGCAAAAGTAGGAGGAAAAGTTTAAAAATAATTAGCACTTACGCCGTTGTTGGTCGCCTGACCAATCAACAAGTAGGAACATGAATGTATCTCTACAGAAGCTATTCATCACACATCAATAATAAATCCTGCAAAACGGTTGAAATCCTCTTGAATCACCGCCCGGCGAATAGACTTGTTCCAGCAATTCAATCCATAAAATAACTGCATGAAACTTTTTGGTTGTACGATCGAAGTACCAACGCTGGCACACGTTGATCTTTGTTACATGATCGGCTGTACGTAAGGGTTGCAGAATATTATACTGCACCACATTGCCTGCATCGTCAAGCACCTGCTCCCGCACAGTATCAAGCCGCCATTTATAAATGTCTTTTGCCGGAATGGGTTGATTGGTTTGCACATCCACTGCTTTGATGCTTCCGTTTTCAATGGCCGTGAGCAGCAGTTGCGGAATGGATGCTTCTTTTTCTGTTGTTGCCAACGGTTTGATGATCCAGTCGCATTCATCGGCCTGTAAAAGAATGGTATCCTGTTTTACAAACTGTGCCGTTGTTTTTTTGGTTTGCCCAAATGAAGAGAAACCAATCGATGTAAAAGCAATTAACAGCAAGAAGCTTTTCATACAATACAAATGTTTCACCAAATATAACCTGTTTGTATTGTTAATCGCAGCAATGCTTATGCAGAAAACACTTTTGCACAGCGGGCTTCTCCTATTGCATTCTTCTGTTTTGATGCGTACCTTATCCTACCAAAACATCTAACCATGATCGACAATTTTTATTTTGCTTTGGCTGCTATCTTACTGCTGCCGTTATTGCCTGCGTACATCATTTACAAATTCCTTCCTGAAAGTGAAACCAATGTGGAAGGTCCCTACAAAAAAATCAACTTGAAATTAAAAGGTGCATTCGCCGGTTATTTTCTGTTGGTATTGCTGAGCCTTGGTTTGCAATATGCAATTATGACGAGTAAGCAGGGGAAGCAGATCGAACAATTAACACAGTCCATCAACGACAGCAGTCAACTCCTGCATACCTTTCGTTCGCAACTTGAAGCCGGAAAAAATCCGGTGATCGATTGGAAAATTAAAGGCATCGTAAACCCCGGCGATAAAGAAGGTACCCGTTTCTTTTTTGATGATGGCACTACTTCCAAAAATCCCGATGGCAGTTTTGAACTCATCAAACGGAGTATTGCTGCACAGGGAAAGGCCAATCCGCCCAAATGGATCTGTGTGTACAATCCGGTTACGGGTTACCAAGTCATCAGTTTAAACAGGGAAATTCCGCATCCCGATATTGCGAGCTATAATGTAAGCTTCAATGATGAGTTGCATGAAATACTCATCCGCAAAGCAATTGATATTAACAGTGCAGAAAAAGATTCGATTGTTGCAGTTGCCGGTTTTTTAGAAAAAAATCCGGAGCTCAAAACAAAAGTTACACAAGCCGATCCCAACTTTTTCATCAAAGCAAATAAAACAAAACTCTTGCAGGATAAAATAAAGACAGTGCATATGCCCGTGACGAAGCAGTAGGAAATTGGCAACGGACAATCAGCAATTGACAAACACAATCGTTACGCCGTCGCTTATCGCCCGACCAATCAATAAGTAAACTCAAAAAGTTTTTAGTTTTAGAGATGTCTCCTTCGTCGACATGACGGCAATCCAAATAAAAAGAGCGCAAAGAAAAAATCTCTGCGCTCACTGTATTCTCTGTATGAAACTCTCTATGCTTCCGCAAAATGCTTGTGGAAATACGGAATGGTTTCAATGCCTTTATAGAAATTAAAAATATCGTACTTCTCGTTCGGGCTATGCAAGTTGTCGCTGTCTAAACCAAAACCCATGAACACAATTTTAATACCCAGCTCCTGCTCAAACAACGCACAAATAGGAATACTACCGCCGCCACGCACAGGAATTGCCTCTTTACCAAACGTATCTTTTATTGCTGCAGCTGCTGCTTTGTAGGCTTTGCTGTCAACCGGCGTCATGTACGGTTCACCACCATGGTGCTCATGTGCACTTACCGTTACACCGGCAGGTGCAATGCTCTTAAAGTAATTCAATAATTTCTCCGTGATCTTTTCACTTGATTGATTCGGCACTAAACGTGCAGAAATTTTAGCAAACGCTTTCGAAGGCAACACTGTTTTTGCACCTTCGCCGGTATAACCACCCCAGATGCCGTTCAGCTCTAATGTTGGACGGATACCTGTACGCTCATTCGTTGTAAATCCTTTTTCGCCCCAGAGTTGATCTACACCAAGATCAGCAGCATATTCATTTTCATTGTAAGGAGCAGCGGCCATCAGCTTGCGTTCTTCATCTGTTGCTTCCACTACATCATCATAAAAACCCGGGATAGTAATGTGATTGTTTTCATCGTGACAGCTGGCGATCATCTTCGCCAACATGGTGATGGGGTTTGCAACAGCACCACCATACACACCACTGTGCAAATCACGGTTTGGCCCTGTTACTTCCACTTCAATATAACTTAAGCCACGCACACCAATATCAATGCTGGGGTTTTCCATGCTGATCATGGCAGTATCGCTGATAAGCACTACATCGGCCTTCAGCAATTCTTTGTTTGCTTTTACAAAGGTTGCAAGGTTCGGGCTACCCACTTCTTCTTCACCCTCAATACAAAATTTAATATTGGTGGTAAGTGAATTTGTTTTCACCATTGTTTCCAATGCTTTCACGTGCATGTAAAACTGGCCTTTGTCATCGCAGGCACCACGTGCAAATATTTTTCCATCTTTAATCACTGGTTCAAATGGCGGGCTATTCCATAAGTTCAATGGGTCTGCGGGTTGTACATCGTAATGGCCATACACCAACACCGTTGGTTTCGACGGATCAATTATTTTTTCACCATATACAATCGGGTGACCGGGCGTTTCATAAATCGTAACCGTATCGGCACCGGCTTCGAGCAAACGTAGTTTCACTGCTTCTGCACACGCCACCATATCGGCTTTGTTTTCACTTTTCGCACTGATCGAAGGAATACGTAAGAGTTCGAGCAACTCATTTAAAAAGCGATCTTTGTTTTGTTCCTGGTAATCTTTCCATGCCTGCATAATACAATAGTTTAATGCGTTTGAATTAAGGAGTACGAATGTAGGCGTTCGACTCAAGGTTGCCAACTTTTTACAAAGATGCAGACAGCCAACAGCTATGGAAAGCCATCAGGATTGAACAAGGGTTAAAGAAATGTAAAGAAAAAAGAATGTTTACAAGTTGTGCAACTTTGAATAGTTTCCTTCGTTAATATTGCACCCATAACGGCCTCTGCAGATTCTACTTCCCGCTTGCTTGCTATTGTGAAGATGTTTTCTGCAGGGGCCGTGACTATTTCAGCAACTCCCTTATAATTTTATTGTTACCGCCACGGGGCAATGGTCGGAAGCGCCTTGTTTATCGGTTACTCCTGTAAAGCGTGCACCTGTATATTTTGCAGCTTTTGTAATCAGTCCTTTTCGAACGATAACAGGAACAGCCGATGGATTCGCAGTGGCCAGTTTTTTGGAAAGAAAAATATAATCGATCTGTTTGTAACGTTCGTCCACGGGTACCGAAGTGATATCCCAGTAATGAGTCCAATGTTCCGATGGATCAGCAATTCTTGTTTGCACAATATTTTCCATCCACTTGCTCTCGAGCAGTTGTTTCAAACTTGTTTTATCATCCGGATAATCATTCAGATCACCTACTACCACCCAGTTATCTTTCTCCGGATTGTTTTTGTATTTCTGTTTAATGATATTCACTACTGCCTGTGCCTGTAACGCACGACGGGCGGCCGTCTTAGCCCGTTTTTGTGCAGGCGAAAGATTACTTGCATCGTACATGGATTTGAAATGATTCACAAAAACTGTGAGTGGCTTTCCGTCGATGAGAAATTCCACCTCCAGACAATCTCGTGAAAAAACAGTACTGCTTCCGCTTTTTGTGTATTGATGTGTTTTTACATAGCCAAACGGAATTTTGCTGATGATAGCCACATCGATCAGGCGTGGATCATTGGCATCAATCAACAGCCGGTATTTATAACCGCTTGATGACAGGTACTGGGAAACAAAATTTTTCAACGTATCAAGGTTTTCCACTTCCTGCAGGCAAACGATATCTGCTTTGGTGGCTTTGATGGCATCGGCTGTCAATTTCCGTTCCGTTTGATTTACGGTCGATAGCACTGTTTTATCAATGATAAAACCATCAGCTATCCGCTTTTCTATTTCTTCTTTTGTAAGACTTTTATTGAAACGGTAGCGGCGAAAAAGGTTTTCGCAATTAAAGGTAGCAATGGTAACTGTTGACATGTTGCAGAATGTTTGCAGAAAGATACTGCTTTGAAGATGCAACTGCAATACTGCAAACAGGCTATACGCAACTAAAAAAGAGATGCTGTAATTGCATCTCTTTTTGTAAGTTTTCCTGATTCTTATAATGCAGCAAAGCGTTGCTGCACAAACTCCCAGTTCACTACTTTCCACCAGGCAGCAATATAATCGGGACGTTTGTTTTGATACTTGAGGTAGTACGCATGTTCCCACACATCCAATCCAAGCAGTGGTGTTCCTTTAATATCACTCACACTCATGAGCGGGTTATCCTGGTTGGGCGTAGAACCAATCTTTAGTTTTTTATCCGCATCGGCATACAGCCAGGCCCACCCGCTTCCAAAACGGTTTTTGCCTGCATCAGCAAACTGCGTTTGAAAAGCTTCCATACTTCCAAACGATTGGGTAATAGAGGAGAGTAATTGTCCCGTCGGTTGCCCGCCGCCGTTAGGCTTCATACAACGCCAGAACAATTCGTGGTTGTAATGCCCGCCACCATTGTTGCGAACCTTGGCGGAGTAAGCAGAAATATTGCTGAAAATGTTTTCCAATGGTTTTGACTGATCGATATTCTCAGCTTTGGCAGCATCACGCAGATTGGTTGCATATGCTGCTGCATGTTTGCTGTAATGGATCTCCATCGTCATTGCATCGATCACCGGTTCCAGATCTTTGTAGGAATATGGCAAGGGTGTTTGCTCAAATCCAACAAATGCAGTTGAGCCTCCTGTTACTTTTGCTGATACACAACCGGCCAATAAATCAGCACCTGCAATGCTGGCTGCTGTTACAGCTACTGTTGTTTTGGCGGATTGACTTAAGAAACGGCGGCGTGAAATATGTTGTGGCATATGTATAGTTTTTTGTGACTACAAGTTACAACCGAATGTACTCAGGCTTACTGTTTTTCTTTGAGAAAACGGCTCAGCTTCAGCTTTCGCAACGTACGGTAATAAAATTCGGCATTAAAAAGGTTTGAATCCTGCATGGCTTTCCATGTAAGAAACACGCCGATGGGTATTAACAGTGCAGTAGACAGCCACATGCCAGCCATTGGTTGCATGGCATCTTCTTTTACTAATTTTTCACCCGTTGTATTTACAATATGAAAGATGATGAAGAAGAATACAGAAATCACCAATGGAAGACCCAAACCTCCCTTACGGATGATGGAACCCAGTGGCGCACCAATTAAAAACAAAACAACACAGGCAAACGATAAGGTGAATTTGCGATGACGTTCCAGCTGATGTAATCGAAGTTGCTTTTGCTGTTCAATATAATCGTACGATAAAAACTCAACTGAGCTTTTTGCTGATGAAATTTTAGCAATAGCATTCGAATAAATATTCCGCCGTAATGAATCAGGAATCAACTCTTCCATCGTCTTTGCCTTTGTGTCCAGCGGTTTGTGTTTTTTCCATACACTATCCGGCACCGATTGCATGGGTAGCGTGGGCCGCAGATCACGACGGGCCTTCGTGTGCAGAGTTTTCACTCTGTTCTGCAACGAATCCACCACTGTGTTCAGCTGTGTTAAGCTGAGCATTTTGTAATAGGTTTTAAAAGTAGAGTCGGCTGTTTTGTTGAGTTTAAATGAACTGAGATCAAATACCTTTTTGTATTCACGAAATCCAAGACGGTAGTATTCTGTTTCTGTAGTACCTGCATTTCCTTTTTCCTGGTAACGCCATCCATTTTGCAGGTTAAAGGCAAGAAACCGTTGATCGGGCGAAATGGTCATCGTGCCTTTTTCTGCCAGAATGATATTATCCTGCAGTGAATAGTTGTGTTCATAGATCACTACATTGTAAATGATCGAGTCGTTCTCTTTCCGACCGATCTTGATCGTATAACCATCAAGCTTTTTGTAAAAGATGCCTTCTTTGATATCAAATGCCGGTTTGGCCACTCGTATATCGTACAGCAGTGTACGCATTTTTAATTCAGCCACCGGAATTACATAATTGGCAAATGCAAACGCAACCACACCCAGCAATACCGATACCACCAACACCGGTCGCATAAAACGTATTAACGGAATGCCGGCACTTTTTATGGCAACCAATTCAAACGATTCGCCAAGATTACCAAAAGTCATAATTGAAGACAGCAGCACACCCAGCGGCAAAGCAAGTGGCACCAGTGTGGTGCTTACATACGCAATAAACTGCAACAGTGTAATTGTATCGATCCCTTTTCCAACAAAATCATCAATGTATAACCAGAAGAATTGTACCACCAGGATAAACAATGCAATAAAGAAAGTGGCAAGAAAGGGCCCGATAAATGCTTTTATAATAAGTTTGTCTAACTTTTTAATCACTGAGCTTCTTTTTTATGCAGGATTCAGCAAATGTAAGTCTTTCGGCTTTTGAGCAGCAATTAGTAACCGATGCCGAATGGATTTTAACAAAGAACCGCATCATTGAAAAAGTATATGTATTATTTGGAAGCCTGAGTGAGCAATACCGAAACCATCCGCCTCTCCAACAATTGCCTGCTGATGTGTTGCAGGCAGCACCAAAAATTTCAAGAGGTGAAAACTATGAAGGTCTTCCATATGTAATGCTCGATTATCCACGCTGTTTCAGCAAAGAGCATGTGCTGGCCATACGTACATTTTTCTGGTGGGGAAATTTTTTCAGTATTACACTGCAGTTAAAAGGAATGTACCTGGAACAATGCCGTACTACTATTCAAAAGCAACTACAAACAGAAACGTTTAACAATGCATGGATCAACGTAAGTGAAGAAGAATGGATGCATCATTTCAGAGATAATAATATGCAGCCGTTAAGAAAGTATGCAACTGATCTTTCAGAAAAGAAAACACTGAAGATCGCATTTCAACACAGTTTCGGTGAATGGAATAATGCAGAGGCATTGCTGAAACAATCGTTTCAGCAATTGGTACAATTGATACAAACAGATCAGCTTCCGATACGGTGAAATAAATCCTTCACCTGGTATTCCCACAATCTGCTTTGGTCTTTGATCTCTTTTTTATCAGCAAAATCTTTTACCAGCAAAATGGTTTGGTTGGAAATTTCTGTACGTTCAATTCTGAATTCAAAATATTCATCCTTTGGAGAATGGGTCCAGCGGTAACGTACAAACTTATCCAGTTCACTTTCCAGCAGTTCAGCTTTTTCATCTGAACCATTCCAGTTAAACGAAAAAATTCCGTCACGCTCATCCACTTTATCGGCAAACCATTCCTGTAATCCGGATGGTGTTGCTAAAAATTCGTACAAGATACCGGGCGAACATCTTACAGGAAATTCAAGTGTATATAAAACTTTCTTACTCATTTTCAGTTTCGCAAAGCGATTTGATGCAATAATAAAAAAATAACTCAGTAATCAAAATTTTTAATTTTTAATTTTTGTTTAATATGAATTTCATAAAAGTTAAACAAAACCGGGTATTTTCCCCGTAATTCAAGCCAGACGGGGCTTTTTTTTGGCTGATTTAACGAATAAGGTTAAATTAGGAGTCAGTTTAAGGCCAAATACCCCGGTAATGTAAAGGTTTTTTCTTTCTGATTTATTACATAATCGGGAAAAGTGGTCCGGAACTATGAAACACATCAATGTAACCTAAAACCAAAGCTTATGAGCATGCGCCAACTCAAAATCACAAAATCAATCACAAACCGTGAATCGCAGAGTCTTGAAAAATATCTGCAGGAAATCGGTAAAGTGGAATTAATCTCTCCTGAAGAAGAAGTAAAGCTTGCTGAACGGATTAAACAAGGTGACCAACGTGCACTTGATCGTTTAACAAAAGCCAATCTTCGATTTGTGGTATCTGTTGCAAAACAATACCAAAACCAGGGACTCTCTCTCCCCGATCTGATCAACGAAGGAAATTTAGGATTGATCAAAGCTGCACAACGTTTTGATGAAACCCGTGGTTTCAAATTTATTTCTTACGCTGTTTGGTGGATCCGTCAAAGTATTCTTCAGGCATTGGCTGAGCAATCACGTATCGTTCGCCTGCCGCTGAACAAAGTTGGATTGACCAACAGGATCAACAAAGCTTTTTCACAACTGGAACAGGAGTATGAGCGTGAACCTTCGGCTGAAGAACTGGCAGAAATGCTGGAACTTGAAATCGAAGAGGTATCATCAACACTCAGTATTTCATCCCGCCATGTAAGTATGGATTCGCCATTAAGTGATGGTGAAGAAAATACATTGATGGATGTGATGGAAAATCCCAATGCCGGTTCTACCGACGGAGCATTGGATCACACCGAATCATTACACACTGAAATTTCACGTTCGCTGAAAACACTGACCGAACGCCAGCAGGATGTGATCCGCTATTTCTTTGGTATTGGTGTTGATCATCCGTTGAGCCTGGAAGATATTGGTGAACGTTTTAATCTTACACGTGAACGTGTACGCCAGATCAAAGACAAAGCCATCAGTAAATTAAAGACCAACAGCCGTTGTAAACTTTTAAAAGGGTACCTGGGCTAATGAAATAAATTTTACGCAACTGAAACGGGAGCCGCAAGCTCCCGTTTTTTTATGCAGGGTTGCCAACCTTTACACAAAGATTTAAATTATCTATAAGCTGCAAAAGGTTGGCAACGCTTTGTGAACGTTCAGTTTCTTTTATCTTCGTAATTACCATGAACCGTTTTGCATCATATTTACTCATTGCAGTGGTTGCTGCGCTGTTATTTTTTCATTCGCTGGGAAATGTTCCGTTGTTTGATTGGGACGAGATCAACTTTGCAGAAAGTGCAAGAGAAATGATCGAGACCGGCAACTATATGCAGGTGCAGATCAACTATGAACCGTTTTGGGAAAAACCGCCGTTGTTCTTTTGGATGCAGGTAGCAGCTATGAAAATTTTTGGCGTGAATGAATTTGCCGCCCGCCTCCCCAATGCAGTTTGTGGTATTGCAACATTGCTTGTGCTGTTTGGTATTGGCCGGAGATTGCACAACGAACGGTTTGCTTTTTGGTGGGTGTTGATCTATGCCGGAACATTTTTACCGCATCTCTATTTTAAAAGTGGCATCATTGATCCCTGGTTTAACCTGTTTATTTTTCTCGGCATTTATTTTCTCAGTCGTTTTCTTTCTGCCAAAGAAGAACGGCAACAATTTCTGCCGCATTTGATTTTCTCCGGCTTGTTTACCGGCATTGCTATTTTAACAAAAGGGCCTGTTGCAGCACTGGTGGTTTTGCTGAGTTATGGATTATTTCTACTCTTCAACCGGGGCAAAGGTTGGGTGTCCATCAAATACTATTTTATTTGGGGATTGATCGTGTTGCTGGTAACCATGATTTGGTTTGGATTGGAAATTGTACAGCACGGATGGTGGTTTGTAAATGAATTTATCACCTATCAGATCCGTTTGTTTCAAACAAAGGATGCCGGGCATGGCGGATTTTTATTATACCACTTTGTTGTGGTGCTCATTGGTTGCTTCCCTGCATCGCTGTTGATTTTCCGGTATAAAAATGAACTGCATGAAAACAAGCAACAACAATATTTCCGCATGTTCATGATCGCTTCGCTGATTGTGATACTGGTGCTGTTTACAATTGTAAAAACAAAAATCGTTCACTATTCATCGTTTACTTATTTACCCATTGGTTATTTAGCAGCTTCAACTGTCTACGGCCTTATTAATCGTACAGCGCAACTGAAAAGCTGGCAAAAGTTTGGACTGCTGTTGATCGGTATCATCTGGAGTATTTTGTTTATTGTATTACCGCTGATCGGAAACAATATCGACTGGATCAAACCACTGCTTACCAAAGATGCCTTTGCAATGGGTAACGTAGAAGCCAATGTAGAATGGAATTATTTTCTACTGATTCCCGGCGTACTCTTCCTTGCAGCCGTAATTGTAAGTTTTGTGTGGCTCAACCAAAAGAAATTTCAGAAAGCAATTTTTCTCTTGTTGATCGCCTGTATTGGCGCTATGCAGGTACTGCTCACATTGTTTACACCACGCATTGAACAATATTCGCAGCATGCAGCCATTGAGTTTTACGAATCACTGCAGGGAAAAGATGTGTACATCAAAACACTGGGCTATAAAAGTTATGCGCAGTACTTCTATACACGCATACAACCCAATCTGCGCAAAGAAGCAAAAGATGAGAACTGGTTACTCACCGGCAATGTAGATAAACCCACTTACTTCATCAGCAAGAATACATTTGAAAAAGAAGTGATGGAAAAGCACAGCAACACTGTAGAAGTGATTGGACGAAAGAATGGGTTTGTGTTTTATAAAAGAAAGTAAAATGGTTATGAGTTAAGTGTTATGGGTTATGGGGTGTTAAGTTCAATCAGCCTGAAAAAACTTGCAACAACCTGAAACTTTAAACCAGAAACCTGAAACCGATTTTTTATCCCATCAAACAAAAGATCACCGGAATTTTATGCAGGTCGGGAATTTGTTTTTTCCACTCCGCAACCGTTTTGGTTTGTATTACTTCGTTGGCAGCTGTTAAATTTGCAGCTATGCAAATTCTTGTTTGAGGTTTGCAGGTTTTTAGAATTGTTTCAAGTAATTGATTGTTGCGGTAAGGTGTTTCTATAAATACCTGTGTACTCTGTTGCCTTGCCGATAATTCTTCCAACTGATTCAACTTTCGTTTCCGCTGCGGTTCTTCAATGGGCAAGTAGCCAACAAAAGAAAATTGTTGTCCGTTCATACCACTGCCCATCAATGCCAGCAAAATGGAGCTGGGACCTACCAATGGTTTAATGGTTGCACCCTGCTGATGGGCGGTTTCAACCAATATCTGTCCGGGATCAGCAATGCCTGGACAACCTGCCTCGCTGATGATGCCGATGGTTTTCCCTGCTTTCAGTTTTTGCATCAGCTGATTTTTTACCTGCGCTTCTGCTTTGTGGATCACGATCCATTCGTAATCATCAATCACAATTGTTTTATCCAGTTTTTTCAGATAGCGTCGGGCAGTGCGGTCGTTCTCTACAAAAAACACATTGCATTGCTTTACAGCATCGAGCACATACGCAGGAATTACCTGTACACTTTCTTCATCTAACGGAGCGGGAATTAAATAAACAACTGACAAATGAATAGAGTTTTATTGATCAATCTTTGAGCTCTTGGTGAAATCCTTTGTGATCTCTGTGATACTATCGGTTACACAAAGTACACGAAGCAGGCACAAAGGTTACTAAGAAAATACTTTGGCAAACATACCAATAACAGATGAAGTACTAGGGATTATCATCCGGATGATATAAACTCAATGTTGCAGCAATCACTGCATAAGCCGGCGCCAGCACCCAGCCGATGAATGGAACAAGATGCATTAAGAAGAACACCATGCCGTTACCAATGGCCAGTCCCTTTCGGTTGCTGATGAATGTAATGCTTTGTGCCGGATTGAGTTTATGTCGCTCTGCACTATAATCCAGCATGGAAAAACCATAGTAGTAACATTCAACCAAAAACGCTACCAGCGGACTGATCCAGCCAATAACAGGTATCAACGATAACAAAAGAATTGAAATGATGTAAACGGTTTGCCACAATGTATTCCGCAATGCCAACCGTATGGCACGCCAGCTATCGATCAGCAATTGCTTTGTACTGAAAGGATAATCACTGCCGTCAATGATGTTTTCTGTTTTTTCACTGAGGTATGCAAACACCGGCGAGCCGATGATGAGAAATAAAAATTTGAACAGCGAAAAATAAAAGAACAACAGAATCAAACGGACAATGATTGTACCGGTAATAAAAAGAAAATTCAGGAAACTGTTGTTCATGGCATCTAACCAGCTTTTAATGCCCACCACGTTGAACAGCCAATCCAGGAAATCGCTGCTGGAACTCCAGAACAACCACATCCCTGCCATGAACAGCAACATGTAAATGAAACCCGGAATCAATATCCATTTCCATAACTTGTGACGCACAATAAATTGATGCGCCCTGAAATAAGCCTGTACCGCTATAACAAGTTCCTTTAACAAACGATCTGTTTTTAATTGAATAAAATCCGGTGTACTTAACAGGCCAAGGCGGCAAAATACAACAAAATGCAAAAGCTTCGCACAGATTTTTATGAGCGTGATGATGTAGCACAGATCGCAAGAGAGCTGTTAGGGAAATATATCATCACCACATTTGATCAGCAAACGACTGTTGGACGTATTGTTGAAACAGAGGCCTATGCAGGCATTGTTGATAAAGCATCGCATGCATACAACAACCGACGAACTGCACGTACAGAGGTGATGTTTGGTGCCGCAGGTTTTTCGTATGTGTATCTCTGTTATGGCATTCATCATTTATTTAATGTTGTGTGTAATGAACGAAACAAACCCGATGCAGTGCTCATTCGTGGCATTGAACCGGTTGAAGGCATGAACGAAATGTTGCAACGTTTCAACAAAGAAAAACCCGACAGCAGCATTGGTCGTGGACCGGGCAATGTGAGCAAGGCATTGGGTATATCAACCCAACATACAGGCCTCCAATTGCAAAGCAAACAGATCTGGCTGGCGGAAGAAAATGCAGCAGCTTCATTCAATATTCTTACTTCGCCCCGCATTGGAGTTGATTATGCAGGTGAACATGCCAAATGGCTGTATCGTTTCTTTATTGAAGATCATCCGCAGGTAAGTAAACATGCGTTGAATAAGAAAGGAATTTTACTTTTATAGCTGTTGTTTTTAGTTTCAGGTTTAATGTTTAACGTTGCGTGCGGTTGATTATAGTACCTGCAATGCAAGCGAACCTGAAACTTTTGACATGCAACTTTAAACCGATACGTCTATCATGGATTTATTGAATAAGTACAGAATTTCTCTTCTATCCGGCATTCTTTTATCGCTTGCCACTTATCTCTTTAATCCATTTGGATTAGATGCTACTGCTAACAAAGCGGTAGCTGTTGCTGTACTCATGATCACCTGGTGGATCAGTGAAGCATTACCCATGCCTGCTGTTGCGTTGATTCCATTAGTGTTGTTACCGCTGCTCAACATCAGCAGCATGGAAGAAGTAGCCAAAGCGTACAGCAATCCGGTAATTTTTTTGTTCATGGGTGGTTTTATGATTGGACTGGCCATTGAAAAATGGAACCTGCATAAACGCATTGCCTTACGTATTGTACAAAAAACAGGCACCAGCGGCAACCGTATCATACTCGGTTTTATCATTGCAACCGCTTTCTTAAGTATGTGGCTCAGCAATACTGCTACTACCATGATGATGTTCCCTATTGCACTCAGTGTAATTGCCGTGATGAAAGAACATGAACAACAAAGTACAAGTCTTACAAATTTTTCGTTGGTGCTGATGTTGGTAGTCGCCTATGCCAGTAATATCGGTGGTATTGCAACCATCATTGGCACACCGCCCAACGTTGCGTTTGTGGCATTCATTGAAAAGAAATACAACTATGATATCCAGTTTATCGACTGGATGCTGGTGTGTACACCCATCGCTATTCTGTTGCTCATTACTTTGTATGTTGTATTGGTAAAATGGATGTTTCCGAACAAAATCAGCAACAGCGCAGAAGCCAACAACTATATCAACAATGAGATCAAGGCACTCGGCAATATGTCCCCGGCTGAAAAAAGAGTGATGGTTATTTTTATTGGTACCGCTTTGCTGTGGATCACCAAAGACCTGCTGAACCAGATCGGATGGTTCAAATTAAACGACAGTATGATCGCACTCATTGGTGCGTTGTTTTTATTTGCTACACCGGCGGGTAAAAAAGCTGATGATAAAACAGTCATGTTACTAACGTGGAGCGATACTTCCAAAATGGCCTGGGGTATTTTATTATTGTTCGGTGGTGGTATTGCACTCGCCAATTCATTGGAGCAAGTGGGCGTAATGGCACAGGTGGGACAATGGCTTGCCGGTTTCAGCAATATGCACGGACTATTGCTCGTATTGCTGATTGTGGTGATCTGTATTTTCTTAAGTGAAGTAATGAGCAACGTAGCGCAGGTAATTGTACTGGCACCTGTGCTGGCATCATTGGCCGATGCATTACAACTCGATCCGCTTTTACTTGGAATACCTATGGCGCTTGCTGCCAGTGCTGCTTCCATGATGCCGATGGGCACGCCGCCCAATGCCATTGTGTTCAGCAGTGGTTATATCAAACTAAAAGATATGATCAAAGCCGGTTTTGTGATGAACATCATCAGCATTATTCTCATTACATTATTCTGCTGGTATGTGTTGCCGCTGGTGATGCGTGTAATTACAAAATAAAAGCATTGGTCCTGCAATTGAAAAAAGGGGTTGCATACGAGCGAAATAAACACTATGTTGAGTAAGAAAGGTTTTGTTTCGTTAATCATCTCAACCATCGTATATGAAACAACGCATCTTAAAATGGATGAAACGCTTCTTCCTTTTCCTGTTGGGCTTGATCATTGTTTTGCTCATAGCCGGTTACAGTTACGAAACGATCTCACGAAAAAATATTAAGAAAAAATTTCCTCCTCCCGGTCGGTTGGTGGATATAGGCACACACAAACTTCACTTCCGTATCAATGGCAACGGCAATGAAACCATTGTATTTGATGCAGGCAGTGGCGAACAGGGATCGTTTGGTTTTCTGATGCTGGAAAAAGAACTGGGGAAGCAGGCAACACTCATCAGTTACGACCGTGCCGGTATTAACTGGAGCGAACCCGGGCCTGCTGAACGTAACGGTGTACGTATAGCCGATGAGTTGTACACCGCACTGCAGCAATTAAATATCAAAACTCCTGTTGTACTGGTAGGTCATTCGCAGGGTGGATTGCACATGATCCAGTTTGCAAAGAAATACCGCAGTATGGTAAAAGGATTGGTGCTGCTCGATGCACCATTGCCCTCATCGTTCAATGATATGCCGCAGGAATTAAAAAATGTAATGGGTGGCTCTCCGGCACAACTGAAAATAGCTGCGTTCATGGCCAATTTTGGTATTATACGTTTAACCGCACCCCCACCGCAGCCTGCTCCGTTTACAGTAGAAGGCATGAATACAGATTCAGTTGAACGGGTGATCGCTGCTATGTTACCTGCTACGCTGGTAAAAGGTGTTTTTCCGGAAGTGGAACATTCCGTTATGAAAAATGACATTGCGTTGAACGACGGCATGCTTGACAGTTTGCCGGTACGCATTATCTCCAGCAGAAGTTTTATAAGAACGGTGAACGAAGGACCTCCCGGCTGGAACGAGACACTTCAACAAAAGTTTGTGGAGTATTGGGAACGGAATCAATCTGCACTGTTGAAATTATCCAGCAACAGTAAACGACAAATATTGGACAGCAGCGGACATGCCATGCATGTAACTCAACCGGATGTTGTTATTGAAACCATTTTAAGTGTAACTGTTGATCAATTGCCTTAGCTGTATAGCAAATTTGTTCACTGTTTTTTTCTCTTTCTTCAAATGGTGAATGACGCAGACCATGCGTTCCAACGGGACGCTGTTCCCCATTTTGTATTTTTCTACCGATCATATGTTCCTAAGGAACAAAAACAATCTTGAAAAGACTATCTGCTTTGTCCCGTAGGGACAGTTGGTGGGTAGATAATGTGAAAGAAGGAGATTTTCGTTCAGTAGGAACGTTTGGCAAAAAAGTCCCGGGCAGACCATGCTAAGACATGGGCCGACCGGGCATTTCATTATTGATGTTTGGTTTGATCGTTGAATTGCCACAGCACATTTACAATTTTCCAGGTGCCGTTTAGTTTGGTGAGATGCATGTAATCGATCCAATCGTCTGCAATAAGTTTGATGGAAGCGGTGCGGTCGCTTACATCGAGCAGCTTCACTTCTTTTTTGGGATTGGCTGGAAATTTATCGCCTTTGGCATTGTAACGTTCAGCGAGGATGATCATGTTCTCGGCAAAATATTCGTAGAGAAAATCTTTGCCTGTTGCTTTGTCGTTCCAGAAAGTGCGTTTCACCAAACGCTGGTGCAGGGCCCGTTCCATTTGTACCGCATTGGGCTTGTGTTGCGATTCAATGTAATCCAATGCGGCACGTGTAATAGCCAGGCTGTCTTCTTTTGTTTGTGCAGTTGCTGCAATGCTGAAACCTGCAAACAGCAGCAGGAGATAAAAAGGCTTGTACATGTTTTTCGTTTGAATGATGATAAGAGCGGTAAAAATAAAAACTGAAATTTTGTAAAAGATGTGATAATGATGTGGTTTTACAGTACGCCTGTATGAGCCGGTTAGAAGGGTTAGAAGGGTTGCCAACCTTTCGAAGGTTGGCAACCCTGTTATCGAAACAGGCTTACACCAAGAAATAATCGAAAAAATTGTATTTTGTTTTTTTATCAGATTTAATTGCTGAGTTGCTGATTATAAAATAGCAGCACAACAACACGCCTTTAAACTTAGTGATAACGCCATGAATCCTACATTCATCATAATTCTTTTAGTAATCTTAGGCTGCAATAGTCATGGTAATCAGACAGAAAAATCCAAAGTAAAAGAGAGCAGCAACAAGACTACCACTCTTCAACAGAAAGAAAATTCGAAATACTATACCAAAAATGATACTGTCTTAATCGATACAGAAACTGGCAGCACTTTAAAATTCAGCAAAGCAAAGTTCAACCAGATAGTAGATGAGCATCCAGAGCTGTATTCGGAATTTGTCTACAACCCGGATGACCTCTATTATAAATATGGCAATAATATTGTCAGCTTTGGAAGCGAACAAGGACAAGACACGTACTATATTCTTTATGCTTACTTTTTGAAGCAAAAAAATGGTATTGAAATTTTTGCAGAACAGAGAAGAAAACTAATAGATATCTTCTTGCATTTGAATACTCTTTTTAGCTATCTCCAATATGGTGGAACTTATTTTGGTCATCAACGTTATCGAATAGCAGCGTATGCAGAATACTCTGTTTACCTCTACCCAAAGAGCGGGGAAAGATTTGAAAAAACCTATGACATTACAAAGCAAAAGGAATTATATATAAAATCCCTTCGTCAATTGATTGCAGATGAAAGCAAAATAGATTTTGAAACACTGGGAAAAGATAAACTTGAACGTACAAAATACCTGAATAGTATAGTAAATAAACTTGACAGCTTGATCACTGATATATTCTATTTGCGACGATCACAAGCTTTTCATTATGATAATTATGAGTACTATTAACTTACTTTTCGTTATCCATTGTTGTATCTGCCAACCAATAAGCAAAGTAACATAAAGTGACGATAGAAAATTAATTGCTCACGGGCTACCGGATTGAAGTGGAAAGCCCGCAGCGAAGCGAGGACTTGGAAAAGTCGAGACGCTTACGGTATCGATGCCGACATGTATCGTCGGCACCGGAACTGCTGCTGCTACCTGCACAATTGCTCACAGCCCCAACTTCAACCAGCAAACAATGTGTTCCACAACCATCTACTGCATAGCGTTCCTCCCGTATATTTATGCATACCATTTAACTACTGCATATGAAACGTAGGGATTTTCTCCGCAACAGTACATTGGCCGGTGCAACAACCCTGGTAGCGGCTGCCTGCAATACATCGTCAACCGAAACGAGCAAAACCGGTGTAACAGATGCAATTGATGATGCGTTTGAATTGAACGAACTGACCATTGATGAACTGCAGCAAAAAATGGCGGCGGGCACTTACTCCAGTGAACAACTCACCAACTTATACCTGCAACGCATTGCGGCCATTGATAAAAGCGGACCAACACTCAACTCGGTGATTGAATTAAATCCTGATGCAGTAACGATCGCTCAACAAATGGATGCAGAACGAAAAGCAGGTAAACTACGTGGACCTTTGCATGGCATTCCGGTATTGATCAAAGACAATATTGATACGGCTGATAAAATGATGACGACGGCAGGTTCGCTTGCATTGGCAGGACATGTGGCAGCGAAAGATGCATTCATTGTTACAAAGTTGCGTGATGCAGGTGCGGTGTTATTGGGCAAAACAAATTTATCGGAGTGGGCTAATTTCAGATCCACCAAATCATGTTCGGGTTGGAGCAGCCGTGGCGGACAAACAAAAAATCCTTACATCCTCGATCATAATCCATGCGGTTCCAGTTCGGGTTCGGGTGTGGCCGTAGCTGCGAATTTATGTGCGGTGGCCGTGGGTACAGAAACGGATGGTTCGGTTACCTGTCCTGCATCGGTAAACGGAACAGTAGGTATTAAACCTACGGTTGGTTTGCTGAGCCGCAGCGGTATTATTCCTATTTCTGCAACGCAGGATACAGCCGGTCCTCTTGCACGCACGGTGAAAGATGCAGCTATTTTATTGGGCGCCATGACGGGTGTGGATGCAAATGACGCTGTTACCACCGAAAGCGAAGGCAAAGCACTAACGGATTACACAACATTTCTTGACGTGAATGCATTGAAGGGAAAACGATTGGGTGTAGAGAAAAAGAAATATGAAAACCAGTTTTTAAACCGGCTGCAGGAAAAAGCGATTGCACTTTTAAAACAACAAGGTGCCGAAGTAATTGAACTGGAGTACTTAGATAAACTGAATGCATTGGGTGGGCATGAATACGAGTTGATGAAGTTTGAATTTAAAGATGGGTTGAATAAGTATTTAGCTGCTGCCAATACTTCTGTAAAAACCATTGCCGATGTAATTGCTTTCAACAACAGCAATGAAGACAAAGTGATGCCTACGTTTAAACAGGAAAACATGGTGGCGAGTGAAGCAAAAGCAGGGCTCGACAGTAAGGAATACAAAGAAGCGTTTGAAAAAAGTCATATAGGTTCGAAGAAGATCATTGATACAATCTTGCAGGAAAACAAACTGGATGCAATGATCGGTTTAACCATGGGCCCGGCCTGCAGTATTGATACCATTTACGGCGACCGTTGGGGCGATGTGTTTCTTACCTCACCTGCGGCCATGAGTGGTTACCCGCATATCAGTGTGCCATGCGGTTTCGTGTATGCATTGCCGGTAGGTATTTCGTTTTACAGTACTGCTTATAAAGAAGGCGAACTGATTGGGTTGGCCTATGCGTTTGAACAGGCGGGGAAACACCGGCAAAAACCAACGTTTAAAAAAGCATTTTTAGACGAAGTTCCAACCAGTTAACTTTTCTGATTAGATTATTCGACCTGAGGGTTAAAAAATAGTTTTAAAGTCTGTAAGTTTTTGTTCCCATTTCGCAACCTATGGTTTAGAAAGTATAACTTTTACGGGTTAGAAGGAACAAGAAAACATGGAACAGGTATTTCTGCAAAACATACAGCACAATCAAAACATCATTTACAAGGTTTGTCGGCTTTATCGTGACAGGCGTGAAGACCAGGAAGATCTGTTCCAGGAAATTGTGTATCAACTCTGGAAAGCCTACCCGGGGTTTAAAGGCGAAGCGAAGTTTAGCACCTGGATGTACCGTATTGCATTGAACACAGCCATTGCTGCGTATCGCAAACCAACACTTTCAATTACCTAACCCAATGAGCTTCCTGACCAACTGCAGTATGCTGCTGACGGGAATAAGTCAGAAAATGAAGAACGGCTGTTTAGCGCTTTACGGCTGTTAACCGATGCGGAGAAAGCAGTGATCTCACTCTATCTCGAAGATTACAGCTACCAGGAAATTGCAGCTATCACCGGTTTAACCGAAAGCAATGTAGGCGTAAGACTCAACCGTATTAAAACCAAATTAAAAGAACAATTCAATTAATTTTTATGGAACTGAATGAATTAAAAGCTGGCTGGCAAAATACCGGCGGCAACAACAAAACAGCAGCTGAACTGCAACGCATGACGAAGCTCAACAACTTGCCTGCATTAAAACGCATACGCACCAAACTGATCATTGAAACAATTCTGCTTTCCTTTTTCCTGGTTGTGTATTACGATTGGTTCGATGGCGATCAAAAACCATTGTATGCCAACCTGCTGTTGTTTGCAGGCGTGCTGCTGTATATTTTCAATGATGTGATCGGCTATTTGTCGATGGCTAAACCGGTGATGAAAGAAAATCTGCGGCAATCGGTTCAGCACTTGCTACAAAAGGTGAAGCGATTGTCAATGTTGTCACTGATCATTTCATTTTTTTACAGTGTTTGCCTGCTGGCTTTTTTCCTGTCGGTGATTACGTTTACCAAAGAAAAAAGTTTTATTCTGCTGGGGATGATCCTTGTGCTGGTGCAGTTAACACATATCTCTTACAAACTGTGGCGCAACTGGATCGTAAAACTGGAATTGCAGGTGAGTGATTTTACAAAAGAAGAATGATTTCGCTTAACCCTTATCAACCATTTGTAAAAAAGTAAGCCCCCGTTTTGGGCGGGGGCTTTAATGACTTCAATGCTTTTTGGTTTCTTGTCCGTGTTATCCTTTTCGCAGGGTACAGAAGTCACTTGGTTTTCATAGAGCCGTAATTTAAAACGGGCGTCTTTTGGATTTTGGTTTTCAATACTGCTTTACAGCAGGGTTCGGATTTGGATTTTGTTTTTTTCAGGTATTGGATTTGGTCTGGATGTTTTGCTGCGTCCCGGCAGGATCTTAGGGTTTGGATTTTTTTGGTTTTTTCAATTGGATATTGCTATCTGCTTTGATGAAGTAAAAGTACACCCACCCACTCCCCGCTCCAACTATTTTGCTGTTCTATTTTCAAAAACAAACAGCAGCATGCAGGGCTACTAATTGGCTGTACTTAGTGGCGTTTTAAAGAAAGTACACGTATTGAAATGAACGACAAAGAGAATAATAGTTTCTACTACAAACAGCTATATAACAGATTGACAAATTACTACAATCTGAATGGCTGTTAACTACACCCCGGCACCAGTTAAAAGCACGGTTTTCATCTTTGCTACTCATTACAAGCCATAGCAAGATCTGATTGCATTGAATTATATTCGTACAGCCAATTTATTCTACATGCCGCCAGCAACTGTTACATCAGAAAAGCTGTTATTTGTACTCAGCTGCTTTACAGCTTCTTTTTGGATAGCTGTACAGTTCATAAATATGTATCGCTTCAAATTGATTGATATCCTGTACGAAATTGTTTCCATCCCCATGTTGCTGCTGTTGGTTGTACTACCCATCATCCTGATCATACAACTCATTCGTCAAAAACCTGCAGTTCGTACACTCAACCTTTTATCACTTAGCATTCTTTTTCTAACATTGATCGTATTGGTGATGATCGGATAACCATAAAGCCAGATACCTGTCAGTCATGAAAATTATTTTATTTGCTGCCACAGGCAATCTTGGCAAATGCATTGCAGCCGAAGCTGTGTAACAAGGGCATGCAGTAACAGCATTTGTTCGTTCTGCAGCCAAAGGAGAAATATTGTAATAAACGATAGAATGTAAACTGCTTGTTGCAGATGTAACTAAGCCTTCGCCCCCGGCATATTACCTGTGCCCAGGTTATTCACTAAAAACAGGTATAACCAGTTGACTTTTTTCCTGAAGTAGTACAACATGATACAATTGCACCCAAAATGGGTGAACTGCGATTAAAGAAATATATTCAACAAAAGCTGAAAAGAGAAATTTAGAACCTGGGACAATTCAACTTCTTACGATTTGGGTCAACATATTTTTTGATCCAGATCAAAGATATCTCCATGCCACCCCTGCGTTGCGATGCAGCAGCAAGTCGTGATACATTCACATCATACGAAATACCTAAACGATAGTTACCAAACTCTAAACCTGCATAAGGAATCAATGCATCACCATAGCGAAAAAATGCACCGGCATATACATCGGTAGGACTGTCAAAATCCTGGTTCACTGTAAAACCAACAGCTGCACCAAAAATAGTTTCAGTAGCACCTGCCTGGCGTTGATGATTGGCACTTACAAATAATGTAGTGGCATCAGCAATGGGGAAATAACCACCGCCATGAATGGTAAAGCGTGGATTCATAATATACTCCGCTCCCATAAAACTTACCTTGGGGCGATTGATATGATATACAGAAGCTCCGATATAAAAATTATTGTAATCGTTGGTAGCACCATTGTAAATAACACCTGCATTTACATCAGCATAATTGATATTGAGAAAGCCAGTGCTTCCAAAAATTTCGGCCGTGTTTCCGGTAAATCCAAGGCTGGTTAACTCATCTTGAAAATCCAGTTTACTGATATCTAAACGACGCTGTGCATACGAACCACTAAAACCTACACCGATCTGGTGATAGCCGTCTTCATCCAATCCTTTGTGATAAGCCACTGAACCGGAAAAGAAACTGTTCTTCATTACACCATCGCCATTCACATCATACATCCCCATTACACCTACACCAAACTGATCGAACTCAGGTATGCGGTTGCCGAGAATTCCAAAATCAACCGAGGCAGTTCCGGTACGGAATGCATTGTTGATCGTTGGCCACTGGTTGCGGTAATTACCTGCCACACGCACCTGTCCATTGAACTTACCGGTTAAAGCAGGGTTTAACGTAAGTGGTGAAGCAAAGAATTGTGAAAAGTTTGGATCCTGCGCATAGGTTTGCAACACGATCAGTAGCAGAGGTAGTAGTATAAGTTTTCTCATCAGAGCAATTGTTAGGAAAGACGTTTTTCAGCGTTCAAATGCTGCTTTCGCTTTGGTTAAGGTTATTGGTTTTAAAAAATATTCGTTTTGTTTGGTTTATCACATTTGCACTTTGGTTCCATAAGCAAGGTCACCGGCATCGCCTAAACCCGGCACAATATAACCCTTCGCTGTTAACTCATCATCAATGGCGCCGCACCAGATCTTTACCTTTGGTTCATTACGATGCACATATTCAATCCCTACTGTACACGCAATGGCACACACAATATGAATTTCGGATGGCAACCCCTCATCCCGCAGGTATTGTACTGTTTTTACCAAAGAACTACCCGTTGCCAGCATCGGATCTGCCACAATCACTACCCTGTTCTCAATACTGGGGCAACTGATATAATCCAGGCTGATCTCAAACGTTCCATCCCGGTGATGTTTGCGATAGGCTGAAATGAATGCATTATCGGCTCGGTCGAAATAATTCAACAATCCCTGATGTAACGGCAAACCTGCCCTCAAAATTGTGGCCAGCACCGGTTGATTCTTCAACATTTTTGCGGGAGCAGTGCCCAACGGGGTGGTGATCTCTTTTTCTTCCCATGGCAACTCCTTGCTGATTTCGTAGGCAGCCACTTCGCCAATCCGTTCCAGGTTACGGCGAAAACGCATACGATCGGTCTGGATTTCGGTGTCCCGTAATTCAGCAACCCAGTTGCTTACCAATGAATGTTCCTTACTTAAATTGATCACCATGTGTTGAAAATTTCGATTGATGACAGTGGTTGAAAGATGGTTTCTCCTTGCGTAATTCACCAATCTTGAAGCCGCTATCGTACTTTTACAAATCTAACAGATAAATTGTGAACAGGATTGCCGGACGAATAAAATCTGCAATCGAAAATTTTTATACAGAATGGTTTACAGGGCTTTGGGAATTGCCAGCAACGCAACAGCACAACAACTGGAACTGGTTTTCGCCTCTTTTGAAGTAAGCGGACAAAAATGGGCTGTTGAGATCCGCCATACAGCATCGGTTACTTATCCCGATGCTTTGCGGGAGCGATTGGAACAAGCTGCTACTTTGCTGGCGGCCGATTACATGCAACTGCATGTTGATTACGGGCATTGGATCGCTGCAACTGCCAACGAATTTATTATTGCCAATCAATTGGAATACCAGGTGCAGCTGATTGGATTGAGTGGTCATACTGCCATTGATTCGCCTGCTACAAAAATGAGTCATCAGTTGGGCGATGCCGCTACCGTTGCTGCGATTACGGGGGTAAATGTGGTGAGTGATTTCAAACAAATCGATCTTGCATTGGGTGGACAAGCATCTTCATTCTATGTTTCGGCTGAACAACTCCTTCCGTTAACAGACGATGTAAACAAAGAAGCGTTTTACGCAGCCTTTTTTGCGTTGCTCCGCTGGCGTGAAGAAAACAATCTGAAAGCAGCTGACAGCAACGCTGTTCGTGATAGCATTGGTGGTGCTGTTTGGGTGGGACAGGAATGGTGAGGAGAAAGTGGAAAGTGCGAAGTTGGAAGTGTAAAGTAAGTCACCCTGAGCACTTATATATTACTACCCGATGATCATGGCTAAAGCCAGTTGCCTTATTTCTATAACCCGGGGCTTAAGCCCCGGGTTGGTAAAAGACCTCGTATGGCTTTAGCCATGATTTAAAAGAGGTAACGTTTGGTATTGTATCAATGGAGTTTTATTTACTCACTCTTTTCTTTTAAACGTAAAGTATTACAGCCCCAACATCGCTTTCAACTTCGGATAACCAGCTCTGCTCACCGGAATTTTTACACCGCTTCGCAACACGGCCACATGATTTTCTTTTTCATACGGATCAATGCGGGTGATCTCCTGCACACGTACCATAAATGAACGATGTGTACGTACAAACGAAGAAGCATTCAGTGTGTCTTCAAAAAAAGACATGGTTTGTTTTTTCAGAAAGCTGCCGTTTGCAGTAATGATCTTTACATAATCATCGGCTGCTTCTAAATAATGAATATCCTGCACAGGTATGATGGTGATTTTGGTTCCGTTCTTTACCACAATGCGTTCGGCCTGCAACGGATGCTTGGCTGCATCTTTCAGCACTTGTTCAGTTGCTGACACCGCTGTTGGTTTATCCTGTTCCATCCAACGTGCAATGGCTTTATCAAAGCGTTGTTGCGAAAATGGTTTCAATAAATAATCCACTGCATTTTGTTCAAAGGCCTGTACTGCATACTCATCAAATGCGGTGGTGAAAATAACGGCCGGAGGTTCTTCCACCAGTTCCAGCATTTCAAAGCCGGTGATCTTGGGCATTTGTATATCCAGGAAAATAAGATCGGGCTTGTGTTGCTGAATGGCTTTTACTCCTTCAAAACCATTGTTGCATTCTTCCACAACAACGAATTGCGGATGTGCCTGCAGGTATTCATTGACCATACTGCGGGCCAGTGGTTCATCATCTATAATTAACACATTGTATTGCATTGCTTATTTAATCGTGTTGTAACAGTTGTGAATTTTAAACAACTATCTTGTTATGCAAACTTAAAAACCCACCCCAATAATCACTCCTATGTTCAAAACCTCGCCCCCCCCCTCCAAGGAGGGGATAAACAGCTTGCTGTTCATGCTTCGTACTTCTTACCTCGTACTTCTTAATTCGTACTTTACCTCTATCAGTCATCTGTTGGCTGCGGTATCAGTACTTTCGTGATAAAGATATTTTCTTTTGTACTTGTTTGCAGCAGATCGTTGCGTCCAAACATCAGATACAACCTGCGTTGTACAGAACTTAAACCGAAGCCTGTTCCTTTCTGCGCAGCAGATGTCTCAGGATCGAATGGATTTTCAACTATAATGATCAACTGCCCATCTTCTGCAACTGCTTTCAGGTAAATGCGTGATTCATCTGTGGTATCATACAATCCAAATTTAATGGCATTTTCAACCAACGGTTGCAGCAACAGAGCAGGCACCTGCATGTTCCATGCGGCTGTATCGAGTTCCAATTGTGTATGTAAGCGATGCCCAAAGCGAACTTTCTCAATTTCCAAATACAATTGCAACGAATGAATTTCATCTTCCAGTTTAATCCATTGTTGCTCTTCTTTCTTTAATGTGGTGCGTAAAAATTCCGATAACTGCTGCACCATTTCTCTGGCTTCGGCAGGGCGACTGCCAATGAGTGCGTTGATCGAATTCAATGCATTGAATAAAAAGTGCGGTTGCAGTTGCTGCCGCAGTTTATACAATTCCGCTTCTTTACTCAACTGTTCTGCTTCTGTTTTTTTCTTTTCTGTTTCAGCACGTTCCTGCCAGTTGAAGTATGCATAACCTACTAAACTGATACAACCATTGATTAGAAACCCGATGGCAAAACGGATGGGCCACGTGTTGTTTATAATGGATTGATAATGCAGATTGTCCCCGTAAATAAGATCGAGAATTTTATCTGTTGCAAAAAACCAACCTGTTGTAAGTACAATGATCCAGAAAAATAAATTGAGTACACTATTGGTACGAGGCAAATAAAACCGGAGAATCGTAAACATCAGCATCGATACATAAATCAGCAAACTGTTGCTGACAATACTATCGGTCAATGCTTCAAACCAAGTTAATCCCATTTGGTACAAGGCCAATTCCTGCACGCTGATCCAAACAAACCAACTGATGCAGAAAGGAATCATGAATTGCCGTGAACGAAAAGGTGAGTTAGCCACTTACAGTTGTTTAGGATTGATAAATGCCGGTGATACGTTTGGCCGCATCGGCCGAACGCAATTGCATGCTGTGAATAAACGATGCAGGTTGCTCTTCTTCGCTGATGCGTGAATAAATTTCTGCTCCATCCAGTTCGGCAGTAAACGGATAAACATCGGTTACAGCAATCAGTTTCCAGCAAATGGTTTGTTGTGTATGATTCAGGAATGGTTGCTCTTCCTGCCGGCCAAGCGCTGTTGCTTTTTCCACCGCTGCTGATGCATCGGCTGCATGGATCAAGCGCAACTGTTCTTCAAACTGTGCTGTATGTTTTCCGTTGCCGCAAATGATTTGAAAAACCATTTTTGCAAGATACCAGTTCATGTATGCAGTTGATTAAATGATAAAGGTTAATGGTTAGTGAACTGTTGGCTGGATCAGATCGATTTAATATCAATACCGCCAAACATCACAAATCCTTCGATCACCAATATCTTATCTGTACTTACACCGGCTGGGCGCTGACGTTTATCTTCAATGGCACCAAAAATGGCCACTACTTCGCTGCGTATTTGCCAATGTGCCGGAACAAACAGTGTAGTACCTCCAAATACATTGACGATTTCAAGTTTTACAGTTCCATTAAAATCAGCATGCGCCAGGTTTATTTCTGAACCGCCGAAGATGGCTACTGACTCTCCGCCTTTAAAATTTTTAGAATACACATTGCGTTTTACGGCACCAAACACCGCAGCTACATCAATCAAATCTTCTTCATCAACAGCGGTAGATGTGGAAGTGGAAGAAGAACTTTCAGTTGTGTACGAAACCGTATCGCTTACAACTGCATCTTTTCGTTTATCAATAATGCTGTTGCCTCTTCGGCGAAACAAAAAACTTAAACCGATAGCAATGAGAATAGCAGGTGCAATAAACATCCGCAGGTTCCATTCGGGATGGGTTTTGATGAAGAGAAAAAATGCACCAAGGCCCATAATGATAACCCACGTATTCCCTTTAAAATTATCACGCAGCGCCACTACCAGTCCAATGGCAAGTAGAATCATTGGCCAGGAGAAAAAAATTGTTGGAATGGGAAGATTGAGATTGCGTAACAGAATAATTATACCGATTGCCAGTATTGTTATCCCGATCCACTTTTCATTTGATTTTGTATTTGTGCCCATACAATTGTCTGTCATTTTGAATGAATTTAGAACAAAACTATCATCACATCAAACAACAGTCAACAGTTGGTAGAGAAGCGGCCGGTAAAAATCGGTGAACTGCGGTAATTGGTCGGTGAACTGTATAAAAAAATATGCACGCACAAGCTTGAATATGTAAAATTTATTTATATATTACAACATGCCTAACACTATACAACAACACCTGCCTGCAGCAATTGTACCTGTAGTAGTAACTCTACATTCGCTCTCAACAAATAAGAATGGACTGTTCCGTAAATTGAAGAAACAGCCCGGTAAACAATTCAGAACCATCTTTCCGGTTAAGCCTGCTATAAAAACTGTTGTAATATCTGCTGGCCTTACACTATACCCTGCCATTTTTTCAAAAGTTAAAAGGTATATGTTTGATAAAGAACGTTTGTTGTGCTTGCGAATGTTTCTACGTATGGCCCAGCAGCAATGCACTGGAATAAGAAGTAGGCAAGCCTTTTGAACATGCCCCTTTATCCTAATAGTTATAATTGGATCAACTTAAACCTACGGAAATGCAAAACCAAACCATACATTAAACACTGACCTAAGCCCACCAACAGGGTCATTGATAACTTTTCTTACATCAAAATCATCGAATATGAAAAAAAACAAACTACTATTTATTTCCTTTATTTTTCTAAGCATAACAGCCAATAGCCAGATAACAAAAAACAATTGGTTAGTTGGAGGTAATGGACGACTTGCATTTCGAACTCAAACAACAAACGTTATTAATGCAAAAAGCACCAGCTTTGGCTTGTCTCCTAATATCGGGTACTTTTTCGTTGATAAACTTGCTGCGGGGGCGAGAACAAGTTTAAACTATGATAAAGTGAATTTCTCCGGCGGCGTAAGCAAAACAACTCAAATCGGAATAGGCCCGTTTATAAGGTACTATTTTTTAAATCCCGATAACATCGTAAATCTATTCTCGGAAGCAGGATACCAATATATTCATAGTACAAGTAACAGTGGCAATACATCCGATGGTGCAAATTCATTTACATTTTCATCGGGTCCTGTTATTTATTTTAATTCATCTGTTGGTTTGGAACTCACTATAAATTATGAATTATATAAAAGTGCTTCGAGAAATACCAACCTAAGAACCTTTTTTATCACTATTGGCTTTCAAATCCATCTTCAAAAAGAAAAAGATTATTAACAGTTAAATATTTTTTTATGAAAATGCCATTAACCAAAGTAACTTGTCTTTTGAGTTTTATACTCTTGAGCCTCAATGCAAAAACACAAACTACCACAATTGATTACGTAAGTAGCGGACTTAGCACATCAGATTGCAACGTTTTTTAGTCCACCAGCTACCATAAATAGTATCCAACATACTTCACATGCTGGAGGTGTTACTTTCAATACTACAACTGGAATACTTTTGTCAACAACACCATTAGCCAACTCACCCGGCGGAACTGCATTTGTCATTAACTACAATTTCACTCCTGGCTTCAACTTTACGGTTGCAATTACGGCAATCGGTAAGCAATCACTACTATTGAAAACATCTGTCGTTCCTAATTTCAATCAGTTTAGTACAAATAACAATAGTTCATGCACAACTGATCCCAACGTTAGTGGTTATCAAACAGTAGGGTATGGTCAATTATCGTCTGCAACTTCAACTACTACTGCAACTTACAATATCCCTCAATTTAGCTTACCAACTGGTACATCTACTCACCCATACCTAATAATTTGGGCCTCAGGTGGCAATACAGACTTAGATGTACTTTCGATAAGTCAGATTGTAATTACAAAAACAGCATTAGCCTCATTTACTTTATCGCCCTCAACTCTCCCTATAACTTGTGGCATCACTTCCACGCAAACTACCTTTACTGTAACCAATGGAAATAACACACCCAACGTTACAAATCATACATGGAATTTAGGTTCTGCAAACAATGGCTGGATCTATAATGGCAGTCCGGCACCTCAAACAATTTCAACAGGAACAACAAATACATTATCGCTTACACCCGTTTGTGGAGCTACACCATCCAATGTATCAGCTACTGTTACCGCAGGGGGAAGTTCATTCCAAACAAATACCGCAACCGTATCCGTAAGTAATCCTGTTTTATCAATTAGTGGCACTTCAAATTTTTGTACAGGTACATCAAACTATTCAATAAACGATTTGCCATGTAATGCTTCGGTAAGTTGGAGTGCAAGTCCAGGTGGTATTGTTTCATTAAGCTGTACTTCTTGTTCTTCAACTACGCTTACTAAACTTGCAGACGGGGTTGTTACACTTACTGCTACAATTACTAAAACAAATGCTTGTAGTAGCGGCACAGAAATAAAAGATTTGACGGTTACTGTTGGTGCACCAAAAATTATTTATGCCCCCTCCGGACAAGAGGCATTTAATTTGACGGGGCAACGATTTAATTATGGAGCAAACGGGCCTGGCAATAGCTTCTCTGTTTGCCCAAGTGAATATCTAACTTTCACACCCTATTTTCCTAGTGGTTATAATCCGCCGACAATTACTGCACATCAATGGACAATTTCCGGAAACTATAGTTCTGTTGGTTCATTGACACAGGATTATCTTTATGTAACATCAGCTTCTACACATCCAAACACTTTCAATTTCACTTATCAATATCAAAATGTGTGTGGATGGAGTCAACTTTATTACGGAAGTGCAGGAACAATGAATTGTGACAATGGGGAAGAACCATTCAGGGTAAGTCCAACGAAAAAACCCAAAGAAAAAGTTGTCAAACAAGATGGTTTAGTATCAGTCTTTCCAAATCCGGTTAACGATGTCCTTTACATTTCCATTAACTCAAAAGACGTTGGAAGGGTAACGGTGAAATTATATAATGCTTTAGGAAAAGAAGTTAAAAAAGTGCTTGTCACCTCACAGCTAACAAGCCTTAATGTTTCTTCATTGACAAAGGGAATTTATTTCGTTCAGATAATAGACGGACAAAAAATAACGACACGTAAACTAATTAAAAACTAATCATTCAAATTCATTTAATACAGGTGGTGAAATAATTTTACCACCTTTTTTTATTTCCATACACAATAAGTTAACATAGAAGGGAGTCTAAAGTGGTGTGATGTTTCATTTGATCAGTACCTTATCACAGTATGGAAAAGTTGCACTTGTGTCCATTGGCAGCACACCTGAACGTGCCGTTGACAATTACTATAAAGTATTAGAAGTGTTAAACAATGAATGTGAATGAGTTTAGCTCATTCACATTCATCAATTTTTATAATCCGTATTGATCCACCACGTATAACAACAGCACCATGTTAATGGCTCCTAACTCCAGCTCACGCTTGCTCACCATTTCAAATGTATCGTTGGCGGCATGGTGATGATCGAAGTAACGTTGTGAATCGGGACGCAGACCGGCGAGTGTTGTACCCAGTGGTCGTAACGGACCAATATCGGCACCGCCACCGCCTGCCGAAAATTCATACACACCATATGGTTTAAACAAGGGCACCCAATTGCGGAGTTTGTTTAATACAGTTTCTTCTGCAGTAAAACCAAATGCACGGGGTGTAAAACCACCGGCATCACTTTCCAATGCAAAAATGAATTTGTTGTTTTTTTCTGTGGCTGCAACTTCTGCATATTTCCGTCCGCCACGTAGGCCATTTTCTTCGTTCATAAACATCACCACACGAATGGTACGTTTGGGTTTAATGCCCAGTTGCTTGTACACACGAATCACTTCCATGCTTTGTACACAACCGGCACCATCATCATGTGCACCTTCGCCCAAATCCCAGGAATCAAGATGACCACCAACTGTAATGATCTCATTGGGAAATTCGGTTCCTTTTATTTCTGCGATTACATTATAACTTTTTACATCAGGCAGCATCACACACTCTGTGCGGAAATAGAGTTGAAATCCTTTTTTCTTTTTCAGTTCACTGCTTACATATTCTGCATGGCGTGTTGAAACAGCAATAGCCGGAATTTTTGGAAACGAATCGTTGTAGGTTGTTGTGCCGGTGTGCGGAAAATCATCAATATTACTTGCCAGCGAACGAACCATTACACCTACAGCGCCATACTTTGCTGCCATGGATGGTCCACGTCCACGAAACTGCCCGGCTTCGCCATACGAACGAAAGGTTTCAACATTGGTTGGGTTCATTGGAAAATTGTAGAATACAATTTTACCTTTTACGCCTTTTTCGCCCAACTCCTCCAGTTCTTTAAATGAGCGAACTTCTATCACTTCGGCTTTTATACCTTGCTTACCTGTACCAACACTATTACCCAACGCACATACATTGAGCGTAACAGTTTTTCCTTTTTCATCAACCAGTAAGGCACTTTCTTTTGCACCACGTACCCAATGCGGCACCATACATTCCTGCAGGTACACAGTATCGGCTCCCATTTCTTTCATCATGCGGTAGGTTTCTTTCACTGCTTTTTCTGCCTGTGGCGAACCGCTTAAACGTGGCCCCACCTGTTTGCAGAGGAAACGCAGGTTGTCGTACGCAGTGCTGTGATAAAACACATTATCGGCAATGCGTTTAAACATGGCAGTATCATTCTGGGCACTGGCTGTGTATGCGATAATACAAAAGGCGATGGCAAGTTGAATTGTTCTCATGCTGTTATGGAAGTTAATTGGAAGGCTCAAAATAAAACAAGTATGTTAACCCACAAAAAGTGATACTTCCCCCAAAACTGCTTTTTTACAAGCGGTAAGGGTTCAAAAAGACAGGTTACCTGAAAATGCTAACTTCGTAGCAGCAACCTGTCAAATCATCAGTGGCACACCCTCTGGCATGATAAATGACAATTGTCATATAACTAAACAATCCTCTCCGGGGATTGTAACTATAAAAAAGATTTCATGAAAATAGGTATCGTTTGTTATCCCACGTTTGGCGGAAGTGGCGTATTGGCAACTGAGTTGGGAAAAGCGCTGGCTGAAAAAGGTCATTCTGTTCATTTTATCACGTATCAATTACCTGTAAGGCTAAGCGGCTTTTTTACGAATATCTTTTATCATGAAGTGCGTGTGCCGCATTATCCTTTGTTTGATTATCCGCCCTATGAAACCACACTGGCAAGCACAATGGTGGATGTGGTGATCAACAACGATCTGGATTTGCTGCATGTGCATTATGCCATTCCGCATGCATCGGCTGCCTACATGGCCAAACAGATCTTAAAGAAAAAAGGAAAAGATATTCCGGTAATTACAACGCTGCACGGAACAGACATCACACTGGTTGGAAAAGACAAAACCTTTGAACCGGTGGTTACATTTTCCATCAACGAAAGCGATGCCATTACGGCCGTATCGCACAACCTGCGGAAAGAAACCTATCACTCCTTTCATATTGAAAAAGAAATTGAAGTGATCCACAACTTTGTGGATGTAAAACGCTTCGATAAAAAACCGTTGGATGCATTCCGCAAAGTGCTGGCACCAAACGGCGAACGCATTATTGCACATGCAAGCAACTTCCGTAAAGTGAAACGTGTGAATGACATCATTCATATTTTCCACCAGATTAATCAAGCAGTTCCATCCAAATTACTGATGGTGGGCGATGGGCCTGATCGTCCGGGTGCAGAAGAACTTTGCCGTGAGCTGGGCATTTGTGATGATGTACGTTTTCTTGGCAAGCAGCAGGAAATGGAAGAGATACTTGCCATCTCCGATTTGTTTATGCTTACTTCTGAATATGAAAGCTTTGGTTTATCAGCGCTTGAAGCAATGGCAGCAGGTGTACCTGTCTTATCAAGCAATGCAGGTGGTATACCTGAAATCAATATTCACGGCGAAACAGGATACATGGCCAATATTGGCGATGTAAATGAATTAAGCCGCTTAGGTATTGAACTCTTAAAAAGTGAAGAGCAACTGCAACTGTTTAAACAAAATGCAAAGGAACAGGCAGCGAAATTTGATATCCACTACATTGTTCCTTTGTATGAAGAATTATATGAGCGTTTTGTAAACGTATCAGCGACCTCTTAACCAGGGAGCAGGATTGATCATTTGATTTTCCCTTGCTAAAATAAAATTCAATTCACCGTCACCATCGAGGTTGGTACCTACACGGCCGATTACCTGGCCTGTTTTGATCGTTTGTCCTTTGTTCACTGTTGTTGAACTAAGGTTGCTGTATGTAGTAAAGTATTTTCCGTGACGTACCATTACAGCAGTGTTACCACCCACATCAAATACACTTACTACTTCACCATCAAAGCAAGCTTTTACCGAAGTACCTGCTGGTGATGCAATGGTGATAAAATCCTGGCTTCCCTTAATATTCGTTCCCGGAATGGTATATGGTCCAAAGTTGATCGAAACAAATCCATTATCAACGGGGAACGGAAGCTTGCCTTTATTTCCTTCAAAACTGGTACCTAATGCCAGATCTTCTTTGTTGTATTCAAGATAGCTTACTTTCTTTTCTGGCACTGTCGGCTTCTCAACAGGTGCAGCTACCACCGGTGCTGTAGTTGTTGTAGTTGGATTGTTCTTTGCATTTTCTTTTGCGATACGATCAGCTTCTTTCTTTTCGTTGGCAATACGGTCACGTTCTGCTTTCGCTTTCGCATCGGCTTCTTTTTTCGCTGCTGCTATTTCACGGTTAATGATGGCCTGGATCGATGCCTGCATTTGCTGTGCCTGCTTGCGCTTGGCCGCAATGGTATTGTTGATCTCTTTCTCTTTCTTCTTCAGATTATTTACAACACTGGCCTGCTCTTCTTTATCTTTTACCAACTCACCCATTTCTTTACTTTGATCTTGCAGTACGAGGCTTTTTTCTTTCCGGTTATTGGTGAGTTGTACAATCTTGTCTTTGTAAAGTGCTTCGGTTTTATGGATCACGGCTAACTGATCCGCCCTGTAACTGCGGTAGGCTTTCATATAAGCGATCCGCCGGATGGCATCATTAAAATTGGTGGCGGAGAAAATAAAATTCAGCACATCGTAACTGCTGCGGTTTTTGTAAGCATATACTACATTGTGTGCATACGCCAGTTTTAAGGTATCAAGATCTTTCTTCAACCGGCGCATTTCGATATACGATGCGTTAATGTCCTGTTCAATCGTACGCACCTGTTTGTTGATATTGTTGATGACTTCGTTGCGGAGACGTATTTTTTTCTGAATAAGTGTAAGCTGACCGATACTTTGCTTTTGGTTTTTCTTAATATCACTGTACTGCCTGTTGAGCACATCAATTTCCTGGAGCGTTTCCTTACGCTTGCGTTCCAGTTCTGCTTTGTCCTGCCCCAGCAGTGTTGCGGTGAGCAATGTGCAAACAGAGAGCAATATGATTTTCAGCATAGGTATCGTGTTTGTTTGGTTACAAAAATAAGACTTGAAGCCCGAAAAGAGTTAACGCCGTGTTTTCTAAAAACGTATGCTTTCTCAGATTCTTTTGAATTTTTTAGGAATTGTAAACGGGTAATTCATCTCTTCATTAAACTTATAGTCTTTGAATTTTAACTCTACATCCAGTTTTGTTTGCTGTAAAATCGTGATCTTACGTTGGGTAGAAAAGTGCACGCCTGTTTTTGTTTCGTAGTTATTATAGATCAAATCACAGGTACGGTTCAAAGCCGGATCATTATCGTCCAGTTTGCTTTTTTGAATAGTATAATCTGCCCCTACCGATAAAAGATTTTTAAATAACGAAGCAAAGCTCAACAGCGCATATCCGTTGGCGTTATTGGTGTAGGTGGTGATACTGTCTTTATTAAAGAAGATGGGGTTGCCCACCAAGAGGTTTTGCAAATCAGCAAATGAAAAAGGGATTTGGCTCAGTTCCTGTATATGGCTCAACGGTCGAACCTGGTAGGTATTGGCCAGCTTGTCCATTACTTTAATACTGTCTTTGCTGATGAGCACACGGATTCCTTCAATGCCGATATCATTCCCCAGCGATATCCAGATCAAACTGTCTTTGAGCATACGCACATTGGCAACAAAATCGGGTTGCTTTCCTTTGCTGTTGCTGTAATCAACTTTTATTTTAGCAGAGAAGGTGCGGAACTCTATGTACTTCTGCTGCACATTGGTCAACACATCGTTCACCATACGCATGGTATCTTCCCGGGTAGGAAGTTTTTCAACAGGTGTTTCCGGCACAGCAACTGTATCTTTTTTCACCATTGCCTGCTGAATTGTTTTGGTTGACTTGCAGGCCGAAAAAGCCAACAGCAAAACGCTTGCAAAAAATATTGAAACTAAATTCTTCATTGTTTTTATTGTTTTCCGGTGCTGCCAAATCCGCCATCACTACGTTCTGTTTGTTCCAGCTCAACGGCAAGGCTCCAATCTATTTTTTCGATTTTCTGAATCACCATTTGTGCAATACGGTCTCCATTTTGTACGGACTGTACTTCGTTACTGAGATTGATTAAAATTATCTTAATTTCTCCACGGTAATCGGCATCAATGGTGCCCGGCGTATTTAAACAGGTAATGCCTTGTTTAATTGCCAGTCCGCTTCGGGGGCGTATTTGTGCTTCATAACCTTCTTCCAGTGCAATAAATAACCCGGTAGGGATCAGCGCCCGTTCCAATGGTTGTAATTTAACCGGTTCTGTAACAAATGCACGGATGTCCATGCCACTGCTGCCTTCAGTAGCATAAGCAGGCAATGGATTGTTCGATTGATTAATGATCTTAACTGTCATGCCAATTTATTTTTCTAACAATACAGTTGCATGAGCTACCAATCCTTCTTCTCTTCCTACAAAACCCAGTTGCTCAGTGGTAGTTGCTTTTACTGAAACACAATCTGTATCCAGTTCAAGAATAGCGGCAATGGTTGATTGCATAGCTGCAATATAAGGCTTGATCTTTGGGGCCTGTAAGCAAAGTGTACTGTCCACATTTACTACTCGGTAACCTTTCTCTTTGATCTTATCAAAACTTTGCTGCAATAATATTTTACTGTCGATGTCTTTGTATGCAGCAGATGTATCGGGGAAATGTGTACCAATATCACCAAGTGCCAATGCTCCCAACATAGCATCGCAAATGGCATGCAACAATACATCTGCATCGCTGTGCCCTACTGCTCCTTTGTGATGTGGTATTTCAACGCCGCCAATAAAAAGTTTTCGTCCTTCTGCCAATTGATGATAATCAATGCCAGTGCCAATTCTGATTGCCATAATGTAAATAAAAAAGCGAAGGTAAACTACCTCCGCTTCTGACAAAATCTTTTCTCTGCAATCAATTACTGAGCCGATTCACCTCCATCGCCACCTAAATCAAAGATGAGGCTGAATCGTGTTGTATTGCTTAATGGGTTTCGATTAATTCCCTGTCCTGTTGGTACAAGATAAGAGAAGTTAAAACCAAGCTTGTTGTATTTCACACCGGCACCTGCGCTGAAGAAACGACGGTTGCCTTTTGTTCTCGCTTCATAAAAATAACCGGCACGTGCAAAGAACTGATCGTTATATCCATATTCCAAACCGGTTGATATTTGAAATTCTTTTAACTCTTCGCCAAATCCACCGGGTGCATCACCAAATGAAGAGAACCAACTGCCAACAACACTTTTGTTGCGGTAATTATCTCTCGCAGCAACTGAGGTATCGGTTGGCGGTGTTGGCACTAACAATTTATTAATGTCAAGTCCAAAGCTAATGGTATTTGTTTCATCAATTGCCTTTGTATACATGGCGCCAATACCAAGATTGGCAGGTATGTAATCTTTACCACGTGCATCGTTGGTATAAGCGATCTTACTTCCAAGATTGCTCATTACTGCTCCGGCTGTAAAACCGGTTCCCTGCTCGTTGAGTCCATTATAATAAAATGAAATATCGCCTGCAACAGCCGTACCGGGTTTATAAGTAACACCATTGGTATTGCCGTTGGCAAGATTTGAATAGATAAAACGCAAAGCAATTCCGATACCGATCTGATCGCTCAACTTACGGCTGTAGCCTGCATCAATCGCCCATTCACGTGGATTAAATTTCTGCAGATCATTACCTGCAAAGTCAGTAAACTGAATGCTTCCGAGATTGAAATAACGCATTGATCCAGAAATTGCCTGGAGTTCATCAATTTGATGATAACCGGCAACGGTTCCGATAAACACATCATTCAATCCAAGATCTTTTAACCATGGGGTATATGTCAGGGCAATAGTTGAACGTTGTTTGGCAAATGGGATTTTTGCCTGATTCCAGAACGATGAGTTTGCATCAGGTGATGTAGCAATTCCCATATCACCCATACCTCCTGCACGTGCATCGGGCGAAATACGTAGCATGGGTACAGCAGTGGTTACAACATTAATTGGTTCCTGGGCAAAGATTTTTGAGGACAAGCAAAGAAGCATCATGCATAATAGGTATGCGTTTGTTTTTCTCATAAGAGTTGAAATTAGAGCCATAAAATTAGCAGAAATTAAATAAGCGATCAATTATAGATTTGGGTTTATCAGAGAAGGACCAACTTTTGCAATGCGGTTTGTTTTTTGCCAGCTGAATCTTTTATTTCCAGTTGGTAGATATAAACACCCCGGCCAATTTTTGCACCATAATCATCACGTCCGTCCCACTCAATGTCAAAAGAACGGTTTCCGTCATTATTTATTGTACGCTGGATCGTTTTTACAATTTTTCCAGACACTGTAAAAATGCGGATGAGCACCTGCAGGTTATCGCCGGGCCTGTTATGTTCAAACATAAATGTGGTACGTGTAGTAAATGGATTGGGATAATTATATACACGTTCCAGTTTTAATTCTTCATCTTTCACCACACGAAACTCAAGCCTGTATTCGTTGCTGTTGTTTTGTACATCCCACGCTTTTATTTTCAATACGTGCAATCCTTCCGTTAATACAGGCAATTGAAAGCGAACTGTACCCCGTTGATAGCTGTCGGCATCTGCTTCGTAATAATCATTCAATACAAAAAACTGGCTGTTATCATCATCCAATGTTGCTGTGAGATCATGCCCGATACCGGTTCCAACCGTATTGATGCCACTTGAATCAGAAAGTTTCAGAAACAACACAGGGGTTTCGTTGGTAATGCCGCCGTTTACAAATTTTTCATCGTTGAGATAAGCTTTTATATCCGGGCCGTCGCCATCTGTAACCGGATTGGCACCTGCACCACCAACGATAATGGCTGTTTCAGCACCGTTGCCGTCAATGTTGCCGTTCTCTGCGTAATAACTGATCTTACCGTTTCCAAATTGATAGTTGATATCTTTCGGCACAACAAAACTGTAACTGAATTCACCATTCGTAACTTTTGCTTTGCCTTTGAAAATAATATTTGATTGTTGATTGAAATCAGTTACAACACTTCCCGCATCGTTGCCGATTGTTTTTACCTGTTGTACTTTATCATAAATAACAGGATATACGTTACCATTGAATCCGGTGATGCGGTTACCATTTGCATCTGTTACTTCGCCTTTGATTGTGTACCTGTCCAATGCCTTTAATGTGTCAGCAAGAGGAAGCTGGTTGTTGATGGCAGTTGTTTTTACTTTCAAAGTCGGAAACCCTAACCGTACTGCAGGATCGCCCAGCAACGTAAACTTGCGGTTGTTGATAATATCTCCAAAGGTTTGATAGGTGAAATTTTTTGCCAGCTTCACTGCATCGCCCAATGATGGATATACACCGTTTGCATCGGTTTGTAGTGCCAGTTTGAAATAATTATTGTTCATAATGCGGTTGCTGAATGCAAACACAACCCTTGTGGTGGTCATTAATGCAATGGCACCTGTGCGTTCCCGTAATAATATATTCTCCCCTATTGAATTGATCAACGGATTATCATACGGCGCAAAATCACAGGTGGCAGTAATAAACAATGGTAATTTATCTGCATTGCTCCAGGTGTTTACCATATCCTGGTCGAGAATTGCTTCGGCTGCCAGTCGCCGGCTGCCACCATGTCCGCTGTAATTCCAGATTAATGTTCCGGCAAATAATTTACTGTTGATGGCCTGGTTTACATCGGGATAACGGCTGCCGCCACTTCCACTCTGCTGACGGTATGCATCCAGGTATATTTTTGGAACATTGAATGCAGGGTTTTGCTGAATAACCGATGCATGCAGTTCTGCATCATCGAGATGAATATTATTATCTTCATCATCTGCCACCAACGTAATATCATTCCGCCAAGGACCAAAACTTTCTTTGGCATGATAACGGATAACTTTATCAACTACTGCTTTTGCTTCCTGGATTGTTTTGGCAGGAATACGTCCGATACCAATGTCTAACAAACCTGCCGGAAAAGAACGGGCGATATCATCCTGATCATCCAATAAACCAAAAAAATCGTCGGAGGTATACGTAGCCAACGGATCTAAGGACGCATCACTTTCATAACAGGGAACAAGATTTGTATTGCCATTGATGCGATTGAGATAATCGTACGACGCATCTCCAAACAACAATAAATAACGTGGACGTTTAGTTGTATCGGCACCTGCCCTGTCGTAAAACATTTTTACAAAGTTGCGGATGGCGGCTGCATCGGGCGAACCGGAAGCGAATTCGTTATATACCTGTTCGGTTGTTACGGCCAATGTTGTAAGGCTTTGGTTTTGCCGATGCCAGTTTGCCAGCCGTTGTGCTTCCTGCAGCAACGAAGGGTGTGTAATGATAATGTAATTGGGTGAAGGCGCTCCGTGCAAATCCTGGTTTGCAATTTTTCCAACAGCAACCGGTTGCAAAAAATTTTGTTGATTGAAGGCAACATATTCACGTAAGCGCTCGGCAGTGTTTACAAACCTGAATTCATTTCCGCTTAATACACCCGTCATGTTTTGCGGACGCAACGGATCGGTTACATCCCACACCAGGCTGTTACTTACGGCACCCTGTAACCGAAATTCGGTAACGTTACCGGCTCCAACTGTTTCCCAATCTCTGAATAGCAATTGATCAACGTTGCTCAGGCTCAGTTGGCGCTGTGGAAATAACTCAAACCAATTGAGCCAGCCCTGTGCATTTACACTGCCTGCCTGGAAATTGTATTGAAGATTTAATGATGCCTGTGATATGCTGAACGATGCAACAAGTTCGTGTGCTGATGCTACCGGATCGTAGGTACCTGTACCAACCGGTGAAACCGTGTGTTGTGCAACTGCCGAATTATTTGCCCTGATCAGGAACGAGCTGGACGCTCCATTGCTTCGGGCCGCTACATTGGAAACCAACTGCACGGATGCAGGGATGAGATTGGGAATGTTGATCGAAAAATTTCGTGTGATAGTGCTGCCGGGCGTGTTGCTGAATTCTTCGCCATACCATTCTTTCCCGCTCCGTAAAAAATTAATGGTATCCCGTTCATGAAAATACCGGTCTTGAAAAGTCGTTACAACCCGGTTGGGAGCTACCCCCACTGTTCGGTTGGAGATCCGCAGGCCACCGCTGCCGATATTTATATAATAATATGCTTCGTTGCTGTATAAATTCTTTCGATGGCGAAAGCGCTTATTGGCCGAGTCTTTCACCCATTGCTGCGGCCCGTTACTGTAGAACAAAAAATAATCGTTTGCATTAAATATCCCATCGCCGCCATCCACCACCTGGATAGCATTCTCTGTAAGATCATCCGGCGGAACAATCGCATTACCCTCCGGTAACATTTGCCCCCCATTACCAAACAGGCGAATACTATTGCTTTGCAGGTTGGCAACATTTACTCCCAAGGATTGCAACAATGCGATGTTAACCCTGTACACGCCTGCCTCTTTTACAGAAATTTTATACCAATCGCCGCTTGCCAATACAGAATTGTTTCGATAGATGCGCTGGGCAGTACCGGAAAAAAACAGAAAGCAGCCAAGTAGCAGTGCGGTGTATCGCATAAATGAGAAATTCAAAGATACCTGAAAATGACTCCTGACAATGCCGGTATAAGAAAGCTCCAATGTTTGGAAAGCTGCAGCCATGCGTAATTTCACGGCATGCTAAGCAGAAATACTAAAAATTCTGACTGGCAGCTTGCTTTGTTTCAAAATTCCAAAAGATTCAACTATGTTTGTTGTAAGACCCAATAAAATTTGGGTTGAGAAATCCAATACAATATTTTTGAACATTACTCGTTAACTATCAAAACGAAGAGATGAAAAACCTTTTCCGCATTCAGAATCTAGGTATCCTACTAATTGGGGCTACACTTATTACTTCTTGTAACTTATTCAAAAAGAAGCCGGAAAAGTCGGCTTCAACAGGTTGGACTTACAATGATCCAAACGGCAGCGGCTTTCGTGTTGCAAAAGAAAAGGAACAGAAAACCGGTCCGGGACTTGTGTTTGTTGAAGGTGGTACTTTCACCATGGGTGCTGTGGAAGAAGATGTAATGCGTGACTGGAATAACATTCCACGCCGTGTAACAGTTGCTTCATTTTATATGGACGAATCAGAAGTGGCCAACGTTCATTATCGTGAATACCTCTTTTGGCTCGACCGCGTGTTCATGGATACTGCAATTACCAACCGTGCATTACCCGATACATTGGTTTGGAGAAGCGAACTGGCGTACAATGAACCATACGTGGAATATTATTTCCGCCATCCTTCTTATAACCTATATCCTGTTGTGGGTGTGAGCTGGAAACAAGCTTATGACTTTTGTTTGTGGCGTAGTGACCGTGTAAACGAAAACATCCTTTACGAAAAAGGAATCACAAACAAAAAAGCCGAACTGCAAAAACAAATGCAGGGTGGAGGTCAGGATAACTTCAACACAAAAGCGTACTTGTTAGGTGAATACCAGGCAACTCCCGGTAAAAACATTAAAAATTACAAAGATCCTATTACGAAGCAGGTGCCCACAAGTATCAGCTTTGAAGAGGGTTTAATTTTACCTGACTACCGTCTCCCTACAGAAGCAGAATGGGAATACGCAGCTTACGGCTATATTGCTCAAAACCCTAACCCACGCCGCAGCGAAAAGAAACGTGGTGAGGAGTTAACAGCCAACAAACAAGTATATCCTTGGGCCCAAAATGTAAATGGTTTGCGTGATGCCCGCAGAGGAAGCTGGCAAGGTCAGTTTCTTGCGAACTTCAAACGTGGATCTGGTGACAATATGGGTGTTGCCGGCGGTTTGAACGACCGTGCCTCTATTACAGGTCCGGTAAAAGCCTTCTATCCGAATGGTTTCGGGCTTTACAATATGGCAGGTAATGTGAGCGAGTGGGTAGCCGACGTTTACAGACCGATGACCTCTACAGACGGAGATGATTTCAACTACTACCGTGGTAATAAATTCCAGCGTATGGACTTAAGCACCGGCAAGGCCGAAAGAGACTCTATGGGCCGTATTAAATACCGTGATGAAACTGAAGAAGAAGTAAAAAACCGCCGCAACTATCAAAAAGGATATGCTATTGATTACCTTGATGGAGATTCATTAAGCACAGTACAATATGGATATGGGGTTACTACTTTAATAAGCGATAAGAGCCGTGTTTACAAAGGTGGCAGCTGGAACGATCGTGCTTATTGGTTAAGCCCTGGTTCACGCCGCTTCCTGGAAGAAGATCAAAGCAGCTCACAAATTGGTTTCCGTTGTGCAATGACTCGTTACGGAAGTGCGGAAGGTAACGGTCGTAAAACCGGTAACTGGTTTGGAAAAAGAAAACAAAACAACCGCAAAAGAAATTAATTCTATTTCGATTGATAAAAAGCCCTTCCTATCTGGAGGGGCTTTTATTTTATCCTGGTTCAGAGATTTAGTTTTTAAAAAGGTGCAACAACTCTGAACAAACTATCTTCCTGATTATCTTTGGTGTATGCAGATCGAAGAACTCTATCAACTTTTTTTACAATACCCAAGTGTACAAACGGATACCCGTAAACTCAAAGCAGGCGACCTGTACTTTGCATTGAAAGGAGAAAACTTCAATGGTAATGACTTTGCATTGCAGGCGTTGGAAAAAGGAGCAGCCTATGCCATTGTTGATGAAGAAATAGCGCAAGCCGATCACCGCATTATCAACGTAGGACATGTGTTGCAAACACTTCAACAATTAGCAAAATATCACCGTCAGCAATTCAATATTCCATTTCTTGCTATTACCGGAAGTAATGGAAAAACTACCACCAAAGAACTGGTGCATGCAGTATTGTCGTCCCATTTCAAAACATATACAACAGAAGGCAACTTGAATAATCATATTGGCATACCCCTTACATTGCTGAAAGTAAAACCCGATGCTGAAATGGCGGTGGTGGAAATGGGGGCCAATCATCAAAAAGAAATTGCCGGCTATTGCACCTATACTCTGCCTACACATGGGTTGATCAACAATGTGGGTAAGGCACACCTAGAAGGATTTGGAGGTATTGAAGGTGTAAGAAAAGGAAAAGGCGAATTGTATGATTTCATCCGTGAAACAAACGGCAGCATTTTCATCAATACTGACCTGGATTATCTTGCAGAGATGAGCCAGAGTATCAAGAATAAAATCACCTACGGAACCCGCAATGCTCAAACAACCGGCCAACTTATCAGCAGCGAACCGTTTTTAATTGTTGAAATAGGAAGCGAACCTTCAATTGGAAACATCAATACACAACTGGTGGGCGATTATAATGTACCCAATGTCCTGGCAGCCGTTTGTGTAGGCATGCATTTTGGCGTGCCCGCACAAAAAATCAAAGCCGCCATTGAGAAGTATCAACCCTCAAACAGTCGCTCTCAACTGGTAGAAAAAGATACAAACAAGATTATCCTGGATGCATACAACGCCAACCCCAGCAGCATGAAACTGGCCATTGAGAATTTTGCCAAATTACCCGCTGAAAGAAAGGTGTTGATGCTGGGTGGCATGGCCGAACTGGGAACCGAAAGTTTAGCAGAACACCAGGCTATTATTGCTCTAATACAGCAGTACAGTTGGAGTGCAGTGATATTGGTAGGAGGTGATTTTGCAAAAGTTGAACACTCATTTCGATATTTTAGCACCTCACAGGAAGCCAGGCAATGGTTTCAACATCAACAATTTACACATACACATCTGCTTATTAAAGGCTCCCGGAGCATGAAAATGGAACAGATTCTTTTATAAAAAACTTGTATAAGTCAAAAACTTCAGTAATTTTACGGTCTACTCTTAATATCCTGTACGAATTATCGCTTAGTCTCTAACCAATTTACACCTATCCCTCAGCGATCCAACCCCCTGAAACGAGCCACTATTTTTTTCCGTTCACTTTATTTATTGGCTTCGTTTATGAAACATTTTTTATTCGTACTCTGTACATCACTCATTGCATTAACTTCTTTTTCTCAACAGTATTGGCCACACACAGGAGTTTCATATCCAAGATGTGGAACCATGACAACTAATTGCACAAAGTGGCCTGTTGTAAACAATGGAGAATGGAATAAACCTGCTACTTGGAATGGTGGTACAGTTCCCGGAAATGATGACATTGTTTGTATTCCTGCAGGCATTACTGTCGTTGTAAAAGGGCCAACCTATACTGCGGAAAGCAGCTGTCAAAGTAACCCTTTAGCAAGTCCACGACTTCAGATATTTCTATGCGGCACTATCAATTTTGAACCATCAGGTAAATTATTTTTGAGTTGCTTTAGTTTTTTCCAAGTCTACGCCGGAGGTAAAATCCAGGCAGCAAATGGAAGTTCCGATTTAATTCAAATCGGCTCAAACGTTGTGTGGGGTGGGCCTAATTCAGGTAACCAAGGAGATATAAATGGACCATTTATTCTTTCATTTCCCTTTACGGGTGCCGGAGTTTTACCGGTTGCATTTGGGTATTTCAAAGCTGAGCAGAAACAACCATTTACTATCACATTAGAATGGAGTACGTTGGAAGAATCCAATAACAGCCGTTTCATTATTGAGCGCAGTAATGATCAAAAAACATGGGTTGAGATTGGTTCAATTACGTCAACGGGTAATTCAACAAACGTCACCCATTATTCTTTCATTGATAAAAGTCCATTGGGAGGAAACAATTATTATCGTTTGCGCCAGGTAGATTTGAATGCACAAACAAGCTTTTCACAAGTAGTCAAAATTGTGAATGTTATAAAAAAGAACATCAGCATTTTCCCGAATCCCGTAAACTCAACCACACAGTTATTTACAAAAGAGCCGTTCAAACCCGGCCAGATAATTCAACTGATCGATGGGAAAGGTACACGTTTGAAAACCATTAACCCTACAGGTGGAAACAGAGTGCAGCTTGATATGAATGGACTTGCTGCCGGATTGTATCTTGTTCAGCTGATTGAAAACGGGCGGATCATTGAAAGTGTGTCGTTGATCAAACAATAAAAGCTTACATCCAAATATAAAGTAGCTGCTTCCGGGCAGCTATTTTTTTTCCTGGCAAAGCTCGATCAATACGCCATTGGTTGATTTCGGGTGAAGGAAACACACCAGCTTATTATCTGCCCCGTTCTTCGGTTGCTCATGCAGCAACACAAACCCCTCCTGCAGCAACCGCTTCATCTCCGCTTCAATATCATCCACATCAAATGCAATATGGTGCATGCCTTCTCCTTTTTTTTCGATGAACCGTGCAATTACACCATCGGGGTCAATACTCTCCAGCAATTCAATCTTTGTTTCGCCCTGTTTAAAAAAAGCGGTATTCACCTGTTCTGTTTCCACCAGTTCTGTTTTGTAACAGGGGGTATTCAACAACTTCTCAAACAAGGGAATGGAAACCGAAAGACTCTTGACTGCAATACCAATATGTTCCACCTTTTGCATATGCATATTTTGCAGGCAATTTACAACCATTGCCCAGAACTTTGCCCGCAGCAAAAATCATCCGTTTCAAATTGACTAATTTTGCAGACAAGACGGCAGCCGGTTTTCAGATGGCCCGTCAATTGCAGGAACAATAAAAAAGCATGTTATGATCTTTGTTACAGATAAGGCAAAAGAAAAAGTAGCACTCCTCAAGCAGCAGGCAAATGTAGAAGCCGATCAATCCTACTTTTTACGGGTGAGTGTGGTTGGTGGCGGATGCAGCGGCCTCAGCTACAAGTTGGATTTCGACAATGAATCAAAACCCAACGACCAGGTGTTTGAAGACAATGGCGTAAAAGTGGTGACTGATATGAAAAGTTTTTTATATCTCTACAACACGACGCTTGACTTCAGCGATGGATTGAACGGCAAAGGTTTTCACTTCAACAATCCCAATGCCAGCCGCACATGTGGTTGTGGTGAAAGTTTTGCTGTATAATGCAGCCCAACAGAAAAAATTAAAGCACTGGTGTTTTGCCGGTGCTTTTGTGTGTATGTTAAAGAGTGATTTTTTGACTGATTGACCTTATCAAAGAGTTAAGATCCTGCTCATACCTGTTAGTTAACGGTGTTGAAATTTTACTTGAAAAAATCTGCTGAAATTTTTCCTGCACCCCTACCTTTGCACCGCAATGGCAAATACGATCCTCCACAACGAATCCATTCCATCTCAGCGTAAAAAAATTATTGTTCTCGGTAGTGGCCCCAACCGGATTGGTCAGGGTATTGAATTCGACTACTGCTGTGTTCACGGCCTCCTCGCCATCAAAGAATGTGGTTTTGAAGCCATTATGGTGAACTGTAACCCTGAAACAGTAAGTACCGATTTCGACATGGCCGACAAGCTTTATTTTGAACCGGTAAACTGGGAACATCTTTGGGAAATTATTGAATTGGAACAACCCTATGGTGTAATTGTACAGTTGGGCGGACAAACAGCCCTGAAACTTTCCAAGCGTTTGCACGAAAGAGGCATCCGTATCATCGGCTCTTCATTCGACAGTATGGATATTGCCGAAGACCGTGGACGTTTCAGTGATCTGCTCAAAGAGATGGAGATTCCTTATCCTAAGTACGGTACTGCATACACAACTGATGATGCAATTGAAGTGGCGAAAGAAGTAGGTTATCCCGTACTCGTTCGTCCTAGCTATGTATTAGGTGGCCAGCGGATGCGGATCGTGATCAATGAAGAAGAACTGGAAAAAGCAGTGTTGAGTTTGATCAAACATCTGCCCGGCAATAAAATTCTGATCGATCATTTTCTTGATCGTTGCCAGGAAGCAGAGATCGATGCGATTTATGATGGAGAGAATTTTCATGTAATGGGCGTAATGGAACACATTGAACCAGCCGGTATTCATAGCGGCGACAGCCATGCTGTACTACCCGAATTCAACCTGTCTCCATTGATTGTAGCAACCATGGAGGAATATGCAAAGCGAATTGCAAAAGCATTAAAAATACAGGGCCTCATTAATATTCAGTTTGCAATTAAAGATGGCAAAGTGTATGTAATTGAAGCCAACCCTCGTGCAAGCCGTACAACACCATTCATTGCAAAAGCTTACCAAATACCCTATCTCAACATTGCCACCAAAGTGATGTTGGGTGAAAAAAAGCTGACTGATTTTACCTACGAGAAAAAGCTTACTGGTTATGCCATTAAAGAACCGGTGTTCAGTTTTCATAAATTCCCGAATGTAAATAAGGAGCTTGGTCCTGAAATGAAAAGTACCGGCGAAGCGATCCGGTTTATAAAAGATCTGCGTGATCCTTATTTCCGTCAGCTGTACAAAGACAGAAGTATGTATCTCAGTAAATAAATTTCAAACTCCGCAACAAGTGCGGAGTTTTTGTTTAAGGTTATACCGTTGCCCTCCCTTCTTCTACTTCCAACACGTAAGTTGTTTTAACAACATTCATATTGTTATTCGCATTTGTTCTTCCTAACTTTCAACTATGAACAACAAGGAAGTACAATCCATCATAACCAATCTTGAACGGGTATTGAACGGTCAGCCATGGTATGGCGAAGCAGTGATGCCCATCCTGCGAAAAATTCACCCGGCCGTTGTGTACATTAATCCAACAAATTCCCATGCAGCTATTGAAATTTTATACCACATGATAACCTGGGCGGAGTTTACGTTAAGCCGTGTACAAAAGAAACAGGATTATGATCTGGAAACAGCAGAGCAAATGGATTGGCGCAGCATTGATCCCAAAATACAAACTTGGGCAAAAGCACTGGACGAATTTGAGCAGTTACACAAACAATTGATTGCTGAGCTCCAAACTAAAGACGATGCTTTTCTAAATGAAATGGTTGACTACCGGGAATACAATTTCCGTTTTATGCTCAATGGGTTGATCCAGCATAATATCTATCACCTGGGTCAAATCGCCTTCTTGAAAAATTTATTGGGCGAATAATTTACTGTTCTTTCCCCCTTGCATTTCCAAGCGGGTGTTTTTATCTTGGGATACACATAGCTGACCAGCCATGATCCCCATTTGGAAAAACATCCCCTTTCTTCGCTTACTGCTGCCGCTGGCCGCCGGTATTCTTTGCGGATGGTATTTTTCATTGCATTGGAAACTGGCTTTGTTTACAACGCTCATCACGGTTCCATTTCTTCTCTATTATTTTTTTACAAAAGAACGCAACCGGTTCTTCAACAGCTGGATCACTGGCATCAGTATCAACATCATCTTCATTGCTGCTGGTATTGCATTGGCATGGTTTCATCAACTACCCCATCAGCCAAATTGGGCCGGGCATTCCTATCAAGAGGGAAACATCATTCAGCTTCGTTTGCTGGAACCTTTGAGCGAACGTGAAAAAACATACAAAGCACTCAGCGAAATCAGTATTGTTTATCAGCATCAAAAAGCAAAAAAAGTAGTTGGCAAAGCAGTATTATATTTCCGGAAAGACAGCATAGCGCCTGCAGTAACCTATGGAGATATTATTCTTGTAAACAAACCATTGCAGGAAATAAAAAATGCAGGCAACCCGGGCGGTTTTGATTACAAACGTTATGCACTGTTCAATGGAATTACACATCAACTTTTTTTACAAGCAAAAGATTATCAAAAAACAGGACGCTCACAAACATCTTATTTCTGGAAACAGATGTACAATGTAAAAGCCTACATTTTAAAAACGATCCGCACCTGGATTAAAGGAGAGATGGAAAGCAGCGTAGCTGAAGCATTACTCATCGGCTATCGGGATGATCTGGACCGGGATTTGGTGCAGGCATATAGTAACACCGGTGTTGTACATGTAATTGCCATCAGCGGAATGCACCTGGGATTGATCTATGTATTACTTCTCTTCCTGTTAAAACCACTGGATCGCTTCAAACGATTAAAGTTGTTTAAGACAATACTCGTGCTATTACTTTTATGGCTGTTCAGCTTACTAACAGGTGCAGGCGCTTCCGTTTTACGGGCCGTTATTATGTTCAGTTTTATTGCAGGTGCAGATTTGTTTCAACGCAAAGGAAATATTTACAACAGTATGGCTGCATCAGCTTTTGTTCTGCTGTGCTATAATCCCTTCCTCTTGTGGGATGTAGGCTTTCAATTATCATATGCTGCAGTATTAAGCATTGTACTGTTTATGAAACCGATCTATCACCTGATCAGTATTCAAAATAAATTACTGGATAAGCTCTGGCAACTGAATGCCGTAACACTGTCAGCACAAATACTTACGTTGCCACTTTGTATCTATCATTTCCACCAGGCTCCAACTTTGTTTCTCGTCAGTAATTTGTTGGCAGTGCCGCTCTCCTCCTTTGCATTGTATGGATTGATCTTACTGATGACCTGTTCATTTTTCCCCATCCTTGCAAAACCAATTTCCGTTGCAGTAACACATCTGTTGCAATGGATGAATCAATTTATTCTTTGGGTCGATCATTTTACGTTCGCAGTAGTAGATGGTATCAATCACCATCCATTGCAAACAATACTATTGTATTTGTTTATTGCAGCAACAGCTGTATGGCTTATTCAAAAACGGCCCGCTGCTTTGAAGTGGAGTGCAGGATTTCTCTGTGTGTTTTTTGGCTTACAAGTCTACCTGCAATACAAAACGATGCGGCAGCAGAAACTGATCGTTTATAATTTATCGCAACACACGGCCATTGATTTTATGCTCGGCAACCGTTACCAATTCATCGGCGATTCGGTTTTGCTGCAAGATGGTTTTCTGCGCAACTTCCATTTAAAACCTTCCCGCATTGCACACCGCACCTATCACACACCCATCCGGCACAACTCCGTTCAACAGCAAGCCTTCGAGATCAATCAAAAAAAGATCATTCACATCAACCAATCCTACCGGTACGATTCATTGGTTACTCCCCTGTTGGCCGACATTGTGATCGTTTCAGGCAATCCACGGCTTTTTATCAACGATCTGATCAAAACAATCAACTCCAAACTTTTCATTTTCGACAGCTCTAACCCGCAATGGAAAGTAAACCTCTGGAAAAAAGACTGCGAACGGTTGCAGTTGAATTATTTCTGCACAAGTGACCGGGGTGCTTTTGTGATGAATTTATAGACCCCTACCTTTGCGGCTTCTTAAAGTCTTGCCACTAAGACACAAAGTCTCCAAACACTCCCGTTTTCCTGTGTTTCTTCGTGACTTAGCGTCTGGGTGGCGCCAATCAACCACATTTATGAAGAAGATTCAGGCAGCACTCATTTCAGTTTTTTACAAGGATGGTCTGGATTCATTAGTTCAGCTTTTACACGAACAGAACGTAACCATTTATTCAACAGGTGGCACACAACAGTTCATTGAAAAGCTGGGCATTCCGGTTGTTCCGGTTGAAAACCTTACAACCTACCCCTCTATTTTAGGAGGCCGTGTAAAAACATTGCACCCCTCTGTGTTTGGAGGTATACTTGGAAAAAGGGATGATGAGCAGCATTTGGCTGAAATGAAACAATACAATATACCGCAGCTCGACCTGGTGATCGTTGATCTTTATCCGTTTGAAGAAACCGTTGCTTCAACAACCGATGAAAAAGCGATCATTGAAAAAATTGATATCGGCGGACCATCGATGATCCGTGCTGCTGCAAAAAATCATAAGGATGTTGTTGTGCTAGCTGCGAAGAAAGAATATGCAGTATTGGAAAATATGTTGCGTGAGCAAAATGGTGAAACAAGTTATGAGCAACGTCGTTCATTTGCTATCAAAGCATTTGATGTGTGTACGGCTTACGATACTGCTATCAGCAACTACTTCCATCAATCGGCTGTTGAAACACCATTCAACAAAGAAGAAAAAATCATGCGTTATGGAGAGAACCCGCATCAATCGGCACGCTTCTTCGGTAACCTCGATGAACTGTTTACACAATTGAACGGCAAAGAACTTTCGTACAACAACCTGGTTGATGTGGATGCCGCTGTGCAACTCATCAAAGAATTTACAGATACAACTTTCGCTATCATTAAACACACCAACGTATGCGGTGTGGCACAACGTGAAACGGTAAAAGACAGTTGGGATACTGCACTTGCCGGTGACAATGAAAGTGCGTTTGGTGGTGTATTGGTTTGCAATGGTGAAATTGACAAAGCAACAGCTGATGCCATCAACGAAATTTTCTTTGAAGTATTGATCGCTCCTTCATTTGCTGCAGATGCGTTGGAAGTATTAAAGTCGAAGAAAAACAGAATTTTATTGCAACTGAAAGCGCAACCAAACGTAAAAGAGCAATACAAATCTATCTTGAACGGTGTACTGGTGCAAGGCGTTGACGAAGGCAATTATACCGAATGGAAAGAAACAGGTGGCAGAGAAACCACTGCTGCAGAAAAAGAAGATCTGGCATTTGCCAATCTCATCTGCAAACATTTAAAATCGAATGCCATTGCATTGGTGAAGAATAAACAACTGGTGGGCAAAGGTTGCGGACAAACAAGTCGTATTGATTCCTTGCGCCAATCGGTGGAGAAAGCAAAGCAGTTCAATTTTGATTTAAATGGTGCAGTAATGGCAAGTGATGCGTTCTTCCCGTTCAATGATTGTGTGCAGTTAGGTCATGCGGCAGGTATTGTGGCATTTATTCAACCAGGCGGTTCTATCCGTGACAATGATTCGATTGAGTATTGCAAACAAAATAACCTGGCAATGGTTATAACCGGAATGCGTCACTTTAAACATTAATGCCCAAACTCGACATCAATAAAGCCTTTACATTTTCTGCTGATACGATCAAAAGTTTAGCAGTCTTTAATCCTTTGACCATCCGGAAAAAAGGGACACGGGCAAAAGCCATATTTGCATTGGCGGTTGTATGTGTATTATGGGGCACTACCTGGATTGCTTCGAAAGAAGGTGTACGGCACATGCCTGCATTGGAGTTAGCAGGCATCCGTCAGTTACTCGGCGGACTTTGTTACATGATCTTCTTTATTGCAAAAGGTGCACAATTTCCCAGAGGAAAAGAATTGATTCCCTTACTGATACTTTCAGTTTTAAACTTTGTACTCAGCAATGGCTTAAGTACTTGGGGATTGAAATATATTTCATCGGGGCTTGGCGCCATTATGGGTGCCATCTTCCCACTTTGGCTGGTGATCATCGGTTTGTTTACATCGAAAGATAAAATACCATCAAAAGCAATCCTTGGATTGATGATCGGCTTTGCCGGGGTGTGTGTTATTTTTTATGAACACCTGCACGATTTTTTTGATCCCGGTTTCCGGTTCGGCATTTTCATTTCACTTATTGCAACGTGGACTTGGGCTTTCGGTTCTCTTTACACAAAACAACAAGCTGCTAAATTCAATCCGTATTTTGGTTTGGGTTTTCAAATGGTTATTGCAGGCATTGCATTGTTCGGCATTTCTGCTACTGATAAAAACTTTTTACCGCTTACTGAAATTCCCTGGCAATCGTGGGCAGCTATTGGTTACCTCGTAGTGTTTGGTTCCGTCATCGCATTTATCTGCTACCTGTATGCCTTGCAAAATCTGCCCACCGAGCAGGCCAGCATCTACGCTTATATAAATCCGGTAGTAGCTGTATTATTTGGTGCAATGATCTTTGGAGAAAAACTCACACTTACGTTAACCATTGGCGGACTGGTTACATTGCTGGGTGTGTACCTCGTTAATAAAGCCTTTAAGAAAACGGCGGAAGAGCAACGGGATGTTGCAGATAATTAATCCTTCTTACTTTTGATACATGGCGGAAGAAAAGATCAGCCTCAATAAATACATTAGTGCAACAGGTTATTGCTCACGTCGTGAAGCAGATAAGCTGATCGATCAGGCACGGGTGGTGGTGAACGGAAATATTGCGTTGGCAGGCACAAGAGTTTCTTCCAAAGACAAAGTATATATTGATGATGAGCTGCTGAAAGTAAAATCAACAGCAAAGCAGAATCAGTTTATCATTGCCTTCAACAAGCCGTTGAATATTACGTCCACTACTGATGAAAAAGACCGCACCAACATCATTCGTTTTATCAATCATCCCAAACGCATTTTTCCCATTGGCCGGTTGGATAAGGATTCGGAAGGATTGATCTTTCTTACCAACAATGGCGATATCGTTAATAAAATTCTGCGTGCCGGCAATGAACACGAAAAAGAATACATCGTTACCGTCAATAAAAAATTAACCCCCGACTTTGCCGCCAAAATGAGCAAAGGTGTACATATTCTCAACACCACCACACTTCCCTGTAAAGTGCGTACATTAAGCAGCAAAAGTTTTTCGATCATTCTCAAACAAGGGTTGAATCGCCAGATCAGGCGCATGTGTGAAGCGTTTGGCTATGAAGTAGTGAGCCTTCGCAGAATCCGGATCATGAATATTCAACTCGGAAATATTGCAGTGGGCAAATGGCGTTACTTAAGCGAACCGGAAATGAATGAGTTGATGCAGTTGCTGGAAGGTTCGAGGAACGAGCAATGATGTTGTCATTCCGAGGCACGAGGAATCTGCTCAACATTTGTGCTACAGCTCAGAAGATTCCTCCTTCGTCGGTATGACAGCATCAATGAAGCTTTCATACATCTCTCTCCATCCCTTAAACATTGGATCTGTCCCCAGCATATGATTGTGAAAAATGGTAATCAATGTGCCGTTCACTTTTTGCACTTCAGTAAAAAGCATTCTTAGCTCTGCCAGCGCTTCTTCCGGTGATTGATGCAATTCATAAAACGAATTAGCTTCCATATACGCAAAGGGATGAATACGAAGTGAAGTTGTTTCTTCCTTTTCCAGATCGTACCACAAAAATGATTTTGAAGCAGATGCACGGAATCCATTTACCGTTCCATATCCCATGCTATACTCATCAGTGAAACCGGCAGCAATTAATTCACGATAGGAATGTGGTAAATGAAAACGGATATAATGAAACCGTGTTTGTGTGATTTTTTTCCGGCTGATCCACTGCAATTCATCCCGTTCTTTTGTTAGCAATGCTTTATTTACATTACTCTGTACAGAAGGATGCAATCCAATCGTTGCTTTCGCTGCAGTTGAGCGGATCAACTGTTGTAACGGAAGTTTCGTTGGAGAAATATTTTTATCGTACTCGCTTTTATCCCTTGCTATCAAAAAGAAAAAGATGGGATTCAATACATATTGCTGATGTAATCTGTTGATCCAATCATATGAATCAAACGGATCGTCTTCCTTTTCGTTGATCACTTTCAACCGTTTTACAATCGTTGATGGCTGATTGATCGAAGCAGCAACACTTCGCCAGAAGCCTTTATGCTTGTAACTCCAGGCAATATCAATATCGTAAGTAGGGAGAAAAGTGAATAGTGAGTGGTGAATGGCGAGTGATGGGAACTTTGTCTTTAATAGTTCCCCGAATCCAATCAACCAAATATCAACCAACGGTTGATGTAAAAAACCTTCTTTCCATGACAATGAATTCCAATGCGCATAGCGGCCATATTCATCGGGCTCATACTCCAGGTACTCTTCATAACGGGTGATAAGAAAAAAAATGGCGGAAAACACATCAAACCCCAGATCATCATCTGTTTGAAAAAATGCTTTGTATCCATTCCAATCGAAACATTCTATTTTTTGCTTGCGGATAAAAGCCTGCTGCAACAACCCAATTGGCTTTATGTAAAACTCTGCTGCATCAATGCGTTCATCAGAATAGTTGATTTTACTTCCATTGTATGAGCGATAGTCTTCTATAATATCTGTCAGCTCCGCATCGATCAACAGCTGTTCATTGAAATACTGAAGTATGTAGGTTATACGTGGAGTAATATGTGCCGTGTAAACAAGCATGCTTCCTGTTACTTACCATTACGTTCCTGCCAAAGCTGGTTGAAACTTTTTTCAGGAAAATTCATAGGCCCACGATGTTTGGTCCAGTCTTTTACAAATTTGTTGATCACCCAGTTTTTAATTTTGCTGTTGCCCATGTTCATCATCTTACGACTTAATGAAGCACGCTTCCAGATTTTCCAGGCCATACGTTCACCAAATGATGAAAAGCCTTGTTCCACTGCTTCGTGACGGTTCTCCAACAGCAACTCATGCAGATTGATCCGCACCGGGCAAACCTCTGTACAATTGCCGCAGAGCGATGATGCATAACTCAGATGTTTGTATTCGTCGAGATCATTCAGGTGGGGTGTAATTACTTTTCCAATTGGACCGCTGTAGGTAGCGCCATAACTGTGTCCGCCAATATTTTTATAAACAGGACAAGCATTTAAACAGGCCCCGCAACGGATGCAATACAAGCTTTCACGTGTTGCGGGATTTTTCAAAACGTTGGTACGTCCATTATCCAACAGGATCACAAACATTTCTTCAGGACCATCTGCTTCTCCCGGTTGCTTTGGCCCCAATACGATACTGTTGTATACGGTTACCTGCTGACCGGTTCCATAGGTTGCAAGCAAGGGCCAGAACAAACCAAGATCGTGCATGCTCGGCAATACTTTTTCGATGCCAACAATTACAACATGTGTTTTTGGAAAGGCACAACTCAGTCTTGCATTGCCTTCGTTTTCTGTTACAGCAATGCCACCCACATCAGCAAGAATAAAGTTGGCGCCTGTTACGCCCACTTCGGCCTGTATATATTTTTCACGAAGAATTTTCCGGGCAACCAATGTTAACTGTTCAGGAGTTGCCCTGGGATCGGTGCCCAGTTTTTCAGCAAATAACTTCGCTACATCTTCCTTGCTTTTGTGCATGGCAGGTGTAACAATATGATACGGTGCTTCGCCATCGAGTTGCTGAATGTATTCACCTAAATCTGTTTCTACACTTTCAATTTTATTCTTCTCTAAAAAATCGTTGAGGTGAATTTCTTCTGTTACCATGCTTTTGCTCTTCACCAGAGTTTTGCAATTTCTCGCTTCACATATTTTCAGAATTTCATCGCAGGCCTGTTGTGCAGTTTCAGCCCATATTACTTTCCCACCTCTGCGTGTAAACTGCAGTTCAAATTCTTCGAGTTGCTGATCCAGTGTTTCAAGCGCCCGCCATTTTACATTCTTGGCCCGTTCACGTGCCGTAAGCATTTGCGTAAACTGCTGTTTGCCTTCCGGTACTTTTGCATTGTACTTACCAATATTAAAATTGATCGTACGCCTGTGATCCAGATCAGCAGATTTAATGGTACTCTTGGCGATAAATTTATCGGCGGCTTGGCTCATGCACTAAAGTTACTTGTTTGATTTGTTGGAATAATACTGATCTGCAATCTGCGTCAGCACTTCATAAAATTCTTCCCCATACTTTCGAACGATGGCTTCTTTCAAAAACACGTAAGTGGGTACTTTCAGTTTTTGCCCCAATGCACAACCGGGATTACACATCGGATCCCGAGGTTCGTAATTCACATATTCCTGATCCGTCTTTTCACTTTTGCTGATCTTGATCGGATACAGGTGACAGGAAATGGGTTTTTTCCATTTGATCTTTCCTTCATTGTACACTTGCTCAAACGAACACTTGACAATTCCCTGTGCATCAACCAAGCCGTACGCACACATTCCATTGCTGATGGTGGGGGTTACCCAGCCAAACTCACGGTCGTAGGTATAGTTTCCTTCTGTTTCAATTACCAATTGTGCTTCTTTGGTAAGTAAATGCTTAACGTGTACAATCGCTGCGTTCACTTCTTCCAATTCCTCATTTGTAAGTGGTGCGCCTGCATCTCCATCAATACAGCAGCCACCTTTGCATTTCTGCAAATCACACACAAACTGCTCCTCTACTACTTCATCGCTGATGAATACATTTTCGATTGCTATCATGCGGCAAAGATAAGTCTGTAGCTGTTGATTTTACTTTAAAGTATTAACAATTAGAGCTATGATTAATGAGTGGTTTCATTTATTTTAGCAATAGAAAAAGTAACAATGAAACACCTCCTGTTTACATTATTCATGCTTTGGACATTTTTATTGTCATGCAACAAGTACAAATGCGACTCGAATTGTACAGAAATAGTTCTTAAAGGCTTGGTGTCGGATCAAACTTCTGCAAAGGGGTTTGGCAATATTGAAGTTCAGGCAATATGGACTAATTATAATCAAAGCTTACCTTATCCAGTTATTGGTAAGACTAAAACAAAATCTGACGGATCTTTTGAAATGAAAGTAAGGATAAACCCAAGTAGATTTCTTGAATCCGCTTTGGTAGTTAAAATTCAATGCCCTCAAACGTTTGCTACATCGTACAACTTTTTCACTAATTCAAGTAATGCTGAACTAAGCTTTGGGCAAGCCGACCAGTCAACACTACAGAACATTCATTTTAGACTATACCCAAAGACTACAACAAGTATTAGATTAATAAGATCACAGTCAGACACGTTTGGCAATTTTTTCGTAGAATATTCTTTTGGGCCGAATGAAGAAATACGAAAGCTTGCAATTAATAAATTTAATAGTAACTTTTCAGCTGACACAACAATTAACATTCTTACAGGTGCTGATATAATCAACAGATTTGAAACTGTAAAGAACTTAGTTAATGGCCAAGTTATTGTACAAGTTGATTCTGCGAAATTTTCAAAACTAGGTTCAAATACTTTTCTCATTAATTATTAAACCTAACTCCTCCACTTCAACGTTTGTATCAAGTGCTGCATGTCCTTGTAGAGAAATTGTTCAACAGGTTGAATTGAATCGTAATTGGGTGTTGTGTTGAAGTATAAAGCACCCCGTAAAAAATGACGGGCACTATCGGTTACAAAAAACTGTTTGCCAGTAGCTGCGTTGCCACCAACATCAAATACAAAACCGGTAACACCTGCACCACCTTTAACTGGTATTTCATCAATGGAAGATGCTTTTAAACTGTGTTTACTCGTCATTTTAAATGCATCTTCAACCAGGCTGCTGAATTGATTGTTACCACCAATTGATTTATAGCTGATGTGAATACGACCAGCCAGTTCGGGAAAGTCAAGATTTATCCAATATGGATTCTCCGGTTGGTTATCAAAAAAAGTGCTGTCCTTTAAAACGTTCCCGTAAACAGGATATTCAAATGTGTAAGGATAACCGGGTTCATCAAAAAGTTTGTATTGCTTCTCTGGGAAATCAATTTGAAAATAACCTTTGGGTCGTGGACGAGGATCAGAATTACAGGCAACAATGGAGAGAAAAAGTACGAAGCAAGAAGTACGAAGTACGAATCTATTACCAAACTTCAACACGTTGTTCATGAAATATAAACTAAGATTATGCAATTGCTTCATGTTAATCAATCAATGGGTTTAATGGTCACTTTCACTTTTTCAATACGGTTGCGGCTTACTTCCTGTACGGTGAATTGGAAATCGCCTGTTTCAATTACTTCATTTACCGGTGGTAACCGTTCGGCAAGCTCCAGTACAAGTCCGGCCAGTGATTCACTTTCGCCTTTTACTTTATCAAACGTATCCGGCGGAAGATTCATTGTACGGCATACATCATGGATCATGGTGCGGCCTTCAAAAACATAATTGTACTCATCAATTTTTTTGTTCACGCTTTCTTCATCATCAAACTCATCTTTTATTTCACCGATAATTTCTTCCACCACATCTTCCATCGTTACAATGCCGCTTGTGCCTCCAAACTCATCTACTACCACTGCAAAATGAATTCGTTTTTGCTGAAACTCTTTCAGAAGATCATCAATGAGTTTTTGTTCGGGCACAAAGAAAGGGGTACGCATCAGCTGATGCCAATGAAACCCATCTGCATCATTAATATGCGGCAACAGATCCTTGGTTTGTAAAATACCAACCACCTCATCAAGATTATTTTTATAAACGGGCAGGCGACTGTAATGCAGTTCCTGTACCCGTTGAATAAGATCAGTAAATGAACTGTTGTAATCGATGCCGCTTACATCAAGCCGTGAACGCATGATCTGCTTTACGGTAATGTTGCTGAAATTCTGAATGCCTTTGAGAATTTGTTTTTCTTTAACGGTAGCTTCTTCTTCACTCATCAGATCAATTGCATAATCAAGCTCGTCCGATTTCAGGGATGAAGTTTGATACCTCGACATCCGTTTTTCAATACTATCGGTATAGCCCGCCAGCCAGCTTCCGGTTGTTTTAAAGAGAGGATACACAATCGAATCGATCCACCAACTGGCGAAATACGCAAAGAAGATATTGTTTTGTGAAGCCCATACTTTGGGCAATATTTCACAGAACAACAGGATCAATGCTGAAATGGCGGTTGCTTTTAAAATAAATTCAACCAAAAATAAATTATGCCGCAGGTTGAGTGCTTCATCAATGAGGTAATTGGTGAGAAAGATGAGGCAGAGATTAAACACTACATTGGCTGACATTAAGCTTGCCATCAGCACCTTTGGTTCTTCCAGCAAATTCACGATCCGTTTGGCGGGCGCATCGGGCTTTGTTTTGATCACATTCAGATCTTTGTACCGCAACGAAAAAAAAGCCACTTCTGCTCCGCTTACAACAAACGAAAAGAATAATAATAACAGGAATAAAATTACCAATAAGGTTAGTCCCTGGCTGTTGATAGCCAAAAGCACCGGTTTAAGAGATAATAAGAATAAAGTGCTGACGTGGTAACAATCCAAAGCTTGTAGATTAAGTGAACAATGCGCCGCTGTACAGGCAAAAATAACATTCACAACGGTATTTCCTAAAAAGGTAAATCAGCACTTGGTTCACCAATAGGAGGAAGATCATCACCATGATAGCCGGGTAACGAATCCGGACCTTCGGCTCGCCCTGTTCCATCGGCTCTTTTATCCAGCATAATCAGGTTATCGCCTACCACCTCCGTTGCATATTTTTTTACGCCTTCTTTATCTTCCCAGCTACGGGTTTTTAAACGGCCTTCGATATAAACAAGACTGCCTTTGTGAAGGTATTTTTGCGCCAGTTCTGCAAGGCCACGCCACAACACCACCGTATGCCATTCGGTTTGGCTCACCAGTTTGCCTGTGCGGTCTTTAAAGGTTTCAGTTGTTGCCAATGGAAATTTAGCCACGGCAATATTTCCTTCGAGCACTTGTACATCAGGGTCTTTTCCAAGATTACCAATAAGCATAACACGGTTAACTCCTCTCATACGTATAAATTTTATGACTGAATAAATGGATCAGTTCCAAACGCTATCCGTTGTTAGTTCTAAATTACGTTTTTTGCTTAACTGTTCCATTAATCAGGCCAAATAATTCAAGAACGCCCGCTTTCAAAAAATCGTTTAACAATTTCGGGAAAGGCAATTGCTGCATTTGTTTGGCTGATTTCCATTCCCATTCCGTTTTACCAACCGGTTTTCCTTTTAGCTGCAGCAATACTGCTGTTGCATAAATGGTTTGGTGGCTGAGTTGTTGTTTCACAGGTTTTGTGGTACTCACCAACAGAGCTTTTTGTTTGATCTTATTTTCTGTAAGCCATGCTTGGGTTGTACCGGCGGTTATCTTTTTCCATTCTTTTTCAGAAGCAAATTCAGTATTGGGAAATTCATACAAATTGCTCCACCCATCTTTTCCTGTTCTTTTTTGCTCAGCAAACAAACCATCCTTTTCCAATATATAAAATCTGAACCACCGGCTTCTGATCTTCGTTTGCTTTTCTTTTACCGGCAATTCGCTTACCCGTTCAGTTTGAAAAGCAACACATTTTTTTTTCATAACGCAGGACTTACATTCGGGCACATCGGGTTTGCAAATAGTTGCGCCAAAATCCATAATTGCCTGGTTGTACGCAGCCGGATCGTTGATATCCAAACACTGTTGTGCCAACTCCTGGAATTGTTTTTTGCCAACGGTACTATCTGTAGCCGTTTCAATACCGAATACACGGCTCAATACCCGAAATACATTTCCATCAACTACTGCATAGGGCAACCCAAAACCAAACGAAGAAATGGCGGCAGCGGTGTAAGGGCCAATCCCTTTCAGTTCAAGAATTGTGTCGTATGTATCGGGAAATTTTCCGTTCAGTTCAGTTACAATTTTTTGAGCGGTGGCATACAGGTTGCGGCAGCGGTTGTAATAACCAAGTCCTTCCCAAAGTTTATACACCTCTTCAATGGGTGCATTGGCCAGCGATTGAATGGTTGGATAGGTTTGAATGAAACGCTCGTAATATTTCAACCCTTGCCCGGCACGGGTTTGTTGCAAAATAATTTCACTCAGCCAAATGCGGTACACATCTTTTTCCTGCTTCCAGGGAAGCTGACGCTTATTTTCAGTATGATGCCATTGCAGTAAGTTTTTTCGAAAAAAAGTAGAAAGCTCCGTTGTTGCCATTGCCTGTAAAAGTTGCCGATTTTGTACAAATAAAAGGAATGAAACCCACTAAACGGGCATTTTGTTCATTATCAACAAGTTATTGAAAGAAATTTGGCCAAATATTTCAGTTTTTGAAAATATTTCAGGATATTAGACCAAAATAAACTCAACCCTTAAATTTTTTGCCCATGAGAAAAGCAGATCTCGTGAATCAAATCTCCGAAAAAACAGGCATTCCCAAAGTGGATGTGCTTGTTACACTTGAAACCATGTTTAAAGAGGTAAAAGATTCTCTCTCTGCGGGTCAGAATATCTATATCCGTGGCTTTGGGAGTTTTATTACAAAAAAACGTGCTGCAAAAATTGGCCGCAACATCAAACGCAATACGGCTGTTCATATTCCGGAACATTATATTCCTGCATTCAAACCTGCAAAAGAGTTTGTACAGGAAGTAAAAACCAGCTATAAAGGCGGTGCTGTTCAGCAAGCGGAAGATGATGATGAAAGTTAATTTGGCCAATTTTACAGGTGTTTAATGCCTTTCTTCCTGTAGCTTTGCGTTTCAATTGAAAAGCGTGAACAGGCAACAAATTATTTATGTAACTGCTGCAATCACAGCAGTTTTTCTTTTGTATTTTTTTGGCAGAACAGTTCCTAAAAAAATTGAAGATGATCATGCGGGGCACGATCATTCGAAAACAGCTGCCACTGCGCCCGCTGGTGCTACTACCACCCTGCTCGATTTCCCAACCATGCTTGGTTTGGCGAAAAAGCGCCTCAACCCTGCCCAGTTACAAAAAGTAACTGAATGGGAGAATTCGGTGGTCCGGGGCGATGTAAAAAATCAGCAGATTCAGGTTTACCGCAAACTATCGGCTTTTTGGATGGATACCATCGGCGCCTTTGTTCCGTATGCCAAATACATGGCAGAAGCTGCTAAGTTGGAAAATTCGGAGAAAAACCTCACCTTTGCTGCCCATTTGTTTTTAGAGGAGCTGCAAACGGTAACGGAACAGCCTCTCCAACTGTGGATGGCGAAGGAAGCAAAAGAGTTATTTGAAAAGGCATTAGAACTGAATCCCGCTAATGATTCTACGAAAGTTGGACTTGGAAGTACCTACTTTTTTGGAGCAGGCGGCAGCGAACCACCCATGAAAGGCATTGGCCTTATTCGTGAAGTAGCTGAAAAAAATCCAGATAATGCATTTGCCCAATACATGTTGGGAGTTGGTTCTTTCATCAGTGCACAATGGCCCAAAGCTATTGAACGCTTTGAGAAAGTAACACAACTGGAACCACAAAACCTGGAAGTAAAGCTGCGATTGGCCGATGCTTATGAGAAGAGTGGTGATAAAGCAAATGCCAAAAAGTGGTACCAGCAGTTTTTAGAAACAGTGAAAGCGCTGGAAGCGCAGGGGAAGTTCCGGAGTAACCCTGAAATGATGAAACAGATCGAAGACCACATTAAATTATTATAACACATTTTTTAACGAACGTAAAACGTATTAAACATGCCTTGCGGAAAAAAGAGAAAGCGTCATAAGATTGCTACACACAAGCGTAAGAAACGTCTTAGAAAGAACCGTCATAAGAAGAAGAATAAATAATCTTCTGAATTGAACGGAGTCCCGCTTTTAAACGGGACTCTGCTTCGCTATAGCCAAAACAGAGATTTGTGTGCTTGCTTGTATACTCATGCTGTTACTGGCGTATTCCTTCCTGATCAGGTGAAGTAAGAATGGTTCAATTTTAAAGACGTATCGAGTGAATAAGGAACTGATCATTAATTCGGCCCCAACCGGGGTTGAAATAGCGTTATTAGAAGACAAAAAATTAGTAGAGCTGCATCAGGAAAGTCATGATGCAAGTTTTACTGTTGGCGATTTATACCTGGGTAAAGTAAAAAAGCTGGTACCGGGTATGAATGCTGCATTTGTAGATGTTGGTTTTGAAAAAGACGGATTTCTGCATTATACCGATTTGAGTCCGTACGTACGCTCCCTCTTAAAGTTTACTGCTTTATCCATCAACGAAAAATCGGAAGGCATCAGCGATTTCGGAAAATTTCAAACCGAAGCTGAGATCATTAAAACCGGCAAAATTGGTGAAGTGCTCAATGGAAAGCCCAACGTGTTGGTGCAGATCCTGAAAGAGCCGATTGCTGCCAAAGGCCCCCGCCTTAGTTGCGAAATTTCGCTGCCCGGCCGATTTGTTGTATTGACACCTTTCAATGACATTGTAGCTGTATCACGCAAAATTCATTCAAGCGATGAACGAAAGCGTTTGCAAAAAATCGTTGAATCGATCCGCACCAAAAATTTTGGGGTTATTGTTCGTACGGCTGCGGAAGGAAAAAATACAGCAGAGCTACACGAGGACCTCAACAATCTCATCAACATGTGGCAGCAGATTCAAAAGAATCTGAAAAATGCAACCGCTCCTTCGAAAATCTTAGGCGAAACAGATAAAACTACCAGCATTCTTCGTGATTTGCTGAGTGCCGATTTCAACCGCATTGTAGTGAATGATAAAAACATTTACAACGATGCCCGCAGCTATATTCAAAAAGTAGCACCGGATAAAGCAGAGATTGTTACATTCTATCAAAACGGCTCTCCCATCTTCGATAATTTTGGTGTTACCAAGCAGGTAAAGGGATCATTTGGTAAAACAGTGAACCTGGCCAGCGGTGCTTACCTCATCATTGAGCATACCGAAGCCCTACATGTAATTGATGTAAACAGCGGTTACAAAAGTGTAAGCACCAACCAGGAAGAAAATGCGTTGCAGACAAACCTGGAAGCGGCTGAAGAAATTGCACGCCAGCTGAGGCTGCGAGATATCGGCGGTATTATTGTGGTTGACTTTATTGATATGAAGTTGCCCGATAACAAACGTCGTTTGGCAGAAGCGATGGAAGAGTTTATGCGTTCGGACAGGGCCAAGCATGCCATTCTTCCCATTTCAAAATTTGGATTGATGCAGATCACACGGCAACGGATGAAGCCGGAAGTGAACATCAACACCATGGAAGTGTGCCCCAGTTGCAGTGGTACCGGTAAAGTTTCATCTACATTAATACTGGAAGATGAAATTGAAAAGAACATCAGTTACCTGGTGATGCAAAAACATAAGGAACTGTCGATTGCAGTACATCCGATCATGGAAGCGTACTTACGCAAAGGTTTCCCCTCGAAGCGCATGAAGTGGAGCTGGAAGTACAAACAAAAAATTAAAGTGAAAGCGAATACATCGTACCACTTAACAGAATATCATTTCTTCGATAATCATGAAGAAGAAATCAGACTCTAAAAAAACGGTTGATCAATTGATCAACCGTTTTTTATTTCTTTATCCTGCAGCAATCATACTAATTTCTACATTCACATTCTTCGGTAACCCTTTTACAGCAACTGTTTCCCTGGCAGGAAAATCACCCTCGAAATATTTACCATACACTTCATTCACTTCGCTGAATAAATTCATATCGCTCAGGAAAATGGTAGTTTTCACCACATTGCTGAAATCCATTCCAGCCTCCTGCAACACTGCTTTCAGGTTATGCATTACCTGGTGCGTTTCGGCCTGTATATCGGTGTTGTTCATTTCACCTGTATCAGCCTTGATACAGATCTGTCCGGAGATAAATAAAAATCCGCCTGCTGCTACTGCCTGGTTATAAGGACCAATGGGCGCAGGTGCCTGATTGGTTTGTATAATTTTCTTTTCCATGGTAGCACAAACTTAGTTTTTTGACGGTAAGAAAAAAATCAGGTTTGCTTTTTGTTCCCTGTAAATTTGCCGAACATGAATTTGCTACTCATCAGTCCGCAACCGGTAACAACATTGTTTGGCAAACCATTTCCTTTTGCAGGTATCAACTGTTCGGTAATGGCTGAACCTGCTGTTGCTGCTTTTGAAAAAGTTGATTGTATCATCGATGTTTCGTTTGATGAATATCCTGAGCGGTTAGCTTTGTATTTAGAAACTACTGTACCGGTACTCATCGGTTCGGTAGTTGATACATTAAATGCTTATGGAGTTCCTGCCAATGTGCCTATTGCCCGCTTTAATCACTGGCCGGTTTTCATTAACCGGAATTGCATTGAATTTGCTGCTCACCCTGAACAACGTCCTGTATTTGAGCAATTGTTTACCCAACTGCAGGTTCCGTTTTTTGCAACGGCAGACACACCCGGTTTTGTAAGTGCTCGTACAGTGAGCATGATCATCAATGAAGCTTTTTTGGCAATGGAAGAACAGGTATCAACCGAAACAGAAATTGATACCGCCATGAAACTGGGCACCAGTTACCCCATGGGTCCTTTTGAATGGTGCCACGCCATCGGGCAACCACGTATCCTGGCATTGCTGCAAAAATTAGCGGCTACAGATGCACGTTACCAACCGGCAGCTTCACTCTCCCAATCAAATACTTTTTACTGATATGGCCTTGTTGCTTTGTATTGATACATCCACCACACATGCATCTGTTGCGTTGGCAAAAGATGCAGCACTGCTTGGTATCAAAACAAATAAAACCCAAAAAGATCACGGATCGTTTTTGCAACCCGCCATCAAAGTACTGTTGCAGGAAACGGGGTTTGCACTAAAAGACCTGGAGGCCATTGCAGTTACATCGGGCCCCGGCTCTTATACCGGCTTGCGGGTGGGCTTTGCTTCGGCCAAAGGCTTGTGCTACGCATTAAATCTTCCGCTGATCACCATTCCCACCACTGTTGTGATGAGCGAGGCTGCACGAAAAGAAATAAATACAGCCAATGAGTTTATCCTCTGCCCAATGATTGATGCCCGGCGAATGGAAGTGTTTACCTGCCTGTACACAGCACAACTCGATCCGCTTACGGCCATTGCTGCCAAAATACTGGAACCGGGTTCCTTTACGGCCGAACTCGACTGGCAATCGGTTTATTTTTTTGGCGATGGCTCTGCCAAATGGCAAACCATTTGCCAACATCCAGGCGCTCATTTCCTGCAGATTGACTGGAACGCCTCGGATATGACTGAACTGGCAGAAAAAAAATACGGGCAACGGGCATTCACTTCACTCGCTTATTCGGCTCCGGAGTACGGAAAAGAGTTCCATTCCACACAGTTATAAATTATGTCTTTTACGACTATTGAATACGTAATTTTACTGATAACTTTACGATTGCAGCAATAAACCCAGATTACCCAAAATCACACTAAACTGACTCTGGAAATGGCCACAACTAAGAAAAAGGAGAATAGCTTACCTATTCCGTTAGATTATCATGCGGTGAAGAAAGCCGCCCTCATTTTGCGTTCTGTGAATCATAAATTGAGACAGCAGATCGTTCAACTCATCAATGAAAACGGCCAAATGACCGTTACAGAAATTTATGTAAAACTGAGGCTGGAACAATCTGTTGCTTCGCAACACCTGGCAATTTTGCGCCGCAGCAATATTGTAAAAACCACCCGTGAAGGCAAATTCATCTGGTACACCGTTAACCACGACCGGTTGAAGGAGCTCGATCAGTTTGTTACAAGTTTGTTAGGTTAATCATTACAACGCTTCGTTACAGCAGCATCTTACCGTTTATTCAGAGAAACGTACTTTTGCAAAAAAGCAGAGAACGATTATGTACGTACAGCAACTCTACACAAACTGTCTGAGTGAGGCAGCTTATTATATTGAAAGTAACGGTGAATGTGCCATTATTGACCCACTACGTGATGTGGACGTGTACCTGAACCTGGCGAAAGAACGGAATGCAACCATCAAATACATTTTTGAAACGCATTTTCATGCTGACTTTGTAAGCGGCCACCTCGATCTGGCGAAACATTCCAATGCCCCAATTGTATACGGACCGCAAACGGAAACAAAATTCCCCGTGTATGTAGCAAAAGACCAGGAGCAATTCAAAATTGGCAATGTAACAATTGAAGTATTGCACACGCCCGGTCACACACTGGAAAGCACCTGCTATTTACTGAGAGATGAAAACGGCAACGACCACTCTGTATTTACAGGCGACACATTATTTGTTGGCGATGTGGGTCGTCCCGACCTTGCACAGGGTGGCGACCTTACCATGAGTGAACTCGCCGGAATGCTGTACGAATCGTTGCAGAAAAAAATTATGCCTTTGGCTGATCATGTGATCGTGTACCCGGCACACGGACCGGGCAGCGCCTGTGGTAAAAGCCTCGGCCCTGAAACACACAGCACCATTGGCGAGCAAAAGCAAAGCAATTATGCATTGCAGCAACAATCAAAAGAAGATTTTATAAAAGCTGTTACAAATGGACTGGAAGCACCTCCCAAATACTTCCCGGTAAATGCACGCATCAATAAAGAAGGTTATGGATTGCTGGATGCTGTATTGAAAAAAGGACTGACCGCATTGAGTGTTCAACAATTTAAAGAACATTCAAAAGAACCAAAAACACTGATCCTTGATACAAGACATGCCAACACATTTACTGTTGGTTTTATTCCCGGCTCCATCAGCATTGGACTCGAAGGACGTTTTGCTGAATGGGCGGGAGCGTTACTTCCGTTTGATGAAAACATTTTATTGGTTTGTGAAGAAGGAAAAGAAGAAGAAACAATTGTACGATTGGCTCGTGTAGGTTTTGATAAAGTCAATGGATACCTGGCCGGTGGGTTTGAAGCATGGACCAATGCAGGCGAACCCATTGATATGATCATTGATGTGGAAGCCGATGAATTGGCAATGGACATACCGCATGATGATCATTTGCTGGTAGTAGATGTACGGAAAGAAACAGAGTTTGCAGACGGGCATGTGAAGGGTGCGGTGAATCTTCCGCTCGGCGATATGAATGATCTGGGCTTGTTAGCAAACATCGACGACAGAGATAATTTGTATGTACATTGTGCAGGTGGCTATCGCAGTGTAATTGCATCATCACTAATTAAGAAACAAGGGTTTCATAACCTGCGAAATGTGGTGGGTGGTTTTGCAAAGATCAAAGAACAGAAAATCGAAATACAAAAAGAGAAAAGTGTTCTGAATTAAATCACTGAAGCTCCGGATCAAACCGGGGCTTTTTTATTGCACCCACATTTTTTGGTAATCTTCTTTCCATGGATGTTTCCAGCGGCGATGGCTCCATAAATAATTATCGGGCCGTTGACGAATGCTGTTTTCAATTTTATCAACGATCAAACGGGTTAATGCACCTTCTGCAAATTCATTCGGTTTGCTGGTGAGCAGTTCCATTTTAAATTCATAATACCCACGGCGTACTTTGTAAAAATCAACATAAACAACAGCAGTATTATTTCGCTTTGCGCCCTGCTCAGGTCCTCTTGGAAAAGGAGCAGGCTTTGTAAAAAAGTTTGTCCAGTATGCTTTTGCAGGATTGCCCGGGTTTTGATCGCCCACCAAAATCAACGCATACTGCTGTTTCATGTACGCACGCACCTGGTTTTGAAAATCGGTTGCCGCCACGAGTTTTGTTCCTGTTTTTCTCCGCAGATCATACACCACCTTGTCAATTTCTTTATTCCGCAACGGCATGTACACCACCACAAACGGCATTTTTGATAAAGCGCCCAAACCAAGATTGGCTACTTCCCAATTAAAATAATGTCCCGATACTACCTGTACGCTTTGATCTTTCCCTACCCATTCATTCAGCACTTCAATATTTCCTTTAAACCGGCGTTTGATCTCCTCTTCACTCCACGAAAAAAGTTTGATCATTTCCATAAACGTGTCGCAAAAATTATGATAGAATGCTTTCATGATTTTTTTGCGTTCTTCCTCTGATTTTTCGGGAAAGGCAGTCGTAAGATTATTCATCACTACCTGCTTACGGTAACCAGTTACATAAAACAGTACCACGTACACAAAATCGCCAAGCAGATATAATACATTGAGCGGAATAAACGAGAGTAATCGAAGAAACCCGTAGACGATATAGTACATACTATAAAGATATTAATTCAAGGTTTGAGCAATTTTACAATACAATATTCTGCAGCAACGGATGTTTCTCAGGATAATCTGTATTGAAATGCAATCCTCTGCTTTCTTTGCGGAACGATGCTCCTTTGGTAATTAAATAACCAACTGTGATCATGTTTCGCAGCTCCATTATCTGTGGTGAAATAGAACTGCTGCGGTAGAGATTTTCCGTTTCTTCCCACAACAGATCCAAACGGCGCATGGCACGTTGCAAACGAATATCATTCCGCACAATCCCCACATAATCGCTCATTACCTGTTGCAATTCTTTGAGGCTTTGTGTGATCAGGATCATTTCTTTGGGCTCACTGGTACCTTTTGCATTCCACTCCGGCAAAACAGTTTTCTCATCATCCAGTTTTTTTATTTTATCAACCGCATCCATATAACTGCGGTGTGAAAAAACCATTGCTTCGAGCAATGAATTACTTGCTAAACGATTGGCACCGTGTAAGCCAGTACTTGCACATTCTCCAGAAGCGTACAGGTTGCTGATGGAAGTTCTTCCCCACTCATCTGTTTTAATACCGCCGCAACTGTAATGTGCTGCAGGAGCAACCGGGATCATATGTTGTGCAACATCAATACCAAGGCTCTTACACTTTTCATAAATATTGGGAAAGTGATGAATAAATTTTTCGGTGTCCATATGCCTGCAATCGAGCCACACATGTTCGGTACCGCTGATCTTCATTTCACTATCGATCGCTCTTGCAACAATATCACGTGGGGCAAGATCTTTCCGTTCATCGTAGCGCTGCATAAATGCTTCACCCTGGTGATTGCGCAAAATACCACCATCGCCACGCACTGCTTCCGTAATTAAAAACGCCTGGCCTTTTTGTCCGGCCTGGTACAATGCAGTGGGGTGAAATTGAATGAACTCCATGTTCTCAATGCGTCCTTTTGCACGATACACCATTGCTACACCATCGCCACTTGCAATAGACGGATTGGTGGTTGTGCGATATACCTGACCGTTACCTCCTGCTGCCAGCATGGTAATGGTTGATTGAATCACTTCAATTTGATTGGTGAGGAGGTTCAATGCATATACCCCGTAACATTTGATATCGGGTGTTGCTTTTGTAACCAGGTAACCAAGATGGTGTTGGGTGATGAGGTCCACTACAAAATAATGGTTCACCAGTTGAATATTTTTACTCCGGCGGATGGTTTCAAGTAAAGCCCGTTCCATTTCAGCACCGGTCACATCTTTGTGATGCAGAATGCGGTGCTCACTATGTCCACCTTCTTTTCCCAATGCATAATCGCCATCGGTTTCTTTATCGAAGCGTGCACCCCATTCAATAATTTCATTTACACGAAGGGCACCTTCTTTTACAACAACCTCAACAATTTCTGGATTACACAATCCATCGCCTGCGATGAGCGTATCTTCAATATGTTTATCAAAACTGTCTTTTTCCAGATCGTTCACCACTGCAATTCCACCCTGTGCATATTTGGTATTGGTTTCATCAGCATTTGACTTTGTTACGATCAATACCTGTTTATCCGGGCATGCTTCTGCCACTTTAATTGCATAGGTTAACCCTGCAATACCCGATCCGATCACTAAAAAATCTGTTTGCATATTAACGAGATCAGAATTTAATGTAGAATTCTGTTTTGGAAGGATCATCTTTCATTTCAGCAAATGAAGAAGAGAACACAACTGTTTTTTTATCGTCCAATACTTTGATCATTTCACCTTTTGTTTCTTTCACCGGCCGTGGAAGTTTAATGGTGATCGTCATTACCATCTGGCTCATAAACATTTCAACGCCTTTCATCTCTTCACCCATGTTCTCTGTAAATGTCTCTTTAGTCAATGCAATTCGCTGAATGCTGCTGTCGGTTATAATGTAGGGCGATCCTTTTGAGGGAATACCTCCAAACATCTTACTCATATTGTCCAATCCGCCTGCACCGGGCACAGGTCCTGCATCGGCCCCTTCCCCTGCAGCTTCTTTTTCTTTTTTACGTTCGCTCTTGATTGAATCAACGTAGTAGTATACTTCGAAGAATTTGTGTAAGTCCCGGATATCTTTCACCGGATACTTCATTTCTACATTAAACTTATTTTCCGGCATGTTCATTACCATGTGCATTGTGCCATTGTTATAATAAGCAGACTGTTCAGGAGTTAATGTAACACCCAGTGAATCGATCTCATTTGCAAGAGAGAATGTTGTATCAATGGCTCTATCCTTAATACTATCCGGCACCTGGCTGCCACCCATGCTCTTCATCATTTCCATTGCCTGGCTCATATCAGTATGTATGAGGTATTGTCCTTTGCCGGGAGTACTTAAATCAATTTCTTCGTTGATACTGCAACTGGTAAATACAAGTGCCAGCAGAATTGCTGAAAGAATGTTTCTGATGTTCATGATGTTTGTTTTATGCAGGCTCAACCCATGCATTGTTTTCTTTTAATAAATTGATCAGTTCTTCTACCGCTACTTCACTATCCACACTCCGCTTTACTACCTCCTTGCCTTTGTATAATGTAATTTTTCCCGGACCACTTCCTACATATCCAAAATCGGCATCGGCCATTTCACCCGGGCCATTTACTATACAGCCCATGATAGCGATCTTTACGCCTTTCAAATGATTGGTAACCGAACGGATCTTTGCTGTTGTTTCCTGCAGATCAAACAATGTTCTGCCACAGCTTGGGCAAGATATGTATTCTGTTTTTGAAATACGTGTACGGGTTGCCTGTAAAATACTAAAGGCCGTATTATTAATAAATTGCTCCGGAGTCAGGTTTGTAAGATAGTTTCTTCCGGCTGTGTTTTGCGTAAAGCCTGCTGCCTGCAGGGCGTAACTGCTTTCACTCATGCCCAAACAAATACCATCGCCCATACCATCTAGTAACAAAGCACCACATTCAGTTGAATAATGAATAAGATGTTCATCGGCTGTTTGCCAGTTACTATCGGTTATTAATACAATCGGGTTTTTAATACCACGGTTCATCAACTCAATAAACATACGCCGCACACTCTGCATGGCATTTTTATTGGTGCTGCTTACACATAACACAACAGTTGGATCGTTTGCCAACGCATCCAGATACGTATAATCGTTGATGGGTGTATCATCGTTGTAACAATCGATCATTACAAAATTCAACACATCACTTTTTACTTCTGCTTCGGCATAACCGCTATCCATAAAAATAGGAAAGTACTTTTGCTCACCTGCAACGGTTGCAGCCGATGCTTTCCATGTTTCAGGATATACAATTACTTTCAATGCTCCCGGTAAATCAAAATTCAATGTTTGGTGGGCGATGAAAATATAATCGGCCGCCATATCGCCAATGCTCCACTTATCAGTTGCTTCATCGTATTTATACCCTACACGTTCCAGTTCTTTTTGTGTGATGTTGGCAAGCTTACTCAGATCTGCAATTACAACAGGTACTTGCTTACCTCCAATATTACTCACCGCAAATGTTTCTCTGCGCTTGTATTCAAATGGCGAATAAGGCAATACGGCCTTCTCAATTTGCGAAGACTTTGCATTTATAGCAGGCACGCTGCTATGGACTATCGACTGTCGACCGTCGACTGCATACCGCTTCACCAAATCCCTGCACACCGGAATTTCAAACTCAGGATCTTCCGTTAAACTTACACGAACCGTATCGCCAATACCATCTTCGAGCAAGGTACCAATGCCGGCTGCACTTTTTACCCGGCCATCTTCTCCATCGCCTGCTTCTGTAACACCGAGGTGCAATGGATAACACTCGTTAAACTCACCGTACATATGTTGAATCAGCAAACGATACGCCTGCACCATTACCTGCGGATTACTGCTCTTCATGCTCAGTACAATGTTGTGAAAACTTTCTGCACGGGCAATCCGTAAAAACTCCATCGCACTTTCCACCATACCAATAGCCGTATCGCCATAGCGACTCATAATACGATCGCTGAGCGAACCATGATTTGTTCCAATGCGCATGGCAGTGCCATACTCTTTACAGATCTTCACCAATGGTGTAAAACGCTCTCGAATGCGATCGATCTCTTCCAGGTATTCGGCATCGGTATAATCGATCTGTTCAAACTTTTTCTTATCGACATAATTACCGGGATTCACACGTACTTTTTCAACAATTCGTGCTGCTATCTCAGCCGCATTTGGTGTGAAGTGGATATCGGCTACTAACGGTGTGTTGTAACCTCTTTTCCGTAACTCATCTTTTATGTTCTGCAAATTCTCCGCTTCTTTTTTGGAAGGAGCAGTAATACGCACCAACTCTGCACCGGCTTTAATACAGCGAATACTTTGTTCCACTGTTCCCATGGTGTCCATGGTATCAGTTGTGGTCATGGTTTGTAAGCGGATGGGATGAAAATTACCCAGCAGCAAATCACCGATCTTCACTTCTTTTGTCGCCAGCCGTTTATAATCGGTTAAGGAAGGAGTATAAAGAAACATCAATTTGAAAATTTGAAAATTGCTTAATTTGATAATTCACACGAATTACAGGTGGAACTTCAGCACAAATGTAACAAAGAAAGGGCTGCATGGTTTAGGCAAGATGCACTTCCTCACATTTTCAAATTGTCAAATTAATCAATTGGCAAATTACTTACCAGTCTTTCTCCGGCTGGGAGGGTGCACCGGTCTTTTTCTGCATCTTTTCCTGCAGTTCACGCTCTTTTTGTTCGAGCGCTTTGAGGTATTGCTCCGCCTGTTTTTTGGTGAGTTTGCTCTTTTGCGGTTTGGGCTGCTGCTGCTTCGGTTGTTCTTTTTTCTTTTCTTCTTTTGGATTTTGCTCCTTTTGTTGCTTTTTCTGCTCTTTGGGCTCCTGTTGCTTTTTGGCCATCAGAGCCAGCTGCAGATTTTTCCGCACTTCATCATCGGCAGGCGATAAGCGAAGGGCTTGTTTGTAGGCTTCAATGGCTTCGGTAAGCCGGTTATTTTTATGTAACAGCACGCCTTTGTTGTAAAGTGCTTTTGTTTTCAGCTCCGGATCATCGGTTGCAGCCGCTGCATCATCAAATGATTTCAGGGCATCATCAATATTCTCTTTTTTGTATTGTGTGTTGCCAAGATTGTAACGTGTAACCGGACTTTCCTTCTTACTCAGTGCTTTTTGATAGGCTTCTTCGGCTTTATCATACTTCCCTTCTTTATACAAACGGTTTCCTTTCACCACTTCGCCTTCCTGTGCAATAGCAAGGAAACAAAAGAAAAAACCGACTATGGTGAAATAAAATTTCATGCTGTTTTCCGTTCACGAATGAACAATTCAACGATCAATAATAATGCCGCTGCAACCAGGAACCAGATAAAATAGTTGTTGTAATTCGTATTGCTCACTTCGCCTTCCACACCTTTCTTTTCCAATTGATTGATAACTGCTGTTATTTCTTCGAGCATTTCATCAGTATTCTGCAGGTTGCCGTACAAGCCACCGTTTACAGAAGCTAACTGCTGCAGCAATGGTTCGTTAAGTTTGGTTACAACGGTTTGACCGAGGTTATCTTTCTTATAATCTTTTGTTACCGGATCTGCAATGGGCGAACCTTCAGCCGTTCCCAATCCGATGCAGAGCAACAGAATACCCCGGTCTTTCAATTGCCGGGCCATGCTTACGGCTGCTTCATCATGATCTTCTCCATCGGTAATAAGCACTACAATTTTATAGCGCTTACTTTCCTGCGGAAAACTTTCTGATGCAAGGCGCAGTGCTTCGCCGATCACTGTTCCCTGTGTTGGTACCGCCTCCGGCGATGCAGATTGTACAAATAGTTTGGCAGCACCCTGATCGGCCGTTAATGGCATTGGCAAATACGCTTTCCCTGCAAACCAGATCAATGCAATCCGATCATCGGGCAACTGATCCATTAACTTGCTCACGAATTGCTTTGACTTATCGAGGCGGCTTGGCTTCACGTCATCGGCCAGCATACTTTTACTTACATCCATCGCTACCACAATATCTCTTCCCTTTCGATTTACATTCTCGGCTTTACCGGCACTGCGCAAGTTCGCAGCGCCCAGTGCTGTTATGGCCATTGCAGCGAGTAACAGGTAAAATTTTACAGAAAACTTTTTGTTGGAATGATTTGCGGTGAGCAAATTTACCAATTGCTCGTCACCAATTTTTTTTCTCGTTTTCTTCTTCCATCGTTTATTCAATACAAATAAAACTGCTGCTGGTATTAATACCAGCAGCAACAGTAAATATTCAATATGAGCGAATGAAAACAAGTAATTAAATGTTTATGCTACAAGATACAGATTTGAAAGAACAGAAAGAAGTGAACAAAAGTTAAGCCAGACTTCTCAATAGGCAATGGACAATTAGCAACTGGCAAAACATCCTGAAAACAATATCAACACTACGAAGGAAAAATATTTGCCAATTGCCCTCTTTGCATATTGCCAATTGGGTTTCGTCATTTTTTTCCCTGCATAAAATCGTAATGTTTCAAAATGTCTTTCAACAAACCAATACGGTTGTTGCGCATATCGTATTCTTTTTCGGGCGACTGAACCAGCAGTACAAAAAAGTAAGGATGACGGTTTTCTTCGATCCAGCCTACAATCCATCCAATGTTGGCGCCTTTTTCATCAAAGCCCCAACCTGTTTTGTAAGCGAGCTTGTACAATGAATTATCTTCCTGCATCATTACTTTCTTAACAATCTCCTGTGTACGTTTCTGGAAAGGAAGCTGGCCGAAATACAACCGCTTTACCAGTCCCAATTGCTCATCAGGTGAAATTTTGATGGCATTGTTGAGCCAAAATGAATCAACGGCAGCACCTATTGTTTTGTTGCCGTATTGCAGTGTATCGATCCAAAACTGCATCGTGTCTCTGCCGATGCGGCGTGCCACTTCCTGGTAATAAGGAACAGAAGAAACCTTGAACGCCTCTTCCATATTCATGTCCTTGTTCAACTCTTCCCGTTCACGTACCACACCATCCCATTTGATCACCATCTTTTCATCAAAAATTCGTCCTGTTTCAAGTCCGATCAATGAGTTCACAATTTTGAATGTAGAAGCCGGTGTGTAACGTTTCCGGAAATTGGCTGAATCGTAAATCGTGAAATGTGCCTGCGCATTATCAAACAGTGCAAAACTTCCCGTTGCCCTGTATTTATCGAAATATTGCTTGAGATCATTATCGATCTCAAAATTATTGATGGAGCAAGAGTTGAAGAACACAATAACTGAAAACAATACAACGGCAACACGCATAACAGGAAATTTTGAGCAAAAGTAAAGTGAGAATGTGAATAGGCTCTTAAAACTTTGCGAAAAACAATAAGCGCCACACCCAAACGTTCTATTTTTTCTAAAACCAACCACCATGCCCCGTACACTTGCACTTGCGCTTTTTGCAGCCAGCCTTGGTTTGTTTGCCTGCAAAAAGAACGAAACAGGAAACAGTACTGCAAAACTCATCTTCAAGTTCAAATTTGATTCTACACAGGCCCGACTGAATAATGTTGGCCAGCCCTCCACCATTCCAGCAGGCAATGCAGCCCAAAGCGGCATAATGAATAAGATGAGTGCACATTACATCGAATTAGCTCCCGGTCCACTAACATTATTGGGTAATGGCGCAGTGCTGTATCATGCTGTTGAAACTACTGCAGGCGGGAACAAAGCCATTGATTTTGAAAAAGCGCCACAGGCTGGAAACAATGAAGTGTTTTATGAAATACCGATTAATCAAATCGCCATTGGGGAATATGAATGGCTGCGTATTTCCTTAGCGTATCAAAATGGTGATGTAAAAATCAGGGTTGATACAACCATTAACAGCGTATCGATCAACCAGGATCTGAATGCAACACTGGCATCGTTTATTGGTTACAATACATACATCAAAAACTTTACGGTAAAAAATCAAAGTATAACGGTAAATGGTAACCGCTCTCAAGGTTTCTGGGGATTTGAAACAACAGTGCCAGTATTGGGAACCAACATTCCGGTTGCCGAAAGTGGCCAGGCTCCTCCCGGCGCAACAACCGTTGTAAATCCATTGTTTAATACATCGCCGATTCCCGCTGGCAGCTGTGTCGTAACAGCGGCATTTGCCAATGGCAAACTAAAGATCACCGGCAATGAAACAACAGATATTATTGTTGAATGCAGTTTCAGCACCAACAAAAGTGTGGAATGGAAAGACCTGAACCCGAATGGAAAATGGGAACCGCTGAAAGGTGAAACATTGGTGGATATGGGTGTGAGAGGATTGATACCAACGATCAAATAGAAAATTATTTTTCTTTCCTGAGAAAACCTTGCTGTAAACTTTTTACATAGTAACTATCAACCGGTGGCACTTCATTCGACGTGCCACCAGTTGTTGCAACAGGTTTTGTTGCGTATGTTGTAAATGAAACCAGCAAGCCATCTGCTGTTAATTCATAGCTGCTGACGATTGTACTTCCTGAAACAGAAAACACAGACGAAAAACGATTGCCGATAAAATATCCATCCAGCACAATTGTATTTCGTTCATCGATTTGCCAATGCCCTTTTGCCGGATCAACCGGCAGCAGCAAGTAAGGACGATTGTCTTTCTGATCATCACCATAAATGATTTGCCAGGTATATCGTCCACTATCAGCAGGTTGTATATTCAACCGCATGGCAAATTGCTGCGGTGCTTTATCAGGACGGTTCCAGGTAAGTTTGCCTGTCCAGTTGCCAATAAATGATTGTGGAAAAGAAGCTGGTTGTGCAGATAAACACACAACCACCATCATAAAACAAGTAACGAATAGTATACGCATCATGCAGTTGCTTCTTTTAATACTCCCAACTCTTTCCCCACTTTTGTAAACGCTGCAATGGCTTTATCCAACTGTTGCTGATCATGCGCTGCACTTAATTGTACACGGATACGTGCCTGGCCTTTCGGAACAACCGGGAAGAAAAATCCAATCACATAAATTCCTTCTTTCAACAACTTGGCTGCAAACTCCTGTGCTACCACCGCATCATACAACATAATGGGCACAATAGGATGATCGCCGGGTTTAATATCAAAACCGGCAGCTGTCATTTTACTGCGGAAATATTTGGTGTTGGTTTCGAGTTTATCACGCAACTCTGTTGTTTCACTCAAAAGATCCATTACAGCAATGGATGCGCCAACGATACTTGGTGCCAATGTATTACTGAACAAATAAGGGCGTGAACGCTGGCGTAACATCTCGATCACTTCTTTTCGGCCGCTGGTGAAACCACCACTTGCACCACCTAATGCTTTACCCAATGTGCCGGTAATAATATCGATCTTACCCATCACCCCACGGTATTCATGTGTGCCACGGCCGGTCTTTCCCAAAAAGCCGCTGCTATGGCATTCATCCACCATAATAGCTGCATCATATTTTTCTGCGAGTTCCACAATTTTATCCAACTGGGCAATGGTACCATCCATGCTGAAACTGCCATCGGTTACAATGATGCGGTTGCGTGCACCGGCTGCTTCCTGCAGTTTGGCTTCCAGGTCGGCCATATTGTTATGCTCATAACGGAAACGCTGCGCCTTGCACAAACGCACCCCGTCAATGATGCTGGCGTGGTTCAATGCATCGCTGATGATGGCATCCTGCTCTCCAAACAAGGGTTCAAACACACCACCGTTGGCATCGAAAGCAGCTGCATATAAAATAGTATCTTCTGTACCGAGGAATTTTGAAATTTTTGCTTCCAGTTCTTTATGAATATCCTGCGTGCCGCAAATGAAACGAACGCTGCTCATCCCATATCCACGCAGATCAATGTATTTTTTTGCTGCCTCAATTACTTTTGGATGCGATGAAAGGCCGAGGTAATTGTTGGCGCAGAAGTTCAATACAACCCTTCCATTCACCATGATCTCTGGACCCTGGGCACTCTCTATAATCCGCTCAGTTTTAAAAAGGCCGTTGGTCTTAATCTCATCCAATTCATTTGCAATGCGTTGTACTAATTTCTCGTTCATAATTACAGGTTTAAGCAGACAAAAATAAGTGGATTCACAGGTTCTTTTATGCGTAACCGATTGCATGTTCAAGAAATTCACACAAATATGTGGTTCAACTGTAACATTTTCCTTCTACCTTCGTCCAATCTCTCAAACAGGTGTTTATGAAAAAGCAAATCATCCTTCTTGGCGCTGTGGTAGTAGTTACCGTTTCTGCATGGGCATTGCTTACCAGTACACCTGCTAAAAAATCAGCTGCGGCCTCTCCCAAATGCAGCAAAACCTGCCAGGAAAAACCTGCACCGAACAGTGCACCTCAAACCGGTTTTTTCATTTTTGACTCTTTTTCAGGTTCGCTCTAAAAATATTTTTATTTTCCTGTAACTTTTATTTCCGGTGACCGTAACACTGATAGTTAAACTTATCATCACGGATCACTAACTGATTTATGACCGCCAGAGAATATAACGAATGTGTGACCCGGTATGCCGACAACGTGTACCGTTTTATCCTCAAAAATTTGGGGCACGAAGAAGATGCACGGGATGTTGTGCAGAGTGCTTTCGAAAAATTGTGGGTGAATAAAGACAATGTGGAGAACGAGCGGAGTAAATCGTACCTGTTTACGATTGCGTATAACCAGATGATCGATCATATCCGCAAACACAAACGGATGACGTTGCGGGATGAATTTGCAGAAGAAGTGAGAATCCAGGACCGGCCGCAACATAATATGAAGAAGGTACTGGAAGAAGCGCTGGCCCGGCTGAGTGAAACAGCAAGAAGCCTGGTTTTATTGAAAGATTACGAAGGATACAGTTACGACGAAATAGGTGAAATAACGGGATTAAACGAAAGCCAGGTAAAAGTGTATTTGCACAGGGCACGTTTGCAGTTGAAGAATTATTTAGTGAGTATTGAAAATGTAATGTAAAAGAAGCTACGAGCTGCGAGCTTTTAGCTATTAGTACGAAAGAAGATTTATTAATAAGCATATTATCTTCCGGACTTCGGTCTTACCGACTTTCGGACTAAACACAAACAATGAATATTAACCGCCATAATTACGAAGAGTTTTTCCTCCTGTATGTCGACAATGAGTTGACAGCCGGGCAGCGGAAAATTGTGGAAGCATTTGTGGCGGCCAATCCCGACCTGAAAGGGGAATTTGAATTGATGCAGCAGGCAACATTTACAGATGATGTAAAGCTGGATCAATCATTTATCAATTCATTACTGAAACCTGTTGCCGATGAAAGCAGCATCAGCGAAGAACAATTGTTGCTTTATGTTGATGGCGAATTAAGAGCTGACCAAAAAGCAGCAGTTGAAAAAGAACTCATCGCAAACAGCGACTTGCAAAAAGAATTGTTGTGGCTTCGTCGCAGCCAGTTAACAGCCGATGCATCGATCGTATTTCCTGATAAATCATTACTGTACAAACAGGCCGAACCTGCACGCATTTTTTCATTAAGTGCAAGTGCCAGAAGATGGAGTGCGGCAGCAGCAGTAGTTGTATTACTCGGCAGTGCCATGTGGTTATTGCTGGAGGATACCAAAACAACCGACAAGCCAGTTTCATTTGCTGCGATTAACCAACCATCTGTAAAAGAAAATAAAACCACTACTCCTTTATCGCCGAAAGAATTAGTGAAAGAGGCATTGGATGAACAAACAAATGAATTTAAGCAAGCAACAGCAGCAGCAGAAGCAACTGAACAAACAAGTACAGTTATGACTACAAATCCTTCTGTTGCAACAGTGAACCCAACTGAAAAAACATCCACTGCTACCACTCCGGTTGTTGACGAACAGATCGATCCTGTAACAACAGCAGAAGTTGGAAAAACAGCTGAAAATAATTTTGACACGAACAGTAACATTCCTCAAACATCAACCGTACAACCTATAGCAAACAACATCAGCTATGCTTCTTACAACAACGATGTTGCCGAAGAAGATGAGGATGCTCTCCTTACTGAAGAAAGGCAACGCAGAAGTGGAATAGCAGGGCTGATCAAAAAAGCAAAACGGACGTTTGAACGTAAAACCGGTATTCAATCAAGCTCCTCCGAAGTACGCTTTGCAGTGTTTGCGGTAAACACCCAATAACAAAAACTTTAAACGGAAATTTTTATGAAGCAGTCAATCTTATCATTGCTTGGTCTCGTTCTATGCCTCGGCCTTAATGCACAAAGCGATACCACCAAACCACAAAGCGCCGACACCATTAAAGTAGGCAACATGATCATCATCAAAAAGAATGATGGCAAAGAAAAAAAAGTTGAAAAAGATGACGACGATGATGATGACGACAACGGCTCATCTGTTGAAATCAAAAAACGGAAAGAATACAAAAAGTCGAACGTAAGCACCAACTGGTTGATCCTTGATCTTGGTTTTTCGAATGTAAACGATCAAACCAATTACGGCTCAGCTGCTACACAGGCATTTTTCCCCGGAGGCACAAAAGATCAGCTTGATCTCCGCAATGGCCGCTCCATCAATGTGAACGTTTGGTTCTTTATGCAACGTGTCAACATTATCAAACATGTTGTAAACCTGAAATATGGTTTGGGTGTGGAAATGAATAACTACAGTTTTGAAAAAAGCGTACGTTACAATACCGACCCCACTACAAACATTACCATCGATAATATCAAGTACAGAAAAAATAAACTTGCAGCCGATTATTTAACAGTACCTGTTATGCTTGATTTCAATTTCGCACCCAAGCGCAAAAAAGGCTATGGCTTCAGTGCCGGTGTAAGTGCAGGTTACCTGTATGCAGCCCGTCAGAAAATGAAGAGCGAGCAAAATGGCAAAGAAAAAGTGAGAAGTGATTTCAACCTGGAACCATGGAAGCTTTCTGCAATCGGCGAATTGAATCTTGGAGTAATGCGTTTGTACGGCAGCTATGCATTGAACAACCTGCACAAAAACGGATTGGAGCAAACACCTTATAATATTGGTATACGTCTTAGCAGCTGGTAATACAGCTAACGCTGTATTCTCTGGCTAACCGCTTCTCATTAGAGGAGCGGTTTTTTATTGTGCAGCTCACTCGCTATATTAACAATTGCTGCCATTGAGAATTTCTTTATTTTGCCGAAAGTTTAAAAATCGAACCATGAGTTATAAAGTAATTGATATTGAAGGCATCGGCAGCAACTATGCAAAACGCCTGGAAGCAATGGCCATTTTTACAACCGACGATCTGTTGATACAGGGAGGAACCAAAAAAGGACGGGTAGCAATCAGCGAGGTAACACAGATTCCCGAAAACTTGGTGCTTACCTGGGTAAACCATGCTGATCTGCACCGCATTAACGGTGTTGCCGGACAAACAGCGGAGCTACTGGAAGCAGCCGGTGTTGATACTGTGAAAGAATTAGCTACACGTAACGCCGACAATCTTCATGCAAAAATGCTGGAGACCAATGAAAAATTTGGTTTAAGCGGAAAAGTTCCTTCAGCTGAAGCACTGGCCAACATGATTGCGCAGGCAAAAACACTGGAACAAAAAGTATTTCACTAAGCAGTTGTACGAAATAATTTTAAGCCGCTTTAGAAACAAGGCGGCTTTATTGTGTCAACCAATTAAAGTTTATCCACCACTTACTCATCAAGAGATTGTTAATTCAATTCAGCATAATAATATAGCACAATTATTGCCCGTTATTTCGATACTGTTGATGCATAAAAAAACAAAACAGTTGAAAACAACGTGTACATGAAAAGCCAGTCAACCCTTCTTATTTTTTGTTGTGTACTGATGTTGTCGCTCTCTGGTTTTAGTTTGTTTCACCGGAGCAAAACAGCTTTGTACAAACCGGTTGCAAAAAAATCGGCTTACTACAAAGTAGTGATCGATAAAAGCAACTATGAACTAAGAGTGTATGATGATCAGGAATGGTTGAGTACCTACCCTGTGGTATTTGGCAGCAGCGAGCTAACAGATAAAATGATGGAAGGCGACCGTCGTACACCCGAAGGCAACTACAAGATCATTGCAAAAAAAATACATCCGGAATGGGGGCATTTTTTACTGCTCGATTATCCCACGCAAACCGATCTGCAAAAATTTCATGCCCGTAAATCGCAGGGAATTATTCCTCCGCATGCAAAACCGGGCGGTGGTATTGGCATCCATGCAACCCGGCGTAACGAAGATCGCTTTGTTGATTATTATTACAACTGGACGCTGGGTTGTATTTCCACCAAACGGGAATACGCCAAAGAACTCTACAACCTTCTGCCGATAGGAACTGAAGTAACCATTTTACGGTAAAATACCGTCAACAGGGTATAGTATCAACAAACGGGAAATCCTTTATTTGGTTTCAAACTCCACAACATGAAACCAATTTATTTACTGCTGCTGCTTGTTGCGGGCAGCACCCTTGTAACACAAGCACAAAAACTTTCCAAAGAAGGTACCCATGAAATTTCGAAGAAAGCAAACAAAGGTTATTTGTACGAGCCTACGGTAGATGAAGCAAAGAACGAAGTATCGATGACCTATGTTACCAAAGCATCAGGACGTAAAGCCAAATTTGAAACCTACAAATTTGATCTCGACTTCAACTTTAAAGGCATGGAAGAAAGTGAACAGCCACTTGAGAAGATCAAAGGTTACCGGGCTGATAAAGGAGAAGAATATACACTGAACGCCCTTACTGTGGAAACCAACTTTATGGGCACACTGGTGCTTCGCCGAAAAATATTGAACCGCAAATGGAACTGGTTTTGGGGCGGCTATGATACGAAAGTAAAACTGGCCGAGAAACTGAAACCTAAAACCGATGATGGCGAGAAACTTTTTTACCTGGCACACACCGAGCAGGATGAGCTGGAAAGCATCCTCATTGTTGCAGGAGCGAAAGGAGCCATTCGCAGCGACCCAATGAAACAATACAAAGAAATTCATGTGATCCGGTACGATACGGAGATGAACCGCATTAGTGATGAAACTATCAACTTCGATAAGCCACAATCAATTGTTGGCATCAGCACAGCAGATAATGATGAAGATGCAAATGCAGAAGATGATATCTTACTGTTGTTTGCACCAATGGGTGGTAAAGGAATGAAAAATATTTCGGACCCCGATCCAACCAACTACACCTATGTGCGGCTTAGCTATGATGGAAAAGTAAAGGAACGTATTGCTGTAAAATCAAAAACAGGAATTTTTAACGGAACCATGTTTGTACAATCCGGTAATGATGTGTACATCCTTGGCGCTACAGGAACGGATGATGATTATTTCAACGAAAAATTTACGGTAGCACAACCTGCTTCCGACGCAAGAGATGCACAGAGCGATGAATTTAAAGCCAAAGGTTTCCAGGTTCTGAAAATTTCAAATGGCAAAGTTGATTATGTTACCAACAATACACTGGATGATTTCGAAGCAAAAACAAAAACACCTCCTTCGCAAAAGAAAAAACCGGAATACACCGGTAAAAAATTCAGAGTATCGTCGTTGAAAATGGCACCCAATGGTGATATTTTTCTTACCGGCCAAAAGTTTCAGAAAAGCAAAAGCGGTATCAAGTACGAAGACATCATCATGATGCATTTTTCCAGCGGTGGTTCATTGAAAGCTGCATATGGCGTTCGTCGTGAAGAGAATGATAAGGAAGCGGGCATGTCGCCCAACTCACAAATGCTGGTCTTCAACAATGATGGCAGCAAAATGTATTGGATGATCATGGAAATGGCAGGCTTAAAAGCAGAAAAAGAATTAGGTGAGAGCAAATATAAATTCCTGATCTATCCCAACGTTGCTGTTGTTGATATTGCAGGAGCAAGTGTAAGTGAGTTTGTGCAGTTTGGCCAAGGTAAAACTGATTACTATGTAAATAATAAATATCCATTCCTCCCGGTTGGGAAAGGACAAGCTGTTTTTCTGGGAGAAACAAAGAGTGGAAAAACATTGTGGTTTGCAAAAATGCCACTGGAATAATTGATCAACGGATCAAAAAGCTTACACGGATCAAAACCCAACATCCACTTGTAAGAAAAAGCCCCGGCTGTAGGTTCCGGGGCTTCTCTTTTTATAACTTTCCGTTTTTAATTTCATCTACAACGCCGGGATCAAGCAAGGTACTTGTATCGCCGAGGTTACTCAGATCGTTCTCCGCTATCTTTCGTAAAATACGTCGCATGATCTTGCCACTTCTTGTTTTGGGCAAGCCACTTACAAATTGAATTTTATCAGGCTTGGCAATAGGACCAATAATACGAGTTACTGTTTGCAGAATATCTTTTCGTGTGAGCTCTTCATCGCCATGCATATGCCCGTACACAACATAGGCATACACACCCTGTCCTTTTACATCATGCGGATAACCAACCACCGCACTTTCCACCACACCTGCATGCATGTTTAATGCGTTTTCAATTTCTGCAGTACCTAAACGATGGCCACTTACATTCAACACATCATCCACACGTCCGGTAATGCGATAGAAACCATTTTCATCTTTCAACGCACCATCACCTGTGAAGTATAAATTTTCATAGGTGGCAAAATAATTCGTGCGGCAACGTTCATGATCGCCATAGGTTGTGCGTAGTATGGCAGGCCATGGTGCTTTAATACAAAGATTTCCTTTTAAATGACCGTGCTCATCTTTCTCTGTTACTTCTTTTCCATTTTCATCAACCAATATTGGTTGTACGCCCGGCATAGGCAATGTAGCCCAGCTTGGTTTTGCCGGTGTAACACCTGCCATGTTTGAAATTAAACAACCACCTGTTTCCGTTTGCCACCATGTATCAACAATGGGGCATTTTCCTTTGCCTACATGTTCATCGTACCAATGCCATGCTTCTTCATTGATTGGTTCACCAACTGTACCCAATATTTTTAATGATGAAAGATATTTTCCTTTCAATGGATCTAAACCAAAACCCATTAAACTGCGGATAGCTGTTGGTGCGGTGTACAAAATATTTACTTTGTGCTTGTCAACAATATCCCAAAAACGTCCTGCATCGGGCCAGGTAGGAATACCTTCAAACATCAGCGAAGTAGCACCTGCGCTTAATGGACCATACAAAATATAACTGTGCCCGGTGATCCATCCAATATCAGCTGTGCAAAAATGTACATCACCTTTATTATATTGAAATGTATTTACAAACGTGTAATTAGTCCACACCATATAACCGGCACTGCTGTGCACTACACCTTTTGGTTTACCGGTAGAACCACTTGTGTAAAGAATGAACAACGGATCTTCTGCATCCATTTCTTCGGCAGGAAAACTTACCACGCCATTTTTTTCTACCTGGTGTTCGGCATGTTCCATTTCATCTTCCCACCAAACATCTCTGCCTTTCAACATCGAAACAGGAGTTCGAGTGCGTGTATATACAATTACTTTCTTTACTGTTCGGTTGCCGATCAATGCATCATCAATTACACTCTTCAACGGAATATCTTTATTACCACGATACGCACCATCGCAGGTAACGATAAATTCGGCCTGCGCATCGTACAAACGATCAGCAATACTTTGCGCACTAAATCCGCCAAAGATCACACTGTGAATTGCACCAATGCGTGCACAACCTAACACTGCATACGCCAGCTCGGGCACCATGCCCATGTAAATACAAACACGATCGCCTTTTTTTACACCATTGTTGATCAACACTTGTGCAAACTGGCATACACGTTTGTGCAAACGGTTATACGTTACCACACGTACACGCTCTTCCGGATTGTTTGGTTCCCAGATGATAGCTGGTTTGTCGCCCATTGTTTCCAAGTGGCGATCAATGCAATTTTCGGTAATGTTCAGTTTGGCACCTTTGAACCATTCAACTTTCGGCTCTTTAAAATTCCATTCAAGAACCTTATCCCATTTTTTTCGAAATTGAAAATGTTCAGCGATAGAACCCCAGAATTCTTCCGGTTGTTCAACACTTTTTTGATAAGCAACTTTATACTCGTCGTAAGATTTAATTTGGTAAGGATATGACATCATTCATTATTTGGGCCATAAATATAAAAATATTGCAGCCGTATGCAGCGAATTTTATTCAGCAATGGTCTTTTTATTGAAAGAACACAGACAATACCCTATTGATCTGTTCGATGTCTGTTCATATGGTTGGTTTTTTATGAAAGCCCTTGTTGTTTAGCAAGGGCTTTTTGTTTGTAAGCATCGAATGGTTACTTTTAACCTTCTTAAGCAAACGATGTTCAAAGCCACTTTTCACAAATCTTTAATAGCAGTTGTTAGTTTTTTATTGTGCACACATGTAGCAACAGCTCAGTGTTCGGGCAATGTATTGTTTTATGAAAATTTTGGTGGAGGTATCAGTTCTCCGTTAACAGGTTCACGCCTGCCACCCGGCGTTACAACTTATACATTTGATTCGTTAGGTTTTGTAGATGATGGTGAATATGGTATCCGTAAAACAACAGCAGATATTGCTACCGGTGGCAGGCAGTTTAACGTTTGGCATATTGGCACGGATCGTTCATCGGGCGGAAATATGATGATCGTTAATGCCGATTATACGGCAGGAAAGTTTTATGAAACAACTGTTAACAATCTATGCTCCGGATCGCAATTGTATTTTTCGGCATGGATCGCCAACCTGATACCGCTGGGTTCTTCCAATCCATTGGATCCCATTCTTCGTTTTGAGGTACGCAGTGCAACATCGGGCAATTTGATACAAGAATTTGTTACCTCCTCTATTCCACGCTTCTCCAACTTTACATGGCAACGGTATGGTTTTCCACTTGCATTACCAGCCGGCGAAACATCGGTGATCCTTCGCATTTTTAATAACCAAGTTGGCGGACTCGGGAACGATCTTGCGTTAGATGATATTGAATTTACTTTATGTGGGCCAACTATGACCACTTCGCAAACAGGAACTTATCAGAATACAAACAATGCATGTGTTGGCAACAATCTGCAGTTGAGTGTAAATGTAGCAGGTGGTTATTATTCAACCCCAGCTTACCAATGGCAGTTTAATAACGGCAACGGCTGGACGAATATTCCGTTTGCCAACACTACTTCCTATTCCATTACAAATGCGCAAAGCAGCGATAGCGGACAGTATCGCTTGCTGGTGGCAGAAGCGGCCAATATCAATTCGCCCAACTGCAGGGCTATTTCACCCGTGATGGATGTAAATATTTATCAGCCACAGGCACCACAACTGCTCAGCAACGCTCCGGTATGCGAAGCCACACCGCTGATCATTTATACAACCGCACAAGCATTGCAATACAACTGGTCGAAAGCTGCTGCTGTTTTTACAAATAACAACGACAGTTTAGTTTTTCCCGCCGCATCAGTTGGCGATGGCGGCACCTATAATCTGCAGGTAATTACCAACGGCGGTTGTAGCAGTAATTCTAACATTACCGTTGCAGTGCAGTCAAATCCGTTTCAAAAACTTGTGCCCGACAACACTATTTTGTGTGATGCAGGTACACTTACAGTAGATGCACAACAAACAGTACCTGCCAGTTATTTATGGAACGATGGCTCAACCAATCCGCAACGAATCATCAGCACAACAGGCACCTACAGTTTACTTACCAGCAACAGTGTATGCAGCCGTACTGATACATTTACGATCACAAGAAATTTTACACCCACCGTTTCACTCGGTAACGATACGACTCTTTGCTACAGCGAACACCTCATACTGAATGCCACAAATCCATTAGCTGAAAATTATTTGTGGAGCAACAATGCAACCGACAGCAGCATTACTGTAACAACTCCCGGAATTTATTCCGTTGCAGTCAGCAATTTCTGCGGCACAGCAACCGATGATGTTTTTATTGATTTCAGAGATTGTGCCGATATGATCTTTGTGCCCAACATTTTTACTCCGAATGGCGATGGATTGAATGATGTATTGAGAGCAAAAGCTTATTTCCGGATCGATTCGTTTGAGTTACGCATTTACGATCGTTGGGGCAGACATGTATTTGCTTCCAACGATATTCTTCGGGGCTGGAATGGTACCATCAGCAATCAAAAAGCTACGCCGGGCCAATATGTATGGACGCTTACCTACAAACGAAATGACAAACTGTATACCCAAAAAGGAACGGTACTTCTTGTTCCCTGATGCTGAACCAAGCAACTTATATTTGCTTTACTTTTGAATCAAACATGGCGTATGTCTATTGAAGTAAAGAATCTGTTGAAGATCTATGGTGAACAAAAAGCAGTGAATGAAATTTCCTTTTCTGTAAAGAAAGGTGAGATCGTTGGTTTTCTTGGGCCGAATGGTGCCGGAAAAAGTACGACCATGAAAATGATCACCGGCTACCTGCAGCCCAGCAGCGGCGAAGCCATTGTGTGTGATGTGAAAGTGAGTGAAAATCCCATCGGTACAAAACAAAAGATCGGCTACTTACCGGAGAGCAATGCCTTGTACTATGAAATGTATGTGCGGGAGTATCTTGCTTTTATTGCGGAGGTGCATGCTGTTAATAATCCACAAGACAAAATCCAGACAGTTATTGAACAGGTGGGGTTAACACCGGAAGCTCATAAAAAGATCGGTCAGCTTTCAAAAGGTTATAAGCAACGTGTTGGTTTGGCAGCTGCACTCATTCATGATCCTGAAGTATTGATCTTAGATGAGCCCACCAGCGGACTTGATCCCAACCAGATCATTGAAATACGTGATGTGATCAAGCAACTTGGTCAAAACAAAACCGTTTTATTTTCTTCGCACATTTTACAGGAAGTACAAGCCATCTGCGACAGGGTAATCATTATCAACAAAGGAAGTATTGTGGCCGATGATCAACTATCGAATTTGTTGAAGAAAGTGCACGCAGGCGAAGTGATCCTTGAAATTAAAGAAGAAGTAGATGAATCGCTCTTTCAATCTATTCCAAACTGTATTCGTTTAAACAGTACTACCTGGAAATTTAAAACGGATAACCCTGATGCAGTGAAGAAACAATTGCTGCAATTATCAATCGAAAAAAATCTGAATGTGCTTTCGTTGAAGAGTGATGAGAATTCGCTGGAAGATGTGTTCAGGAGTTTGACAAACTAATTTCCCTGCATCAACCTCCCCACCCCTTTCATCAATATCCATCCAATCAGCAACAACATCAGCACAGCAATTACAACCGGGATAATAAAACTAAAGATTGTGCCACTAATGGCGGCTGCATTTTCGCCTGTTGACAGTACTACGTTGCCTGTTCCGGCTGTGGTTTTTGAAGAAAACAACCGCAGCAGTCCCGTTCCGGCATGTACAGTTCCGGCAGCGCCGCCACCGGCAACGATCGCCAGTATCCATTTCAGTAACGGACTAAATTCCGTAATCGGTAAAAAAGAAGCGGCTAACACTGTTCCTGCTGCAACAGCCAGCGGTGTTGCAATTGCATCAAGCAGATTATCGACAAACGGAATATAATACGCCCCAATTTCAATCACCGCTGCTGAGCCAAAACAAATCACAGCCGGCAGGCTTCCCATCCATTGCATATCGGCTGGCAAATTGAACCATTGCTGCCATGCAGCAAAGCTGGCACCCAGCATTGGCACAAATACACGAAAACCGCAGCAAGCACTGAGGGCAATGCCCATAGCAACAGAAGTAAGTAATGTACTGTCCATACAATCGTTTGTTGTAGTTAAAAATAATCATTTCACTGCGCATAACTCTTTGCTGCTGCCGCTGAATGTTGTTTCTTTGCAGCGCAAACAACAAAGTCAGAAAGGAGAGAAGTTTGAAAGTCCGAAAGAAAACTTCTGCTGATCTCATCTACGGAATGAACACGATTCGGTCTTTTCTCTTCCCGACTATAACATTAACTACAAATTGAATTTTATGAGCTTTATCGCCGACATTCATGCAAGACAAATTCTCGACAGCCGTGGCAATCCAACTGTTGAAGTAGATGTAATTACCGAAAACGGAGTTCTCGGCCGTGCGGCTGTTCCAAGTGGTGCAAGCACCGGCATCCACGAAGCAGTAGAACTGCGTGATGGAGATAAAAGCAAATACATGGGGAAAGGGGTATTGAAGGCTGTGCAAAATGTAAACGAAACCATCGCCGATCAATTGATTGGGATTGATGTTACCCGCCAGGCATATATTGATTCACTTCTTTTGAAAATTGACGGAACCGATAACAAAAGCAATCTTGGTGCAAATGCAACATTAGCGGTAAGTATGGCCGTTGCAAAAGCCGCTGCTGAAGAAAGTGGTTTGCCACTGTTCCGTTACCTCGGTGGTGTAAACAGCGCCGTATTACCTATTCCGATGATGAATATCATGAATGGTGGCGCACATGCAGACAACAAAATTGATTTCCAGGAATTCATGGTGATACCTGTTGGTGCAACTTCCTTCAGTGAAGGTTTACGTTGGGGTGTTGAAATTTTCCATCATCTGAAATCAGTATTAAAGAAAAAAGGATTCAGTACGAACGTGGGCGATGAAGGTGGTTTCGCTCCTGAAATTCAAAGCAACGAAGAAGCCATTGAAACGGTACTGGAAGCGATTACTGCAGCCGGTTACAAACCGGGCGAACAAGTGGCGATTGGTATGGATGCTGCTTCCAGCGAAATGTACGATCACGAAACAAAAACATACAAGTTTTACAAGAGCAATCCTTCGAAAGTGATCAGCAGCGACGAAATGGTTGCTTACTGGACAGAGTGGGTAAATAAATATCCCATCATCTCCATTGAAGATGGCATGGCCGAAGAAGATTGGGATGGCTGGAAAAAACACACCGATGCAATCGGCAGCAGAATTCAGTTAGTAGGCGATGATCTGTTTGTAACCAATACAAAAATTTTAAAGAGAGGGATTGATACAGGAACAGCGAACAGCATCCTTATTAAAGTAAACCAGATCGGCACCGTTACAGAAACCATCAATGCTGTACAAATGGCGCAGAACGCCGGTTACAATACCGTAATGAGTCACAGAAGTGGTGAAACAGAAGATACAACCATTGCAGACTTAGCGGTTGCATTGAATTGCGGACAAATTAAAACAGGTTCAGCTTCACGTACCGATCGTATGGCGAAGTACAACCAACTGATCCGCATTGAAGAAATGCTGGGCGAGAATGCAATTTATCCGAACGGAAAGATTAAATTTGGTAAATAGCAACTGGTTAATGGTTCATCGTTCATGGACATTAACCATGAACGATGAACCATTCTTATTTTGATCGTGTATGAAAATTCTGAGTAATATCCCTCCGGTACTGAAAAACAAATATGTTTTAACAGTGATTGGTTTTGCCGTGTGGATGTTATTTGTTGACAAGAATGATTTTATTACACAGGTGAGTCGTCACAAAAAACTGAGCGACCTTAAAAGCAGCAGTAGCTATTTTGATCAAAAAATCGATGCGGCCAAAACCGAGCTGGAAAAGCGGAAAAATGACCCCTCGGCCTACGAACGCCTGGCCCGTGAGAAGTACTATATGAAGCGTGATAATGAGGACATTTTCCTCTTTAACGAATAAAAAAGCCCTCCCCGTACAATACAAGTTTACCAACAGCGTTTAATAACAAAGCACATCCTCTGAGAAGCCCCTACGCAAAAAAATCAGGATTGCTTATGACACATAAATTTACGCCGGAAGACTTGTTACAATATCTCTACAAAGAAACGACCCCCGAAGAAACAGCCGCCATTGAGCAAGCCTTGGCTGAGGACTGGACGCTGAGAGAGAAATTCGAGGTGATCAAAAAAGCAGCGCAGCGGCTTACCAAGTTCAAATTTTCGCCCCGTACAGAAACGGTGTTGAATGTGCTGAAATATGCCAACAAAGACCTTGCTTCAACCGATCTGCTTTCATCAAACTGATCTTTCCCTAATTTCGCCGTCATTCCCAATTCAGAATGACAACAAAGGAGCGTTACCAATCAGTTATTGATTATTTTTCTGTGCATGCCCCCGATGCGGAAACCGAATTATTGTACGATAATCCGTTTCAGTTACTCGTAGCCGTGATCCTCAGTGCCCAGTGTACCGATAAACGGGTGAACCTTACCACACCTTCAATTTTTGAAAAATACCCCGATGCACAAAGCATGAGCAAGGCAACGTTCGAAGAGTTGTTTCCACTCATCAAAAGCATTTCGTATCCCAATAACAAAACAAAGCATTTGATTGGCATGGCGCAAAAACTCGTAACAGAGTTCAACAGCGAAGTGCCGTTAACTGTGGAAGAGTTGATCAAACTGCCGGGCGTTGGAAGAAAAACAGCAAATGTTATTACATCGGTTGTTGATGAGCAACCAAACATGGCAGTTGATACGCATGTGTTTCGTTTAAGCAAACGCATTGGACTGGTAAAACAAACGGCCACTACTCCTTTAGCAGTGGAGAAAGAACTAATTAAACATTTTCCAACGGAACTAATTTACAAAGCCCATCACTGGCTCATCTTACATGGCCGTTATGTTTGCCTGGCCCGCACACCTAAATGCAGGGAATGTGGCTTGCAGCAAGCATGTAAGTATTTTGCGAAAAATAACAAATAGTTCATCTCTGATTGATTTCTTCGTGTACTTCGTGTAACCCTCCGTGTACTTTGTGATACTAATTAGCACGGAGAACACAAAGCCTTTTCACAAAGGGAACAAAAAACATCATTTGCCCCCATCTTCAATCACCCATTCACAAGCATGAAAATTTATTCTATTTCAATTAAACTTCTCCCTCCAAATCCCATCTTAAGCTAGGCTTTTTCTATTTTTATTATGCAATAGAAAGATCCAAACCAGAAAACCTCTATTCAACCATGACGCAACCAGACGATAAAGAGCTGCTGCTGCAATTCCATGAGCCGGCCACCAAAGAGCGGGCTTTTACCCGTATCATCAAGAAATACCAGGAAAAACTGTACTGGCATATCCGCCGCATGGTGGTAGAGCACGAAGATGCCAACGATGTGCTGCAGAATATGTTCATCAAAGTATGGAACGGGCTTGAAAATTTTCGGGAAGATGCCCAGCTTTACACTTGGCTCTACCGCATTGCCACCAATGAAAGCCTCACTTTCCTGGAACAGCGCAAAAAACGCACAGCCGTTTCCATGGACCAGGTAGAGGCCGGCCTCAGCAACTCCATTAAAGCCGATAAACATTTTGACGCCAACCGGCTGGAGTGGAAACTGCAACTGGCGATCCAGCAACTGCCTGAAAAACAGCGTGCTGTGTTCAACCTTCGGTATTACGATGAGATGCCGTACGAGCAAATGAGCCGGGTATTGGAAACCAGCGAAGGGGCATTGAAAGCAAGCTATCACCATGCTGTGAAAAAAATAGAGGATTATATCCTCAACCGTTAAACTTTAACCGCCGAAAATCATCTTATAAAAGAACATGACACGTAGTATCGACATAGTGAAAGAGCTCGAAGAAATCAGCCCGGTTGTGGCCCAGCTAAACCCGATGGTACCTTACCAGGTGCCGGAGGTTTATTTCGACACATTGAGTTCGGTGATTATGGCACGCATCGCCACCGGTGGCCATGAAGAAAATTCATTGCTGCAGGTGGCCGGTAAGCAAATGCCGCAGGATGTGCCTGCGCACTATTTTGAAAATTTAGCCGACAGTATCCTTTCAAAGATCAATACACAAACCGGGCAATCGGTAGCTGATGAGTTACAGGAATTGTCACCGGTACTGACAGGCATCAGCAAAACAAATGTGTATGAAGTACCCGATGGATATTTTAATGGCGTTGCTGAAACTGTAACAGCACAAACAACAGATACAAAAGTTGTGTCCATTTCCAGCCGTAAATTATGGATACGTTATGCAGCTGCTGCTGCCGTAATTACCATGATTGCTTTTGGAATAAATCTGATAACGAAGCAACAAACAATTCCAGGCAATCCATTCAAAATTGCGGGTGTTGAACCTATTAAAACACAAAAGCAATTCAACAATGAATTGGCTTCGTTGAGTGATGATGCAATTGTACAGTATCTTGAAATGACATCGGATACAAAAGATGTTGAGAAGATCAGCGAATCAATTGACCATACAACATTACCGGAAGAAACAGATTATATGAATGATGCATTTCTTGATTCGTTGATGCAACAATTAGAACAACCGGAAACAACCATCAATACAAACGAAGTACAAACAGAAACTGAAACAAAATAATTAATAACGGAGGAAGAGATTATGAAAAAGATGTTTACACTAATGATGATTGTTGCACTTAGCTTAACAGGTTATGTGTATGCACAGGATCAACCTGATCCGAAAGAACAGGAAAAGATCCAGGCATTGGAGATTGCCTTCATCAGCCGCAAGCTTAATTTAACAACAGAAGAAGCACAACGTTTCTGGCCTATTTATAATGAATACAAACGTGATGTAAGGCAGGTAATGATTGCGCAGAAGAATAACAGCAACAGGGATATTGTGGATGATGAACAAAAGATCATCGATGTAAGAAAAAAATACCGTGACCGTTTTGTTGGTGTAATAGGACAGCCCAGAATGAATAAATTCTTCCAGGCAGAGCGTGAGTTTCGAGGTGTATTATTGAATCAGTTAAAAAACCGCCCCAACAGGCCAATGTTGCAACGTCAAAAGAGAAATTAATTTGGAATTTTAATTTCTTATGCTATAAATTTGTGAATAGGTGTTTTTCATAGGTTAGCAACGGCCGACTCTTTTCAGGGTTGGCCTATTTTTTTATCCTGAAAGCTGCAGCAGCAAAGCATTTGCAGGCATTGGTAAAACAAAAAAGCATGAATGATTTGATTGATCATCATTCATGCCTTCAAAACGATCACAACAATACAACAGTTAAAAACTGAATACCGGCGTTTTAAGATCGTGATAAAATAAAAATTTCCAGTTCTCTTTCTGGCCCTGCTCCCACCATTTTACACGCAGATCAGCTGCCAGTTTTCCGTCAAAATCATACTTGGTTACAAATTTTGTTTTCATCTGAAACAACTGCGGGGCCACATCACCACCAAAGAAAACAGTTTCACCATTTTCTTTGATCCAGAATGCCTGGTGCCAGGGACTATGTCCGCCCGTCCATTCATAATGAATGTACTCATCAATTACACCGCTGCTTTCGATCAATTGCACTTTGTCAGATTCGGCTAACAAACTCACATCATCAATGGCATACGATTTTGAAAGTTTGCTTACTGCAATTTCCAACTCCTGCTGATTCACGATATACGTTGCATTGGGAAAACTCAGAAACCGTTGCTGCAACACTGCATCTTCTTTACTAACCCCGCCTGCATGATCTTTATGCAGATGGCTCATTAATACTTTTGTTACTTCCATCGGGTTAATGCCGGCCTGCATCAGATTATGATGAATCTGCAATGTACCATCGGGCATGGTGAAACCTAAACCGGTATCAAGTACCAGAATATCTTTTTCGGTGATCACAACAAAGGGCTGAACTTCTACCAGTAAACTGCCGGCAGGGCGGTCTTTGATGTTATCACGGGCAGGATCGAACGGAACAAATTTTTTGGAACCATCTACTGTAAAACTACCTTCTGAAAGCGGAATTATTTTCATGTGTGCATTATTATCATGTATCTATCATGTTGCATCAAATACAACATTGAGTGTGCAAAGATACAGGCACAGCAACGAAATCAGTTCATCACCAGTTTTGGTGCACCGATCATGGAATCAAAAATGAAGAGTTCGTCAAGTTCGTAATGAATAAACTTGCTGATGGGAAATTGATCAATGAGCGCTGCCGCTTCCATTTCTGAAGCTGCATTTAACACCACCCATCCCTTGCTGCGCACATCATTCACGCAATAGGTAACAATCACTTCATTTCGCATTAACTCATTCACATATTGCCGATGACCGGGAATCAATGCCCAAAATTCATCATCGAGCATGTCGGGCAAATAAAACGTGCAGAGATACTTTTTCATTTGATTGTTTTAGCGGTGATCAATTACTGCAGCTGCAGCAGGAACTAAAACACAGTATACTAACAGCAGGAACTGAAAAAAGTTGATGCGCCTTACCGCAACACCATACTTCGGTCGGCATCCAGCCGCAGCATAATAAAGATCAGAATGGTAAATGTTACCAGCGATGACCCCCCATAGCTCAATAAAGGTAGTGTAATCCCGATTACGGGCATCAGTCCAATGGTCATCCCTATATTAATCATTACATGAAACAAAAGAATGGATGCTACACTATATGCATAAACACGTGAAAACGTGCTACGTTGCCGCTCTGCAAGCGTAATAATGCGATATAAAAGAACAAAATAAAGCAGTAACAACAATGTGCTACCCCAAAATCCAAAACTCTCTCCAATAGCTGTAAAAATGAAATCGGTATGTTGCTCGGGTACAAAATCGCCTTGTGTGGTTACTCCTTTTAAAAAGCCTTTACCTGCAAACCCGCCCGAACCAATGGCAATTTTTGACTGCCGCACATTATAAGTGTAATCTCTTTTTTTTCCGGCCTCCCGTTCTTTTTCAAACTGAGCAATACGTACCGGGTCTTTGGGGACATAACTTTTCCCAAACATGCTTAATACACGCTCGGCTTGATAGGGTTTTAAAATTTTATCAAATACAATATGGTCAACAAAATATTTAAAGCCCACACAGGCGCCTGCCAGCAACAGAATAAAAAGCAGTAAGCCGTAATTCCGTTTTATTTTTCGCCACAACAGATAACAGGCAATCAGCACTGTTGCTGCCATGAAAATTGCATAGGCAGAAAATGAAAGCACAATGGCCGTAACAAATAAAACCACCACTGAAAAACCTGCAATGAGATAAATGGCTGGTAACCCTTCTCTGTACATCACCAGGAAGAATGAAAAATAAACCAGTGCCAAACCGGTTTCTTTTTGTGCGATGGATAACAAGGCCGGGCCTAGTGTTAATGCAAAGGCAATTAAATGCGAACGGAATGTGGTAAATTCTGTTTCCTGCCTGCTTAAATACTTTGCCAAAGCCAATGCAGTAAATACTTTACACAACTCTGCCGGTTGCAAATTAAACCCGCCTCCCAATGCGATCCATGACCTTGACCCGCTGATATCTTTCCCGATCACAAACGTTAACAACATCAACAGAATACCAGCCATGTACAACAGGTTGGCGATGGTGGTAAAGAATTTACTGTCGGTAAGTAAAATGAAAACGCCCACCAATGTACTGATGCCGATAAAGAGCACCTGCTTTGAATAATTTTTTTTCAGCTCCAGTAAGGATTGAAAAAACGCATCGCCATCTCTGAATTCTACTGAAAAAATAGCAATGAAACCAACCAGCACTAATGCATAATACAACAGTACCGTAATGGTATCAACTCCTTTTCCTATGGTAGCCTGGTTTTCCATTAACTATGTAGCGTGTAATTGTGTTTTCTAATAACAAACCGATCTGTTGGTAACAAAGCTTGCATTTTTCCGGTTTCATTTTTTTGTTTGGGTGTTTGTGCGGGAGCTACCGGATGCGGCCGCATACCAATTGCAGTTGAATCAACACGCAAGCGATTTTGCTTTACCCGCTGTACAGAATCTTTCACCCGTTTGATCGAATCACGTTTGAATAATTCATACTTGATCCTTGCAGGTGTAATGGTTACATTGCTGATGCGTTCCACTTCAGCTTTTCGTTTATCGCCTGCAATAGAGTCGGTTAAAAACTTTTCCATCAACAGGGATGCAATCGGTGCCGCCCAGGTAGAACCGTATCCGGCATTTTCAACCACCACACAAATAGCAATGCGTGGATTATCTTTTGGTGCAAAGGCCACAAAGAATGAGTGGTTCTGTTGCTTTGCATTGCGGAAATAATTTTCAACTGTTCCGGTCTTTGCACAAACAGCGAATCCATCGATTCTTGCATTACGGGCCGTACCATTGGTTACCACCATTTCCATCCCGTCAATTACAGCCTGATAATAATCGTTGGGAATATGCAGAGGTGAAATTTTTTGACGATACTTGTTCAGGATCGTGTCTTCAGTTGTTTCGCCTTCAATATTTTTTACAAAGTGTGGAGTATAATACCAGCCACGGTTAGCGATCAAACACATGGCATTCGCCATTTGCAAAGGTGTTGCCTGTATTTCACCTTGCCCGATTCCCAATGAAGCAATGGTACAGGAGCTCCAGCCCCCTTTGCGAAATACACGGTTATAACGGGCGGTGTCAGGAATAAAGCCTGCGTACTCACCTGGTAAATCAATGCCCAACCGATGACCCAACCCAAAGCCCGTCATGTATTCTTTCCATTTCAATAAACCCTTTTCTACGTCTTTATAAGCAGGATTGTCAAGTGCCATGCGAAACATGTGTGCATAGTACGAATTACATGAGTTGGCAATGGATAAACTTAAATTGGCTGCATGTCCTGCATTACTGTGTGTGCAGGCTGGTCGGCCACAAGGAGTGTATCTTCCAAAACAAGAATAACCATACGATGGAGTAATCAATCCTTCATCCAATGCAACCAACGCACCTAATGGTTTAAACGTTGAACCGGGCGGATAAACACCCTGCATTCCACGATTCAATAATGGAGAAGAAGGATCTAAAAATAAGCGACTGAAATTTCTTCTCGACTCTCCACCTGTTAATTCATTAGGATCGTAGCTGGGACCAGATGCCATTGCAATAATGCCTCCTGTTGACGGTTCAATTGCCACTACGCTCCCTACTTTGCCATGCATTAATTTTTCAGCCAGTTGTTGCACTTCAATATCAATATAGGTATTGAGATGCCGACCGGCGATCGCAGCAGAATCAAATTCACCATTTTCATATGGACCAATGGGACGATTGAAATTATCACGCAATACATATTGAATACCCCGTTGACCCATCAAAATATTCTCATAATGACTTTCCAATCCGCTGCGACCAGCAAAATCACCCATTTGGTAAAAAAAATTTGACCGCTTTAGCATTGATGAATCCACTTCGCCAATATAACCCAGCAAATGTGCAGCTGCTTTGTATGGATAACTTCTGATTGGTCGTTCCTGCAAAAAGAACGCCGGTTGAAATCGAAACAGGTTCTCATTCACTTTCGCATATTGTTCAGGTGAAAGCAACGGTTCAAACACTCCAGGACGGTTGCGTGAATTTTTAATGATGGATGTAACGATCCGCTTTTTAAATTCAGCGGTATCAATATTTAAAATGCGGCAAAGTGCAAACGTATCAACTCCTTTCAATTGCGACGGTGTCACCATCAGATCATACATCGTTACATTATCCAAAATAGCCTTGCCTTTCCGGTCGAAAATAATACCACGGCTGGGATAAACAATTTTACGCAGTATGGCCTGGTCATTGGCCAGCTTCGAGTACTTGGATGTAAACAGTTGCAGCGTCATTAAACGCACAAGTATAATGGCGAAAATGACACCGATTATGATACGGAAGGTTGTTTGTCGTGATTGATTAAATGCGGCCATAGCCTGTTACAAGGTTTTTCAATAGTGGAAGATCAGGTATTGGTTAAAAATTTCTGCTTGCGTATAAAGATAATTTCAATAATGGTAACAAGCAACAAACTTATAACGGTTGATCCAAGTGTTTTAAAAACGAGATATAAAATATTGCCAAACTGAAAGGCCTGGATGGTAAACAACAAACCATGATGAAACAAGGTGAGCACCGATACGTAGGTAATGTATTGTGTAAATCCTAAACTGGCAACGGAAGGCTCACGGTAATTGAATTCAACACCCTGCTGCGGCATTAGTAAGTTAATGAGAAAAGGACGCAGGTAACCGATCAATACACAGGCAGCAGCATGCAATCCCGGTGTTTTGGTAAAGAAATCGAGGCATATGCCTGTAATGAACGACACCACCAATAATCCGCTGCGGCTTAAGCTGAACGGCAACCACAGAATAAACAGAAAATAAATATATGGTGTGATGTATTGATGCAGGGGCGGCACCTGGTTGAGGACAAACACCTGCAACAGGATGAATAAAACCAAACGGATAATATTTCGTAAGAGATTACTCATTATTTCTTTTTCAAACGGTTTTCAAGTTCCAGTTGTTCATTGCGTTGCAGGTTGGCAACTACAAACACATTTTGCAAACGACTGAAATCATTGGATGGACGAACCTGCAACAAATAGTTATTACTGCTTTGTTCCGGAATTACTTTGGTAATAACGCCGATCATGACACCCGGAGGAAAATCAGAATACTGGCTCGTGATCACCGTATCGCCTACTGCCGGTTTTACACTTTTGGGAATATCTCTTAATTGTACCTGACGTGGATTTTGTCCGTCCCATTCAATACGTCCGCTTTCGCCGGTTTTCTTTAACCGGGCACTGATGCGGCTTTGCTTGTTGAGCATGCTCATAACGGTAGCAAAATTATCAGTTGCATCCAGCACCACACCTGCCACACCGTTAGGTGAAATCACTACCATACCCGGCTGCACGCCTTGCTTTGTACCACGATGGATCGTGAAATAATTATTCGGCTGCGACACTGAATTGTTCACCACTTCTGCATCCATGTACAAATACTTCCGTTTGTTGCCAAGTGTGTCAATGGGAATTGAATCGGTTACAAGGCGCTGTGTAGTATCGGGGCTTTGGAAATTTTCGGCGAGCTTATTCTGCACTTCGGTTAAGCGGCGGCGTAAGGCTTCGTTTTCTTTTTTCAGACTGAAATAGCCACTCACCTTGCTATACTGCGCTTCAATACTACCGGTTATTTCACCTGCAGTATCCATATAAGCTGCCTGGTGAAACTTGTTGTAACGAAACAACAGCATTAAACTGATGACTTCCAGCACCAGAAAAAAAAGTAAGACTGAGAACCGCCTGATAAAAGCAAAAAGATTCCGCACGAAAGGTGGGTTTTAGTTGGTTCCACCGTTTGTGGATGTCATCATCAGTTGCGCATCACAAACGGGTAGCGATTGTAGTTTTTCAATGCAATACCTGTACCTCTTACCACGCTCTTTAAAGGGTCGTCTGCAATATGAACCGGCAGTTTGATCTTTTGGTTCAAGCGCTTATCCAATCCACGTAACAAGGCACCTCCGCCCGTAATATAAATCCCTCTGCGGTAAATATCAGCCGCCAGTTCGGGAGGCGTCATTTCCAGGGCTTTGAGGATGGCTTCTTCTATTTTGAAAATACTTTTATCGAGTGCTTCGGCAATTTCCTGGTAACTCACCATGATCTGCTTGGGAATACCTGTTACAAGGTCACGACCGTTTACCGGAATATCATCAGGTGGGTTGTCCAGTTCCTTCATGGCTGCACCGATCTGAATTTTGATCTGCTCGGCTGTGCGTTCACCGATCAGTAAGCTGTGGTAGCGGCGAAGTGCTTCCATAATGTCGGCTGTAAATTCATCACCGGCAATCCGGATACTCTGATCGCACACAATACCTGCCAATGCAATTACGGTAATACCGGTAGTACCACCACCAATATCCACGATCATATTTCCAACCGGCTCTTCCACATCAATACCAATACCCAGCGCTGCTGCCATCGGCTCGTGCAAAAGATATACTTCCTGTGCACCCGCCTGCTCGGCACTGTCACGCACCGCTCTTTTCTCTACCTCAGTAATACTGGAAGGAATGCAGATCATCATCCGCCACTTGGGAGCAAACAATGGTTTTTTGGTGAGTACTAACTTGATGAGTTCACGGATCATGAGCTCGGCTGCATTGAAATCGGCAATTACACCATCTTTCAACGGACGAACCGTGCGTATACTTTCGTGGGTTTTTTCGTGCATCATCAATGCCTTTTTACCCACTGCTAAAACATTCTTTGGATTATTGCGATCAAGAGCTACGATAGATGGTTCATTTACAACAATTTCATCGTTGTGTATAATGAGGGTATTAGCAGTACCCAGGTCCATAGCTATTTCCTGAATAAAAAAATTGAAGAGTCCCATATTGGTTACTGGAAATTGATTGTTCCGATGCTTGCAAATTTGAGTGAAAAATTTGGAATAACAACGCTAAAACCGTGCCCTTAAGTGTTTTTCCACGCTTTTTTTTCAAAACCGTTGCAACACTTACAAGCCGGCGATTTTATGCATTCGCAGCTGATGAAAGAGAACCGCCGCCTAACTTCGTTTATTCGTCTCAGTTAGCACCCATAAATTCATACCCAATATCGTTCCTGTAATACATTTTCATAAAGCGGATACCTGCCAGTACTTGTTTCGAATGCGCCACCGCATCAGCAACGGTAGTACCATATGAAGTTACGGTTAGCACCCGGCCTCCGTTACTTACGATCTTTTCATCTTCCAGTTTGGTTCCGGAATGAAAAACAATTGTGTCGGAAACCGCTTTTTCAAGTCCTGTGATCTCATATCCTTTGATATAATCGCCGGGATAACCGCCGCTTACTGCAACCATGGTTACAGCAAAACGTGGGTCGTTCTCAACCTTGATTGTATCAACTTGTCCTTTTGCTGCTGCTGCCAGCAGTTCCACCAGGTCGTTTTTCAACCGGGGCATTACTACTTCTGTTTCGGGATCGCCCATCCGGCAGTTGTACTCAATTACATAAGGCTCATTGTTTACTTTAATAAGGCCAATGAATACAAAACCTTTGTACACAAAGCCTTCCTGGTGAAATCCGTTGATTGTGGGTTTGATGATCCGCTCTTCTACTTTCTGCATAAACACTGCATCAGCAAAGGGAACCGGGCTTACCGCACCCATGCCACCGGTGTTTAAACCGGTATCGCCTTCACCAATCCGTTTGTAATCTTTGGCCTCAGGTAATATGCAATAATTTTTCCCATCGGTTAACACAAACACACTCAATTCGATCCCGTTCAGAAATTCTTCGATCACCACTTTCTTTCCTGCATCACCAAACTTGTGCTGGTGGATCATCATATCAAATTCAGCCACCGCTTCCAGGTGGTTGTTGCAGATAATTACACCTTTACCGGCTGCCAACCCATCGGCTTTTAATACCACAGGCAGTGGATGATTCATTAAGAACTCACGGCCTTCATCAAAATTTTCATCCGTAAATTCTCTGTAAGAAGCCGTTGGGATATTGTGCCGCTCCATAAACGACTTGGCAAATGCTTTACTTCCTTCCAATTGGGCGGCATATTGCGATGGTCCGATAACGCCCAACCAGCCACTCGCAAACGGATTGGCTTGATGTGCTTTGTCGAAATAGTCGTACACGCCTTTTACCAATGGATCTTCAGGCCCCACCACCACCATGTGAATGGAATGCTCACGACAAAAGGTTTCCATTTGTTCAAAATCGCCATCAATGCGCATGGGGATATTTATGCCACATTCGCTGGTGCCGGCATTACCGGGAGCGATATAAAGGCGTTCGCATAACGGACTTTGTTTAAATTTCCATGCCATTGCATGTTCACGGCCACCAGAACCTAGCAAGAGTATATTCATGTCGGATTTATGTTGCGGCCCGAAATTAGACCATACTGTTGCAACTTCCCAAACCTTTTATCAAAAGAAAAAGCCATACGAACAGAAATTAGTCATTTCTATTATTTCCTTACTTTCGGCACTTCGCATCGTTAAAAAACATAAACCAATTGTATGAGTGAATTAACTGCACAGAAAGGACATCCGAAAGGGCTATGGGTGTTGTTTGGCACCGAAATGTGGGAACGATTTAACTACTATGGCATGCGTGCTGTACTGGTTTTATTCATGACCAAGGCGTTGCTGTTCGATAAAGTTTTTGCTTCCAATCTCTATGGCAGCTACACAAGTTTGGTGTACCTCACACCGTTGATCGGTGGTTATATTGCCGATCGCTACTGGGGCAACCAACGTTCGATTATTGCAGGTGGTATTGTAATGGCGCTGGGCGAATTCCTTTTATTCTTCTGCGGCTCTACCTATCAATCATCACCCGAACTTTCTTCATTGCTTTTCTTCTCCGGTTTAGGATTGATGATTTCAGGGAATGGATTTTTTAAGCCAAACATTTCTTCGTTGGTGGGACAGTTGTATCCAAAGAACGACAGAAGAATTGATCCTGCTTATACTATCTTTTATATGGGCATCAATGTTGGTGGCGCCTTAGGTCCATTTATTTGTGGGTTGGTGGGTGATACCGGTGATCCTGCTGATTTTAAATGGGCGTTCTTAGCAGGCGGTATTGGTATGTTCATCAGCGTGTTAGTGCAGTTAACGTTTCATAAAAAATATGTGTTAGGACCCGATAACCAGGTGCTGGGTTTAACTCCAAAAGGCACACCCGGTATTTGGATAAAACCGATCGCTATAATTTTAGGATTGGCTGCATTTTCGGCCCTTGCAATTGGCATGCTTTACATCGATGCGAAAGTAGTGAGCTACTTAACGTATCTGTTAGGAGGCGCCGCTGTTTTTATATTTCTGATGGTGATGGCCGATAAAACCTTGAATAAGTTTGAAAAGAACAGGGTGATCGTATTGTTTACAGTTGTGTTTTTTGTGATTTTTTTCTGGAGTGCGTTCGAACAGGCTGGCGCATCACTCACTTTTTTTGCTGAAGAACAAACACAACGTGATCTCGGATTTTTTACTGTACCAGCCAGTTGGTTTCAATCGCTCAACTCCATTTTTGTAGTAACCTTTGCGCCGGTGTTTGCATGGCTTTGGTTAAAGCTTGGGAAAAAAGACCCCTCTGCCCCTACCAAAATGGCGATCGGTTTATTGCTACTTGCAATTGGTTACTTGTGGATTGCATTTGGTGTAAAAAATGTTGGCACCGGTGTGAAAGTGAGTATGATCTGGCTTACCGGTATGTATGCACTGCACACGTGGGGCGAACTTTGTTTATCACCCATCGGATTGTCGCTTGCAAATAAATTAGCACCTTTTAAATACGCATCGCTTTTAATGGCCGTGTGGTTTTTAGGCAATGCATTTGCCAACAAACTGGCGGGTGTGTTAAGCGCTTTGTACCCTGATGGAAAAACAAAAGTATTCATGGGCTATGAAATGAATAACAACTACGATTTCTTCATGCTATTCGTAGCCATGGCAGGTGTTGCATCACTGATCCTTTTCTTACTCACCAAGAAGTTGCAAACGATGATGCATAGTGATCAGGCATAATCAATTGCAGTTGTATAAATGAAGAGGGCGGTCGC
>JAEYWX010000025.1 GCA_023428755.1 Bacteroidota bacterium
CAACCCTAATTTGCTTTTGATTAATTTAGATTCTGATTTCATTATCTGACTTTTTGGGGTTAACTAATAAAGTGTCGTTACTTAAAGTTAATCCCAACTGTCAGATTAAGTCTTGACTAATTCAAATGAAGTAACCTATTACTTCCCTTCAATATTCAATCGAACCCCCACCATCAATCTTCTGCCCATCAATGGTGCATAGTTGTACGATGGATCGAAAGTATAACCTTTGGGATTATTCACCGGATCATTTACGTTTTTATCAAACGGATCTTCTGCACGAAGAATGGGATGCTGCGGCATAAAATTCAACAGGTTTTTTATTCCCGCATAAACTTCAATTTTTTTACCAACACGCTTTGTCAACTGCAAATTTGCCAAGGTAAACCAAGGCGAATATTCAGGACGAAAATCATTGGGCACTATCGGCAAACGCTGAGGGCCAAATACTTTTCCCGTCAGATCAATGGCGAGTTTCCATTGCGGAATGGTATAGCTCACTGCATAGTTACCGGAAAAAGAAGGCGCAAATAATTGCTGTTTCTTTTCCAGAACACCCGATTGGTTTTCTTCTTTGGTAAATACATCCATCAATGTAATCCCTGCAATGATCTTTAATCGATTCTTAAATGAAAAATCAGTATTCAGCGTAAAGCCTTTTGACACGGCATACCCATCAATATTTTCATAAATGATCTTTTGCGGATCAGTATCGTAATCAGGAATGATCTTGTTGGTGAAATAAGTATAGAACAACGTAGCATCCAATGTAAAGAAGCCAAACTTCGGCGTAAACGTAGCAGTGTAATTCAGGTTTCCATTCCAGCTTCGTTCAGGATTCAATGATTCAGCTATTACCACTTCTCTTGCACCGCTTAGTGCGGCGTGATCTTCTGTAAATAAATTCACCACCCGAAAACCATTACCGGCACTCAGCCGTATGATCTGGTTATCGGCACTCTCCCATTTTACTGCCAAACGTGGAGATAAAATTCCACCATGTTGATTCGTTAATTCATATCGTACACCGCTCAATATTGTAAATCGATTATTGATTTTCATTTCATCCTGTACAAACAAACCCTGTAATTGATTTACGGCAGGCATATTGGAAACACCGTCGGGTTTTGTTGTAACCGGTGTATTATCATCGTACCAGATATAACGAAACGGCAAGCCCGCCACAAGTGTATGCTTTCCGATCTCCTTATTCCATCGCAACTGCACAAATGCACTATGCTGTTTGGCAAAATAAGGAACGTTCCCATAATATGAATCCTGGTGATGAAAGTTGTACGAATATTCCAGCATCAGTTTTTCACGTCCGGCATTGATTCCATAATTCCCAATCGCTTCCATCCGTTTTGTATAAATGCTTTCACCATACACACTATCGCTTCCACGCCAGCTTTCATTCCATTGCATTTCACCACCCCAACGGTCTTCTGTCAACAACCGAATGCCCAACTGAAACGGAAGTTGATTCTTCCGGTGAAAATCCCATTTGTTAAACAACGATATACGTTTTTGCAACGTAACATCAGTGAAATTATCTCCATTTACATCGTAGCGTTTTCCAAAATTGAACAGGTTTAAACCAAGCAAGGAATTTGTTTTTCCGAATTTAAACTTTGCACTCACATCAGCATTTACTTCGTCATAAGAAGTTCCATATACATCTGCATGAAACAACGCAGCAGACGATGGATCTTTTGTAATAATATTGATCAAACCGGCAACAGCTTCACTGCCATACAACGTAGACGACGGACCTTTTACAATTTCAACACGTTTAATCAGGCTGGCAGGTATACCTGAAAAACCATATACGGTTGCAAGATTACTTACCACCGGCATTCCATCGATCAGCACCATTGTATAAGGTCCCTCCATTCCATTGATATGAATATCGCCGGTATTACACACATTACAGTTCAACTGTGGTTGTACACCATTTACAATTGACAAGGATTCAAAGACGGATGCACTTACATTCTTTTTGAAAAATTTGGCTGAGTAGGATTCAACAGCAATAGGACTGTTAGACTTTCGAATTTCACGCATGGTTCCACTGATCACCACTTCTTCCAACGATCTTGTAAGTGGTTTTAGTTGAATAGAAATAAACCTGTTCGACGGTGCTACAACAACTGTATCTGTAAGATAGCCAACTGCTGAAATAAGAATACTGTCGCTTTCTGCAGCGGTGAGCTGAAACTCACCCTGGTGATCGGTCAATACAGATTGTTTGCTTTGAAGGTTCAGCACAGTGGCATGCTTCAACCTTTCTTCCGAACGAAGATCGATCACCTCTCCACGTATGGTTACAGCCTGCGCAGCAACAAGCTTACTCAGCAACAGTAACCCTACAAAAATTACACCCCTCATAACTATTTTTTAGACTTGCCTAAATTTATATTTAGTCAAATATAGAAATTAGTTTTGAAAAGTCAAATTAGATTTCCCGAAAATGCTATCGCCTGTAAGCAAAAAGCCTGTTCGTTTGAACAGGCTTTGGTTATCTGCAACAATCTTTCTTTCGAAAGAGAGATACCAGAAAAAGTAAAATGGGTTTGATCAGTTTCATTTCAAGGCATTTAAAAAATAATGTTCCAGGCTAATGAATACAGAACGCTCCGTCATGCGGTGAGCATTGCCTGCCAGTTGATAACGGGCACCCACATTAAACCGGGTGCTGCTGTTAAAGATCAATTGAATGGCCGGTGCAATATCAATAAACCCTGCTTTTATATCGGTGCTTTGTTGCCCCAGAAACTCACAATAGAGATTCACATTTGTTTGCTTGTAATTCTCATAGTTGCGTGGAAAAAGCAAATACCCCATCGACAAATTATACAAAACCGCTTCGTTTGAAAAAGGAAGTCCGAAGTTTACTTTGTTGTCTTTTTCCAATTGACGGATATAAGATGCACCAAGCGATGCCGCAAACTTTCCTACTAACTGCGTAGCAACAGCACCCAACTGCAAACCACTGTTGTCACCCTCCAGGCTCAACTCCTGGTACACCAATGGGTTGTTACTCCATGCTGCTGATCCATACACAGCAGCACGAAAATGCTTGTGCACTTCATCGTTACTGTAAAACCGGTATTTTGTATAAAGCCGTGCACTTTCGAATTGTTGCTTTGATTGAAAGTACATGTTGGAAAAACTTACATTACCTGTAAGCATCCAGTTTTTTGTTAAGCCCAACTGCAACTCCGGCATAAACCTGTACTCCCGTTCATTGTTATGATACGATCGCATGGTTTTAGTAGATGCTTTCGCCACCAATGCCTTGGCCGGAATATTAGAAGCAGGATTTGAAAAAATATATAACTCCTGCCCGCTTGCTGTTGCGTCTGTCAACAGCAATAAGCCGAATAATAATAATCGAACCATAATTGAAAAAAGGGAAGCAGTTGCTGCTTCCCGTAAGTTTAAATCGTTACATGATAAACACGCACTCCGTTTGACTGACCTGTTTTAAAGCTTTCTGCTTTTGTAAGGCCTGCGTATTTTTTATATTCTTTCGCTGATAGAAAATTTTTATCAACAATGGTAATGGTTTTTTCACCATTCAACTGTTGACTTTTTACATTCAGGAAATGCAATACCTTTCCATCAACAGTAAGTGACTGATCATTCTGTACAGTTACATTTTTAAAGTCCGTTACAATCTGCAGTTTTGCAACTGAAAATCCTGCATCTTCTACTTTCTTCCGCAACTGATCAAAATTAATATCAACGCCTTCTTTAAAGTTGATGATGAAAGAGGATGTTTTAATATCAGACTCAACACTTTCAATAAACGAAAGTGTTTTTAATGATTTGTTGATAGCATTACTGCACATTGCACAGGTTAAACCACTAGCCTGCAAGGTGGCTGATTTGAATTGCGCCGAGGCGGTTAATCCAACAACCATGCATAGCAATAACAATACGTTTTTCATATTAATATATTTGGTGATTGAGAAAAAGCTGCTGAAGGATAATAACCATCAGCAGCCATCGCACATATTAGTGATGTGTGCATTTACCATCTTTGCAGCAATCTGCTTTTGCAACACTGCCTTCTTTTTTGCAGCAATCGCCACCTTTTTCACAGGTCATGCTGGCGCAGCAACCACCTTCTTTTGCACAAGCACCAGTTGCACAGCAGTCAGACTTGCCGTCTACTTTTTTACAACATGGTTTGTCGCCGGTGCATTTGCCATCTTTCATGCAACAAGCTGTTGCTTCTTTGGTTGAAGCAGAAGCGGCTGTTTTACGATCGTATTTGCAGCACTCATGGAGATTGTTGTACACATCATCGGGTGCAACATATTTTTCATTATCATATCCTGCGGCAGCAATTCCTTTCTGAATTTTATCATCAGATGATTTTGCAGCTGCATATTTTACAGTAAGCATCTTACTGTCTTCGTTCCACTCAGCAAAGGTTGCTCCGTTTGTTTTGGCAGCACCTTCAATTGTTTTCTTACACATGCCGCAGTTGCCCCATACTTTAAATACAGCAGTTGCTACCGCAGCTTGTTTTCCACTTGTTTTTGACTGAGCGTTACTTGTTTGGATACCTGCAAACAAAAAGATGAATGCAGCAATAAATTGAAATGATTTCATTGTAAATTATTTTAGATTGAATAAATAGAAATATTGTTCCTGCATTGATGCAGAAAAGAAACTACGAATCAATCTAAACTAAATACGAAAAACACTTACATCCAGATATACTTTGTTAAGCAGCCTGGGAGGCGGGGAGAAATAAGTAAGTAATGGAATTGCCGACTGTCCCTGTTCAGGATCAGACAACACGATTGTACGAACGGGAACAGCTGAACTGGCAGCCGATAATTCAAATACAATGGTTGAGGTTTGATGAGAATCGCTCATCTTCCCTTTTGTGATCTCATCTTTACAGCAATGATTTTCTGTTTTCACCATGCCGCATTTATCACAAGCTCCGTCATTGTGATCTTCTTCATCAGTGAATGAAACAGACGAAACTTTACCCATGCAATAATGCACATTGATTACCATGCCGCTGGTAGCAGCGAGGTAAAAAACAGCAATCATGGATAATATCAGTTTTCTGAACATCGATGCAAAGATAAAATTTTCAGCCAATTGAACCCTGATTTTCATCAGTTAACAAATCCCCAATAAATTCCGAACCGAAGAAAAAAGCCGGGCGTGGGGTGCAAAGGCGTGGCTAAGTTATTGTTTAAGAAGCTGAACGAAGGAGTCGTTTGAAGTGTATTCAAATTCTCCGCCCGCAGGATCATGGTCAAACTTCTGATCCTGAACTGAAGATATGCAGCAATATCGGGCAGGTTACGAATGGTTTCTGTATTCTGCAGAAAAAACTGTCCCAGCACCGGCGAAAACGCATCGGCTTTGTAGGCTGTGTGATACCGCATTTCAACACCGGTACTTAAGTTGAGCGTTTTGAAAAACTTTCCTTCAAAAGCAAAACGGTTGCGTGTAAATACAAGCGGCAGGTTAACCGGCGCATTGGCTGTTGCCTGCTGTACATATACTTCGGTGTACCAGTTCCAGTGTTTCCACAAACGAAACTGTTTTTCCAGTTGCAATTGCAGCACATTGAACAGGGTTGCTTCCTGTTCCGCTTCTGTATAACTTTTGAAATAGATATAATTGGACGCAAGGAAATAATTGGCTCCTAATTTTAATCGCTGTTGCGGCAATTCGTACGTAGCAGAAGCAATGGTTGTATTCTCTTTTGCAAAGTTGGTATTACCAAGATTGAATTTTTTGAAATTACTTCTGTCGTCATGAATAAAAGAAGGAGTACGACTCACATTTCTGAAACCAAGAGAAAGATAACCGAGCTTTTGACCGATCAATCGTTTCAATGAAGCGATCACACTGTAATCGCCGCTGTTAAAACCAGCCATGTACAATGTACCGGCCAATTCCATATCCCATTTCTTATTCTTTGTTTTGTTGCGATATTCACCATTCAGGTAAATATTGGTGAAGGATGATTCATTACTGCCAAAATCAGCCCGCAGCATTTCATAACCTGCAGCAGCTTTCAGAAACTGCTGTTGATTTTTTATATCCGGAAATGAATAAATGGCCGCTTCGTTTGTAAACGTTTGCCAATAATCTTTGAGACCAAATGTTTGCGGCAATCCTGTTAAACCATAAAGCAACCTGTAACCGGCCGTATCAACACGTGTATCAAGATATTGAAAGGAATACCTGTTTAATTGTGCTGTGTGCTGAAAACGAAACCGTGGATAGAACAGATAGACAACATTCGAATCTGTAACGATCGAATCTTTTTTACCAAGATCGTAATGATGACGGACTAAAAAATTAGCAACCGTATAACGGTTACCGGTATTGATGGTGCTGCTCAGGAAATTTGATTGAAGCGGTTGTACGCCGCCCAAATTGGTTGGAATACTGAAGCGTTCGGAAAAGAAAGGCAAACTATCCAGAAACCGTGTGCTTTTGATGCCGCCGTTTTCAGTAGCACCTGTTCGACTATTGGCTGCAATGAAAAATACAGTGTATCGTCGTTTGGGCGATGTGTACCAGGTATTAAAATTGAGATTGCTGTGGCTGTTTTTCTGATTACGAAAAATGCCCGGCGAATTAATGAGTTTAAAATTGAACGCAAAATTCCAGTTGTAGCGGATATTTTGTGTGTGGAGTACACCAATATTCTGTTCATTGTTGGGCCCGAGTATATAGTCGAGTTGTGTGTAGGGCCTGGTGGTATTATAAAATTTCAATTGTTCAACTTTTGGAACATATGCATCGTATGCATGAAACCCATGATCCCAACCCGCTTTCATGTTGGGTGAAAACAATAAGGAGCGGGTAGCACCTCCTGTATTCCCCAATACAATATTCGACCAGGGCACATGCCAGCGTTTGCTATAATCATTCACCGATGAATCGAGTGTATAAAACCGGGCTGTATCTAAATACCGAAAAATAAGTGTGAGTGAATCTTCCAAACCCGTGCGGTGCAACAGCGAATCTTTGAACGGACCACCGCCCCCTCCTCCACCGCCGCCCATTCTGCCGCCTAACAAAGCTCCACCCGGCATACGCTGCAAGGGATTTTGCGCCTGCACAGCATAGGATGAAACGATGAAAAAAAGTAACAGCAGTATACGGGTCATAGATAACAAAAGGGCTTTTCAGGCCCGTGCAAAAATAAACGAATTGAAGGGCCGGTTTACTAAAAGCAACTTAAAGTTCAAGAATTAACTGTTTTACAATCGCTGTCATCTTTGGTTCTGCTTCCTTTGCTGCCTGCAACACTTCTTCGTGTGTAATGATATTTTCTTCTTCACGGATACCGATATCAGTGATCACACTCATCGCAAACACAGGAATGCTCATGTGAATGGCTGCAATCACTTCAGCCACGGTGCTCATGCCCACTGCATCGCCCCCCAGCATATGGATCATTTTATATTCACTGCGTGTTTCAAAGGTTGGACCGGTTACACCACAATACACGCCTTCTTTTACATCAATATTCATACGTGCTGCAATGGTTTTCACTTTTTGAATGAAGTCTTTTTTGTAGGGTTCACTCATGTCGGGGAAACGTGGCCCCAACTCACTCATATTTTTTCCAATGAGCGGATTGGGTGTAAGCTGACTGATGTGATCTTTAATGATCATAAGATCACCTACTTTGAACGATGTGTTCACACCACCGGCAGCATTGCTGATCACCAGCGATTGAACACCCAAATATTTCATAACACGGATGGGATACACCACATCCTGAATGGAATATCCTTCATAAAAATGAAAACGGCCGGCCATCACCACCACCTGTTTATTACCCAGTTTACCAAATACCAGTTTGCCTTTGTGTCCTTCTACCGTTGATACAGGGAAATGCGGAATATCATTATAACTGATCTCTTTTTCAACATCAAGTTCATCGGTAAAATGACCGAGTCCGCTGCCTAATACCACACCCACTGCAGATTCCGTTGCATACTGGCTGCGGATATAGGCAACCGTTTCGCTGATTTTGTTCAATAATTCTCCCATTGCTTTCATTTTTGTAAGGCGGCAAATATAAGAATAAGTACGAGGTACGAAGTAGGAAGTACGAGGCATGAAACATTGAGTATGACATACAAAATATGAGGCTTCACAACTCAGAATTCATATTACGTAAAAACTTAGAATCGGGAAGCACTGCCTTACTGTCGTTAGCTTGCATCTGATAACTATTCAAATTGCATAAACTCCATTTGTTCTTTCCTTATCTTCGCCGAAATTTTTTTGCATATGAACCTCCACGAATATCAAGCCAAGGAATTATTGAAGAAATACAATGTTCCGGTGCAGGAAGGATTTGCCTGCAGTACTGTACATGAAGCCGAAGAAGCGTACCGCCAGATCAAAAACCAAAGCGGCAGCAGCTTTGCAGTTGTAAAAGCACAAATTCATGCGGGTGGCCGTGGTAAGGGAACTGTGAAAGAAACCGGCATCAATGGTGTGAAGGTTGCAAAAAACATTGAGCAGATCACTGAGTTTGCAAAAGGAATTTTGGGTGGCACATTGGTAACCATTCAAACCGGACCTGCCGGTAAAGTGGTAAACAAGATCCTTGTTGCACAGGATATGTATTACGATGGCCCGAGTGAGCGGAAAGAATTTTATCTATCGATCCTCCTCGACCGTACAAAAAAACAAAACGTGATCATGTACAGCACCGAAGGCGGTATGAACATTGAAGATGTGGCGCATGATACCCCTGAAAAAATATTTAAAGAGTGGGTACACCCCGGCGGACCATTACAAGGTTTCCAGGCAAGAAAAATTGCATTCAACCTTGGTTTAAGTGGTGAAGCCTTTAAGAACTGTGTAAAGTTTGTAACCAATCTGTACAATGCATATGTTGGATTGGATTGCGGCATGCTGGAAATTAATCCATTGTTCAAAGCAGCCGATAACAAGATCATTGCTGTGGATTGTAAAATGAACATTGATGACAATGCGTTGATGCGTCATCCTGATGTTGCCAACATGCGTGATACAACTGAAGAAGATCCTACAGAGGTAGAAGCAGGTAACCACAACCTCAACTTTATTAAGCTGGATGGTAACGTTGGTTGTATGGTGAATGGTGCTGGTTTGGCCATGGCTACCATGGATATGATCCAGTTGAGTGGTGGGCAACCAGCTAACTTCCTTGATGTAGGTGGTACAGCCAATGCACAAACTGTAGAAGCAGGTTTCAAGATCATTTTAAAAGATCCAAACGTAAAAGCAATTCTCATCAACATCTTTGGTGGTATTGTTCGTTGCGATCGTGTTGCTGCAGGTGTAATTGAAGCATACAAAACAATTGGCAATATTCCTGTTCCCATCATCGTACGTTTACAAGGTACAAATGCGGAAGAAGCAAAGAAACTGATCGATGAAAGCGGGTTGAAAGTACAAAGTGCAATTCAGTTAAGCGAAGCGGCTGATCTGGTGAAGAAAGCAGTAGCATAACGAAACACTGAGCGAAGTCGAAGTGTGAGTTGTGAACAATCGAGCGCAGTCGAGATTTGAACAATAGCATAAAAAATAAACAGGCGATGCCATACGATTTCCGTGTGGCATTCGTTTTTAAACGCATAAACCATCAACCAATTATCAAATGCAAAGACTAAGCCGCAACAGTTTCTTTTTACTCGTTAGTATATTTTTCATTCAGTCTGTTAGTGCACAACTCCGTTTCGAAACACAACATCATTTTAAACCGTTTGAGGTATTGCTGGATGCCGGTTTGGCTCGTCCGCAAGGTAAAGGTGCAAAAGCCGGCGTGTTACTTGCTCTGGAACCACGCTTTAATGCAGTGGATCGAATAACTGTTGGCCTACGCATGGAAGCAACAGCGATGGCCCGTGGTTATGCAGGCATTAACGGATCAAACCCCAATGCCAATGGCGAAGCGGGTGTTGGTTTCTCATTAGTACCAACGGCTGAATATTATTTTGCAAACCGTACGGTGCGGCCTTTTATTGGTGGCGGTGCCGGTATCTATAATTTTTTGAGTATTGAAGCCAACAGCCAGAATGGGGGAAGCGTTTCTATTCCTGCATCTACAAAATTTGGTGGCATGGCAAGAGCAGGGATTGAAGTATGGCATTTCCGTGCAGCCGTTGAGTATAACTTCGTTGCTAAAACAGGCGATATCAATAATAATTATCTCGGCATAAAACTCGGTATCATTCTCGGCGGCGGACAATATTCGTTGGAAGATACATATTGAGGAAGCTGCGAGCCACGAGCTTTTAGCTGCGAGCAAATACATTTTAAAAATAAAGGAAGAAAAGAAACACTCTTTTCTTCCTTTATTTTTTTGGTCATCATTGCAATCAAAAACGTTTTAGCTTTGAAGCATGTCTTCAGGTATTCGCATTCGTCCCATTCAACCATCCGATAATGCAGCAATGGCTGTGATCGTTCGTACTTCATTGGCAGAGTTTGGTGCCAACAAACCAGGCACTGTATTTTACGATCCTACCACCGATGCTTTGTATGAACTATTTCAAACCAAAGGCAGTTTTTATTTTATTGCAGAAGAAGATGGCAGGCTGTTGGGTGGCGGCGGAATTTTCCCAACGGAAGGTTTACCTCCTAAAACCTGTGAACTGGTAAAAATGTATTTGCACAAAGATGCACGTGGCAAAGGACTGGGCAAACGAATGATTGAACAATGTCTTTCCTGGGCGAAAGATAACGGTTACGAACAAGTGTATTTAGAAACCATGCCGGAATTGAAACAGGCACTGAAAGTATATGAACTTTTCGGTTTTGAATATTTAGACGGACCGATGGGCAACAGTGGCCATTTTGGATGTGATCGGTGGATGTTGAAGAAGTTGACATGATGAATCATGAGTAATCAGTGATGAGTGTTCTTGGAATAAACCAGCATTATGCTATGGAAAAAGTGCAAGATTGCGTCTTTGGTTTATGTCTCGAATGTCGATTCTCCTCATTTTAATGCTAACTGCTGCCTGTAACCAGGATAACAAACAATTAAAATTAAATCCCTCCTCAGTTTCATATATAGAGTCGACTAAAGAAAACAAGAAATCTTACAAATCAATTTTACTCGCTGCGAAAGAATTGAAAAAGCAGATTATTACTTCAGATAGTTTTGAAATGCTCTACGGACGCTTCATAGTTGATTCAATTATCCCCTATTGGTATGGAACAAGATGGAATTTCTACGGAACTACAGAAGTTCCGAAGACGGGCACTATCGCTTGTGGCTATTTCGTAACAACCATACTACGAGATGCAGACATAAACATCAGTCGAATAAAAATGGCCCAAGCTCCAAGTGAGGAAATGATAAACACAGTTTGTCACAAAGAAAGCATGAAACGATTCCGTAACACGACTATGCAGACTTTTATAAACGAATTATATCAACTTGAAAACGGACTACATATCATAGGACTGGATTTTCATACAGGGTTTATCTATCATGAAAATGAAAAACTCGTATTCATTCACTCTTCCTATCAAACACCCCAAATGGTAATTCAACAAAATGTTCATGAATCGGCAATTCTTGCAGCATCAAAATACAAAGTAATCGGGAAGGTAAACCTTCGTAAATAAAACGAAATAATCATTTGACAAATGGAGTCTTGCCCCTCTACTCATCATTCATTTTTCATCACTCATCAACTTTACCTCATACACCCCACTAAACAAATACACCGCCCCGCTTTTTACATCTACTGCTTTATGTCGCTTGCGTAGCTTTTCTTTTTTCTGAAACACACGGCCGTCTTTTGTTTTGAAGAGTTGATCGTGTTGCAATTGTTCTACCAATACTTCTCCCTGCTTTCGTACATCATAGTTTTTGAGTACACGCATCAAATGCTCTTCACCACAACTGGTGGCCGAAGGGTTCTGCAATGATTTCATCAACGCCTTTTCAATATCAGCCGGGAAAATTTTCTTCAATAAAAACTGTGCAAGTATTTTTCCATATTCATGCTTCCATTCTTTTCCATGTGCGGCAATACGAAAACCATAATGTTCAAACGCCAGCAAGTGTGCAATTTCATGCAGCAGTGTAACAAGGAAAGAATATTTATTGAGATTACCGTTTACACTGATGCGGTGATTCTTTTGATTAATGGCATGACGATAATCGCCAAGAATACTATTCCGTTCCCGTGTAATGGTTAAATGAATTTTGTATTGATGGAGATATTCCAGCACAGGCTCAACCGAACCGTCGGGCAAATAAGCAGCCAATGCATGTAACGGAACTTCCTTTTTGCTCATTGCTTTTTCTCGTCTTTCTTCTGCTTCAACAAACGGAACACCATCCGCACTTCTAAAAATGAGTACACAAAGTACAAGCCCATGGAAATATATACGGCAGTGCGGTTCAGTTTGGCAGCAGTGGAAGCATAAATCAACACGGCTGCGGCCACCACAATCATTTTGATCATGAGCGATGCATACACTCCCCGCAGAAACACCTGTGCATTGTTGGTTGAAAATCCTTTGATATGAAACAGCAGCGAAACAATGCTTACCACAAACACAATGAGATTACCGGCCATGAGCACGTTGAAATCAACATTGTGTTGTTCCAGCCAGTTCCTGAAAAGAAAACCACTGCAGGCAACCGCCGAGAACAAACCTAAAATGGGTGTAATGAGTCTTCCTGTATCTGCTTTCATTTTTTGGTAGATGTGCCTTTAATTACCCGTATCAGCAAACCGGTGATCACCAGTAGGGGCAACACAAATGCAAATAAATGAAAATTCAGGTTCAACCAGCCATCTGTTTTTATACCAAGAAAAACAGCAATGCCGAGCGCAGCCATCAGTTGCATGGCCAAACCTGAATACTCCAGCAGGTAGGCTGAAGTGCTTTTGTATTTTTTGGGATCGTTATTGATCGTTGGCGGCGGCATTCAATTGCTCTTTACCAAAATCCACCACATTTGCCAACGGCGCTTTGGCTACTGCGTCTGCTCCCATATGGCATTCGCCATTGAAGGAAGCAGTGGCATCCACCTGCAACTGACCGGCATAGATATTTCCGGTGATCTGGCAGCTGCCTTTGAGATATAAAAGTTCGGTTACTTTAATGGTCCCTTCGATCTGGCCCAGCACATCGGCTTGCTGCGCTATCACGTCGCCCTGAATTTTTCCTGATGGGCCCACCAATACTTTGGAAGTTGTTGTGAGATTTCCTTTCAATACTCCATCCACACGGATGTCGCCTTTACTTTCAATATTTCCTTGGATTTCGGTACCTGATGCAACAATGGTTGCTAAGCCGGTAGGGGATTCTTTTTCCTGGGAACTGGATTTACTGTTGAACATATGCAGTGGTTTTTATTGCGTTGAACGTTCTACTTCCGGCATTTTGAGGGTGGCTGTATCCAACGCTGTTGTTTTCAGATCACCCGATAATACCTTTTTCAGATTGTCAAGATACTGATCTTTATATAACATCGACCGCTCCAGCGAATCAATTTTTGTTTTATAGAAGATCAATTCCTTACGCTGACTTTGTGAACCATAGCCCGGTAAATAATATTTCAGGTTGGTAAATGTGATCAGCGCTACTGTTAACCCCACCAACAATACAAAAATGGTGCTAAGAGTGATGTAAACGCTCAATCTGGATAATTTAAAGGTCACCACTTCCTCATACGTATCATCATTCATCACTACCAGCCGGTAGCGGTTCCGCAAGCGCTTCAGTGTACTTTCTGCATCAATTCGTTTTGCCATACTGTAAATGAGGGCTAAATTTACTGTTTAACAGGGGTAAAAAAATAATTTCTTCCTGATTTTACCTTTAATTAAAATATTTTTGGCCGTATTGAGTTAATTAAGAAAAACGACCCAACGCCTGCATGCAGCCAATTATTGTTTCTAAATTCAACCGGATCCTGTTTCTTTTTCTGCTGGGCTGCATTTCCGCATCGGCACAACCGGATTTTACCCTCCCGTTAGTAAAACCCGCAAAATACGAGAACAAAGTACTGGGATCGGAAAAAACCGACGATAAAAAATTTACACTGCCCCGGCGTTTGTACCAAAGCATGGTAACGCAGTACAATTTTCATTACAATGCTACCAACAAGATCAACGCCATTCTCGAAAAAGCAAAGTTGAGTCATCAGGACGATTATACACAACTACTTCCTTTCTATAATTATTCAACCAAGTTTACAGCGGCAGATTCAGCAGAACTGGACTCCGTTATTTTGAAAGCAACAGCTGGTATTGTATTACACGATCTGCGGAACAGTTATATCGACAACATGTACCTGCTCATTGGCCAGAGTTATTTTTACTGGCAAAAATTCGATTCGGCCTACCGCATCTTTCAATTTATCAATTACAATTTTTTTCCAAAGGGAAAAGATGAATACATTATTGTAGTGGGATCGAATGATCGTTCCACACAAGGCGATCTGAACATTGCTACAAAAGAAAAGAATAGTCTTGTACACAAAGCTTTTTCGCATCAGCCCAGCCGCAACGATGCGTTGATATGGCTGGCACGTACCTATGCTGAAGATAATTTGTATCCGGAAGCATATAGTTTAATTAACCTGCTGCGAAAAGATCCGATGTTTCCAAAACGTTTGCACGGAAAGTTGAATGAAGTACAGGCGTACACTTTTTACAAACAGGAACAGTGGGACAGCACCGCCTTTTACCTGAAAGATGCACTGGGCGAAGCAGCTGATAAAACCGAACTGGCCCGTTGGGAATATTTACTGGCACAGTTGTATGCAAAAACCAACCAGCCTGAACTGGCATCTTCATTTTTCAACAAAGCAAAATCGCATACTACCGACCCTGTTTTATACATCCATGCACGTATTTATGAAGCTCAGTTATTGAAGAAAGAAGGCGGTGATGCTGTTACTGAAACATTGGCCGATCTGTTAAAGCTCTCACGAAAAGAACGGTTTGATGGATATGAAGATGTATTGTTTTATGCCGCTGCAGATATGGCCTTACAGAAAGGCGATACAACACAAGCCATCACATTATTGAAACGCAGTGTTTCGTACACCACTGAAAATCCATCGGTAAAAAACAAAGCATTTGTAAAACTGTCTGATCTGGCGTATGCACGCAGGGATTATACGCTTGCTTCCAACTCACTCGACAGCGTAGACATGCAAGACCCTGCCCTTACTGATATGAGTGCGCAGCTGCAGGTAAAACAACAAATGTTGAAACAACTGGTTGGGCTTATTACCATTGTGCAGCAACAAGACAGTTTACAGGCTGTTGCAAAAATGCCGGAGAAAGAAATGGATGCGTATCTGAAATCGCTGGTACGCAAACTCCGTAAACAACGTGGATTAAAAGAAGAGGCAGCGTATGTACCGGTATTAACAGCCGGTAACCCAAACGATAACGCCCCCATCTTCAGCAATGCAGGCAATGGCAATAATTGGTATTTCTATAATGCATCGCAAAAATCAAAAGGGTTCAATGAATTTAAAGCACGGTGGGGCAACCGGCCAAACATTGATAACTGGCGCCGGCAGGATGCTGTTGATGCCGCCAAACCACCATCGCAGGCACCGCAATATGCAAGCAATGCAGGAGAAGAACTGAGTATTGAACCTGATAAAATTCCCGAAGATGAATTGAGTGTGGATGGATTGAAAAGCCGTTTACCACTTACTGACGAAAAACTGCTGGAATCGAACAGGAAAATTGCCGAATCATTATTTGAACAAGGATTGATTTATAAAAACCAATTGGAAGATTATCAACAAGCCGCTATTGTGTTTGAAGAAATCTGGAAACGTTTTGGCAACTATGAAAAAGAGCAGGAACTGCTGTTTGAACTGTATTACTGCTATAACAAAACAGGCGATCAGCAAAAGGCAGCGTATTTTCAGGATCAACTCAATAAAAAATATCCGGGTGGAGAAATGCAGCAAAAAATTATTGCTTCAAAAAACCCAACAGCACCTGTAAAAGATGCAAAAACGATTGCATACGAAAAAATATACGATCTGTTCCTCTCCGGTAAATACGATGAAGCGCAGCAACAAAAACGGCTGGCCGATTCGATCTATGGAAATTCGTACTGGACGCCACAGTTGTTGTACATCGAATCACTCTATCACATCAAACAAAAAAATGATAGTGCAGCGATCAAAACACTCACTAATCTGGAACGCAATTTTCCGGGTACACCCATGGCCGATAAAGCAGCCGTTATGAAAGATGTGGTGAGCCGACGTACAGAAATTGAAGACTACCTCACACGCACCAATATTGTACGCCAAACAGAAGACAGTGTGGTAATGCCGTTTGACGAAGGACCGCTGGTGAATAAAGTTGGGCAAACGATTCAAAAAGATTCAACCAGTAAAATTGGCATCGGTAATCAACCCACACAAAACAATGCGAATATTACAAGACCGGTTGCACCGATTCAAAAAACAGAACTGGAAAAAAATGATCGCAGCAATGCAGGGAAAGTAACCATTGTTAACAAGCCGGCTATGGATACAACCTCTATTAAACCCTTGAAAGAAGGAAAAATTGAAATGGTTTATATCTACAATGCCACCGATCCATATACTGTACTGATGTATTTTGATGAAGTGGATGAAGTATATGTAACTGAAGCCAGAACAGCTTACCAGCGTTATAACTCTTCATCGCACAGTGGTGAAAATATTCCGCTGAAGATTTATGTGGGCGATAAAGAAACCACCTGGATGGAAATGGGCTTGTTTTCGGATGTAACTGCCGCCTTGGGCTACATGGAAGAGTGGAAAAAGAATGCCCGCCAGATCGTTCCCTGGCTGCCGGAATTGAAATACAGCTTTGTCATTATTTCCGACCGTAACCTCGAATTGCTCAAAACAAGGAAAAACATGGAGGAATACAAGCTTTTCCTCCGTCAGCACATCAAAGATAAATTTTAAGATTTCCTGCTTTATCGTACTCCATGAATTGTTATAGATTTGTCTGGTATTGAATTTGCTTTATTCCGCATCTCATACTCATCTTATGCGTAAACCAATCAAATTATTGTGGCGTGCCTTTTTTATCGGCTTTGGATTGTTTATTGTGCTGGTAATTGGTGCCAATTTCGGTCTGCTCGGCAAAATGCCTTCGCTTGAAGAGTTGGAAAACCCTTCGGCTTCACTCGCCAGCGAAGTCATTGCTTCTGATGGAACCCTTATGGGTAAATTTTACATGGAAGACCGTACCAATGTAGAATACAAAGACATTTCGAAAAATATTGTGAATGCACTGATCGCAGCGGAAGATGAGCGGTTCTACACTCATTCCGGTATTGATGGCCGTGCCCTTGCCCGTGCGGTAATGAAACTGGGCAGCGATGGTGGCGGCAGTACCATTACCCAGCAGTTGGCATTAAATCTGTTTGGTGGTCGTGCAAAAAATAAAGTACTGCGTGTATTCCAGAAAATCCAGGAATGGATCATTGCTGTAAAACTGGAACGCAATTTCACCAAAGACGAAATTGTTGCATTGTATCTCAACACGGTTGAATACAGCGATAATGTATTCGGCATCCGCAATGCATCCAAAACATTTTTTCAGAAAGAGCCATCGCTGGTAACAGTTGATGAAGCCGCCTTGCTTATTGGAATGGTGAATGCACCGTATGCTTACAATCCACGTTTGTTTCCTCCACGGGCCATGCAAAAAAGAAATGTGGTGATCAACGATATGGTGCGGAACAAATTTGTTACGCCGGAAGATGGTGAAAAACTAAAAAGTAAACCCATCAACCTGAAATATAAAAAACTGGATGAAAGCACAGGGCTTGCACCTTACTTCCGTGACGTACTGCGTGATCAAATGAAAAAGTGGGCAAAAGAACATAAAAAGTCCAATGGCGACAGTTACAATATTTACCGTGATGGATTGAAAATTTACACAACCATCAATCCACGTATGCAGTTGTATGCAGAAGAAGCAGTAGCCCAACATATGAGTGCTTTGCAAAAAAATTACTGGACATTACCCTGGATCAAAAACAACAGCATTTGGAAAGGGCATGAAAATATTATTGAACGTAGCATGAAAGAGAGCGACCGTTGGCGTAAAATGGCGGCTTCAGGTGTTAGTGATGAAGAAATTCGAAAAGTGTTCAACACAAAAACCAAAATGAAAGTATTTGGTTGGAACACGAAACGTGAAATTGATACGGTGATGACACCATACGATTCGGTTCGTTATCATAAAATGATCATCCAGACAGGTTTTATGGTGATGGATCCGTTTACAGGTGAAGTAAAAGCCTGGGTAGGTGGTGTTAACTTTAAGAATTTTAAATACGATCACGTAAATATCAACACAAAGCGGCAGGTGGGTTCAACCTTTAAACCGTTGTTGTACGCACACGCTGTTGAAAATGGTTACACACCTGAAACGCCATTACCCGGCGGACCGATCAATCTTGGTGGTAAAATGATCACTGGTGGCGGTGGCCCCATGGCAATTTGCCTGGCCTTTTCGAAAAACCCGGGCGCTGCTTATTTAATGAATCAGTTTGGCGTTAAGAGTGTGATCAATTTTGCACAGAGCACCGGTATCAAAAGTGAAATGCCACCCTATCCTTCCATTGCATTGGGTAGTGCCGATATCAGCGTGTATGAAATGCTGCAGAGTTATACCATGTTCCCGACAAATGGCATGAGCACGCAACCGATTTATGTAACATGTATCGAAGACCGTAACGGTAATATTCTGCAAACGTATGCGCCGGAACAAAAAGTAGTGATGAGCGAAGCCGCTGCTTTTACGATGGTAAAAATGATGCAGGGTGTGGTTGACATTGGTACGGGACGTCGTTTACGTGGTATGGGACTTACCGGTGAAATTGCTGGTAAAACCGGAACAACAAATGGCAACACCGATACATGGTTTATCGGTTATACGCCACAGTTATTAGCTGGTGGCTGGGTTGGTTGCGATGATCCGTTTTTGAAAATGGTGGGCGAAGGTAACCGTACTGCCTTGCCGATCTGGGGTTATTTCTTTGAAAAAGTATTTGCTGATAAAACACTCGGTATTACAAAAGATGCAAAGTTTGTACAACCGGAAAGCATGAAGGTAGAATCGTTCATGGATTATGAAAATTTTGCTGACCGTTACAGCAATGAACCCGATGCCGAAAATCCGGATGGTGTAAATGGCACTTCCTCTGACTATGGTGATCTGAACCTTACACCTGATCCAACACTGGGTCCTGAATCGCAGTTGACAGAAGAACAAAAAGTGTTACAGGAAGCAAAAAAACAAGACGAGAAGAAACCAGACACGAAAAAAGAGCCAACAAAACCTGCGGCAACCAATGATCCAAAGAAAGACAGCACCAAAAAGAAATGGTGGCCATTTAAAAAGAAAAATTAACGAATAACAAAGCCCCGCATTTTGCGGGGCTTTGTTATTATGATAATGATATACTCCAGCTTAATTTATAAACTTCATCGGCTCCTTTTATACAGGTAAAGAGAAAGTTTGTGATAAATGGGATCTGCAACTGTTCTCCTTTTTCTTCGAATGCAACAGCGCCACTTAAATATATAATTGACGAAGAAGTTTCCAATGCTTCACTGTTGAGTGGTACACGTTGTTTTCCATACCCCAGATCGTAGTGACGGTACGCTAATTGTTCTACCTTATTTTCCAGCAAATCGGGCCGGTCAAGTATAGCAGCAATGTGAATGGAATTGTTCATGATCCTGTCGTATATAAAGTGAACCCAATCACCTCAACTATCCTTTTCTCTATACTATTGATGCTGCAATTGCATTTCTGATTAATAAAGAAATGTGAAAGCTGTAAAAAGCTGCTTCAGCGATGAAACGGATGCGGGAATATTTCCGGCCAACCCTTTGGCATATTTTTGCATCTTTGTAACTTAAAACAAACTACTGATCATTATGTGTGGAATCGTTGGCTATATCGGTTCACGGGAAGCCTATCCCGTAATACTGAAAGGATTAAAGCGACTGGAATACCGTGGTTACGACAGTGCCGGTGTGGCGCTGCTCAACAATGGAATGAAAGTGTATAAGAAAAAAGGCAAAGTAGCCCAGCTCGAAGAAGAAACCATCGGCAAAGACCTGCAGTCGCACATCGGTATCGGTCACACCCGTTGGGCAACACATGGAGAACCAAGCGACCGTAATGCACATCCCCATATTTCCAACAGCGGGAAACTCGCAATGATCCACAATGGCATCATTGAAAACTATGTCTCCATCAAAAATGAATTACTGCGAAAAGGATACAGTTTTAAAAGCGATACGGATACTGAAGTGCTCTTAAACTTTATTGAAGATATTAAAACCAACAACGAATGCTCGCTGGAAGAAGCCGTGCGCATTGCATTGAAACGTGTGGTAGGTGCCTATGTAATTTTATTGATCGATGAAGATGATCCCGATACGATCATTGCAGCACGCAAAGGAAGTCCGTTGGTAATTGGCATTGGCAAGAACGAACATTTCCTTGCCAGTGATGCATCACCCATTGTTGAATACACCAAAGAAGTAGTGTATGTAAACGATTATGAACTTGCCATTGTAAAAGCCGATGAACTGATCCTGAAAAATCTCGGCAATGAAAAAATCACACCTTACATTCAGAAACTTGATCTGGAACTGGCAGCCATTGAAAAAGGTGGTTACGATCATTTTATGATCAAAGAGATCAACGAACAACCACATACAATTTATGACTGCCTGCGTGGACGTTTAGATCCTGTTGCCGGTACTATTACCATGGCTGGCGTACAAAATAATATTGAGCAATTAAAAAATGCACAACGCATTGTAATGATCGCCTGTGGTACCAGCTGGCATGCCGGCCTGGTGGCAGAATATATTTTTGAAGAACTCTGCCGCATTCCTGTGGAAGTGGAATATGCATCAGAATTCCGTTACCGCAATCCGGTGATCAATAAAGGCGATGTGATCATTGCTATTTCGCAAAGTGGTGAAACAGCCGATACCATTGTAGCCATCGACAAAGCAAAAGAACAAGGTGCATTTATTTTTGGTGTAGTGAATGCGGTAGGTAGTTCCATTGCCCGTTTATCACATGCAGGTGCCTATACACATGCCGGACCTGAAATTGGTGTGGCCAGTACAAAAGCATTTACTGCACAGTTAGCCGTGTTAACAATGGTGGCATTAAAGATTGCTATTGAAAAAGGAACCATTTCGCATGAGCGTTATATGCACTTACTCGATGAGTTGCACGAAATTCCGGAGAAAGTAAAATTGTTGCTGGAACATGCAGATAAAATAAAAGAGATCGGGTTGAAGTATAAAGATGCAAGTGATTTCTTATACCTGGGACGTGGCTACAATTTCCCTGTAGCATTGGAAGGTGCATTAAAGCTGAAAGAGATTTCATACATTCATGCAGAAGGTTATCCTGCAGCAGAAATGAAACATGGCCCCATTGCATTGGTGGATGAAAAACTTCCTGTAGTATTTGTAGCCACCAAAGATCCTTACTACGAAAAAATTGTGAGCAATGTTCAGGAGATCAAAGCACGAAAGGGACAGGTAATTGCTGTGGTAACTGATAATGATGAAGTGATTCCATCCATGAGCAATGATATTATGTTTGTGCCGGAAGCAGATGAAATTGTTGCGCCGATGCTGAGTGTAATTCCATTGCAACTGCTCTCCTACTACATTGGTGTAGCCAAGGGATTGGATGTAGATAAGCCACGCAACCTTGCCAAGAGTGTAACGGTGGAATAGTTTATGGTTTATTGTTTCTTGTTTGTAGTTTTTGGTGGGCTGCCTGATTTTACATTCATAATAACTGCAATCAAGTAACCAAATTGAACGAAAAGAACCACAAACGAAAAACCACAAACCAGAAACGTAAAATGAACCCCATCAATAAACAACCGATCTCCGGCATTGGTTACAACTTTATACCGCCTGCTTATCTTCCTAAGGGAAAAGACGAGTACTACCTCCGCAACAAACAAAACCGGAGTGGTATCAATTACCGGAAGTTATCGGCATTGGAAATAGAAGTGCTGGTGCGTAACCGCAATGCGTCCGACGACTGGAATAATATTCTGGTATCAGATGCATTTAACCCGGAGCTGGTAAAGAACTGTAAGTTTTTCGGATTGGTTCGTATCGGTAAACTGGAGCCATACTATCTCGAATTTCATTCCATCAAATTGCAGGTAGGATTATACAACAGCACCATTATCAGTTGCGATTTGGGCGACAATGTGGTAATTGATAATGTACACTATCTCTCTCATTATATTCTTGGTAACGAAGTGATCATTACCAATGTGCATGAAATGGGCACTACCAATTATGCCAAATTCGGTAATGGTATTTTAAAAGAAGGCGAAGAAGAAAAAATCCGGATATGGCTGGAAGTATGCAATGAAAATGCCGGACGAAAAATTATTCCCTTCAATGGAATGTTACCCGGCGATGCGTGGTTGTGGAGCCGTAACAGAGACAATAAAGCCCTGCAACAAAAATTAAAAGATTTTACGGAACTGAAATTTGATAAACTGCGTGGTTACTACGGCAAAGTGGGCGACCGTACCGTGATCAAAAGTTGTTCCATCATCAAAGATGTATGGATCGGCAGCGATGCTTACTTAAAGGGAGCAACTAAATTAAAAAACCTCACCATCAACTCATCACCCGGTGCCAGTTCGCAAGTGGGCGAAGGTTGTGAACTGGTAAATGGCATTATGAGCGAAGGATGCAAAGCTTTCTATGGTGTAAAGGCTGTACGCTTTTACATGGCTTCGCATTCGCAGTTGAAATATGGTGCACGGCTCATCAACTCCTATCTTGGCAACAATGCAACCATCTCCTGTTGCGAAGTGTTGAATTCACTTATTTTTCCTGCTCACGAGCAACATCATAACAACTCTTTCTTGTGTGCTGCCACCATTATGGGGCAAAGCAATATTGCAGCAGGTGCTACCTTGGGCAGTAATCATAATAGTCGCAGTGCCGATGGTGAATTAATTGCAGGTCGAGGGTTTTGGCCGGGGCTATGTGTAAGCATCAAACACAATTCAAAATTTGCAAGCTATACATTACTGGCAAAAGGTGATTACCCCGTTGAACTGAATATACCGATCCCCTTTTCACTTATCAGTAATGATGAAGCAAATAATCAATTGCAGGTGATGCCCGGCTATTGGTTTCTATACAACATGTATGCATTGGCACGCAACGCCTGGAAATACATTGACCGTGATAAACGAAACGATAAAACGCAGTTGCTGGAATACGATTTTCTTGCTCCCGACAGTGTGAATGAATTATTCGACGCATTAGGTTTGATGGAACTGGCAACCGGTAAAGCATTATTGGCTGATCGGGAACTGAACAGCTCATCAACAGAGGTAGCATACAGAAGAGCAGGCAAAGAAGCATTGGAGAAAAAGGATCAACGAATTGCCACACTGGAAATACTGGCCGATGGTTTTGAAAACAGTAAACGGAAAGTACAGTTGTTGAAAGTGGAACGCAGCTATGCAATTTTCAAAGAGCTGATCGTGTACTATGCAATGGAACAGGTACTGCATTTCGCCACAATGCGCAAACCAAAAAGTTTTGATGCATTACTTACACTTCTTCCCAAAAAACAAAAGCGGAACAACTGGATCAATATCGGCGGACAATTGATTGAAGAAATTGCTTACACACAACTGAAACAAAAGATCACGACCAATAAAATCAAAAACTGGGATGCCGTTCACAGTTGGTACCAATCACAAGGCGAAGCATACAGCACACGGAAATTGGTGCATGCATTGGCATCGTATTTTGAATTAACGGGTGAAAAGCAATTTACGAAAGCAACGTTGAAAACTGCTTTGCAACAATACCTGCATACAAAACAATGGATGGTTGATGGCATTCAGGAATCAAGAGCAAAAGACTATACCAATCCGTTCCGGAAAATGGTGTACGAAACCGAAGAAGAAATGGAAGCCGTTACCGGAAAGCTGAGTGAAAATGCTTTCATCATTGAACAACTGGAAGAATTAAAAACAACAAAGGCTGCTGTGCAAAAACTCATCAAACAGTTCGCATTATAATCGACCGCCTCTTACATGAACCGCCTTGTAGATGAATACATCGAAAGCCTGCCCGATGAAAAACGGGACATCGCCGAACAACTTCGTGAAATGATCCATGAATTGATTCCACATGTACAGGAAAAACTCAGCTTCAAAATTCCATTCTATCATTACCATGGTATGTTCTGTTACCTTAACGAAGTGAAAGATGGAATTGATCTTGGCTTATGCCGGGGGAAAGACCTGATTGATGTATTACCACAACTGGAACAAAGCAAACGGGTAATGGTTGCTTCGGTGATCATCCGCAGCAAAAAAGAAATCCAAACAAAAAATATACAGGAAGTATTACTCACTGCTGCCAACTGGCAGGAAGAAGCAAAGCGGTTAAAAATTTCAATGATCAATACAACGAAGAAAGCAGCAAAGAAAAATAAAACCAGGTAGAACTGTCATCCGGAGGCACGAGGGATCTGTTCATCTTCAGTACAAATGCCGGCAGATCCCTGCTTCGTCGGGATTACAGCAAAACTTCAGCAAACAAAAAAGCCGCTTCTTTCGAAGCGGCTACACTTTATTTTCTGTTCCGGATCAATCGCCCCAGATATTATCTTTTCCATCGATCCATTTTTTTACCAGATCAGTTGTAATTGATTTCGGACGCTCTAACGGGAAGCCCAATGCTCTGTCCCAAATTAAACTCGCCATTACGCCCAATGCACGACTTACTGCAAACAATACTGTGTAATATTCATACTCCTTCATGCCATAATGTACCAGCAACGCACCACTGTGCGAATCTACATTCGGCCATGGATTTTTTACTTTCCCCAACGATTGTAAAATGGGTGGCACTACTTCATAAATATTCCACACCGTGTTTACCAATTTATCATCGGGCATATGTTTTTTACCAAATTCCATTTGTGCAGTAAAACGTGGATCGGTTTTGCGCAACACCGCATGACCATAACCCGGTACTACTTTTCCTTCGCTCAGGGTTTTCTTAACATAGTCAGCAATTTGATCTTTTGTTGGTTCATCACTACCCAATGCTTCCTGCATTTCAAAGATCCATTTCACCACTTCCTGGTTTGCCAATCCATGTAACGGACCGGCCAACCCGTTCATACCAGCTGCATAACTCAAATACGGATCGCTCAATGCTGAACCAACCAGATGTGTTGTATGCGCAGATACGTTACCACCTTCATGATCGGCATGAATGGTCATGTACAAACGCATCAGTTCCATAAATCCCTGGTCTTCGTAACCAAGCATGTGTGCAAGGTTACCCGCCCAATCGAGCAAACCGTTCGGTTGTATATGATCGTTGTTTTTATACTTGCGACGGTACACATACGCTGCAATACGGGGCAGGCGTGCAATAAGGTCCATGCAATCGTCGTAAACAGGGCTCCAGTAATCTTTTTTATTAATACCCTTGGCATACTCCCTTGCAAAGTTGCTTTCGGTTTGCAGTGCCATTACACCAGTAACAAACATCGTCATGGGATGTGCATGCAGTGGCAATGCATCAATTGCATCAAACACATGGCTGGGTACATGACTGCGGCGCTGCCATACACTGGTAATATGATTGGCTTCGTCAACAGTTGGTAATTCACCCAGCAACATCAGGAAAAATAATCCTTCCGGTAAGGGCTCCTGTCCGCCTTTCGGGGCTGAGGGCAGCTTTTGCTGCAATTCAGGAATTGAATATCCACGAAAACGAATCCCTTCCTGCGAATCGAGTAAGGACGTTTCGGTTACAAGTCCGGTAATACCCCGCATTCCCTGGTAAATCTGTGAAAGGGTTACCTCCCCCGCTACTTTATTACCGTGTTCTTTTAAAATTTCTTTGATTTCAATGGCAGCCGCATCAGCTTTTACCTTAAACCGCTCTTTAATATCGCCCATTTGTTTTTGTTTTATAGTAATGAAGATCGTTACCGGTTAATGAATCTGTCAAAGTTAACCAATATGCAGTTTCACAACAATTTACTTCGCTGAAAAGTTGATGAAGTTTTGTTATTTCGGCGCCCTTTTGTACAGCCAGATTGCCACAAAGGCAAACAGCACATTGGGTATCCACGCTGCAATCATGGGCGGCAGATTTCCTTTGGTTGAAAATACCATCGAGAATTTATCGATAATGATAAATGATACACCCATGATGAATGCCAGGGCCAGGTGAAATCCACTGCCACCCCTGATCTTACGACAAGCGAGGATGGCGGCGATCATCGTCATAACAATTACCGATACCGCACTCGCATCACGACGGTAACGTTCAAACCGGATGGCATTGATCCCTTCTGATCCACGTGTTTCTTCCTGCTTGATGAAACGGTTGAGCGAGGGTGTTTTCAATTTATCTTTCTTGAAATCATCTTCCGAAATATCAGTAGGCAAATAGCCCATCTTGAGATAATAGTTCGACAGCGATTTCACTTCTTCTTTCAACCCGTCAATTTTCCGTTCAATGGCAGCCTCCAGTTTCCACTGCTTCTTTGCCGTATCCCAGATGATGGTTTCGGACCGAAGGTTGTAATACACCTGGTTGTTTTTTACTTTCTCTAAAAAAAATCCATTGCCAATCTTGGCGGTGGTATCATAATTCCGCATCCCTGCATAGGTGTATGTATCAACCCTGAAATGAATATTGTTGAGATATTGCCGTTGCTGTTTGGCAATGTTCCCCATATCAACATATTTATTCTCGAAATTGGTGCGGATGATATTGGCTTCGGGAATCAGGAAATGATTGGCCAGTCCTAACATAAGTGCCAAAAATATTCCACCTACCCAATACGGACGCAGAAAACGACCTAAGCTCATACCCACACTTAACATGGCCACTACTTCGCTTCGCAATGCAAGCTTGGAGGTAAAGAACACCACTGCGATCAATACAAACACCGGAAACAAAAGGGCAATGATGTGGGGAAGAAAACCGTAATAATATTTGGTAACAATATCGCTGAAACCCAAACCACTCCGTACAAAGTCTTCACTTTTTTCGCTTGCATCAATGGCCAGCGTAATGAGCGAAAAGATCAACAGCAGAAAAAAGAAGGTTTTTAAAAACGACTTTAATATGTACCAATCAAGGATTTTCATCAGTGGCTGCAAAGTAAGCACAGAAATTGGAAAAGAAGTGTTAGAATATGCATGAACAGTAAGTTGCAGCAATCAACCACCGTTCAGCTTTATGCACGCTTATTACAATCTTGTTTTCAATACTTCCACCATCTCTCTTTTCCAGCTTACAAAATCGCCTGTAAGAATATGTGCCCTTGCCTGCTTTACCAGCCATAAATAAAATGCAAGGTTGTGTGTACTGGCAAGGGTAAGCCCGGTTATTTCTTTTGCTTTGATGAGATGACGCAGATACGCTTTGCTGTAATAATTGCTGATATGGCAATCAATCCCATCATCCAGCGGTGAAAAATCTTTCTCCCATTTTTTATTGTCGATATTGATCACACCTTTGCTTGTAAACAGCATGGCATTGCGTCCATTACGGGTGGGCATTACACAATCGAACATATCTACACCCAATGCAATGCATTCGAGAATATTCCAGGGCGTACCAACACCCATTAGGTAACGTGGTTTTTGCACCGGCAATTCATCGCAACACAACTCTGTAAACTCGTACATCATTTCCTCAGGCTCACCTACACTCAATCCACCAATAGCACAACCGGTAAGACCAGCATTGGCCATGTATTGTGAAGAAGCTGTTCGCAGATCTTTGTACGTACTGCCTTGCACAATAGGAAATAAGTTTTGCGTGTATCCGTATTTATCAGGTGTGTTGTTAAAATGTTTGATACAACGATCTAACCAGCGATGTGTTAACTCCATGCTCTTTTTTGCATAGGTATAATCGCTGGGGTACGGCGGACATTCATCAAAAGCCATCACAATATCGGCACCAATGCTTCGCTGCACATCCATCACGCTCTCAGGCGTGAACAGATGTTTGCTGCCATCAATATGGCTTTGAAACACCACGCCTTCTTCTTTGATCTTACGGTTACCTGCCAACGAAAACACCTGGTAGCCGCCGCTGTCTGTAAGTATGGGTTTGTCCCATCCGTTGAATTTGTGCAAACCACCTGCTGCTTCCAATACTTCTGTACCCGGACGTAAATACAAATGATACGTGTTGCCGAGAATGATCTCTGCTTTCACTTCGCTCTTCAACTGTTCAACTGTAAGCGATTTTACACTGCCAACAGTTCCCACCGGCATAAAGATGGGTGTTTGAATAGTTCCATGATCAGTGGTAATTTCTCCTGCCCTTGCCTTCGATTGCGGATCGGTATGTTGTAGCTGAAACTGTAATGCGGCCATAGCGGCAAAGATAGATGTAATACAGTCCACGGTCAACAGACCACTACTGTACTATTGTTCGGTTCTTACAACTTACAATTCACAACTACTTTAAGACCACGGACGATGGACGACAGACCACTACTGTACTGCTGTTCAGCATTCACGACTCACGACTAACGACTCACGATTCCACATATTCCAATATATCCGCAGGCTGGCAATCCAACACTTTACAAATAGCTTCGAGCGTACTGAAACGAATGGCTTTTGCTTTTCCTGTTTTTAAAATGGAAAGATTTGAAAGCGTTAGCCCAACTTTTTCCGACAACTCGTTCAGCGACATTTTTCGCCTGGCCATCATTACATCTAAGTTTACGATTATGGGCATAGGTCAAATGGTTAAATCGTTTTCATTTTGTAATTCAATTCCTTTTTTGAATACCTGTGCAAACACCACAAGCACTACTGCCATAAACAGCCAAACATCGGCACCATCAATGTTCAGTAAATGTTCATCGGGCATGGCGATTCCTTTTTTGCTGAACCATTTCATTTGACGGATACTCCACATCGAAAACAAACCCGCTCCCAAACAGAGATAGGCAATGTTCAACACCACACCAACAACAGCGCTGTTAAACGGTTTCGACAAACTGAATTTTTTATCGTAAAATAATTTTACGATCAGGTAAAAGATCATCGCTTTCATAACCGCAACAATTACTACAAGACTAACCTGTGTAATAAAGTGCCATTTGTCGTACGCATACAGTTGCGAAAGATCGGCTCCGTTCCAGAAATGTTGTGCCACTACGGGCTTGTACATTGCATAGACTGAGTTGAAAATAAGAGCTCCTGCTTCAATACATAAACCAATAAAAATGATCCAGGAAAGTATTTCCAATACCTTCAACATCTGGCTGGTTGTAATCCTGATTTCCATGAGAAGTAATTTATTTTTAAAGTTAACAATGCAAATATCAACATAAATTTATTGAAAAACAATAAAAATAAATTAAATAAAGGAAAATATTTTTTAACCGGCAATCAGAAGTTCTGCTGGCATAGAGGTTTTAGAAAGGCGTTGTAACACTTTAAAACCGCATCAACACTCCCACTCCATTGTTACTCACATTCAGTTTTATTTCTTTGATTCTGATTGATGAACCTGAGCTGAGTCCGGCATTATAAGTTGCCACAGCAGACTTTGCTTTTTTACCGGCTTTTATACTTAATGGGATTGATACTGCTGTTAAACCTGCGCCTACTGCGGCCAATGCCCATACCGGCTTTCCGCCACCAATGGCTGTGCCGAGCGGCCAACCGATCAAAAAGCCACCTGCATAGCCCAATACATAAGAAGCTGTTGCAGCCGCCCTTGACGATTTCAGTTCTTTGTAAGCCCGGTCGTTATCCTGAAACATGGTTTGCAACTGACTCATGCTTACTTGCCGGTCGTTTTTAAAAAACTGGTAACCGCCAAACCGCTTGATGATGACAATACTATCCGAGGTATTTCTGGCGTACGCAAGCTGTGCTTCGGCACTGGCAACAGTTGAAAGAATAATTGTGAGCAGTAACAATATTCGCTGCAGCATAGTTGTGTTTTTAGTTCGTGTTCTGCAATATAATGCAGCAACGCAATCATTCCAATGGCCCCGGTACAAACAATGCAACAAAAGCAGATAAAACTGAAATTTTACATTTGGATTTTCTTGTTGCGTGTTCACAACCAAAAATTGAATAATAAAGTAAAAAATTCATCTTTTACCAGTACGTTATTCAGATATGCATCTAACGAAAAAAGCAACTAACAACAACACGCAGTTGCATCCTGTTATTAATTGCCTTTTACTTTAAGCTTGCTGTCAAATACAGTGTTTTAATCTATTTTCTTTTTGATATGTAAGAACAGGTTAATGCCTTCAGGCTCCCGGCCTACATAAATATGATCTGGATTTGCACCCGCTGCAATTGCCAGTTCAATAAGCTGTTCTGCACTACGATGTTGCAGTATCCAGTCGCCAACCAGTTCCATGTAAATCCGGCTTGGATTTTCGCTGTTGAAATTTCCAATAATAATTTCTCCATCATCTGTAGCAAACGAAAGTAATTTTTTTAATACCAGTACAAAACTGCGGTCACAGAAATAATCGAACAATCCTGCCGACCAAACTATGTTGAACTTTTCTTCGGTTCGAAATTTGAAAATATTTTTGTTGATGAAATTGATTTTGCCGTTATGCGAAGCATTGATACTTGTTGCATGTGCAATGGCACGTTCATCCATTTCCACACAAGTTACATTCATACAGTTGGGTTGGATGATCTCGAACAATTCTTTCAGATCTCTTGCAGGACCACTTGCTACATCCAGTAATTGTAAAGGGGTTGCTGACTGTTCAATACGGTTGGTCATAACAGTTTTGAAATAGTCTTTTCGGTTACGTACTGCTTTTGCCGCTACATGTTCCAACGAATATTTATCCCAATGATAATGCGTACTTGCAGCCTTTGGTTCGTTCAGATAAATACGCTCGATGATCATGAAATCACCGGCATATCCATAGGGCTTGTTACGGATATGCCCCATTACAGAATCGCTTGTTTGCAAAAATGTGCATTGGTTTAGTAGCTGTGCTCCTACTTCTGCGGGTAATTCACCTGCTTTCAGTTTATTGCCGATCGCTTCAAACAAATAGTCGGCGTAAGCATATTGGTGCGGACGTGGACCGCCCTGCTCAATCAGCGTTTCAATTTCTGATACAAGAAAATCCTGTTGTACAAGCTGTACGGATGTAGGTGTTGTTGTTTGCATTGTTAGTACTGTTTAATTCTTAAATTTGATGATTAGGCGCAGAAGTGTTTTCTTCTTTTGCATTTGCCACGCAAAAATCGATGCAGCAATAGAAGCACACAATTAATTGTAACCGAACTGTAGAATAAATGAATTGAACAGTTAATGAAACGAGCTGACGTGAACAGGAAAGCAAAATGAAGGATCCGAACTTATCGGAAGGCATGCAAGATTACTGTTCATACGTTTGATACCAGTAGCAACTACCCTGAATCAACATTTCAACAGTTTTTTGCACTAATCAAACCTGCCGTAATCGAATTCCTGTACCAGACCTTACAAATCTGCCGACAGAATCTTATTTTCGCAGCTGCTTATGAGGATGCATTGGCCCGAAATCGTATTTATTTCCTTTTGTGGAATAACTGTCATCCAGTTATTCTATTACCTGTACTTTTTTACCCGTTTGGCTTTTTACAAAAAACCCAAACAGGAAAGTTCCATGCAGCATGCCGTGTCGGTAATTGTTTGTGCACGGGATGAGGCGCAAAACCTGGCCGACAATTTACCTGACATTTTACAACAGGATTATCCATCTACGTTTGAAGTGGTAGCGGTAAACGATAATTCGTTCGACGACAGCAAGTATGTGCTGGAATATTTATCAAAACCTTTCCGCAACCTTCGCCCCATTGAATTAAAACAGGAAGCAAGGCATATCAACGGAAAAAAATTCCCGTTGTCGGTGGGTATCAAAGAAGCAAAACATGAATTGTTGTTGCTAACCGATGCTGATTGTAAACCCGCCAGCAAACAATGGATCGAACACATGCAACATGCCTTTGCCAATGGAAAAGAAATTGCATTGGGCTATGGTGCGTATTTAAAAAAGCCGGGACTGTTGAATAAGCTCATCCGTTTTGAAACCTACCTAAGTGCCTTGCAATATTTCTCGTATGCATTGGCCGGTAAACCTTACATGGGTGTGGGCCGCAACCTGGCGTACAAAAAAGAATTGTTTCTGCGCAACAAAGGTTTTTCATCGCACAGTCATTTGCCGGGTGGCGATGATGATCTCTTCATTAATAAAGTAGCCACCAAAAAAAATACAGCGATTGTAATTGATCCGGATGCCTTCACCCTTTCTGAACCAAAAACAAGCTGGAGTACTTGGCGCAGTCAAAAAGCAAGACATTACACCACCAGCCGGTATTACAAAGGATCGCATAAATTTTTGCTGGGACTTTTTTCACTGTCGCATTTTTTATTTTATCCATTGTTGGTGGTGAGTATTGTTTTTTTCAATTGGTGGATTTCCTTAAGTGTGTTTGGGTTGCGTTTGTTGCTGCAGGGAATTATTTACTACCGAACGATGAACAAACTGAACGAAAAAGATTTGTTCTGGATGTATCCGTTGCTTGATATCTGGCAATGGTTTTATTATCTTTTCTTTGCAACTACGTTATTCAAAAAACCAAAAAGCAATTGGAAATAATTCAGAAATATTTTACCGAGTTTACGCCTGCTCAGTTGCAGCAATTGCAGCAACTGGAAGCAGTGTACAAAGAATGGAACGATAAGATCAATGTGATTTCACGGAAAGACATTGACAGCCTTTACGAAAAACATGTACTGCATTCATTAGCCATTGCTGCGGTATTTGATTTTCAACCCGGCACCCAAATTTGTGATTTGGGAACCGGTGGTGGTTTTCCCGGCATTCCGTTGGCCATTTTTTTCCCGGAAGTTCAATTTCATTTAACAGACAGTATCAATAAAAAATTAAAAGTGGTGAACGAAGTGGCAACAGCCATTGGTTTAACAAACGTTACCACACAACATACCCGCACCGAGCAGATCCAGAACCGCAAGTTTGATTTTGTGGTGAGCCGTGCTGTTGCCCCGTTACGTGATCTCTGGCATTGGAGCTTACCCATTCTCAAAGCCAAGGGACAGGGAAAATCGGCGATGGCTTTTGATGAACCTGTGTACGGCGGATTGATTTGTTTAAAAGGCGGCGATTTGAGAGAAGAGATCAAAGAAAGTGGCCTATCCCCCCTCATCTGGGAAATTGATCAATTGTTTCCTGAAGAATTCTTTAAAGAGAAGTATGTGTTATCAGTAAAACGCTGATTGTCAGATTTGTTTCATTCAACATTCATTTCTATTTTGTAGTGAAGCGATAGAGTTGCGCCAAAGCAAATATCCGGCTGCCGCTTATCACTATTACCGCTTCGTGGTATTTTTCATGTTCGCCAGAATCGTCAACTTTGCAGGTATGAAGAAAATATCCGTGTGTATTGTTGAAGATGTTACAGACATCCGCCAGGCGTTGGAACAGATCATTGAACTGAGTGAAAACTGTGTGCTGGCCGGCTCATTCTCGTCGGGTGAAGAAGCAATGGTAAAAATTCCATTGATCAAACCAAATGTAGTGTTGATGGATATTGGTTTGGGTTCTACCAATGGCATCGATATTGTAAAAGAATTGAAACCGCAGTTCCCTGAAATTTTGTACATGATGTGTACGATTTATGAAGAGGACGAAAAAATATTTGATGCCTTACGTGCCGGTGCCAATGGATACATTCTGAAAAAATCATCACCTGCCAAATTATTAGATGCCATCAGTGAATTAGTGGATGGTGGTGCACCCATGAGCAGCCAGATAGCGATGAAAGTAGTAACAGCATTTAAAGACCTGCCTGTGCAGGAAGCCATCGTGCCCAGCACAGAGAGTGAAGACATCGCTGTGTTATCCCGTCGTGAAAAAGAAATTCTGGAATGGCTGGCACAGGGAAAAATTTACAAAGAGATCGGCAAAGAATTAAACATCAGTGCTGAAACAGTTCGCAAGCACGTGTATCATATTTATGAAAAGCTCCACGTGAATAATCGTGTAGAAGCAGTGAATAAATTTTACGGGAGATAAGTTATACCTAATCATTAGTATAAAAGCAAACAGGTTGATAAGCAGGAAGGCAAATGCCAACTAACTTATCAACCTGTTTTTATTTATTCACTTAGTAACTATTCATCACCATTTCAACTCCAGTTTATTATTTCTCCGATCTACATCGGCCATGCGGTGTGAGGGATCAATTTCAACCGTAGTTAATTCTGTTAAGCGTTTATCAAATTCAATTATATAGGATGTGTGTGTCCATTTCCAGGCAGGATATACTGTACGTGGCAATTGATCTTCGGCTGGCTTTTGTCCAAACATCAGATAGGCGGGTATATAATGCATTTGCTGCGTACCATCTTTAAACGTAAGTACCAGGTCAATGGGCATCGGTATTTCATTAAGGCGTTTAATGCGTACTTTTGATTTACCGCCTTCTTCCCACAAACTGTCGATACTGTAATCAATGGTTTTGGTTCCATTCACCCAATACTCTTTGTACCAATCGAGTTGCAGTCCGCTTACTTTTTCAGCAATGCGTAAAAAATCATTTACATCCGGATGTTTGTAACGCCATTGGTTGTAATACTCCAGCAGAATTTTATCACGTACTTCATCGCCTGTGATGTATCCCAACTGTGAAAGAAACACTGCCCCTTTTGAATACGATGCAATCGAATACGCAAAGTTGGTATTGAAATGATCGGCATGCGTTGTCATGGGTTCTTCCAAACGGCTTTTCACCAAGTTGAAATAACTGGCGTAATTGTCGCCATGATATTTCGGAAGTTTGGTATCGTTATGCGTGGTGCCATTCCGCTTGGCCATTTCTGTAAAATAATAATTGGCTACACGGTCGGTTGCATAATCGGTAAAGCCTTCATCCATCCATGCATATAAACTTTCGTTGGTACCCATCAGCATCTGGTACCAGGTGTGCATCCATTCATGAAACACCGTACCAAGTCCCGGGCCATTCAGCAATGTTGCCATGGGATATTCCATACCACCATCACCACCTTGCAAAAACGAATATTGTTTGTACGGATACGCACCAAATGTTTTGGCAATGAACGGATACACCAACTCAGCCGCATCGGCTACACGTTTCCAATCTTCTTCAATTTTTTGATTACCCGGCACATGATTGTACAACACATGAATGGTGGGTCCATTTTTTACCTGCCGAACAATGTGTTTGTATTCAGCATCGGCAGCCCACACAAAATCGTGTACGTTGGGTGCGGTAAATTTCCAGGTGAGTTTATCTCCGGCAGGTCGTACCACTTTCACGCCTTTTGCTTCATACCCATATCCAATTTGATTGGCATTGGTTAGATAACCCGTACCGCCAATGATATAATTTTTATCGATCGTGATGTTGACATTAAAATCGCCCCACACACCATAAAACTCACGTGCAATGTAGGGGTTGGGATGCCAGCCATCTTTATCGTACTCACATAATTTGGGATACCATTGTGCCATCGACAGCTTTACACCATTGGCCGCATCTCTTCCGCTACGACGTACCTGCAACGGAACCTGTGCATCCCACTCCATTTCGAGGATCACTTTTTGTTTGGGCAAAATGGGTTTGCTCAATTGCACTTCCAAAATGGTTTCGTGTTCAATTGTTTTTTGCAAAACACCATTCAGTTTGAGCCATTTTATTTTTTGATAACCGATCTCATCTTCTTTGAGGTTGAGGATACGGTCCCGTACACGTGCATCCCAATCGGGGCGGTTGCCAACTCTTATTTTACCCAACTCACGGCTACGGGTATCCATCATACTGTTTGGCTGAAATGCATTCCAGTACAAATGGTAAAACAGTTTGTCCAGTGTATCGGGAGAATTGTTTGTGTATTCCAGTTTTTGTTTCCCGCTGTAACGATTTGTTGTTACATCCACATCAATATCCATCTCGTATTTCACCCGTTGCTGCCAGCGATTGGGCTGTGCAAGCAACGTAAATCCGGCCATAACAAAGGCAACAATCATTAAAAATTTTCTATACATGCTCTTGAATTTGAGCTGTAAATATCTTTAAAAATTGTGTGCACAAAAACTTAAATGATGAGCGGGCGGGTTTACGCAGATTTCTCCTCTTTCATCAGCTCCTTCCGTATTCCATCCAGCAGATCTGTTTGCTGCAACTCCGTTGAATTGCGTGCATAGCATTGCAGCACAGCAAACTGCACGGCATTGAGGATGGATGCCCCCGTGAGTTCATATTTGGCGGCCAGTTGCTGCAGATCAACTGTAGCATCCAATGTTAAACTTTCGGGTAATGATTTTTGCCAGAGTACAAAACGCTCGTTGGAATTGGGGACGGGGAAATGAATAACCGCATGAAACCGGCGAACAAATGCATCATCAAGATTATGACGAAAGTTGGATGCAAGGATCATCAGCCCCGGATAGTCTTCCACACGTTGTAAGAGATATGATATTTCCTGGTTGGCATACTTGTCGTGTGATGATTGTACGTTGGTACGCTTGCCGAACAATGCATCTGCTTCATCGAAGAACAACACCCAGTCTTTACTTTCTGCACGTTTGAATACGGTTTCTAAATTTTTTTCTGTTTCACCAATGTATTTCGAAACCACCTGCGAAAGATCAATGCGATACACTTCTTTGTTAAACTCCTTCCCAATCAATCCGGCCGTTAATGTTTTGCCTGTTCCGGAAGGGCCATAGAACAACACACGGTAACCGGGTTTGATCTTTCGTTTCAGGTTTTCATCAGCAGCCAGTTTGTGATGATGTTTTAACCAGGTGATGATATCGGTTACCTGTTGGGCCGTTTTGTTGGGCAATACCAAATCGTTCCAGTTCATTTGTGTGCTGATGCGTTTGGCAGGGAAATCAATACCAAAACGTGGAGCTGATTCTTTGCCCAATAGAATTTTATCAACTACATCCTGTGCAAGTATGATGCGGCCACTCATAACAGGCTCACCTTCTTTTACCGGCTCTAACCACAATATACTTTCACGGAAAAAGAAATGATCTTCCGAAAAATACCGCTGCACATGCAAACGATCTTCGATATTACTTCCGGCTAAAATAAACTGTGCCGTTTCACCGGTTGGCAACATGCTCCGGTGATTGGTTGCACGCACTCCACCGAACAACGAAAAATCGCCACCACCGGGCAGCTGTTCCTGGATAATGCTTTCAAAAAAATCGGGACTTACATGCGGCACTAATGCCAGCAATAAAATGATCCACTCGTCGGTATTGTTAATCTGTGGAATGTGTTTCCCGATCTCTTGTTTATATAATTCACCATTGAAGCGTTCTTTCAACCATTGTTGTAATTGCAACTGCTGCTGATGAAAATGCGTTTGCAGCCGTTGCGAAATAATAAGATTGAGATCAGCCAATGCTACATCGAGCGTTGAGGTGTGGATGTTTTTATGTAAGCTGTAAAGCATGTTTAAAGATAATTCATTTACTTAAGGAGTCATAGGCGTTCCCACCATATCTGTATGCGTTTCGCTATGTGTACCCATATCGGCATTATACGTTGCAAGTTCACTGTTAAACGTTCGCATGGCAGCATTGTATTGCCGCATGGTTGCGGGCACAGCAAGTGTAAATGCCGGTAAAGGATTTTGGGCAATATAATCCTGGTAATCCTGCCCATGACTTCCTTCATGAAAACCAAGTGTTGTATTTCCTGCAGCAATATCAGCAGCAGTTGTACCTCTGCCATAGGCTGATGTATCAGATGAAGAGGCGCTAGTTCCGTAAAATGTTTTGATGTACAAGGTATAGGAAAGTGTTACAACTGTAACACGCCTGCTTCTTCCCCTGCCTGTGTAAGTTGGCGTTATACGTGGTCGCAATGAAGCGACTGTTAATGCTCCCGTTCTGTTAACCCTGTACCGGCGTCCGTGAAAAGTAACGGCCGTTCCTCTTCGTAATGTTTGATCAGGTTCCACCACCACATTCACACTGTTTACTGAAAAAGTTGCAATCTCTGTATCAGGATCAACCACAGCAGTTGCAGGAACTGGAGTTGAACGTTGTGGCTGAATATAGTTTTTCGCCACAGCACCATGTTCGTGTTGCATAACATGAGCTAACTCATGTGCAAGTAACTTCTTGCCTTCATAAGAATGTGGGTTGTATTCATTCCGGTTGAACACAATATGATTGCCAACAGTGTAAGCTCTTGCATTGAGATCGTTTGCGGATTCCTCTGCGTCTTTTCCGGTATGAATTTTTACATGAGAGAAATCATGACCTATACGGGATTTGAAGAAAGTATTCGTTTCATCTGATAACCGGGATTCATTTGTGCTTTTAAAAAATGTTGCTGAAGAGCCAACATCTTCTGAATTTTTCGTTAGTAATTGTGTAGAAAACGGTTTTGCAACTTTAGTTGCAATTTGTCTCTTACCATTCCGTATTCGTTTCATATTTTGAATTTATAAAAAGTATTGACCCTGAATGTCATTTGTAATTGTTCGGTTGATATTATGGTCAGATGTAACAACTTCTTCTCCCACAGATGGATCTATTTCTTTTATGGTACATACGAATGTGGTTGGCACAAATTTTTCAGTCTCAAGAATTTGCTTCACATCAGTTAACTGTGCAACGCTATATGCATTCAGGTAAGAATAATCAGACGGTACAACAGGAGCAATACTTGAAGCAGAACTTTTGAAAGCAATTAAGCTGTCCACAATATTTATGAGCGCAGTATTTTGACTTCTGCTATAGTTAGCCGTAACAATATAAATAAAGCCTTTTCCATTTTCACTTAATGGTCCTTTCAACCTTGTTTCAACTGCTGTCTCATGTGATCCAGAGCCGTACCAATCCCTGTTGTTTGCTTGTTGTGATAGAATAGATAAGTTACTCCAGGTATCACCAGGTCCACCAAGATTATCATTTAACAAGTGCGCCCTGATATAAAATGTATCCTTACTTCCCATACTTGTTTTTCGCTTTCGAAGAACATCCCAATTCCCGCCGCCAACAGAAGGTTGACCACCCGTTGTTGCAGGGTTGCCATCTACTATTCGAACACGCATCGAAGAACCAAATCCGCCGTGTACGCCGCCGTATCGTGGAGCTTCGGATTTTAATAAAGCCCCGGAAGTTTCTCTTATTAACTCAGCTATTTCCGGACCTATTACTTCAAGAATTGCTTGAATCTTTTGTTGCTTATCATCTTCGGACATTGTGGTGTTAGCTATTAAGCCATCTACTTGTTGCAACATAGACACAATTCCAGCTTTTACGGGATTCAACTTGCTTTGTTTCTTTACAGGAATAATAATACTGTTAATGAAGTCTCCAAAAACAACAGGTGTCGACGCCATCATCATTTTTTTACTTGTCTTATTAAAGTAAAGTGTATGCGTTTCTCCTCTTCGAACATTCACTTTTTTCTTAAGGCCAACCCATCCCATAATTTTTGCACCAATCTCTTTCACTCTCTCTTTCCCCTGTTTCACCTTCTCTTTCGCCCAGTCTTTCGCTTTGTTTATACCCCCTTTCACTTTTTTCACCACTTTATCCAATCCAATTTTTTTGGAGAAAGCAATGGCTTTATCCAATACCCAATCAATGGCTTTGTTGATAGGCGCCTGCACTGCCTGAATGATCTTTTGTACTTTCTCCGTGATGCCATTCAATCCCAATAATGCAGCAAGGAAACCCAGCGTAACAGGGATCATTTTTGCCAACGCATCTTCTACCATCTTCGCTGCTTTCCCCAAATTACCTTCAACAATGGATGCAACCGAATCAATAACCGCATTCACAAGATCCATGATCTGTTTGCCACGCTCCACAAAAAACATTACAATATCATAAATGAGCTTACATGCTTTAATGAAAGCACCGGCCGGATTGAGCAAACCAATGACCCACGTAATACCGGCTTTAATAATTTTTTCAACCAGGAAATCCTGGATGGCATCCATCACCATCACCTGTAGGTTCCCCACTTTCTCCTTGATGTATCGCCACAAGCCCGGTAACCCTTCTTTGATAATGATCTGGAAAATATCAAATACTTCTTCCATTGCTGCTACAACAGGTTCACCCAATTTCAGTACTGCACGCTGACGGATATTCGTCCACGTTAGTCCAATGATCTGCATTACAAAATGGAAGATGCCCGGCAGATCCCATTTATCGGGCAGCTGTAATCCCGGCGGCATATTACCGAGCAGCCATGCAATCAATCCCTTCTTCATGTGCTCCATGATGTTCTTCACAAAATTGTCGAGCCCCATCTTCACTGCAGCAACAAGATTGCTGAGGAAACCAATCGGATCACTGATAATTCTGCCGATCACATGTGCCACTTTCGCCAATGTTTCCAGCAGCATATCTTTCAACTTCAGAATGGTTTTTATTACACCTGCAATGGCATCAACCGCTTTGCTTAACCATCCTTGTTTTTCACTTTTGATCTTATCAAATGTTTCCTGCAACTTCTCAACATTCTTCACATAACGGTCACCAAGTTTTTCTACCAACTCATCATGTTTATCATGCACACTTTTTTCCAGCTCATCAAACTTGCCGCCGATGTTTGTCTTTGCTTCCTCACCTATCTTCTGCATTTCAGGTGTTAAGCTGTTCCAGTATTCATCAATAGCTTTCTTTCCTTCATCAATTGCAGTAATGGCTGCATTCAATTCCGTTTCCACTTTTGTAGCAATGGAACTGATGGAACTGTTCATTGCATTCATGAAGGTTGCTTTCTCTTCCCTGAAAATTTTACCGATCTCAGGCGATAAACCACCACGCATATAATCACCTACTGTATCATCAACTGTGGTAATGCCATAATGATCATCTAAGCGTCGATGTACGTTTCGTTCAAACACAGTATTGGCTGCATTGGCGGCCGTATCAAAATCACTTATCACATCTGTTTCTAACGTATTGAGTATGCCTGTAACTTTTTCTTTTGTTTCGTTATAGATACGTTGAAGATTACCGGCTATTTCTTTTCGCTTTTCTTCATCCTTTGTTTTAGTGCTGTTTTTTCCTTCATCCACTTTTGCAAATGCTGCTGCTCTTCCGTCATGCATTTCTGTAAGCTTTCCTGCAACAGTTGCCTTTGCCTGGTCTTCTGCTTTTGAAATTTGCGGTTGTTCTTTGGCCCTGTATTCTGCAGGTGCGTTGCGTGCCTGTGTTTGTGCTTCCTGTTTGCTCGATAGTGCTTCACCAAATGTTGGCTCATTGGAGTTTGCAAGCTGCTCGTCTGTAACATCACTCTCAGCCATTTGATTATCTAACGACTGCGCCTCTTTCTCCATCGAAATTTCCTGATCTGTCTTAGGCTTTGGTGCTGCTGACTCTGCTTTCGGAATGTGCGGCTTCTTACCTGCATCTTCCGGTTGCATATCGGCAGAAATTTTCGGTACTGCTAATTGTTGATTTGGTACTTCTGTTGAAGTTGTTTCAATCGCATTGCCTGCTTTTTTCTTTTCATCTTTTACATCCGCTTTCATTCCATCCTTGGCTTCATTCATTGCCTTTTCTGCTTTGTGCGGATGCTCGTAACGATCTACTGTTTCGTTATCGTCTTTTGGTAATGCGCCTTCTATACGGTCGTTCAATTGCTTCTTAAATGCTTCTGCATTGAACGCTTGTTTCTCCTGCCCTTCCATTTTTCCTACCTGGTGGAACTGTGCCTGACTATCTTTATCTAATTGTTCAGGTACTTTAGAAGCAAGCTGTGCTACAGCAGCTTTTGATTGCGGCGTATCATGCGTTTTCTGTTTTGATTTCACCGATCCTGCCTGTTGCATGATCTGTTGATAGGCCGGATCTTCTTCGGGTGTTTTGGGTGATGCAGGAATTACTCCAGCTTTTACTTCTTCCGCAACTTTTGTTTCTTCCTGAACAGAAGCTGCGGGTGCTTCTTCTGTTGTAACTGTTGTTGCAGTATCAGTCTTAACTTCAGCAGGTGTGTATGGCTTTACTTCAGCAGCTGTTGACGGAGCTGCTGATAAATAAGAAGACGATGCTGATGCTCCTGCATCGCTCATAATTTTATTGATCTCTTCAGGAGTTAATGCAGCAGGGTTGACCGGCAGTTGTTCTTCCAACCCATACAATGGATTAAAGAATGCTTTCCATACACTCATTGATTGCGAACGCTCCTGCACCTGCGCACCTAAATTATCTTCACCGGCTGTATTACCATCAACAGTGTTTACGGTAGCATTCTTGGCGCCACCCGTTGCATTTTCAACAATGGCATAGTGATGATACGGCGGACCTTTGTACGCAATATCACCTGCACGTGGTGCATAACCGGGTGGGTAGGCCGATTTCAAATCAACTGCAGCTTGTCCCAGTTTCCATTTCTTCATGGGAATACCGCCTTTGTTCAATGCCCAGAAGGTGAAGATGCCACACCAGCTTGGCATTGCATCACGCATAACAGTTGGGCCTGTTGGATCCAACGGATTCATTCCCTCCGCTTCTTTCTTGTACCTGATATTGTCAATGTGAACACTTCCTGTTTTATAAGGAGCATTACCTTCAAGAATAGCTTCATCGCCCATAGCTGTTTTAAAATATTCAACCAGGCGATCAGCACCAACACGCAAACCATCTGGCGTGGTTTGCGATGCATTTACTTTTCCTATTTGTGATTTGGCATGATGTACAGCACGTATTAATTCTGGCCTTGGTTCGGCAGTAAGGTCTTGTGTTTGTTTTTTGGTTTGAACAAAAGAAGTTGTGGCAGGGCTTTTTGCCTTGCGATGAAGCGTGGATGCACCTTGCTGAATAGTATGCGTTAATTCATGGGCAAGCAACGTTCCACCGGAAGAAGTATGCGGGTTATACTTTCCGTGATTGAAATAAATATCATTACCATGTGTAAATGCCTGTGCATTGATTTGGTTGCTGAGCTGTGCCGATGTATTGTTGTTATGTATACGCACATTGTTGAAATCAGCACCAAACCTGTTTTGCATGTTATGCAATACACTATGGTTCAAAGGAGCACCTTGTCCTTTGCTTTGTTGTAATTGTGATGTAAACGAGGATGTGTGTACAGATGGCGGCCCACGTTCTTTGCGATGGATAGTTGCATTGTTGCAACAGTTACTATCTGCAAATCGTTGAATGGGTTCTTCCTGTTCTTCTTCTTTACGTTGTACTGTTTCTTCCGGTTCGTCTTCTGTTTCTTTACGCATCAGTCCGGTACTAAATAATTTCGGTTGAACAGTTTCTTCTTTTTCTTCAGTCTCCTCTTCACTCCGCATAATTAAACTGCCGCCGGCATTCACCATCATTTTTGGTTGAACCAGTTCTTCCTGTTCATCTTCTTTGCGTTGTAATTCAACTTCTTTCTTTTCAGGTGTTGCCGTTGCAACAGCAGCTTCAGGCATACGCATCACTTTATCAGCAGTATCATCCGCTTCCTTTTCTAATGGGTCATTTGGTTGACTGATGTTCAGTTTTGCCTGCACCGATGACCCGAAAAAAGATGTGTTTGCTTTGGTATTGAAAAACCCTTCCTCACCTGCTTTCCTGAAGAAAGAAGTTTTATCTGCTGCTGCTTTTACAGAAGTTGCAGGTTTGGATGTTTTTTCAGCCGATGTAAACAAGATGTTTGTTTATCGTTTAACGTTTGTTGTTTCTGGTTCTAAACTGAGCGTAGTCGAGATGGCAAGTTTGCATTCGTCCGACGATGACGTTTGACGGAGTCCACTCATCATTCATTACTCATTACTCATCATTTGTATTCAATAAATCCCCGGTTGATCTTTGCAATTTTCCGTTGCAGGCGAAATACACCAATACCGTTTCTGCTTCCTGCATTATTGCTGTTGCCTTCAATGGTATGAATAAAGCCACCTTCTACTTTTTCCACAATACCTGTATGTCCTGCACTTCCACCCGTGTTCATAATAAAAATATGTCCGGGTTTAATGAGTGATGGTTTATTCACTGCTTCATCTGTAGTAATTTTTTTGCCGGTAGTTTTATTCCAATGCGTCATTACATGCCCGGTTTTCAACAACGGATTTTTCTTACCCAACGTTGTTGCTGCTTTATCTAAAGTCCAGTACACAAATGCCGCACACCAAAACAAACCTGGAGGCAAGCCCACACTGGCAAGGTATTGATCAACCATCGGTCCCTTGTTACTGCCGGGAGGATCTTCCATAACACCTATTTGCTTTATGGCCACTTTCAAAGCTTCTGTAAGCAAAACATTCGGTGCCGTATCTATTACCACAATACTTTCTGTTCCAAACAAGGTTGCCCAGGTAAGCGAGCCAACCTGTCCATCTACTTCAAGCGGATTTCCAAACTGATCCATATGTGTTGCCTGGAACAGTTTGATTGCATTTTTTGTCTTTATGCCATACGTGCCCGTTCCTTCGAGATTACCGATGTTTAATTCCATCAGCTTTTTCTGAATTGCTTTTACAATGGATACATTGCTTTCGCCTTCTTTAATAATTCTGCCAGGATATTTCATATGCTTACGTTTTGGTTAAGAGTTCTGAGACAGGGTTACGAGTTAAGTGTTATGGGTTACGAACTGAATTATTTAAACCTTATGCCTTACCCCCCAACACCTTCAACCTTTATTTCTACGTCCATTCAACAAACAGGGCCTGTTTCATCCAGGGGTAACGGATAATCGAATAAGACCAAGGTAAATACTGCAGTAACACATCTTCCGTACGTTGTTCAACCTGCAATAACCACTTGTCTTCTTTATGCGATAACTTACCTGTGCGCTGTAAAAATGTTTGCTGCATCGAAGACACTGTTGTTTGTTTTAATGCAGACCAGTGAAGGATTACCTGCTGCAGTAAGTGAAAACATTCTTCTTTCTCTTCATTCGTCAACTGCACACTTGCATCAACAACTTCATGTACCTGCATGCCGCACAAAACTTTGTATAAAGGAAAACATACTTCTGCTTGCTCATCATCGCCTGCAAGAAAAGACAGCAATGCGCAGGCCCGATCTTTACCAAACAACTGTTTTCTGTCTTCACTTAAAAGTTTCAATTCATGGAATAATGTGGAAATAAATGGCTGCAACAATACTATACCTGCATTGTAAATAATGATCGCCTTTTCGTCTTCGCTTTGCTGCAGATGGTTCTTCTGTTCAGGTGATCGGGTGGCATCAGCAGGTATCTGTTTTATCTGTCGATAATGATGCTGCTCCTGCTGTTGTATTACCCATTCAATCATTGGCAATTGTTCCTCTTTTTGCAGGAGGCGTTGATTATCTTCTGACATTAAATAAAGCAGGTATATTTTCGTTTCGTAAACAGAAAGTGGAACAGGCTTACCAAATTTCAATTTACCTTCCTGCAATATGGAATTTAATTGCGGATGCAGTTGATCAAACACCCATTGCTGTTCATCCGCTGCAGCATACTTCAGCAAACGTTTTAGCCTCTGCCCATCATTTAATTGCAGTATAAAAAATTCTTTCAACTCTTTCGTTGCATGCAGGTTTGATTTTCCCCACCACATTAAACGCTGTTGCCATAGTGTTAACGGGATGTAAGAAGGTACATATCCATGTTGAAGATAGTAGGCCCATGCCTGCAGCAAGAGGTTCGCATCAGTTGAAAAGGATGGATCCTTTTGCTCATTTTCCTGCAGATGCTGTACCGAGGCAGTACTTCGTTGCAGGCTTATCTGCTCAGCAATCTGTTCCCGCATCTGCTCACGCAAACGGAATTCTTCCTTCTTTAAATCAAAACTATCGGCACTCAGTTTCAACTCAAGTGAAAGACGGGGAACAAACAATAGCTCATCATCCAATACAAATTCATCAAACACATCTTCAGCCATCCGGGCAAATGCGTGTTGCAGATAATCTGATACCTGCTGCCGCATGGCAAACACCTTCTCTGTTTTCACTCCTTTTAAGTGAAACGAAAGTTTACCAATACTATGTGTTGCTGTTTCGCTCATGCATTGCTTCTTGAATGAACCATCATTAAAGAACTTCAATTACCTTATCCTTGTTTTAAGTGTTGTGATGTCTCTGTTGACTGTGCCAATTGTTTGATCAAATGCCGCTTTCTGCAGGTTGAGCTTTTCTGTTACCGATCTGTCTGTTTGTACAAGTACTTCGTTTTTAAGCGTGGCAAGTTTTCCATCAACCGCCTGTGCATTGGTTGCCATATCCCTGTTAACAGAGGCAATAGCCTGGTTTAACTTGGTATCATTTGCTGCAGTGGCTTGCACCAGTTTTGTATTAAATCCTGTTTCAACAGATGTAACACGATCGTTTACGCCTTTTACATCTGCTGCTATCTTGGAAGTCAATTCGGTTCTGACTGTGTTTAATTTACCATCAAGCAACACAAGATCATTACCTGTTTTAGTGATTTGTGCTTTTGCTGCAGTTAGTTCGTTTGTAACAGTTGTAACTCTTGCATTAAGTTTATTTTCTGATTCCAGAATTTTACTGTTGAACTCTGTACGTACACCTGTTATCAATTCTTCAAAATCGGCCCTTGTTGTGTCCCTGACACCTCCTGCTTCAGTGCTGACTTTAATACTACCTTTTGTAACAACTGTATCGTAAGAAGAGATCAACTTAGAGAATGATGTTTCATATTTGTCTTTAACAACGGCTACTTCTTTACCGATGTTTTCCCGGTTTACAAGCACATCCTGCCCAACCTTATTTATCCTGAGATCAAAATCGTTTAACCGTTTTCCTAAAGTTATATCCGCATTATTCGTCAGATCTTTTACTCTTGCCAATTCATCTTTAACATTAAACAGCTCGGCATTTAAAAGAGGCCGTTTGATAATGTCCTTCGAAATCGTGTAGTTGATTTCCTTAATCGGCCTGATTGGTATAGTTGTAGTATCAACTTTCGATTCCACCAGTTCGTCTTTAACAATATAAGGCAAGTAGAAATCGGCAACCACTGTCTCCGTATCGCCAACTTTTTCATACACCAGAATAAACGTACCGCCTTTACAAACACCTCCGTTGTGCATCATGGCAGGGTTCTGTTGCAAAAACTTGCTGAAAATATATCCGTCTTCTACCTGTTGTTTTTGTTTTTGCAAAATATCACCAAGCCACAAAAGTATTCTTGGCTGCTCCAGTACTGCCAGGTTCTCAAGTGGTGAACGGAACGCTGCGGCAGTAAATAGTTTTGAATTTTTATTTACTTCTGCGCCGGCATTTGCCATGCTGAGATGCAGATCGTCCCACGCTACAGCGCCAACAACTTCGCTTGCCGGTTTAGCCAACGCAATTTTTGTAGTAGCGATCTGTGTATCCAATTCAGTTTTTTTATTTAACACTAAATTTCTTAACGCCTTTGGATCGCCATAATCTTTTGTAATGGCTGGCTGATTCAGTTCTTCATCATTCGGCAGATTTAACAACAACGATTCATTGTACTTCTTTACATAATCCAGTTTGGTATCCATGTGCAGGCGTTCCTTGTCATACAATAAATCAAGGATCCCTGGTCGTATTGCTTTGGGCGGCAGTTTTCTTATTTTTTCTTTCTGTAGTTGTACACCTGCAATATCAAAAGGCAGATCAAATTGTTTTCGGATGTTATCAATGGCGATGTATGCATCATCGTATGTTTTTCCTATATGCCCTTCAATTCGTAAGAAAGGATATGGATCAATATCAAACATCAACGGCGTTATAATATGTGGCAAACTGGAATATTGCTGTGAATGATAAGATAAGATGGTATTGCTTTTATTACGCTGCCATGCTTTCGGCGACCAATGCGGTACAACATTTTCCGCTTCATAGTAATACGGTATCGCCCTGTTTCCAAGTGCTTCGTTGATGCCACCTGAAGGTGTAATTTTTATGGATGCTCTTTCAGGGATGTTGAATGATGCAATCAGTTTTGCAAGTCTTGCAAAAAGATGCAGTGCATCTTCCATTGCTTCGTTTTTGTTATTAAGAATGGGCGATTCAATAAAGCAATGCCTGTATTTTCGGTTTAAACCAAAATCAGCTCCCTGCACCAATCCTAACACCAAATGTTTTGGAAATGCATCGGCTGAGGTGCAACAGCCATGACACAGATCGAAAACACTTTCTTTGAATTCGTTATAAGCAACAGCTACATCTTTTAGAAAATCGTACACGTATTGTATGCCACGTGCATTATCGGCCACTGCTTTTTTTGCAATCGAAGGCACTTTTGTTACAACATTCATTTCAACCTGGGTAAACAATTCTTTATATCCCCCATTCACCTTGTAACACTGCAACAGATCACTGGCAGTTGCTGCTGCTGTTTTCAAACCCTCTTCAAGAATGTTACCTGCATTCGCAATGGCAGTTCCATAAGTACGCAATAAGTCCGGATAGCTGAAGATGCTGTCATTCTCATTCAGCAGCACACGTGGAATACTTACTTCAGGAAGACTAAAATATTCATCTCCACAACAGTCAGCATCATTATCGATCAGATCATAATCACTTCTGCTAATAGCAAGAAATTTTAATTCGGAATGATGCACCAATCCTTTGTTCTCACACTCATCTGCAGAACATTGGTCGGTATCAATTGTATATTGACTGAGGTAAGCAAGTACAACAGTATTCTGCGGCGGATTGTTCCTGCCAAAGAAATCAGCCAACCCCGTTGCGTCATCATTTGTTTCCACTAACTCTGATAGCCGAAGCGTGCCATCTTCATTCTTCAGTTTTTCAAATGCAGGATAGTTTGCTTTGCTATCATTCAATTGTTTTGCAGCAATGAATACTTTATCGGCTTCCAGCACTACTAAGTCACCATCGCTGGTAACACCCACACCTTTTGTAACAGTAATGCTGTTTCTTTCAAATACAATATTTAAGCCGCATACGATTCCTACACCAAGCAGCCTTGCACGTGTGAGCCGCTGCTGGTAATCGAAATACTGCACCATATGATTCAACTGCTCAGCAGTGAGCACCTGATTATCTTCAAAATAATTAAAAGTGTTTTTTGGTGCGTTGAGTTTTACGGGAATATGTACCATACCAATTGTTTTAAAGATTACCTAAACTGGTTCGTCCTAACACAAGCGGATTTGCTGGTGGCTCACCACAATCGGGCAACACACCTTTTGGCATTAAACTCCGCAGGTTAAATAAAATATCGATCAATGCTCTTGTTGCAATCAATCCTTCAGTTGTGTTTTGTTTTCCTTCTTGTTTTAATGCAAGCCATAATTTCCATGCAGTTTCAAACTGTGCAAGCTGTTCCTTGTTTACCCAACATATCTTTGGATAGATATGTGCAGGCGTTTGCTGCCGGATAAGATTTTCTACCTGCTTTCTGAAATCCATATTTCTGAAACGAATTGTTTCAGCCGGCAACACAACGGTGATGCGAAACGAATAAGGATCCTGCTCACAATCTTCACAATCATTATCGGTACACACAGGTAAGAAATTTTCTTTGTTGAACAGTTCGTTCTCCTGCTTCAGGAATTCAGAGTCCATTCGCAACAACAAATGTTCCACTACAAACAACCCTTCATTACTGTATTGTTCTTTTACCAGCAACATCAGTTTAAGGATAGCAGCCTCTGCCACACTTTCACTGGCGAAATATTCAAAGCGTCGTGCAAGCAACTCTGCTTTCTCATCAATTATATTAAAATGATAACGACCATCGGCAGCTTGTTTCAAATCGTAATGATCACGAAGAGCAGCATGTTCCATCGCTTTTGCAAACACTAATTCAGCTTCAGCCTTTGTTGCGTATTTTTTTACACTGCTGAGCCACGTACGGCTTGCGTTATCAGGATCAGCAATGCGGAACACATATTCCGCTGTTCCATTGTTGATCTCTTCCACCACTTCCGTCTCAATACTTGAAATGGTATGTCGTGAATAATTACTGATGCCAAGCAAGCGACAAATTCTGTGCTCCAATCCGCTTACATTCTCTGTATCCCAAACAGGGCTTTTTGTATAATTATAACCGGCTGATCTGTTCTTACTCAATAAAGGATACTCCTGCAGTAATTGAATTTTTGCAGCAAGCAATTCACTGTCGGAAACATTATCTGAAAGCGTATATAACTGAATGGCATAATCAGTAAACTGCTCAGCAAAGCGACTAAGCAAATGATCGGTAAAACGATTTAAACGATCTGTATCTTTTTCAAAATTGCTGACGATGCCTGCGAGTGTTCCACCGGGGTTTGCATAATTATCGGTGTTAATGATAATTTCTTTCTTTTTCTTTTCGGCCGGATCACCTATTTCTTCTGTTTCACCGATGTCAGCAATCTTTTGATAAAAATAACTCTGCGGCATTGTTACATCAGTCATCGGTCTTTCCAAACGAAGCAGATCTTTTACATGATGTAATTGTGAAAGATAATTGGTCAACAGCTGATCGTAAAATACAAGGTAACCTTTCAGTTGCTTCGCATGCGAGCGCCGCAGCTCATCGGCATGTGCAGGCAACCCATGATCACTAACACCATACACAAGCGGCAGATCATTTCGTAATGAACGATAGTCATGTACTTGTCTGTCTACACCCCGGGCATAAATGTAATCATCATAGGTTTTATCTTTTTTCGACAGTCTGTCCGCTTCCATCTTTTCCCTGAACAGATCAACTGCTTTTTGTTTATTGGCATTCACCGGCACCACATCTTTATAAAAATGCAGAGCCATCTTATCCAAACAAAGTCCGGGTTTCTTTCCTTTGTCGATACAAAGCACCCATTCGTTCTTTACTTCTTTGTCTTCACTGCAAAAGTTGAACTTCACCTCCTTTACAGCAATCACATGCTCTACATCCATCATAATGGATATAATGTCGGATAAAAAGATTTTACGTTTAAGCCCAGACTGCTTCACTTCTTTATCGGGAATAAATCCATAATTCAAAACCGGGCCGCTGAATATTTCATCCATGCGGTAAGGCTCGCCATTACTTTTTTTCAACTCCCGAATTTCAGCAAGCGTGTATTGCTTAACATCGGGCGATAAATAATTCTGTACCCGGTACAATATTTCTGCATACACTTCAAAGGCATTGGCACTTGGTTCTATTTCAACATCAGCACAAATGCGGATCTTTTGTTCGTCGATCAATTCAATATTTCGAAGGTCTTCACATAAATTTCGATGCCCTTGAAAACGTTCTCTTAACTGTTCAAATACTTTCTGTCGCTTTTCATCATCCCAATCGCTTCCATCGGTTGCTTTTAGATCCAATTCCACTTTTACATCATAAATTCCATTCAAATGAATTGCATAAAACTTATCATGTTCAGGTTCTGCAGCGGCGATCTGTTCATTTTTTATATCTACAAATAATTGTTCGTCGGTTTTGAGCAGCCAGGCATTCTTCACTCCATCAATATCAATGAATAACTTCCTCAGATCAATTTCTGATACAGGCCGGGCAGGTAGTATTTTCTTTGCTGAATAAAACTGCGATTGAAAATTCTCCTGATTATTTTCTGAAGTAGATAAGATATCTTTTAAAGGGAACGCTGTACGATAGCCCAGATCGGTAATGGCATACGAGAGCAACTCCATGATGGTAATACCCGGATCATGCGTATTGTAATCCGTCCACAGATCAGATGAATAACGTTCGATCCATTTCATTCCCTCTGCCCGAAGGAATGCATAATCCATCGATGATGGTGCAGGTTTTTGTTTTGATATGGTAACAGCATTCTTCATATACAAACTTCTGTTTCCTGGTAAGCGGTAATTATATGTTGGTGATGCGATACAAGAATTGCAGCCGGATTACTGATCTTTATTTCATCGGTGTCAGTTCCCGGCACATTGTTGACGATATGATACATATTGAACTCTGTAACAAAATCAACATAACTCAGTTCTTCAATAAAATTGAGAAGTACCGACTTACGGATATGTCCGCCAAAAACAATATCAGCATTGGACGAATAGGCCCATGGTGTGAGATAACGGATCAGATCATTGTTCAACACATCCGCATAGAATCCAAAATCACCTGCTGTTGAAAATTTAATTTTGAACTGCAGCTTCACTTGTTCATACACCGGATTCTTAACCTGTGGTGTAACAAAAAACGAACAAAGCTCTTTCAGGTAATCCTCTATTCGTGTGATAAGATCAAGACTAACTTTTGGCTCAAGCGGACTGAATTGATTTTTATTTCGTACGCCTGGTACAACGATCAATGTTACATTGCCGGGCTTTACAAAATCACAAGCACAATCGGCAGGCAGCATACTATGATTTAAACATTTCACTTTATACACTTCAGGAAACTCCTGCAACACAAGATGTTCATAATCCCACAGATCAACAGCCCGTTGCTTATGACGCATCCGTTCACTCACACGCAGGTAAAAATCATCTTTTGATTCAACTTCCTTTCCACCAAACGATGCATACGGTTGATTAAGCTTTTTTACTTCCGAAACTTTATTCACCAGCTTATTGATAGTACCTGCCGGTGATTGATGCAACGCATTGTTGTTTGAATCGGCTTTAAATGTAGCCGTTACTGCCTGTGGAATTACATCATTGAATAAACAAACAGCATCTACATCTTTTTCAACCACTGCACAAAGCCATATCTTTCCTGCATCAAGCAAACTGTTATCGGTTGTTGCTTCTGCAGGTATCGCTAAACGAATAATACCACTTCGCAGCAAGTGATTGGTTTCATCTTTTAAGATTTCCGTTTGCTTCAATTTTCGCCACTCATTATTGCTTAATGCAAACCATTGGATATTTACTGCTTCCTTTTCAGGATTGGCGGTACCATCTGCCAATTGAAAAAGAAAAGAAACGGATTGACCAGGCAGAGCACCGGTTAATGAAAACAAAAAGCATCCCTCGTCTGTGTAAGAAGGAAAAAGATAAATGCTTTTACTAAACGGAACAGTAGGACCAAATAATCTTGCTGTCTCCGATTTTAGATAACCATGTTGTTCTGCCTGGCCAAACACCCCGAGATGAAATAATTGAATTTCTTTCCGGTTAAAATCACCAAAGCTTTCCGATAAAGGAATGATCTCTGTTGACGATGCTGTATAATTAAGACGAATGGTTTTAATTGTTGGTGTGTACGGTTCTTTAGGCAAAACGCTGACGTCTTTTTTTCCTGAACCACTCATGGCTGCTGCCAATACCTGCGGATAAATACTGTGCAGGAAATCATTTTTCAATTCAAACCGGATAAATCCTTTTTCGGGAGCAACAGGAAGTATCACTTTTTTGGCAATGCCGCTTACAAGATTAAAATTGTAACCAAGAAACCCTACGATGTATACATTGGGATTGGAATAAAGCGATTGAAACGAGTTATAAGATGAAATGAAATACGTATTGAGCCATGGATAGAACGAAAATAATCCGGATGGGCTTGATGTATCGGGCCAGGTAACTGTCGATTCTGCATTTTTTGAATCAAACAAGTTAGTTGTACCCTCCTTTGATGTACTGCTTTTGACAAAGTAATCGGCTTTGAAATATGTATTGTCATTTATTGATGTTGCGGGAGCAATGCCATAATTTGCATAATGGCTTTTAAATCCATCTTCCGGAGGTGCCAGCCATGTTACATCAAATGAAAACGTACTTAAATTTTTATGCAGTACTTCTTCAAACCCAACATAAAAAGATGAGCCTTTTTTAGGAAGTGATCCAAACGGTTGGAATGGTTTCTTGGCATCAACCACTCCCTGGTCATTTTCCAATCGTAACCCTGCTACGCCGGTTACTTTCACATCGATCTTTAGTTTAGCAACCGTTGCAGTTTTTAATACACCAAACAAATTACCCGCACTTGTTGTATCGGCTTTCAACTGCATGACTGGCCATACTGTGTTGAATGATTGACCATGCAACAACGCATTATATCTTGTTATCTCTTCATCATCTGCTCCTAAAATATGTTTAATGGTGATCGATTGATTTCCTGCATTAAAGTTCTTTACAGGGGTAACGGTTGCTTCAAACGGCCCCATCCAGGTTTTCTTACCTGTATAAAAAACTTCCAGCTTTTCGCCATTGATACTTGCAATGCTTTGCAATGATTGTACAAGTCCGCTCAGATGAATCGTGATATTTATTTCTCTTGTTCCCTCTTTTAACAGTAACAAAGGCGACGCTAATGCAAAACCAATTTTGGTTGATGAAAGATGATGACCACCAAATGCTTTCCACCATGGTTTTGTGGGATCAGGTTTTGCACCGAGTCCGTCAGGCGAATTGGCAACACTTGCAAAACGAACCACATCACTTTCATCAGGGTTTAAATAGATCGTTCGTTTATCTACGATAGCGGCAGTGTTGATCAGCGTATCATCATCCGCACTATACTGAAGCGGCAGTTTGGTCGCCGCATCTTTACCAGCATCAAACAAAGTATTCTTTGCTGAAAAATATTCTGAAGCGCCTTTCGCCAATTCATACACTACATGCACTTTATCAGGCTCAGCTTGCAATTGGTGCAGATCGAGTACATGCTCATAATAAAAATCGAGATGCTCACCTGTTAAGTTGTTCAGTTGGTTTTGTGCATAGCCAAACAGTTTCACAAACACCAGGTACAATGCAAACTGCGGATGAAAATCGCTGCGGCTGTCGATGCTCTTTTTTAGTTCTGCAAGATTCAATCCCTGCTGAAAAAAATGTTTCCAATTACCATCACTGTTCAACTGTTCGTTAAAGAAATTCACCTGTTCAGCAAAGTCGATAGCAAACTGTACCAGGTCTTCCATGCTGCGTTCATCAATCTTCACATAGTTCTTGTTCAGCAATACAGTTGCCCGTCGTTTCAACCTGCTTGTTCCATCCCGCAGCAATAATTGTTCGTATGGTTTACCCGTGATCATTCGCCTGTTGTTTTTAATTCAGTTGCTTCTGCTTTATAAAATGGGAACACATAATTGTACCGGCTGTTGGTTGTACGCACTTTGTAATAAATATCGATGAGTATTCTTCCTTCCAGTTCGCCTTCATCATCTATCTCCAGTTTCTCCACTTCGATGCGTGGTTCATAGATTAACAAAGCTGTACGCACTTTATCCGCCATCACTGTCTTTAATGTTGTTGTTACAGGATCAAACACAAACTCATTCATATCGCAACCATATTTTGGCTGCATAATGCGTTCGCCTGTAACGGTTGACAACAGGATGTGCAGGCTTTGATTAATATCTTCTACCGCCGCAACCATGTTCACCAGTCCGGCTGTTTTATTGAACGATGGAGGAAAGCTCCATCCTTTACCTAAAAAGTCATCTTTCACTTCCATGGTTAACCTCCTATTAAAACTGTTGGACAGCCAGCAACGATTGTTCCGCCATGTGCAGTCGTATCGCCCATGCGTGCTGCTGGCATTCCACCGATCATTACTGTTGCTGACCCTTTAATAATTGTATCGGGCGGACCAGTACAAACCAGCATATCTCCCACTCTTGCTGCAGGCATTCCTGCAATCAATACAGTAGGGCAACCAGGAGGCATTACCGGCCCACCTACATGCGGTACTGTTCCGTTCACCATCGGGCAAACATGCATATCACCTACTCTTGCTGCCATTGACATACTGCTTAATTTATTTGTACAACCGAACCTTTTACTGTTGTTGATCCGCTTGATGATACTTCCATTGTTCCACTTGCATTGAGTTTACCGCTGGCACTTGCCTTTAGTTCAGCATTCAATGCTTCCATAGTTAAGTCAGTACCAGCTTTAATGTTGATTGCTTTCGATGCTTCTATCGTAATACCATCTGCGTTCATCAAAAATTTATTTCCGTTTTCATCCGCTATCTGAATTTCACCTGCATCTTCATCCACAATAATTTTTTTACCGGCAGGTGTTTCTGTTGTGAATGATTTCTTCTCATCATTCCATACCCATTTCATTTCACTGCGTGTTTGCAATCCTTTTTCATGATTATCGTTATTCTGCTGAAGTGGTGCTGCTTTTGCTGAACTATGCAGTCCTCCCAATATCACCGGATAGTTGGGATCTTCATTAAGAAAACCAACCAACACTTCATCACCTACTTCAGGTCGAAAGAAAAAGCCTCGATTGTTTCCTGCATCAGGCATCATCATACGTGCCCACATACCTTCTTCCTGCATACTGACTGACGGCAATTTTATTTTCACTCTGAATTCATTCATCGGATCTTCCAGATCTGTAACAATGCCTGTATGCAATCCTTTAATTGCAGGGCCATAAGCAGCTGCAGGAAATGCACTGATGGGCAATGTTGTTGCATAAGCATTGGCATCTAAACCAAATTGCGCAGTGGTGATCCAGCTTCCATCAAACAACTCATGACGAATACCACTGATAAATGCATTGCTGCTGAAACGATCGCCTACACCGGAGATAGCAATCATTTGCCCGGGCTTGACATCAGCATAACCCTGAAACTTTGCACTGCCTCTTATTTTCGATAATCGATTACGCACAAGTTGCGCATCGGCCCATTGCTGTAATTGCGGCTCAGGCAATGCACCTGCATGCTGAATAATTTGTTTGCTGTTGCCTGTTGCAGCAGCAATATCTTCGGGAGATAAATTACCGGCATTACTGATCGTTGCTGCACTTGCTTCCACATCTACCAATTCCTGGTCTGCAGGATTCCATGTTTGTGCATGTACAGTTTCAAACTGGCAACGTGCATCTATCTCCGCATCCATTTCCAACATGGTTGCGCCGAACAATACACTCAACGTTTCAGTAGCTGTTAGATCAGGTTTCTTTGCAATGAGCTTCCCCTCTTCACAAAAACAGATCAGTCCGTTTGCTTCTGCACGTGTCATGATGAAATCCCAGTCGGTTGAATGGTACTGCACAATTTCTTTTAATGTAGCTCCGGTACTTTCAACATCTGCCTCCAATCCTGCATCCTGGATAATTTCTTCCATCACCTGCTGATCACTTAACTCAGCAAAATATTTGCTCTTTGCATAAGTGCTTAGTTTCACAAATGCATCTTTTGCTTCTACTTCCAGCACGGGAGAGCGTTCATTTCTTATTTTGATGGCTTGCTTTACAACAATGCCTTTGAACAACAATTTTTCATCGGCTTCATAACCGGCCCACAGTTCAAGATTTTTTCCGGGTATAAACCACTGCTCATTGCTTGCAGGAAAATTTGATTGTGCCGCATCGCCATCATAAATGATCAACTTACAGGAAGGAATACGATACGCCTGTCGTTGTATCACCACTGAACTGATGTTAATGCTGCGTGGCACATTCTCACCTTCAATTTTTACAGTGAATGTAACAACATCAGTACCTGTTGAAGAAGATGGTATGGTACGGGTTTCACTCATGCTTTTACTTTTTCAACTGGTGGAAAAAAAAGTTCCTGTCCCACTTTTATATCACGATAATGATTGAGTTGATTCACTGCTGCTACCTGTAAATACAAATTTTCATCACCATAAATTGTGTAGCACATGAATGGTAACGTATCACCATGCTTTACTCGACGCACATGCGTAAGATCGGGCGACTGTGCATTTTCTGCTGCTGTGCGCTGCACATCTTCCACCGCACCCATGAACGAACATTTTGCAGATGCCCTGATAGGTGTACCATCGGGCTTGAACAATTTGTAAGTTATACTGAGGTTGGTCAACCGGCATTTGAACAGCATTGTTCCCCAATAGATCTTAACATAGGGTGTTTCATGTGTGTCACCCACAAAATCGTACACTACTTTTTTTAATTTGTTGATGGTATCAACAATTGAATGAACAACCGTAACCACCGGCACGCCACTTTCTGCAGCCGGCACACCGTCACCATTCAACACACCTGTTGCATCAAACAAAAAATCAAACTCAAGATTTTGTGGTCGGCTGCAACTGTAACGAGGTTGTGCTGCACTGGTTCCGCCAGCTTGTTGCTCCGTGTACTCAATAGTATGTGAAAGCGTATACGATTCCGGATTCACCTGCACAGTAAATTCTCCGTCGGCCATTGCAGTGTTGAATTCTGCATCGGTGTACGCCTTCAATGTCATCTTCTGTAACTTACCAGGTATCATACTATCGTTCTTCTTTTTCTTTTAAAATGCGTAATACTTCTTCCACACAAATTTTTACAAGTGATTCTTTTTTGCTTACCTCGTCTTTCTTTTCGCCTTCACTTCGCCCACGTTGCTCACGGCTTTCTTTATTACCGGTTTCATTTACATAAGCAGTGATCTGTATTTCATTAATAACGACTGGCATAGGTTTAACGGTTAATGGGTGAAAAATAAGCACAGCTTAGTACCAATGTTTCCACTACCACTTCGCTGTTATTTGCATTGAACGATGATAACTCCCATTTGGTTGGAATACTGTTGTACACACGCCACATGTAAACAGGTGCATGTATTTCGTTGAGTAAGCTGATGGTTAAATTCAACGGGCGGAATTCTAAATTCTCCATTGCATTTTTTACCCAACGGTAGAGTTCAGAATATTCAAACAAACCACGCTTCAAAGTAATATCGCTGAAGTTGGCTCTCGTTGGCAGCTTATGCGAAAAACGATTTTCACCTCCTTCATTCACTGACTCAGTTCCCATACTTACACTCAAACCAGCCACTTCCTGGAAACGTACATCAACAGGCGATTGTGGAAATAACTCAAAGGTTACCAGGAAATGAAAACCGGTAAGCGGATATTCAAACGGCATACTCTTGTTTATGGAAGTTCAATAACCAACCCTTCGTGTGCGAGTTCCATTGTTTCAATGGCTACTTCGTTTCCGTCGGCTTTCAGATCAGATGATTGCACTTTCACCGGAAATGCATTTTTTATTTTCCATACCATTACCGGCTCATGTTGCTCGTTGAGCAAAGAAATCACCAAGTCTCTGCGTTCAATTTTATTCATCTGCACCGTGTTGAGCCATGCATAATATTCATTGTCGCTTTCAAACGTACCACGCTTGAGTGTAACGTTTGAAAATTTTTGCAACCCCGGCATTTTAATTTTTGAATATTCAGGACTTGCACCATCACGGTATTCAATTACATCCAGACTTTTATCTAAGCCTGTAATTTCTGTAAACCCGATACGGGTACCGCCCCATTCAACCCTGAAATGAAATTTTGATAAAGGATAATTTGCCATACAATTCGTTTTGTTGTGATTAATGTGATGTCAGTACAGATCAGGATTCCTGCATTTTGTGTGAGAAACGAAGGATGATAAACTCAGCCGGACGAACAGCTGCCATACCGATCTCTACATTCATCTTTCCTTCAAGAATATCCTGCGCCGTCATAGTAGCACCCAAGCCACAGGCAACATAAAATGCATGTTCAGGTTTTGCGCCGGCCAATGCACCTTGTCTCCACAACACAGTGAGGTAATTGGAGATCATAGCTTTTACTTTGATCCATGTGTTTGCATCGTTCGGCTCAAACACAAATTGCTCGGTTGCTTTTTTCACACTTTCTTCTACCATGTTGAACAATCGACGTACAGAAACATAGCGCCATTCGTTATCGTTACCGGCCAATGTTCTTGCACCATACACCAATGTTCCTTTGCCCGTGAATGCACGAATAGCATTGATGGATTTACCTGCCGTTACATCAATATTCAATGCATCTAATTGTCCTGCATTAAATGTTGTTGCCGGTCCGATAATGCCACTGATACTTACATTGGCTGGCGCTTTCCATACACCACGTGTACGGTCAACAAATGCGTAGATACCTGTTACCGAACCTGAAGGCGGCAGAATGGTTTTTGTATTTTGAATACCATCAAGTATTGCTTTATACGCAGGGAAAATAATAGCCAAGCCTTTATCGGCTTCCAGTTCAGTTTGCGCTGCTGTTTTTACGATTGCACTGGAGAAATAACTGTTGATAAAATTAAACTCTGTACGCAGCAACGGAATAATACTCCTGATCATGGCTGCATCATCAGCGCCACTCATCACGTTCAATGAACCAGGAGGCGCAGAGAAAATAGTTGTCCAGTTTGCATGAGATGGTGAAGAAACAGAATGCTGAATTGTATAAGAACCTGTTAGCTCTGCATCTGCTTCCACTTCATAGCTAATGATCTTTGAATAAGAAGCAACCAGCGAAGAGATGGTAGTTTCAAAACCGGGTTTTAGATTGCTGCTCACAGCATCACTTGTAGCTCCTGCCAGTTTATCTACTTCACGGGCGATGTCAAACAGAAAGTCCATTACAGCTTCCAGGTTGGCTGGATTAGGTGTACCCGACAAAGCATTTTCCAAAACAGTATAGCGTGCTGCTAATGTTGCAGAAGATCCTCGCAATGCAGTTACAGACGCACCTACTTTTTCATTATCAGTAATGAGTGCTTCTACTTTTGCAATCTGAGTTGTTACAACTGCGTCTGAACCGCTGTACAACTGGCTTAATGTAACATTCACTCCTTCCCGCTGAAAACGATTCGGGAACGAACTGTTGTTCATAAAATCGCTGTACTTGATCTGACGGGGAAGAATCACTTCGAGCCAAGGCGTGTATGCAGCACCATATTTGAGATTGTTGATGCCGATTCCGCTCCGGAATGCATCTCCTTTGTAATCATTATTCTTTACATCCATCACTACAAACCTGTCTTTCAGGTTTTCGCATTGCATTAATGCTTCCTGGTACACTTCGTAATAATCATTACCATTTGTGAGCAAGGAATTGTCAGGAAAGATGAGCAAGGTTGGCTCATCTACTTTCTCAATTACTTTCAAACCTTTACCATCATCGAGGAAATCGTTTTTTGATTTTGGATCGGTGTACAGCCCAACAGAAACAATGTAACAATCTCCACCGCCATTTTTAAAAAACATGCGTAGCGAATCGTACATAAACACCGACTGGCTGATGTTGGCCGATTTAAAATTATTCAATGCATCAACAGCTACGTTTGTAATTGCCAGCGAAGGAGCCCCACCGAAATACGTCTCGTAATCGAGCAGACTGCTGATCTTTACTGCTTTGTTTTTCAGATCGCCGGGACCATACTCATCTGCTCTTGCAGTGTAACCAATAAAAGCAGGAATTGCGGTTTCAACCTGTGCTATGGAAGGAGGAAATTTCGGAACCTCTTCTATGTAAACACCGGGAGTTTTTACTGTTAATGCCATAGTTGACAATGTTTAGAATGATGATTAATGATTTAAATAAATTGATGAACAAGTATAGATATCACTGCCCTGTTGCAACTGACTGAGCCATGCTGCGGTTGCATTGGGCAATGGACTAATATTGCCATGTATTGCTGAAGTGAACGATAATGTTTTGATCGGCACTTCGCTCAATGGAAATGGAGTGGTGCTGATGAACTCTAACTGATTCGCAGCATTTGAAAAGCTGAGAGCGGCTGCTGAATCCTGTACCGATGTGACATCGTTTGTTTTAGCAACGTATTTAATCAATACAGAGCGGTTGCAGAAACGCAGGCTGAACATTCTGTCAACTGCTTTACCATTATCAAGCAATGAGAAAGCGGATGCAGTCCCAACCTTATTGTGAAGTTCAACTATTGCAACAGGGGTTTCAACCATACCCGCATCCTTCACTACAATAAAAGATGATTCGCCGTTTACTTCGATGCGATACTTGCCAGCATCCAATCCCTGCAAACTCACATTAACAATTTTTCTTGCTGTTTCAAATTTTTGAACAACTACAGCCTTCGCTTCTTGATGAAACAATCCTGTGTGTACATCCAAAGCAAAATGCCTGATCACAAATTCTTTTGCCGGAACCGCAACTGTATACGGATAAATGCCTGCATACACAGATGCTGCATCCTGCTCCGCTATAAACTGCCGCTTACCTCTTTTGCGCCAAAAAGATGCATCACTGATCATTGTTCCGTTGCTGGTTGTTTTTAAACATTCATAAATGTCTGTTCCATCAGTTACCAAGCGGCCGGGCTTGTAAATGGTTGCTGCAACATGAGCTGCCGCCGACTTCGATAAATACAACCGGTTGATTGTGCCAGATGGAAGCACAGGTTCAGTAAAGGCGTTGTTTGAAAAATTTGACAGCCAGTTTGTTTCTGTTTTAGCGGCTTTGTAATTTGAATGGGTAATGTTATCGAACATTCCATTTTCTGCCACGATGTAAAACACAAACCGAAGATCATCGGGCCATTGTTTTACAGGCTCGCCTGCGCTATTTGTTTTCACAGCAACAATCAACTGATGGTCGAGCTGCTTCCACTTGATATCGTAATTACGAAATAGTTTTTCAGTTGCTGCCGATGGTTTGATCAACAGGTTCTTTGCTTTTGCTTCACGATAATAATCATGCAGCATCTCTACCCTGAAAACTATTTTGTAACTGCTGTTCATATGACCGTTGGCATTTTGTCTTTTGTATTTGTTTCTATTTCCAGAATAATCCCACCACTATTCTGTACAAACCTGTCGTCAATTACTACCTGTCTTATTTTATACATGACTGATGGTAAATACTTTCCACCGAGACTTGCCCACAAATGATTCACCTGCTCGAAATTGAGTGTAACCAACTCACTGCTGATCTGCTGAACAGGCTGCATGTTATCTGTAAATAAACCGGGACTGTTTTGTGCTGTGAAAATATTTTTATGCTGGAAGAACTGCATCACATAAGAGAGATACAATAATGCATCATCCGAATAATCACGGTTAACAGAAAACAACACATATAAATTCACAAGAACCGGAGGATTTTTATACTCCACTCCTGTTCCTGTAGGTGACGGAAAACTATTGGATGGATGTTTACTGATTCGATCCTCTTCAATATTTACTAACGACATTACGATCTTGGATGTAACTGCACTCAGTTCATCTGCTTTTGCAATATTGGCTGCCACCACGATTCCCGAAGGAGTTGCAGCGCCATTCCGAAGCATAATAAACCTGTTCAGCTCTTCTGTGAAGAACCGAAATACATGTTGTATCAAGTTTCAACATTTAAAAGTTAAAGACTCCTGTTTACAACGGATGTGGGTAATACTGTTTAGGTAGGGAAGATTAAATGAAGGTTTTGCAATGGGTGATTTCACTCACAGGTCATTCGAATGCTAATATTGAAAGTTTTTTATTCATTGTCAATACCGCAAAGAGGTATTTTTTTGGTTTCTATAAATCGATCCATAAAATAATGATATTTCGATAGAGAGCATTTTACTGAAACACAATCCTGTATTCGTTTTCATTCGAATTAGATAGTTGATTAAATCTCTTTATTATTTAATTGTTAGATCAAAAAAAATATAAAAAAAGAATATTCTACAGGAAACTTTCGGACGAATTCAGTAAAATTACTAAAACAAAAGAACCACTGCAGCCCGATTCATATTCAAACAAAAACACATCAAGTATGACAAAACATTTTAACGGCTATCCATTTAATAGATATAGCAAAGTCACATTTCCTGAAGCGGAGATGAAAACAAAAACATTCTCCTTTTATCAATGGATGGATGAACGTAGAACATGCCGTGATTTTTCAGATAAACCTGTTTCAAAAGAAGTAATTGAAAATTTTCTTCTTACAGCATCAACGGCTCCATCCGGTGCTCATAAACAACCCTGGACATTTTGCGTGGTTCGTGATGCACAACTAAAACAACAAATTCGCATTGCGGCTGAAGAAGAAGAGAAAGAAAGTTATGATGGAAGAATGAGTGAAGAATGGATGAAAGACCTCGCTCCACTCCAAACAACCTGGCAGAAACCTTTTCTTGAAACTGCTCCCTATTTAATTATTGTTTTTAGCAGAAGCTATGAGTTTGAAGAGAACGGCCATAAACACCAGAATTATTATGTAAAAGAAAGTGTAGGAATTGCCTGTGGATTTTTACTGGCAGCCATTCATAATGCAGGACTTGTAGCATTGACACATACCCCAAGCCCCATGAACTTTCTCAGCAAACTTCTCAACCGGTCAGAAAACGAACGGCCCTACCTGTTAGTTCCCGTTGGCTATGCTTCAGATGAATGCTGGGTTCCTTCTTTAAAAAGAAAAGAACTGAATGAAATTGCTGTGTGGTACTAAAGGGCAATCAACTCTTCCTGCAAACGTCCTTTTGCATCAAACATCAAAAGCTTTTTAGTAAGCATTGATTTTTGAACAATGATCCGGTATTCGTTTGCCTCAGCTCTTGGTTTGCTGATAATGATAGCATCTTTCAGCGTCCAGTCTTTGTACTTCGATTTTTTAAAATTCTCCTGCACCGTGAGCGGCAGTGAATCGATCACAACCTTTTCTTCTGTACTCACCCATTCAGCCTTGGGTGTATAATTGGCCTTCAGTTTTTTCTCTCCCAGCGTAAATTGTACAGCATGGTTGTCAATTCCTCCGCTCCACTTTGCATCCGTCGCTGTGGGAAATTGTTTTTCGAATGTTTGTTTTACCAGTTCAGGCACCTGAAACAATTGTGCGTTTGAAGCAAGCGTTAATACAAAAATAAAAGCGGAAAGAAATAAGAGATGTTTCATACTGAAGACGTTGTTGCTGCAAGATAAAACGCTTTGCGTTGAAAGATTGTTAAGGAGTAGTTGCAAAAAAATCAGGATTCTTTTCCTGCCACCACCATTACAATTTCACCTTTGATAGATTTGGCAGCAAAGTGATCATGCACTTCTTTCAACGTACCACGTTTGTTTTCCTCAAATTTCTTCGTAAGCTCCCGGCTTACTGAACACAAACGATCTTCGCCAAAATACTGCATCAGATCAGCCAATGTTTTTACCAGGCGGTAAGGCGATTCATAAAAGATCATGGTACGTTCTTCTTCGGCCAGTTGTTTTAACGCCGTCATGCGTCCTTTCTTTTGGGGAAGAAATCCCTCGAACACAAAACGGTTGGTAGGTAATCCGCTGTTGACAAGCGCCGGAACAAATGCTGTAGCTCCGGGCAGTGTTTCTACAGGCACCTCATTTTGCACGCATGCACGTACCAATAAAAAAGCAGGATCGCTGATACCGGGTGTACCGGCATCAGTGATCAACGCCATCTTCTTGCCTTCTTTCAGCTGATCGATAATATGCTGCACAATTTTATGTTCGTTGTGCTGGTGGTAGGGAGAGAGTGGCTTCTGAATATTGTAATGATTCAGTAACACCGAACTTGTGCGTGTATCTTCTGCAAGAATAACATCTACCTCCTGCAATACTTCCAGTGCACGAAGTGTAATATCCTTGAGGTTACCGATGGGAGTTGGAACAAGAACAAGCATAATTTGAAAATTTGAAAATAAACCAATTTGAAAATGAAAACCGAACCAGGTTCAATTTTCAAATTTTCAAATGCCGACGCTTACGGTCGGCATTGAGACATTTATCGTCTCAATCATCAAATTAATTAATTAACGGAGATTTCGTATTGCTCCATTACCGGGTTGGCAAGGAGTTTTTTAGCAGCTTCTTCGGCAATCGCTTTTGCTTCATCTGCTGTAGCCGCATCGATCTGCATGCTGATATTTTTTCCAATGCGTACATCAGCTACACCCTGTAAACCCAAATTGCTTAATCCACCCATTACGGCTTTTCCCTGTGGGTCTAATAAATCTTTCAGTGGCATTACTTTTACCTGAACTGTGTACGTCATTGTAGTATTATTAAATTATGAGATTTGTTTACGAAGCAGCAAAGATAAAACAACGTAGGTTAAATAAATGAGCGGAATAGCTGCCCACTGAAAAACAACAGCCAAAACAATTGCCACTACGGCCAGTATAATCTTGGGCTGATTCGCTTTTACGCTGTAATCTTTGAATTTGAGACTCATAATGGGAAGGTCTGACACCATCAGGTAGCTGATGAGGATTGTGATACCATATAATACCCATCGGTTGATTACCACCGAAGCCATACCCCACGTATCATACCAAACTACTAATGGCAATGCTGCCACCACAAAACCTGTAATGGGTGTTGGCACGCCCCGAAACGAGATGCTTTGGCGCTCATCGATATTAAATTTCGCCAATCGCCACGCAGCACAGCAGGCGATGAGCAATGCAGGCAATAAAAGCAAGATTGATGTATCAAGTGCTGTTTCTTCTTTCAGATAACTCAGTCGTAACAGTTGGTACATGATCATAGCCGGAGCAACACCAAACGTAACCACATCACTCAGCGAGTCGAGTTGTTTGCCCATTTCAGACGATGCTTTCATTAAACGAGCCAAAAAGCCATCCAGAAAATCGACCAGCCCCGCTGCAAAAATGAAAAACGAAGCATACATGATCTTCTCCGGCAGGTTGATAATGAGATTGCCCTGATCAATTGTGGTAATAGCTTCACCCGGCTGCAGAATCAAAATAATTGCAATGCAACCAAATACAAGGTTGAGTAATGTGAAAAGATTGGGAATTTGTTTCATAATAGTCAACAGTCGATGGTCGACAGACCACAGACGATCGTTTTAGTTTTAATCGTTTAATGAATTATATAGTCCACGGTCGATGGTCCATAGACCATAGACGGGCGTTTTAGTTTTAATCGTTTAAAGAGTTTATGAGTGCTTGAATCATTTTTACTAAGGTTTCTACCTGTTCATACAGTTTCGCAAACAGATCGTCAGTTATATATGCTCGTCGCTTTGCCAGATACAAACACCCTACGACTTCCAACGCTGATCGGTTTGCAATGGAAAGAAACCGCTTAAACTCTGCATTCGATAAACCGGTTGAGCCTTCTACTATATTCAATGATACCGAATTGCCCGCCCTCCTCATTTGACTGGATAAGGAATACAGCTCATAAGCTGGAAAACTCCTGACCAACAAATCAATTTCATCAGTCAGCTCCAATGAAGAATGCCAAACCTTCAGATTCTCAAATTTAAATGCCATATATAATCAACGACTTAAAAATGTCAACCTCTGCTGTCGTCCATCGACTGTTGACTATCGACTTCTTCACCTCTGCTATCGACCATCGACTGTTGACTGTAGACTTCCTCACTTCTTCATCAATGCTTCAATATCTTCTACTGTAATCGGAATGTTCTGCATCAGGTCTTTATTGCCATTACGTGTGATCCAGAAATTATTTTCAATACGTACGCCCATCTGTTCTTCTTCAATATAAATACCGGGTTCAATCGTAAATACCATGCCTGCTTTTACCGGTTCGGTTTTGGTACCAAGATCGTGTACGTCAATTCCAAGATGATGCGAAATACCATGGTAGAGATATTTGCGGTACGCTCTGTTGTCTGCATCTTCATTCTTTACATCGCTCTTTTTCAACAAGCCGATCTTTAAGAATTGCTGGGTTGCTTCCTCTCCCACTTTATTGGTATAATCAACAATAGTGATACCCGGCTTCAAAATACTTTTTGCATAATTGTGTAAATGCAAACAGGCATTGTACACTGTTTTTTGCCGGCGTGTAAACTTTCCATTTACCGGAACGGTACGTGTAAGATCGGCACAGTAGCCACCATACTCCGCACCAAAGTCCATCAGGATCAATTCGCCATCCTTACATTCCTGGTTGTTACTTACATAATGCAATGTTCTTGCTCTGTCGCCACTGGCAATAATGCTTCCGTATGCAGGACCGGTTGAACCTTGCGATAAAAACGAATGATAAATTTCTGCTTCAATTTCATTTTCCAGTACACCGGGTTTTATAAACTTGAGTAATCTGCGAAACGTAGCATCTGTTATATCCATTGCTTTTTGCATCAGTTCCACTTCTTCAGCTGTTTTTATTGCACGCAGATCTCTCATAATTTTTGCAGCACGTTGAAAACTATGCAAAGGATACTTTGCTTTCATTTCATCAATGAAGCGATAATCACGGCTACGGATAGGCGAAGCTTTGCGGTCGTTTTCGTTACTGCTTAAATAAATATGATCGGCCAAATGCACCCATGCCTGCAATAGTCCTTCAATACTGTCTAACCACACAATGGTTTGAATACCGGAAATTTCTCTTGCTTCATTTGCACGTAAGCGTTTGCCATCCCACTTTTCTTTCAATTCGTTCGGACGAACAAGCACCAGCACTTCCCTGTATTTTGGATCGGGATTATCGGGAAACAAAATCACCATGCTATCTTCCTGCATAATGCCGGTTAGCCAAAACAGGTCACTGTTTTGTTTGTAGGCATGTAAGGCATCGCCATTCATGGGCCACTCATCGTTGCTCACAAATAGGGCAATTGAATTTGCCTGCATGGCTTTGATAAAACGTTCCCGGTTTTTGGTGAACAAGGCGGGCTTAACGGGTTGAAATTTCATATAACAAGTATTAAAGCTGCAAAATAAGCCAATGCAGGTGGCTTCCCAATTCTGCTATCAAATAATCCACAGAAAGTGAAAAACTAACATCTGTTTGCAGAAAATTTCTAAAGCATCTATTTCCGGTTACAATAATTTCAATAAACAGCAGATTATAGAACTAATTTTTGAATCATATCTAACAAATAGAACAAATAGCAGAAATTTTTCTAAACGCAATCGTTTGCTGAATTTCTCCAGTTCTTGTGAAGCCTTTACATTTGGCGGAGTTAAAATAATTCAACGATTGCCATGTCTATCCCAAGTGTATTTTTCCCTGAGCAGAAATTGATCAAGCTCGGTTTAAAACTGTCGGCCAATATCCATTACCAGTTGAGTGCCGGGGAATTGTGTGAACAAACCATCAACCGCCGACAGGGGGTATATAATAACACAGGCGCACTTTGTATTAACACAGGTGAGTTTACAGGACGTTCTCCAAAAGATAAGTTTATTGTATTGGATGAAATGACCAAAGACACCGTACACTGGAACGATTTCAATCAGCCGATCGATGAGCGTTACTTCCACATGCTCTATAAAAAAATGATGGACCATCTTGGTACCAAAGAAGAAATTTGGGTGAGAGATGCGTATGCTTGTGCTGATCCTGCGTATCGTTTAAACATTCGTGTGGTAAACGAAAATGCATGGAGCAATTTGTTTGCACATAATTTATTTCTTCGTCCAACAGAAGAAGAGCTTGAGAACTTTGAACCCGATTGGCATATTATACAAGCGCCCGGTTTTTTTGCAAACCCCGAAACGGATGGTGTACGTAGCAAGAATTTTGCATTGGTAAGTTTTACACACAAAATGATCTTGATTGGCGGCAGCGGTTACACCGGTGAAATGAAGAAAGGCATTTTTACAGTATTAAACTACCTGTTACCACAACAGAAAAATGTATTGAGCATGCACTGCAGTGCCAATATGGGAACAGATGGTGATGTAGCTGTGTTCTTTGGATTGAGCGGCACCGGAAAAACAACATTGAGTGCAGACCCCAACCGCAAACTGATTGGTGATGATGAGCATGGCTGGGACGAAGATTCGGTCTTCAATTTCGAAGGTGGTTGTTATGCCAAATGCATTGATCTTACAGCAGAGAAAGAACCCGAAATTTTTCATGCGATTCGCCCGGGTGCATTGGTAGAAAATATTCAGTTTTTTGAAGGAACCAATGAAATTGATTTCAGCAATAAAACAATTACTGAAAACACAAGAGTAAGTTATCCTTTGCATTATATCAGCAACGCATTGCAACCGGCGCTTGGCGGATTACCAAAAAATATTTTCTTTTTAACCTGCGATGCCACAGGTGTATTGCCTCCCATTTCAAAACTTACAGAAGGCCAGGCCATGTATCAGTTCATTAGCGGTTATACTGCGAAAGTAGCAGGTACTGAAGCGGGTGTTACAGAACCAAAATCAACCTTCAGTGCTTGTTTTGGAGCACCGTTTCTTCCTTTGCATCCAGCAAAATATGCAGAGATGCTGGGTTGTAAGATGACTGAAAACAAAGTAAATGTGTGGCTGGTAAATACAGGATGGACAGGTGGCAGTTACGGAGTTGGTAACCGTATTAAATTATCGTACACAAGAGCGTTGATCAGCGCTGCATTGAATGGTGAATTGAATGAAGTGGAGTATGAAAATATGCCTGTGTTTAATCTTGCCATACCAACCAGCTGCAGTGGAATTCCCGATGAATTATTGAATCCCCGAAATACATGGGCAGACAAAGCAGCGTACGATGAAAAAGCGAAGTCTTTGGCTGAACAGTTTCTAACGAATTTCAAAAAGTATGCTTCCGGCAGCGGTGAAGAAATTTTAGCCGCAGCGCCGCAAGTGTAAGTGGTCGTAATCGATTGTTTGCTAAGAACAGAAAACCCCGCTATTCCTGGCGGGGTTTATTATTTCCTGTTATTAGAATCATTGATTTTTTATTTCTACTCTATTCCAAGCTCTTACACAAAATCCATTTTGTCGGGCCGGGTACCAATTTCCAGCGGATTTAAAAAAGTTTATGATCGATGCCCTATCGGCCGATGATAATCCTGAAGGTCTTATAATTTGAAACCTGCTGGTTGTTCCATCCAAATCAACAATAAACCAAACTTCTACAATTCCTTTATAATAAGGTATACGCTTGAAATTTTCTGCGATATATTTTTCCCACACTGATTGACCACCGGGAAATACCGGAGGCTGTTCAACCATAGTAAAAACTCGATCTGGATTTTTTCTTGAGTCCTCAGAAACGGAACAAAGCATCGAATCATTTCCAAACCGATAGATGGTATCTTTTCGTTCCTGAGCTACTATTGATATAAAACTAATAAGGGCAACTACAAGTAAACAAAAGGTCTTCATAGTTAGCTTTGATAATAATTAAAACAACCCGTACAACTGCGAATCAATTTTATTAATGATCTCACCAAAATGTTCTTCGTTCTCCGCAAATTTATTCATATCAACATCAATCACTAACAAACTGCCTTCTTTATACTGGTCGATCCATTTGTTGTAATACTCATTCAGCTTTTTCAAATAATCGAGACGGATATTTTCTTCATATTCTCTCCCCCGTTTTTGTATTTGTGCCACCAACGTAGGTACAGATGCTTTGAGATAGATCAACAGATCGGGAGGCGATACCATTGTCTTTAATGTAGAGAAGAAAGAAAAATAGTTATCAAAATCACGTTTGCCCATCAATCCCATATCGTGCAGGTTGGGAGCAAAAATGTGTGCATCTTCAAAAATGGTGCGGTCCTGTATCACCGTTTCTGTACCCCGTTGAATTTCCAGCACCTGGTTTAAACGGTTATTTAAAAAATAGATCTGCAGGTTAAAACTCCAGCGGGGCATATCCTCATAAAAGTCGTTGAGGTAAGGATTGTGATCCACATCTTCAAACTGCGGAATCCATTTGTAATGCTTTGCCAGCATTTCAGTAAGGGTTGTTTTTCCGGCACCGATATTACCGGCGATTGCCACATGTTTTGGTTTTTTACTTTTCGCCATAATGCCCCTATCCCCTAAAGGGGAATGATTTAACAGTTAAACATTTATAATTTACTAACACCCATAAAAAACTAAGATAGATTTTTTTTGCTCCCCTTCAGGGGGTAGGTGCAAAATAATTAAGACCCATTGCCTGTCTTGTAAGTTCTATCGTTTTTTGTGCACTCACCCTGGCTTTTTCAGCACCCTGTTGCATCACTTTTTTCAGGTATGCATCATCGCTTTCAATTGCTTTTGCCTTTTCACGAATGGGCGCCACAAATTTTGCAATATCCTCGCCCAATTGTTTTTTCATGTCGCCATAACGGATCACACAATTGTTGAAGTCGGCTTCAAATTTCTGAACAGTATCGGGCGCACTTACCAAACGCATTAACTGGAAAAGATTTTCAATATAATCAGGTTTGGCTGAATTGGGTTCGGTTGGACCGGCATCTGTTTTTGCCTTCATTACTTTTTTGCGGATCACTTCGTCTTCATCGGCCAGGTAAATGGTTGCGTTTTGATTTTCACTTTTACTCATTTTACCGGAACCGTCCAGGCTGGGAACTTTTACAAGCTCACCACCAAAGTTGAATGCGATCGGCTCCGGAAAAACATCGCCATACCGATGATTGAAACGGTTGGCGAATGTGCGGGCCATTTCAAGATGCTGTTCCTGGTCTTTTCCAACAGGTACATATTTTGCCCGGTGCAGAATAATATCAGCCGTTTGCAACACCGGGTAGGTTAACAACCCAGCATTTACATTTTCCGGATGCTGGCGAACTTTATCTTTAAAGGTGGTGGTTTTTTCCAATTCGCCTTTGTAAGCCATCATGTTGAGATAGAGATACAGTTCTGCGGTTTCATACACGTGGCTTTGACAATAAAAAGCTACTTTCTCCGGATCTAAACCACAAGCAATATTTTCTGCAAATACCCGCCGTACATTTTCCCGTAATTCTTTCGTATCCGGATGTGTGGTGAGCGAATGCCAGTCGGCCACCATAAAAAAGCAAGTATACTCCTCCTGCATTTTTACATAATTCTGCATGGCCCCAAAATAATTTCCAAGGTGTAAATAACCCGTTGGACGAAGGCCGCTCATAACAATTTCTTTCTGCTTGCTCATAGTTGTTCGTTCGTTCGCTGATAAGTGGGCGAAGATAAAACTTGTTTAGCGTGCAGGGCATAAAAAAATCCCCCGCATGCACGGGGGATTTAAAAAATATGATCAGTTGATTAATAGCTTCTCAACTTCAATTCCACACGGCGGTTCTTTGCTTTACCGGCTGCGGTTTTATTGTCGGCAATTGGCTTATCAGATCCATAACCAGCAGAAGTCAGGCGATCTTTCTCAATTCCTTGTGCTACCAGGTAAGCTTTTACTGCTGCTGCACGGTTTTCAGAAAGAACTTGATTTTTTGCTGCATCACCTGAAGCATCTGTATGACCTTCCACATCCAATTGAAGTGTTGGGTTATCTTTCAAAATCTGCGCTACTTCGTTCAAAGGAGCATATGATTTTTTCTGTAACTGATAGCTACCAGTTGTAAAGAAGATATTGCGTGCTGCAAACTCAACTTTGGTTTTAATTTCTTCTTTCACTTCAGGACAACCCGCATTTGCTGCAATACCTGCAACAGTTGGGCATTTGTCTTCTTCATCATTTACTCCATCGCCATCTGTATCAGGTACAGGGCAACCGCCATAGCGTGCTACACCAGCCTGCTGGGGACACTTATCTTCCTCATCATTAATACCATCTTTGTCGCTGTCGGGAATTGGGCAACCATTGTAACGGGCCACACCGGCAACATCGGCACACTTATCATCTTTATCCGCAATACCATCTTTGTCTTTATCAGGACAACCACGGAGCGCTGCTAAACCAGCTTCATCGGGGCAAACATCATCTGCATCTAACACGCCATCGCCATCTTTATCTTTCGGAGGCTCTGGAGCAGGTGGAGGCGGAGGAGGCGCTGCCTGGCGTTCTTTAAGAGGTACGCTCACTCCAAACGAATGTACCAACCCGTAATTTGCCCTTGCGGTAATAGGTACACGATAACCCGTATTAAGGTGTAAAAACATTCGGTCGGCTAAATTCACTTGAAGACCCGCTCCAATTGGCATTTGTGCCATGAAGTTTGTTCTTTCTTTTGAGGCGCCAACACCAACTTGTAGATAAGGAACTACAATGTAATTATCTGGCAGCAATTTAATATTAAAATTTACATCGGCTTCCAAATAGAGATTTTCACTAACTGTAGGGTTTACGCCATTTCGCACCGGATAATTTAAAAACGAAGCTCCTAACCTTGCCATAACATCAATGTTATTAGTTAGCCCCTGAATGTAATGGATAGTGGCTCCGGGCTTTAGTCTGCTTATTTTGCTATAATTCTTTTCTCTAAGAACAGTTGACAAACCCCGGTTACGTAAATCAACGCCAGTTTGGAAATCAAAAAGTGAAAATTGAAAACCGATTGAAGGCTGTTTCTTCAAATCCTTATCCTGGGCACTTGCAGTTAAAAAACCACAAACAGCAACCAGCAGTACGAGCAAATGTTTCATAAATGAGTTATTTTGGAATGAGCAAAAATAACGGTAGGTAGCTTAAATGAAAAATAAATTACCCACAATGTTAAATACTTAACCTGCAGATTACTTTGCAGGCGGCTTTTTGCCTAACACTTCAATTTTTACACGGGTAAGGCCACTTTTGATAAACCCGAGCTTGGTGGCGGCAGCCCTCGACAGATCGATAATACGTTTGTTTCGATGATGAAGCCGATCGTTGATCTTAACGATGACAGTTCGGCCGTTGCGGAGATTTGTTACACGAACATAGATGCCAAGAGGAAGTGTATTGTGTGCAGCGGTAAGCTTTTGATTGTTGAAGATTTCACCATTGGCCGTTTTACGTCCATTAAACTTATTGGAGTAAAAGCTGGCCATCCCATATTGGATCTTTGTTTTGGCAGACGCTTTTTTAACAGGGGGATTTGTATCCTGTTGGGCATAGGCTTCTGTACAAAAAACTGAACCCAGTACGTAAAAAAGAAGGCACAATTTCCTCATCAATCGTTATTTGGTTGAAAAAATATGCTCACGTGCCATTTTATCTTCACGATAAATATCTTCAAAGAAGATCAGCTTTCCATTTTTCCCCGCAGCAGTAAAGTAACGGAAATAAACCGGAAGCGGTGTTTTCACCCGAACAGTACGCTTTTCTTTCCGTTGCAGCCATGCTCGTATAGAGTCACTGGCTACCCGTTTAGGGTCTGTTTCATAATTCGAGCTATCCAATGCGGAGATATAATAAGTAAGTTTTTCCCATTCCTGCACACGTACACATCCGTGACTTAATGCACGCTTTGCATTTTTGAAGAGGTAACGCTGATTGGTATCATGCAGGTAAACAGAATATTTGTTTGGGAAATTAAATTTGAGAATACCTAACGCATTATCATCGCCACTGCCCTGCACGACTTTATACGGAATACCTTTTTTATACTTCGTCCAATCAATTGAATAAGGATCTACTTCTTCACCTTCCCAGGTTAACAATGAATATCCTTTTTTAGCAAGATAACCAGGATCACGGCGAAGAGCCGGTACAATTTCTTTCATAATAATACTGTTGGGTATGGTCCATTGCGGATACGTAACCATATCGCTGATCCGACTTGTAAGCAACGGTGTTCTCGTATTCGGCTTGCCCACTACCACTTTACTTTCGATACGAAGTGTATCATTATCCCATAACTCGAGATTATACGCTGGGAGATTTACCCACACATAACGCTCCGGCATTTTAGGTGGTAATACTTTATACCGGTCCAGATTTATGGCAATAAGTTTGAACTTTTCCTCATCAGTATTATTGAGGTAGTTTACCACCTGCACTCCAAACTTTCCATCAACAGTTAACTCCTTTCGCTTCTGTAATTTTACAAGTGCTTCTTTCAACTGTATTGAATCCACCTGTTCCAGTTGCCAACTGAGCATACCCTCTTCCTTCAAGCGTTGTACCAATGTTTTTACAAATGCGAGTGAATCTTTGTAGGGATATGATACGTAGGTAAATTTTTTATCGAAGTCGGCACTGTCAACAAAATGCTTTGTTGCTTTTTTCAATTCAACATATCCTTGGTGTGAAGGTTCTAAAAAATGCAGGACGTCAAAAAGTGATTTTCCATTCACTACTGCTGTAAGATTTGTATGATAAAATTGATCTGTTAAAACAGAATCGGGGTTCATGTACATACTATCAACTTTCAACCGGCCAATATGCAGGTGCGCCGCTATGTGAAAGAAAGCATCTGTTAGCAGTATATCAGCTTTCGACCAAAGCACAGCATCACGCCGGTCGCCAATGGCGGCAGTATCAGCAGCAAAACGGGAAGCAATTTGTTGCAAGAGAGGGTAATGATAATCAATCGGAAATAATCCATACAGCTTTGCCTGTTGAATAAACAACATCATTGAATCGGCTATGGAACGAAATTGTTCATTGTTGCTCCAAACAGCTTTATAATCAGTTTGATTGTAATATGCATCAACCGCACTCAAACGGGAAACTTTTGTGCTATCATCCAGTTTACCATCATCTTTAATGCGTTTAAGTAATTCTGCGATATTGGTTTTCACCCGATCATTCATTTGTTCGGGTTCGATTACAATATCTTTTTCATTCCCACCTTCACCGCATGAGCTGATGAGCAACAGAAAAGGGAGAAATACAAACAACAATGAACCGGTAAGCTGTTTTCTCATGTATTGATTACATTTATTGTTCCATCACCAAATTATGACCGGCATGGACGCTTTTCAGATAGTCAAAATAATGAAACGGTTGCACATAGCAATCAGCATGAACCTGTTTTTTTACCTGTTGATTTTACCTGCCTGTGCACAACCGCTGAAAACCAGCAGTTACGGTGTCACTTATATCGATTCTGAAAAAAACTATAAGAAAACAGTATCACTCGACAAGAATAAACAACTGATCGAATTAAACCAACGAATACCTGATCTTATTTTGGATCTACGCTACGCAACGGCTGATAATTTTGTAAAGCAACCACTCTATCCTGCTTCTACCAATTTTACGTTTCTCCGGTTGCCTGCAGCAAATGCGTTGCAAAACGTACAAGCCGAACTGAAGAAAAGAGGATTGGGACTAAAAATTTTTGATGCGTACAGGCCCTACTCTGTTACCGTAAAATTCTGGGAGTTGGTGAAAGATGAACGCTATGTTGCCAACCCAACAAAAGGCAGCGGACATAACCGTGGGCTTGCTGTTGACTTAACCATTGTTGATTTGAAAACAGGAGTTGAGTTAGATATGGGAACCGGCTTCGATAATTTTACCGATACAGCACATCATTCGTTTACAAAGTTAAATCCAACGGTTTTACAAAACAGGAAACTGCTGAAAGATGTGATGCTGAAACATGGCTTCAACTTACTGGAAACAGAATGGTGGCACTATTACTGGCCCAACGACCGAAATTATGAAGTGTTGGATCTTGATTTTAAGCAACTGAAAAAACTTTCTAAGTAAGTTCAACTACATCCACTACCGCATCCACATTAATGGTTCCGTATACATGCGGAAACGTATCTTCAGTTGAAGGACTCCATTCAAACACAAAACGACTTGTGAGCTTATCTGTATCGATCACCAGTTTTACCAATTCTGTTTTACCGGCAAAATAACGTTCAAGTACACCCGCCACCTGGTTTTCCTGTGAGCAATGAATAAATCCTTCTAATTTTAAAGACGGCGACTCGTAAGCACCAACCTGCTTCGCTGCATTCCATTCGGCAGCAGTAGTAACATGATAAATAATGGGCATCGTTAACGTTTTACTTCGTTCAGTTCAATAAGGTAACCATCGGGGTCGGCAACATAAATCTGTACAGCACCATCAAAACGAACCTGCTTGTGAAAACTCATTTTGTGCTGCGTTAAATATTTTTCTGCAGCAGTAATGGATGTTACAAACAAGGCGAAATGACTTCCGTTGCGATCGTTCTTTACTTCAAAATCTCTTCCTGCCAGCAAATGGATCTGCTGATCGGTTCCCAACTTGAACCATGAACGAATGGCTTTGAGTGAATCAGGTACAGCAACAGGTTCTAAACCCATTACTTCTTTATAAAATTTAGTGCTGGCTGCAATATCTTTTACATGCAGGGCTACATGGTTGTGCTTTACCACTTCAATCTTTGCATCGGTTTGTGCAAAAGAAATTGTAGTGATGAGTAAGGCAAGGAAGGCAATCGTTAATCGTTTACGCATGGTATAAAGTTAAGAGACGATTCGTTTGATCTGTTGTTCCTGCAACATCAAATCGGCTAATACAATAGCAGTTGCAGCTTCAACAATTACCGGTGCACGCAATGCCACACAAAGATCGTGACGGCCTTTGATCGAGAAATTTTCTGTTTGCTCTGTATCCCAGTTCAAGCTGTTTTGTTCTTTCGGAGTTGATGACGTTGGTTTGATGGCCAAACGAAACACCAGTTCATTTCCATTGCTGATACCACCTACTACACCACCTGCATGATTGGTTCTTGTTTTACCATTCATATCTTCAATGGCATCGTTGTGTTCGCTGCCAAACATTTTTGCTGCAGCGAAACCTGTTCCGAATTCAATACCACGAACGGCAGGTATCGCAAACATCATTTGCGCCAATACCGATTCAACTGAATCGAAATAAGGTTCACCCAAACCAACAGGCAATCCTGTTACTCTGCATTCAACCAAACCTCCAACAGAATCTTTTGTATCAATCGCATGTTGCAATCCTTTTTCTAAATCTTTTTCGCCACCTATTTCTGTCACCTCAGCATGAATAGAAACGCCAGGCATTAATTTCTTTGCTATTGCACCTGCACCAACTAACCCTGTTGTAAGCCTCGCACTGAAATGACCACCACCACGGTAATCTTCATGGCCACCAAACTTTTGATGTGCTACCCAATCGGCATGACCCGGACGTGGAATGCTGCGTTGCTTTGCATAATCTTCGCTGCGGGTATTATTATTTTCAAAGAAAATAGCAATGGGAAAACCGGTGGTCTTATCATTAAAGGTTCCGCTTTTGAAGAACGGATAATCTGCTTCCTGACGAGGTGTGGTTCCTTTTTGCTTACCGCCTTTTCTGCGCTCCAGATCGGGCAACAGATCATCGGCGGTTAACGGCAATCCTGCCGGACAACCATCTACCACAATACCTACACTTTCGCCATGCGATTCGCCAAAGATGGATACACGAAATAATTTACCGAATGAGTTCAATGTTGAATGGTTTAATTATAAAGATACGCTTGCACCCAATAACTTCAAGTGCTCATAAAAATCAGGATACGATTTATTAATCGCTTCTGCTTCTTCAATCGTCACATCGCCTTCCGCTTTCAAACCTGCCACTGCACAAGCCATTGCAATACGATGATCGTGGCGTGAATGCACAGTAGCGCCTTTCAATCCGCCACCACCATGAACGATCATCAGATCATCCTGCAATTCAATCGTCACACCCAACTTCGCAAATTCTTCCTGCAAGGTTAATGCACGGTTGCTTTCTTTGTGTGTTAAACGTGTGGTGCCTTCAATCACTGTTTTACCATTGCAATAAGAAGCCAACGCAACCAACGGCGGAAACAGATCGGGACATTCTGTTGCATTGAAATGAAAAGGCTTTAACGGAGCCGGACCAATTTCAATTTGCTCTGGCTGAATAGAAATGATGCAACCGCAATCCATCAACGCCTGCAACACAGCTTTATCGGCCTGTGTTGAAAATACATCCAATCCTTTTACCACGATGTTTCCTGCAACAGCACCTGCAACCAATAAGAATGCAGCACCACTCCAATCGCCTTCTACGGTGTAATGATGAGTGGTGAGTGATGAGTGATGAGTGCCATAATTAAATATGAACTCTTCGTAATTTTTATTTTCCGGAACAAGCAAACCAAATTGCTTCATTACATCCAATGTAAGATCTATGTATGGTTTACTCTTAAGACCGTTGACCTTTATTGTGATGACATTAGTTTCGGGTTCTGAAGTCCCTCCTTTGGAGGGGTTTGGGGAGGCCGCATACGCCAGCAACAATCCGGTTAAGAACTGTGAGCTGAGCGATCCATCAATGGTAATATTTTTCGGAATGATGGGCCCCTGGATATTCAACGGCAATTTCCCTTCATTACTTTTTACCTGTACATCCAGCTGCGGTAAGATCTCATCAAAGAAATCCATTGGTCGAGTAACCAAACTGCCGCTGCCGTTTACCGTTAGTGCATGATTGCTCAACGCTACCAACGGTGTAAACATGCGAATGCTCAAGCCGCTTTCGCCGCAATTGATTTCGCTGCTTACCGGTTGCACACCGATGCTTTCAATAACAAGTTCGTTGTTGTTGTTTGTAACAACAGCACCAAGGCGTTGGGTAATATCCATCGCTGCCTTATCATCGTTACTATTACCTGGATTTTTGATGATGCTTTTACCCTTTGCCACCAATGCAGCCGCACAAGCTCTTTGCATCGAACTTTTTGATGCGTTCGATTGAATGGTTCCGGTAATTGTTGATGGATGAATTGTAACCTTCATATCTGTATGCGGTGAGTCACCCCTCAAGAAAAGCGGGTGGCTCACCGGCTTTATAAATTTTCAATTAATTCTTTCAGCTGCACCAAAGGAATATTCATCACTTTGGCTTCGCCTATTTTGTTGAGCACAACGTATTGCATTACATCCTGTGCTTTTTTCTTGTCTTTCTTCAACGTTTCAAAAGCTTCTGCTTTATCAAAAGCAAATGAAGAAGTGAGCCCGTATTGCTCAATAAGCCTGGTGAGACGTTGCGTTTCAGCAGAAGAAAAATTGTTGATCGTTTCCGAAATTTTTGCAGCAGCTACCATACCAATTGTTACGGCATGTCCATGCATCAATTGATATTTATTTTCAATGGCATGACCAAGTGTATGACCAAGATTCAACAACTTGCGATCAGCTTTTTCAAACTCATCTTCCTGCACTACTTTGGTTTTAATTAAACAGTTCCGTTCAATCAACTGCTGTAATGCTTCTTTGTTACTTTGATAGTAGGCAATTGAATGTTGCTCCAGCTCACTAAACATATCTGCATCTTTAATAGCGGCATGTTTAATTACTTCTGCAAAACCATTCTCCCATTCTTTTAATGGCAACGAGTCCAGCAATGAAACATCGTACAATAAAAACGAAGGCTGACGGATTGTACCTACCATGTTCTTGTAAACGCCTACATCAATTCCATTCTTGCCACCAATGCTTGCATCAACCATGGCAAGAATAGTTGTGGGAATAAATCCGCAGGCAATACCACGCATGTACACTGCTGCAATGTAGCCAACCATATCGGTTACCACACCGCCACCAACACCAACGAGTGTCGATTTACGATCTGTTCCCAGTTCAATCAACTGGCGGATCACATCATCAACTGTCGCTTGTATTTTATGTGCTTCCCCTGCTTTCATTACAATGGTTTTCCAACCATCGAACTTTGCAGCGTGTGCAGCAAATACATGTTCGTCGGTAATGAGCACAGTGCTGTTGCTGTCTGCAATTGCAGACAGTTGCGCCATGCTGCCGTTGAAATAATAATCAACTGATGCGGTAGAAAATTGATAGGTCTGTTTTACCATGATATCATTGCCAAAAAGGGACTAAGACGAAAAGAAAAAAGATGAATAGAGTTATACAGCACAAGAGTGCGACGCAACTGTAGCAACATAGGATTACTGCAGTTCACTCACAACTCACCATTCACCACTCACGAATCCAACACCTTCTTCTGATGATTAATGCTTTCCATATGCACCGCATCAAAATACTTGGTGATAAATTCTTTGCTCAAACCTTTGCGTTCACCTTCTCTGTATGCACGCTCCAGAATTTCGTTCCAGCGGTTGGTTTGCAGGATGGTGATGTTGTTATCTTTTTTGTACTGACCAATGCTTTCAGCAATTTTCATACGCTGACCAATGATCTGCATCAACTCATCATCGAGGTGGTTGATCTGCTGACGTAATTTTTCCAATGCAGCATGATATTCCGGCGATGCCACATCTTCTTTACGCCAGATGATACTGCTGATCATTTCGCCCAAACGCTCAGGAGTCACCTGCTGTTTTGCATCGCTCCATGCATTATCCGGATCAATATGACTTTCAATCATCACACCATCAAAGTCGAGATCAATGGCACGTTGTGCAGTTTCCTGCAAAATATCTCTACGTCCGCAGATATGCGAAGGATCATTAATGATCATCATCTCAGGGTTACGACGTTTCATTTCAATTGCCAGATGCCACATTGGTGCATTGCGGTATTCGGTATTTCCATACGAAGAAAAACCACGATGGATCAAACCGATCTGTTTAATACCTGCTCGTGCAACACGCTCTACTGCACCACTCCACAATTCAAGATCAGGATTGATCGGGTTCTTGATCAACACAGGTACATCCACACCACGTAACGCATCTGCAACTTCCTGTACGCTGAATGGGTTTACGGTTGTACGTGCACCGATCCACAATACATCAACATCAAATGTCAACGCATCTTCTACTTGTTTAGCAGTTGCTACTTCTGCTGCAGTTGGTAAGCCTGTTAACTCTTTTGCTTTTTGTAACCAGGGTAAACCTTTTGCACCAATACCTTCGAACATACCGGGTTTGGTACGGGGTTTCCAGATACCTGCACGCAGAATATCTACTTTTCCTGTTGCGGCTAACTGCTGGGCTGTTGCCACCAGTTGCTCTTCTGTTTCGGCGCTGCAAGGGCCACTGATCACCAGCGGACGTTTATTCCATGCGGCCTGCACTTTTTCTTTCATGTTTGCTTCTAATGTTTGCATTGTTATTGGTTGTAAAGTTAAGTTTTATGTTGCGAACGCTTGTTCTGCTATTGGGCGTTCGTTGCGTCGCACTCTTGTGCTACGTTAATTCTATTCATCAAAGACTATTTCTTATTCGGTTTTAAAGTTTTATAATCAATATCGTTTGTCTTATCGATGAGCGTTGAATCGTTCTTTCTGTAAATCAAAGTGTCCCCATCTTGATTCACAACAACTCCACCCATACTGTCTTTAAAGATTGTTATACTCTGCTTAGGAATATCTGCTTCCTTCTTTGTGTCTTTAAACAAATCACCAACCAGCAATAACAGAGGTGTGCAGATAAAACATAAGTTAGAAATGCTTAGACCAATCCAAAAAAGTCGCAACTGATCACCTTTAACTCTTTTAATTGCCCCCACCGTCCAAACTATACAAAACATATATAAAAGAAAAAGAAACAAATGGCTAAACCCAAGCCCATGAATGTAGCCGCCATCGACATACTTCCAAATTAAGTTCGATAGCAAGTAACCCCCACCAAAAACAAGAATGGAAGTCAACACACCTGCTATAATTGTATTTCGTTTCATTTTACTTTCAAGCTTCTTAATCTTCTTTCTTCTTGGTTATAATTTATTCTTATGAATCTTTTTAATCTCTTTAAATCGTGGTTCAGACATTTCAAACTTGATCTCTCCTTTTCCATACACACCTGTTTCAACCCATCCCTGCCTGCGATAAAATGTTTCAGCTCTTGTACCGGGGCTTGTACTCAACCACACCGTTTCATTTGTCTGTTCAAAATACCAGTTCATCATCAGGTCGTGCAATTGTTTACCAATGCCTCTTGCTTCCACATCCGGATTTACAAACAAAGCCCAGATATTATGATCCACTAAATCAGCAATAGCAAATCCAACAACCGCATTGCCGATTGTGCACACCCATCCTTTTCCTCTTTTTATAATGTAGGTTTCCACATCAGCATCAGGTACCAATGCAGGATCACTCAATGTATTTTCCTTTACAGCATTGCGTACAATCTGCATTTGATGAATATCCTGTATGGTCGCCTCACGAAAAATCATTTGATAATCCGTTTAATGTTATTTGCATGTTCAATCAATCCTCTCAATTCTGCTTCATTGCTTTCTTCAATCCTGTCTCTGAATTTTTTCAGCTGTTCAATATGCTCGTTCAACACATCCAATACATTTTCTTTGTTCTGCAAAAAGATGGGCACCCACATAGCCGGGTTACTCTTTGCCAAACGCACCGTACTTTCAAAACCCGCACTCGCCATTTCGAAAATCGCATTGTCTTCTTTCTCTTTTTGCAAAACTGTATTTGCCAATGCAAATGAAGTGATGTGCGAAATATGACTTACATACGCTGCATGCAGATCATGTGCTTTCGCTTCCATACTCAACAGGTGCATGCCAATTTTTTTGTACATGTATTTTGTCCACTCCAATGCATCCAGGTCGCTTTCACCTTCATTGCAAATGATCACCGCTTTATTTTCATACGCACCACGTACTGCTGCGGCCGGACCACTGTACTCTGTACCCCACATCGGATGCGTTGCAACATAACGTCCACGTTTGGGATGATTGGCTACAGCTTCTGTCAACTGCGATTTGGTAGAACCCAGATCGATAACGATCTGTTTGTCCACCTTATCCAGAATAGCAGGCAGCAATCCTACCATTTTATCCACCGGAAAAGCAAGGATCACTACATCGCTTTGTGCAATGGCTTCATCTAATGGTAATACTTCATCTACCAGTTCAAGTTCCAGCGCTTTTGTTTCGTGTTCTTTGTTGGCATCACTACCAATCAAGCGTGATGAGATCTTTTTCTCATGCAGTTGAATGGCAAGTGAACCACCAATTAAACCCACACCGATTATTGCAATACGTTTCCGTTCCATACTTTTCACTTTTGACTTTCTACTTTTTATTTATTCTACTTATCGCTTCTTCAAACCGTTCAACCGGTGCACACAAACTGATGCGGATATATCCGTCACCGGCGTTACCAAAAATGCCGCCCGGTGTAATAAATACATTGCTGCCATACAACACTTCATCACTCACCTCGTAACCTGTTTTATACTTCGCCGGAATCTTTGCCCACACAAACATGCCCACCTGGTCTTTCGAATAGTCACAGTTCAAGAGGTCGAGTAATTCAAATACTTTCTCCCGGCGCTCACGGTAAATCGCATTTACACCATCGTACCAATCCTTACCCAGGCTCAATGCTTTTGCTGCAGCTAACTGCAAAGGCAAAAACATACCACTGTCCATATTGCTTTTGAAACGCAGCACTTCATCAATGCGTTCTTTTGCACCGCTGAGCATACCTACTCTCCAGCCGGCCATATTGCTCGATTTGCTCAATGAGTTTAACTCCAGCACGCAATCTTTTGCACCGTCAATACTTAACAAACTCATCGGGTTGTCATTCAAAATAAAACTATACGGGTTATCGTGAATGATGAGAATGCCGGTTCTTTTTCCAAACGCAACCAATGCTTCAAACAAGTTTTTATCGGCAGGCTGACCAGTTGGCATTTGCGGATAGTTTACAAACATCAGCTTCACAGCCCCCTTCCGACTTCCCCCGGAAGGGGAAGCCACCATCGCACCTGCCTCGCTATTCAAAGACTTTATTTGTTTTTCGATTTCTTCAAAATCGGGAGCATAATTATTTTCTTCTTTCAAATCATAATCCACACAAGAGCCACCAGCCAATTTCACTGCACTTCTGTATGTTGGGTAACCGGGATTCGGCACCAGTACTTCATCACCCTCATTCAAATACGTCATGCAGATATGCATGATGCCTTCTTTACTTCCGATCAATGGAAGTACTTCTGTATCCGGATTCAATTCAACATTGTACCATTTCTTATACCAATCGCTCATCGCCTTACGCAACACAACTGACCCTTTGTACGATTGATAACCATGTACATTCGGCTTCACACTTTCTTCCTGCAATACTTTAATTACATCAGGATGCGGTGGTAAATCAGGACTGCCAATACCCAAATTGATGATCTGCTTACCTTGTTTGTTCAGTTCATCGATCTCCCGCAACTTCTGCGAAAAATAATATTCGCCAATACCATCCAATCGTTTTGCTGTTTGCATATTCTTATCAGCTTTCGTTTATTCTTTTATTTAATCAACCCGCTTCCTATGTGGGCTGTGTTGCAGCCAAGTCTACCCTTCAGGGGTAACCGAAGAATGAAGGTTACGAGCGAAGCTCAGAAGGGGCTCTTTCCATTTTTGTAAACACCATAAATTTTCAATTCTACTGTTGAAGGTTTGATTGCTTCAATCACCCGGCGAAACTGATCCATTGTATCAAACTCCATATCTGCATGAAAGCTGTATTTGAAATCGGAACCCGGAATAGGAAAACTTTGCAGCTTGCTTAAATTAATACCACCATCTGCAATTTGTCCCAGCACTCTTGCCAGGCTTCCTTTCGAATGATCGGTTACAAAATTTACAGAAGCTTTATTGGCCTGTTCAATCAACTCTTTCTGTTCACGTTGTAAAATGAGGAAACGGGTATAGTTCTTCTTCATGGTTTGGATAGCCGGTGCAATCACATTCAACCCATATAAATCAGCAGCCAGCTTACTGGCAATCGCTGCAATATGTTTGCTCTTGTGCTGGTAAATATGTTTTGCACTCAAAGCTGTGTCTTCCGTTTCTACCAGCTTCCATTTGTATTTATCTAAATAATCATAGCACTGCTGCAACGCCATGGTGTGCGAATGCACTTCTTTAATGTCTTCCAGTTTTACACCTTGATTTACGATGAGGTTTTGTTTAATATGCAGATACACTTCGCCAACAATCGTGAGGTTACTTTTTTGTAACAGATTGTAGTTGGGCAGAATACTTCCGGCAATGGAATTTTCAATGGCCATTACGGCGCCATCGCTTTCTTTTTTATTGGCGCCGATCTTCACCACGTCCCTGAATGTGGCACAGGGGATCACTTCCACATCCTTTCCAAAAAATTGCCGTGCCGCTTCCTGATGAAAACTGCCTTCGTATCCCTGTATGGTAACTTTTGGTACTCGTTGCCGCTTTTCCGTTCGACTGCGCTCGGGATTGGAACTTGCATCCGCACTAACTTTATTTGATACCGATTCTGTTTTTTTACTTACCATTACTGAACTCATTAATGTTTTTTGTTTTTACTTCCTGTCCGGGTGTCCGGGACAGGGTAAAATGAAGAATCCCGACCTTCTGGCCGGGATTCTTTATGTTGATTCGTTTCGTTCGTTTAGTTCACTTTCAACAAAAGGAAGCCCGGCTTCATTCTAAAATAAAAGAAGCTAAAATAAAAGAAACGGTATCCTTTGTTTGTTGTCATGAGAATCAAATGTAGAAAGGGTTTTTGATAAAACAAGTGTTAGCTGCAAAAAAAATCTGTGTATCAGTAACGGCACTTTGGCAGTTAGCAGCAAGAAAACAGATGAAAGTGAGAAACGAAAAAAGCCATTCCAAGAATGGAACGGCCGTTAACGATTGCTTGCCATATGAAAATTTTTACATCAGATCCTTCATTCCCCGGCAAGCTGGGCAACCCTTCTTCACGGGATCTGGTTCAGAAATTACTTAGCTGTAGTGTCAGCACCAGTTGTGTCAGCAGCAGGAGCAGCTGTAGTGTCAACAGCAGGAGCAGCTGTAGTGTCAACAGCAGGAGTAGTTGTTGTGTCAGTTGCTTCAGTCTTGTCACCTTCGTTGTTACAAGCTACAAAACCGAGGATAGCTAACGCTAATAAAACCTTTTTCATTCTTTCTAATTTTTAAAGTTTAAGATAATTATCAGGGATTAATACAGCAAGCGGGAAAAGGTAACCCGGTTTTTTTAAAAAATATTTTTAGCCGTTCTTTGGGTTACAATTTGCCCGTTTGGGTATTAAAATAACAGACATAAGTGAAACCTGAGATAAACGAATCGGAATTACTGAACGGATTGGCCCGGAACGACAGAAAGGCGGTTGAAACGCTGTACAAGCAGAATTACGGTATGATCCAGGCATTCATCCTGAATAATAACGGTACAGCCGACGATGCGAGGGATATTTTTCAGGAAGCGATCATTGTTCTTTTTGAGAAGGTAAAAGAAGGCTCGCTGGAGCTCAACTGCCAGATCAAAACCTATGTGTATTCGGTTTGCAGGCGGCTCTGGTTGAAACGCTTACAGCAATTGCAACGGTTTGGCACCCCGGTTGAAAGCCTGGAAGAAGTGGTGCCGGTGGAAGAAGAGCTGGAGGAACATGACCGGAAAAACGAAGCGTTTGCAGTGATGGAAAAAGCAATGACTCACTTAGGTGAACCTTGCAAAAGTTTACTGGAAGCCTATTATATCCAGAAAAAACAAATGCTCGACATTGCTGCCGATTTTGGCTACACCAATGCGGATAATGCCAAAAACCAGAAGTACAAATGCCTGATGCGGTTAAAGAAAATATTCTTTGCTCAATATAAAAAAGCGGATTGAAGATGGATGAAATTTTATTACTAGATGCTACTGAACGCTACCTCAACGGTGAAATGAATGCGGAGGAGAAAGCTATGTTTGAGCAACTGCGGCAAAACAGCCAGGAAGTTGATCAGATGGTTGTAGAGCATTCGCTGTTTCTGCAACAGATCAATCGTTACGGCAGCATCCGTGAAATGAAACATTCGCTGCATGAGGTACACAACCAATTGCTGCAGGATGGTGCAATCCAGGAAGAAGTACTGTCAACAGGTGCCAAAGTGGTGAATATGTGGAAGCGTTACAAGCGTACTATTACCATTGCTGCATCGATTGCCGGAATTACAGCGTTAACAATCAGTGGAATGACATTGCTCGTTGCACCAAAAGGAAACGAAAAAGCTATTACCGATCTGAGCAAAAAAGTGTCGGATCTTGAGCGAAACCAACGTGCACAAGCCAACCAGATCAATACGGTTATCAGCAAGCTTGAACCGGGAGCTGTAATTAAAGAAAGCGGCTCTGCTTTCCTGGTTGATGGTAAAGGCTACCTCGTTACAAATGCACACGTAGTACGGAATGCAAAAGGTATTATTGTATTGAACAATAAAGGCGCTGAGTTCAAAGCCATCATTGTAAAAATTGACGAAGCAAAAGATATCGCTATATTAAAAGTTGTTGATAAAGATTACAAATCGCTTGGATTACTTCCATACGGTATCCGCAAATCATCGACCGATATTGCTGAACCCATTTTCACACTTGGTTATCCCCGTAATGAAATTGTGTATGGTGAAGGTTACCTGAGTGCTAAAACCGGTTTCAATGGTGATACACTCAGTTGCCAGATCGCTGTTGCAGCTAACCCCGGCAATAGTGGCGGACCGGTATTTAACAAGCAAGGCGAAGTAATTGGTATTTTAAGTACAAAAGAAACAAAGGCCGATGGTGTGGTATTCGCCATCCAGTCGAAATATATTATTGAAACCGTGAATCAGTTGAAGAAAGATGATTCAACCATTGAATTAAAACTCCCATCTAAATCATCTGTAAAAGGTCTCGATGCCAAGCAGCAGGTGAAAAAGATTCAGGATTATGTGTACATGGTGAAGGTGTATTAAGAATTGGTTTTCCTGTACGGTTATGAAACTAAAAACCCCCGACATGTCGGGGGTTTACTTTTATCAGTCGGTTTTGGTTCTTACCATTTATCAACTTCTTCATTTGCCAGGTTATCACCTGTTGAAACATCGGCTGATGCAGCCGGTGCTTCTGCAACCTGAACAGGAGCGGGAGCAGGTGCAGGTGCAGCTTCAGTTACTGCAGCGCTGGTTCCGTTTGAAGATTCGTTTACATAGTCACCATCTCCATCACCACTTGAAGGAGCATCATCATGATTAAAGGCATCGAAATCAAAATCGGGCATGAGGTCTGTTTTCACATAATCAACCGCTTCATTCAATCCCTTGATAAACTTGTTGAAGTCTTCTTTGTACAGAAAAATCTTATGACGGTCGTATCCTTCACCTGTAAAGCGTTTACGGCTCTCCGTAATGGTGAGGTAATAATCGTTGCCACGTGTAGATCTCACATCAAAGAAATACGTTCTTCTCTTTCCGGCACGGATCCGCTTGCTGTAAATGCTTTCCATCCGTTTGTCGTTGTTTTCGTACGCCACAGTTTTTAAGTTTTAGTTAGTGCAATGCTATTTTTCAAACAGCGACAAAGATATATTTCTTTTCGATTTAGCAAAATTTTCCAAAAAAGCATTTCGATGCCGGTTTTTCACTCTCAGGAAGGGTCTTCTTCGAGCTGTTGACGGTTGTATAAATCAGCATACAATCCCTGTTGCTGCAGCAGTTCTTCGTGTGTACCCTGCTCCGCAATTCGTCCATTATCCATTACAATGATCCGGTCAAATTGCAGGAGTGAAAAAATGCGGTGGGTAATTACAATTGCTGTTTTATCCTGTAAAAAAGTAGATAAATGTGTAAGTATTTCCTGCTCTGTTCTTGCATCTACCGCATTCAAACAATCATCAAGTATAATGAGGCAGGGATCTTTTACCAATGCACGGGCAATAGAAATCCGTTGCTTTTGCCCGCCACTGAGTGTTACACCACGTTCACCCACCATTGTTTGATACGATGCAGGAAACGATTCGATATCCTTATGCACCGATGCAGCAATTGCAGCCATTTTTATTCTATCTGCATCCGCACTTCCCCCAAACGAAATATTATTGGCAATACTATCGCTGAAAAGAAATACTTCCTGCGGCACATAACTTATCTGGCTACGGAAATATTGAAGATCGAGTTGCTTTACATCGATCCCATCCACTTTTACGGTTCCGCTTTCCGGATCATAAAACCGCAGCAGTAATTGCCCGATGGTTGTTTTGCCGGAACCGGTACGACCGATTAAGGCAATCTTTTCACCCTTTTTAATTGTGAGATTAAAATCATCCAATGCAACAATGCCCGTATGCGGATATACAAAACGCACATGGCTGAATTCAATATTGCCCTGCAACTGATGTTTGATGGCATCTGCCGGCGGTTGTATCGTTGATTCGGTCAACAGAAATTCGTTTAACCGGCGCTGTGAGGCAGCTGCACGTTGAATGGTACTGGCCACCCATCCGATGGCACTTACCGGAAATGCCAACATGGTTAAATACATAATGAAAGCAGCCATATCACCAAAGTTGATCTCGCCTTCCATGTATTTTAATCCACCTATCAAAATCACCAGCAAGGTGCTGATGCCAATGATCAACCCCATGATGGGAAAATAGATCGCTTCTGTTTTATACAAACTCATGGCACTGCTGCGGTATTGCTCACTGTTGGTTTGAAAAAAACGCAGCATGGCTTTTTCCTGTACAAATGATTTGATGACACGAATTCCGGAATACGATTGCTGGGCATTGGTTGTAAGATCAGATAACTTGGACTGTACTTCTTCGCTTCGTTTGTTGATGATGTTATTTACATAATAAATAGTGATGGCGAGGATGGGCATAGGCGCCAGCACATACAACGACAGCTCTGCATTTTTTTTCACCATATAAAACACACTCAGCGAAATCAATGCAATGAGATTGATGAGATACATAATGGCCGGCCCCGTGTACATCCGCACACGGCTCACATCTTCGGCAATACGATTCATCAGATCTCCGGTTTCGTTTGTTTTGTAAAAATTGGTATCGAGCTGGAGATAGTGTTGAAACACTTCATTTTTCTGATCGAACTCAATATGACGGCTCATTACAATAATGGTTTGCCGCATCAGGAACATAAAAAAACCACGCAGTACCGCAAAGAGTAAAAGAATAATCCCAAACAGCGCAACAATTCCGGTAAACGAAAACGAAAGTGCTTCGATCCATTCAATTGTGCGGGTAACCAACCAATCGTTTTGCAGTATGATCTTTTCGCTGGCTGTGCCCGTTAAAAAAGCCTGTACTTTATCAATAATATAACCGGTAACCTGCGGCGCCAGCACCGCAAAATAATTGGATATAAAAATGAAGACAATACCAAGTGTTAAACGCCACCTGTATTTCCAGAAATATTTATTGAGATACGAGAGTTGCTTCATGCGGTTGCAAAGGTACAACGTGAATACCCTCCGCAACACCGTTCATCAAATGATGTATTTCTCAGACGCTCCTTTCGGACAAATCTGTTTCATAATTTTTCGTCCGGCATAGCGTCTGAAGGCAATTAGGATTGAATGTAGTTCTGCAGTTGTATTGCCATTGTTGGTCGCCGACCAACATGTACTATGATTGGATGTAATTCTGAAGTTGCTCAATGGTTTCTTTTTGCGACAGAATGGTTTCTGTTACCACATCCGTAATGGAAATAATACCGCATACCATGTCGTTTTCAAACACCGGCAAGTAACGGATATTGCTTTCACTCATAATGTGCATGCAGGTTTCAATGGAATTATCGGGAGTAATGCGTGGCAGACCGGTACTCATAATATCTTTTACAAATGTTTCGGCGGAGGCTTTGCCTTTCAGTATCACTTTTCGTGCATAGTCACGTTCGGTCATTACGCCTAGGTAATCACTTCCCTGCATTACCATCACAGATCCAATGTTTTTATCGGCCATCAACTGAAGCGCCTGTAAAACCGGCAAACCGGGTTCAACTGAAATTATGTTTTTTCCTTTCCGCTGGAGAATGTGTGCTACTTTTCGCATTGTTCCGGTTTTTGATTGCTTTAAATTACAGAAGAATTTCAAAAGATGTGCGTTACTATTGCACATCTTTTGAAATTCTTCTTTTACAAGCTTTTCAAACCTTCCAGGTTGTACTTATCTTCCAAAATCATCCTGCAACCGTACAATATCATCTTCATCTGATGGATTGGAAGGATCCGTATGTTGCCATATCTCAGCAATTACACCCCAGTCTTTCAAGCCAACCAGGCGATGACGTTGTCCTTTGTTAAGTACAATGATATCACCCGGTTCAAATTCATTGATTTCCTGTTGCTCATCTGTATCACTCATCACCACCCCTACTTCGCCTTGTGCTACACGCCATATCTCAGCACGGCGGTGATGGTATTGCCAGGAAAGACGTTGCCCGGGTGCAACACATAAAACTTTTGGGCTTAATTTATTTCCCAACATCAACTCTTCCTTCTTGTAAGTAGGAAAATATTCTTCAATGAATTTATCGGCCTGGCTTTCGTCCAGTACAAAAAAACCACCCCATGGGCGACTGAAGTCAGATGCCTGAATGCGAAACCCCTCCTGTTCCAGTAGCTGTTGCTGTTGTTCAAAAAAATCCTGTTTCTCGGTCATAATAGTATTTGTTTCAGGGTAAAAATAATCGAAGGCTCAATCAGGGCAAAAAAAAAACCCTCAAAACTGAGGGTCTTTTTTGGGATTGACTTGTTTATGCTGATAATGCAACGATCCAAAGTATAAAGAATACAAGTGATGCCAACCAGGCCAAGCCAGACAAATACCATACAAATGGTATAAACCAGCCTAGAATACTGAGTACAATGGCAACCAGTGCAAAAATGATCCAGAGGCGGAGCATTTGCTTTTTATCTTTTATATCGATGCTTTTTTTACCTGCCACCGCATTTTTTTTCAACTTCTTCTGAACCATTTTCAACGCCAGTTTTTCAGCGATCGTCATTTTCTTTCCCGTTAACTGCTCCACTTTTGCGGGAGTTAAGGAAAGAATGGTTTTACTGTCGAAGTGGTTGAATTGCTCAGTGGGAGCCGTTCCTGTTTTTGCATTGTCAGTTACATTTGCCGGTACATAAATAATACCTGCCTGAGTTGAGATACTGAACACTACAGCTGACAAAATGATGATGAGTTTACGCATGTTAAATTGTTTTGGTTATGATTAAAAATGTAAACAAAATAAAAACTGATTACGGAATAACAAAACAATTCTTCATTAATTTAAATATTGCTGCAGGTATTATTAAATCGTGTAACCCTCCAATTTGAATCTGTACAACAAAGAAGGCCCTCTTTTCAGAAGGCCTTTATGTTTTGTATTATTTCGTATGCTTATGGATAATATTTCTTCATTACAACCAAAGCATGAATTAAACCAGGCAGCCAGAATAAGAAGGTAAGAATTAAATTGACGATCCAGGTGCTTCCACTCCAGTCGTCCATTACGCCCATTGCGATCCATGCCAATCCAAAGATGGCTAATACAATGTAGAGGCCTTTGGAAATATCGCCGGCTTTTTTAGCTCTTTTCTGCGCCATTTTTAACGCCAGCTTTTGGGCAATTGTCATTTTCTTTCCTGTTAACTGCTCCATTTTAGCAGGCGTTAATGAAAGAAGTGTTTTGTTGTCGAAATTTTTGAACTGTTCTGCTGCAGTTACTCCCGTTTTTGCGTTATCGGTAGCATTGGCAGGCACATAAATAATACCAGCCTGTGTTGAAGAAATGCTGAGAACAATTGCAGTTAGCACGATGATTAGTTTACGCATGGTAATTTGTTTTGATTATAATAAAAATAGAAAAATTAGTCAGTATAAGAACCGTCAACTGGCTGATAACTTCCGGTAAGGATTCTGATGAAATCAACAAAAGCCCAGATGCTCACACCAAGAATAATCAACCAGCCAATAAGGGCAAGCGCTGGTAATGCTGCCAAACCTGTTGTAGTGGTAGTTGTTGCAGCCGCAACAAATCCAATAACCATCAACGCAATACCTAAAATTGAACCGAGCAATTTAATAATACCATTGCGTTTATTTCCTAAATAAAAATCATGTACACCAAATCCGCCCAGAAAAAACGCTAATAAGGCCGCTGCAATTTTACTTTTATCGCCGGCTCGTTTTCCTGCCTTTGCAATTTTTTCAAATTTGTTTTTGAAAACCTTCAGAAACAGTTTTCCTTTTGAAACCTTTTGCTTGGAAGCAGCGGTAGCTGTTGCAGGCGCAGCCATAACGCCTGCTTTTGCAGCATCAGATGCATTTTCAGGAACATAAATAATACCTGCGTTAGAGGTGATGGTTACAACGAGGGTAACAAGGAGTAGAGCGAATTTCCGCATAAATAAATTATGATTTTGGTTAAGAATGAAGGCAAAATACTTAAAAAAAGTATACATAATCAATAACATAAACATGTGATGTTCAAACAAGTGGATAAACTGTTGGCCGGGTTGTTTGAACTGTTTCTTCACCTGATTATTTTCTTTTCTGCCATCTTCCCTTATCTTCGCCAAAATTTTCAGCGCATGGAAAAGAAATCATCTGCATTAAACTGGATCTTGTTTTTTGTTTCGGTAGCTGCGTTTGTGTTGCTGTACATCAGCCCCTATGCAAATTACATTACCGTTACGTTGCCTTTTATTGTGTACTACCTTGCCAAAGCGTTGGATCTGATCTAAGCCAAAGAAAACTACTTGCTTATACAGCCCGTTCCTGAAAAGAGACGGGCTTTTTTCTATACCTCTCCTTTCAGGAAATGAAACAGATAAAATGATTAAATTTGATAAAATGGCGTTTATGGCAGAAATAATAATACAGGTTAAGAACAAGCGTAAAGTAGCTTTTGTAAAAGAGTTACTTTCCCAAATCGACTTTATTGAAGTTGTGTCCGAAAAGTCATCTGAAGCCAAAAAAAAGAAAGTACTCACCGAACTTAAAGAGGCTGTTGATTTTGTAAATAGCTTCAAAAAAGGTAAAACCAAAGCCAAATCCCTGAAGCAACTTTTAGATGAGCTTTGATATTATTTCCACTCCTCCTTTTGAACGGGAACTAAAGCAGCTTTGCAAAAAATATCCTTCTTTGAAAAAAGACATAGCTGCATTAGGGGTTGCATTGCTCGCAAACCCGAAGCTGGGCACAGCACTTGGCTTTGATTGCTACAAAATTCGCATGGCTATTTCTTCTAAAGGAAAGGGGAAGTCTGGTGGAGCAAGAGTAATTACACACGTGAAAGTTACAGACACAACAATTTTTCTTTTATCTATCTATGATAAATCCGAATCGGATTCGATTTCAAATGATGAGATTATTGCAAGACTTAAACGACTGAAATAGAATTTGCCTCATTAAATCGAATTGAATTATAAACATATAAAAGAAGCCCCAACTTTTCAGTCGGGGCTTCTTTTTATCATAAGATGATGCTTTACTTCACCTCTTCAAACTGCGCATCTTCTACATTATCGTTTGCTGCACTTGCCGAAGGTCCTGCTCCAGCATCTGCACCGGGTTGAGCACCTTGTGCTTCCTGTGTTGCTTTGTACATTTCTTCGCTGGCGGCTGTCCAGGCAGTATTGAGTTCAGTCATTGAAGCATCGATGGCTGCAATATCCTGTGCTTTGTGTGCATCTTTCAGTTTGGTCAATGCTGCTTCAATCGGAGCTTTTTTATCGGCACCAATCTTATCACCATATTCCTTCAGTTGCTTTTCTGTTTGGAAAATCAAACTGTCGGCAGTATTGATCTTTTCTACTTTTTCTTTTTCTGCTTTATCGGCCGCTTCATTGGCTTTCGCCTCTGTCTTCATTTTTTCAATCTCTTCTTTTGTTAAGCCGCTACCTGCCTCAATACGTATCTTTTGTTCTTTGCCGGTGCCTTTATCTTTTGCACTTACGTGTAAAATACCGTTGGCATCAATATCAAACGTTACTTCAATTTGCGGAACGCCACGTGGAGCTGGTGGAATACCATCGAGGTTGAAAATACCCAGACTCTTGTTATCCTTACTCATCGGGCGTTCGCCTTGCAGGATATGAATTTGCACACCCGGCTGATTATCGGAAGCTGTACTGAATGTTTCAGACTTCTTCGATGGAATGGTGGTGTTACTTGGGATCAATGTTGTCATTACTCCACCTAAGGTTTCAATACCAAGGCTGAGCGGTGTAACATCAAGCAACAATACATCTTTTACTTCGCCGGTTAATACCGCACCCTGAATAGCAGCACCAATGGCAACTACTTCATCCGGATTTACACTGCGGTTTGGTTTTTTACCAAAGAATTTCTCAACGATCTCCTGCACTTTCGGGATACGTGAGCTACCGCCCACCAAAATCACTTCATCAATATCGCTGGTAGAAAGTCCGGCATCTTTCAACGCCAGTTCGCAAGGCTTCAAGCAACGCTCAAATAATTTATCAGCCAGTGCTTCAAATTTTGCACGTGTTAATTTCAACACCAAGTGTTTGGGAACGCCATCCACTGCGGTAACGTAAGGCAGGTTTACCTCTGTTTCGCTGGAAGATGATAATTCAACTTTTGCTTTTTCAGCTGCTTCTTTCAAACGCTGTAAGGCCATTGGATCTTTGCGCAGATCAATGTTTTCCTGGCTTTTGAATTCATCGGCCAGCCAATCGATGATCACTTTATCAAAATCATCACCACCAAGATGTGTATCACCGTTTGTAGATTTTACTTCAAATACACCATCGCCCAATTCCAATACGGAAATATCGAATGTACCGCCACCAAGGTCAAACACGGCGATCTTTTGATCTTTGTGTTTTTTGTCAAGTCCATAAGCCAAAGCAGCAGCAGTTGGTTCGTTTACAATACGACGAACATTCAAGCCTGCAATTTCACCCGCTTCTTTGGTAGCCTGACGCTGCGCATCATTAAAGTAAGCAGGTACGGTAATTACCGCTTCAGTTACTTCCTGGCCCAGGTAATCTTCAGCTGTTTTTTTCATTTTTTGCAGCACCATCGCCGAAATTTCCTGCGGTGTGTACAATCTGCCATCTATGTCAATACGAACGGTATTATTGTCACCTTGTGCTACTTTATAGCTCCAGTGTTTGATCTCTTCACCCACTTCATCAAAGCGGCGTCCCATAAAACGTTTTACAGAGCTGATGGTGTTAACGGGGTTTGTAATAGCCTGGCGTTTTGCCGGATCACCTACTTTCCGCTCACCATTTTTCAAAAATGCCACGATAGACGGGGTTGTACGACGGCCCTCATCGTTTGCAATTACTACCGGTTCTGCACCTTCCATTACGGATACGCAACTATTGGTAGTTCCTAAGTCGATTCCTATAATCTTTCCCATGATCTGGATTGTTTTTAAGTTCACTTAGGATACTCAATGATAATGCCATGGGGGTATAAGATGAAAAAATGGCAGGATATTGACCCTGAGCGCAGTCGAAGGGGCATTTATCCCAATCGATCGCTGTCAAGAAAGGGATAATTTGAAAAGAGAATGGTATGTCAGCTATTATACATTATTCATCACCTGTTCGGGCTGCGGCGGGATTTATCGATGGCTAACCGTTTATTATAAGGTATCTGACGTTTTCAACGTCCTGATACCAGCAACCGCCCCCTATCTTTGCAGCATTTGAAAGCAGGTTTGAATATCAACCCCTGCATCATCCATCAAAATCAGACTTCTTCCATGCGTGTGTTCAAATTCGGCGGTGCCAGCGTAAGCAACTATGAAAAAGTGCAGAACTTTGGCAACATCATCAAACAGTTTCCCGATGAGCAATTGATGATCGTTATTTCGGCCATGGGCAAAACCACCAACGCACTGGAAAAAGTGGCCGATGCTTTTTTTGCAGGAAAGAAGGAAGAGGCGTTGCAATTGTTTCGTGCAGTGAAGTTGCAACACCTCGATGAAGCAAAGTATTTGCTGGTAACGCATTTCAATCCGTTGATGGAGCAGTTTTCGGATTTCTTTACCGAAATAGAATGGTTGTTACACGATCAACCGGTTCGTGAGTATGATTATTATTACGACCAGATCGTTTGCCTTGGCGAATTACTCAGCACTTCGATTGTAAGTGCTTATCTCAATGAAATAGGTGTCAGCAATCAATGGATCGATGTACGGGATGTGTTCCGTACCGATGATAATTTTCGGGATGCAGCCATTGATTTTGATTTCACCCAACAGCAGGTCAACACGTTGGTAAAACCGTTGTTTACATCCAGCAATATTGTAATTACACAAGGTTTTATTGGTTGTACCGATGAAAATGAAAGCACCACCTTAGGTCGGGAGGGAAGCGATTATTCAGCGGCCGTATTTGCGTACATGCTCGATGCGCAAAGTGTAGCCATCTGGAAAGATGTAAAAGGAGTCATGAATGCTGATCCAAAACAATTTCCGGATGCACAATATATTGCTGAGCTGAATTACGATGAAGTGATTGAAATGGCTTACTATGGCGCACAGGTGATCCATCCAAAAACCATCAAGCCCTTGCAGAATAAGAATATTCCGCTGTATGTAAAATGTTTTGCTGATGCAAGTTTGCCAGGCACGGTGATCCATAACAATACTGTAAAAAATTTGCCGCCTATTATTGTTGTAAAACAAAACCAGGTGTTGCTTCAGCTCCATACTAAAGACTTTTCGTTTATAGGCGAACAACCGATGAGTGACTTGTATGAAATGATGGCGAAGCTGCATATTAAACCCAATCTCATTCAAACGCATGCGGTGAGTTTACAACTCTGCCTCGACGACCGCAGCGATAAAATTGAAAAGCTGGCCTTGGCCGCATCACAGGAGTTTGACGTGCAGGTGGAGAAGGGATTAACACTTCTCAGCATCCGTCATTATACAAACGAGATCATTGAACAATTAACAAAAGGGAAAACCATTGAACTGAAACAGCAAAGTCCGGAAACTGTGCAGATGTTGCTGTTGTAATTATTGCTTGATGAGTTTTGCAGAATAGGTTTCGCCATTATTTTCTAAACGGATATTGTAAATACCGGCTGGCAACTGTTTCACTGAAACGATGGCAATAGTTTGAGCAGATGGAATAAATAGTTGTTGATTGATTACTTGTCGTCCGTTAATATCCGTTATTATAAGATTAGTTTTCCCATTGAAATTTGCAGGCAATTGAATTGTTACGTCATTAGTTGCAGGATTTGGATAAAAACCAAATGTTCTTGCTGCAGCAGTTGCATCAAAGTATACATGATTCGAATATTGCAGGTCTCCATTTAAAGCATATACAACAAGACGATATGTAACATTACCAATACTTTCTTTATCGGTATAAAAGCCGTTTAACGATGAAGGATTCAACTCTTCGGCAATTTTACGAAACTGTTCACTACCTGTTTTTCTTTCAAGTACAACCTTCTGCACTCTATCTATATTCGTGAATGTCCAGCTTAGCAGAATAGAATGATTGGTTCGTTTACCGGCAAATTGTTTCAACAGATCAAGAGGTAGAATAGAACAGTCGATTGTGTTTGTGCCTTGGGGGGCAACATAACCTGATTGAACAATGCCGGGGCTGCCTGCGGCTGCATTATTTGTTGATCCTTCACATGATGGATCATGTGTAGTTGGTTTAATAATACCCGCTGCTCCTCCCAGCACAGATGTTGTAACATTAACGGGCAATGCCGAAGATGTCCAGATAACACCACCGCCTCCACCACCACCCGGCCCGGGGCATTGTGCCTGAAACCCTGCATTGGAACCATTTGCACCTCTTGCCTGAATAGTAACATTTCCTGTGTAAGTAATAATGTCGAGCATAACTGCACCCGCTGCACCTCCACCGCCTCCACCATCGCCGGCAGCTTCGGTCTTAACGGGCAAATAAGGGTTTACACCCTGCGCTCCATTGGCAGAAATCGCAAAGCCATTTCCCACTAATTCATTGGCCTTAATAAAAATCAAGCCACCTCCATCGCCCCCGGGTGTACCCTCAGAAACAGAAGCACCACCATAGTCATTGTTACTTTCTCCGTTTCCTCCTGCACCGCCTAAAAAAACCCGATTGTTAACAAGTGAATATCCAAACCCATTTAAAGCAAGACCAGGTTCGCCATGCGTTGTGGCACCACAAGTGCCCTCTTTATTTCCACCATTACCACCTGCCGCATAATTTCCACCTCCTCCGCCACCTGTATTATCTTCATTTCCACCCCCACCTCCATTTGCCTGCATTCCTCTCCCATATTCCTTATTTAAAATAAATGCAGCAATGCCTTCTCCCTTTGGACCTCCCTGGTTTCCTGTGAGTCCATAATACCATGCTGATTGAGAGCCACAATGATAGGATGTGTTCCGAAACAAAGGACCTCCTTTAAAGCCTGCACTATCTGCACTAATATTAGCACTCATTGTAACTGTTCCGGTTGCCTCGAATGCAATAACTCCACCAGTCTCCGCCACGGGATTCCATTCCGCAGCCTGTAGAGTGCCTCCAATTGTAACATCGCTAAATACCGGTACCCGTACCACCTGAACACTGGCGATATCATATGTATTTAATAAGTGGTTACTAAGTACAATTGTATTGTTCAGAAAACCGCAAATAGAGGAAAATTCATATTTGCCCGCATTTCCAATAGCACTGATATTTCCAAAATTGGAGCTATTCGTTTCATCAATAGTTGCTCCTTTCATTTGAATAATCAGTACCCTGTCGCCTACTGACAAATCCGTGATATCATCTAATGTAATACCTGAATAAGAATATGAATTATATGTGCCGTTATTAACAATGGCTGTTACATTATAATACCGATTGATAACACCTGAAATAGGCTGCCCTTCACTTTTTTGCGGAGCAAAAAAAGCAGCAAGAGAGAAGCAGAGAAGGATAAACTGTCCAGACTTCATGTGGTGGGTTTTTCCACGGCGTACAGATCGCTTTACATGAATGTTGGATATTGGGTTGTGATTTACGTTTGTAAGATACTACAAATCTTCGGGAGCATAAATGTTCAGGTTCTGTATCAGCTTTGTATTCACGGCTTCGCCATCTTTGGTGGCTGGTTGCCACTTCAATTCTTTTTCGAATTTCGCTTTCACCACTTTGTTTAATTCTGCATGTCCGCCACGAATAACATTGGCTAAAGCTGTATTTCCTTTTTTATCTACAATAAATTCTACCTGCAATGAAATGGACGCATTCCCATTTAACATAGGCACCAATTCCTGGCTGAGGTTATACAACCACTTTTGCAATGCCGCATTTCCCTCTTTGTAAAATGGAACCACATCTACTTTTTCTTCCAGTTCCCACGCAGCATATGGATTTACTTTGTTATTGGTTTCAATTACTTTTACACGTTTCACTTTGGGTGTTTCAGGATCACCGGCTACAATATATTTCCCATTTTGAGCAATCATGATGGTTGGCAACTGATGCGTGTCTTCAAAAAATTCGTATGCATCCTGTATCTGCTGGGCAAACTCTTCTACTCCCCGTTTGCTTTTGGCTTTGGAAACAAATTGTTTCATTCCGGTTTCATTATCGTACCGCACAGGAAAAATATGAACGGGAATAAAATCCTGTCCCTGATCTTTTACAACCGATGCCAGGTAATACACCTGCTCGATCAACGAGTCTGTTAAAGGGAGACAACCGATCGTAACACAATTGCCGTGAATATAAATATCACCACCGGGTTTGTTTTGATCACTCAAAATCGCATCGGAAATGTTGGGATAATTTAAGCCCAAAGCCAGGTGATAGTTACTGTTGGGTTTAAATTCGTTGATGTAATAAAATCCTTCCGGTATTTGTTTATCCCCCTCTTTACGCTTAGGGCCAAAAGTGCCGGATGTGGCGCATACTTTATAAACTTTAAATAACTCAAATTTTTCGGACCAATCATTTTTGAGCCATACTTCCAATTGCTTCTCGTGCTTAAACGAGCGGACGTACATGTATTTCGCTGGCCATTGAAAACCTTTTTCTTTCAACTCCTTTTTTAAGGAGTCTTCTACTTTTGAAAACAAGGAAGCACCTTTGAAACTTCGTGCAGTGGAGAGTGTTGCACCGCCGCCTTCGTACGGCGACTGAGCAAAACTTCCTGTGATCGTAAAGCAACTGAGGAGAACAACGAAAATACTTTTATTGAGCATACTGGATTTTTAGTGAACGGCTTGCCAGCAAAAATATTTCAAAATGTGCATAAAATTAAGTGAAATAAGACATAAATAAATACTCTGCATTTACACGAACATTTGTTGCTGTTAATTTTACCTCCAACCTGGGTTAATTTCAGACAAAGAAAGAATCATACTACAAAAAAGGGGCAGTAGAACTGCCCCGTAGATTTACAAATTTCCTCTTGCTTCCTGCTCTCTTTCGATCGCTTCAAATAATGCTTTGAAATTTCCTTTACCAAAACTCTGTGCGCCTTTCCGCTGTATGATCTCAAAAAACAGTGTGGGCCTGTCTTCAACGGGCTTGGTAAATATCTGCAGTAAATATCCTTCATCGTCCCGGTCAACTAAAATACCTAAGTCCTTCAATGGCTGCAGGTCTTCATCAATATGCCCTACCCGATCCAGCAGATCATCATAATACGTGGTCGGCACCTGTAGAAATTCCACTCCACGGCTGCGCAACGCCGTTACTGTTTCTACAATGTTATTGGTGGCTAAAGCCACATGCTGCACACCTTCACCATTATAATAGTCGAGGTACTCTTCCACCTGCGATTTTTTCTTTCCCTCTGCAGGTTCGTTGATCGGAAATTTCACATATCCATTTCCATTACTCATTACTTTACTCATGAGTGCTGAATACTCAGTGGAAATATCATTGTCGTCAAAACTTAAAATATTACGGAAGCCCATAACATTTTCATAAAACGCAACCCAGGGGTTCATTTGGTTCCAGCCCACATTTCCTACACAATGATCTACATATTGTAAACCGGTTTCGGTAGTTTTAAAATACGGATTGCTCCAGGCACGGTAGCCGGGCATAAACACACCGTTGTAATTGTTCCGTTCCACGAACAAATGCACCGTATCACCGTAGGTATGAATGCCAGTTAGTTTTACTTCACCAGCATCATCAGTAAGACTTGTGAGTTCCTGGTACATCTTTGCACCACGTTTCGTGGTTTCATCTAATGCCGAAGCAGCATCGTCCACTTTTAACGCAAGCACTTTTACACCATCGCCGTGTTTATAAATATGATCGGCCATTTCATTTCCCGAACGAAGCGGAGTTGTTAATACGAAAGTGAGTTTATTTTGACGAACCACATAACTGGCTCTGTCCTTTAGTCCTGTTTCCGGTCCGGCGTAAGCTAATGGCTGAAAACCAAAAGCAGTGATATAAAAATGAGCAGCCTGTTTGGCATTGCCCACATAAAATTCTACGTAATCGGTTCCGTGTAAGGGAAGAAAATCGGTTTGTACAGACGATTGTTTACTTGCTGTGATTGTTGACATGATTGTTGTTTTTGCAGTTCAAAAAAAGGATACCGGTTCCGCAGGAACGAACTTTTCTCAACACAATCAGTTTGAGTCAATCGCCAATACTTCCATCAGCAAACAATAGTTGCTGCGTTTATCGTGAAAGCGTTTATTGGCATAATCGGGGTGCATGTTGCAAAAGTAAAGAAAACATTGTACACAGGGGAGCGTTTGACCCTGAGCGCAGTCGAAGGGGATTCAATAAAGTTCGAGCGCAGTCGAGAACTTTATCGCATATCCTTATACTTAGTATGAGTAAGATTTTGGCATTGTGCCAATAACGTTAATTTGTGCAAATCGCCTTTCATCAGCGCTATTTTCTTTGCTCTCGACCATCCTTTTAGCTGCTTCTCCCTTTGTGCAGCTTCCAACACAAAAGGAATTGTTTCATAGTATTTCAATCGAAGGGGACGCCGTTTGTAAGTGTAACATGTTATATAAGCTCCTTCACAATGTTCAGTAAAACGACGAATTAGATCATTGGTAAGTCCTGTATAAAAAGAACCATCATGACATTCAATAATATAAACGTAGTATAATTCCTGAGGAGTGTCTTTGTAGATCATGTAAGAAAAATAATAAATATTCCCGGGAATCTCGACTGCGCTCGATTCCCTACACCGTCCTTCGACTTCGCTCAGGACTCGACTTTACTCAGGACTCAAGTCCGCTCCGCTTCAACTCCCTCCCTTATCTTTGCCGCCATGAACTCTTCGACTCCGCTCAGAATTGGTATCCTTGGTGGTGGCCAGCTTGGCCGCATGTTATTGCAGGCAGCAGCAAATTATCCCGTTGAAACATATATACTCGAAAACGATGAGCATTGCCCATCAGCACACCTCTGTCATCATTTTACCAAAGGCGATATCAAAGATTTTGAAACAGTGTACAAGTTTGGGAAAGGATTGGATGCGCTCACCATTGAAATTGAGAGTGTAAATGTGGAAGCACTGGAAAAACTGGAAGCAGAAGGCGTAAAAATATTTCCCAAACCATCGGCCCTGCGCATTATTAAAAATAAGATCGAACAAAAAAAGTTTTATCAGCATCACCAGATCCCAACATCAGAATTTGTAATTACTGAAAACAAGGAAGAACTGAATGCATTGGTATCTTTTTTACCGGCAGCGCATAAAGTGGGCATGGGTGGTTACGATGGTCGTGGTGTTGAAATTTTAAAGACCGCAGCCGATCTGGTACGTGGGTTTGATGCACCGGCCGTGCTGGAAAAGTTAGTGCCTATTCAAAAAGAAATTGCCATGATCGTAGCAGTGGCGCAAGATGGTGAAATAACCATGTACCCACCTGCTGAAATGATCTTTGACACAACATTGAACTTACTCGACTACCAGGTTTCACCTGCCGAACTTCCGGAAAAAATCTTCTGGAAAGCAGAAGCTATTGCTATGGCAGTTGTTCGCAACCTGGAATCGCCAGGATTATTTGCCGTTGAATTATTTGTTGACAAAAACGGAGATGTATTAGTAAACGAAACAGCACCCCGTGTGCACAACAGTGGCCATCATAGCATTGAAGGAAACTATTCATCACAATTTGATATGCTATGGCGTATCATGCTTGGCTATCCACTTGGGTGTACCGATGCCATAATGCCTTCTGTTATCTTGAACATCGTAGGAGAAGATGGTTATAGCGGACCGGCTTATTACGAAGGACTGGAAGAAGTGTTGAAAATGGAAAATGCTTTTGTACATATTTATGGCAAAGCACAAACCAAGCCCGGACGTAAAATGGGCCATGTTACTGTAATTGGAAAAGACCGAAGCGAACTGACGTACAAAGCCAACCGTATCAAACACCTGCTGAAAGTAAAGGCCAGCTAACCGAACAGGCTGTTAGCGAACTCTTACATTGCTCCCATTGTCCAATGGCCAACCATTGTTTTTACCACTCATCCAACTAAAGGATGTAAAAATTGTTCTATCGTTACCTTTAGCACATCTATAAACACATGAGAATAGTTACCATCATTGCTGGTGCCACATTATTGTTGGCCACAAGCTGTAAAGACGAAAAAAAACAATCCGCATCGCCACAGGGAGGCTCCCGTCCGCAAAATTTAATGACCGTGGTGGGGCATGTCGTAAAAACCGGATCGGTGAGCGAACCCATCCAGCTTCCCGGTACTTTGTTGCCGATGGAAGAAACGCAGATCCAGGCCGAAGTAAGTGGTCGTGTAGTTTCACATTCTATTAACGAAGGAGCTTTTGTAAACAAAGGGGCTTTACTGGTAAAGTTGTTTGATGGCGACCTCCAGGCACAATTAAAGAAACTGGAAGTACAATTGCAGATCGCTGAAAAAACAGAAGAACGGAACAAAGAGTTGCTGAAGATCAACGGCATCAGCCAGCAGGACTATGATCTCAGCTTTTTACAAGTAAGTAATATCAAAGCTGATATTGAACTGTTACGTACGAATATTATTAAAACTGAGATCCGTGCACCTTTTAGTGGCAAGATCGGGTTCCGGAATATTTCCATTGGTGCCTACATTACACCCACAACTGTTATTACTTCATTGCGCCAGTTGAGCCAAATGAAATTACAGTTCAGCGTTCCCGAAAAATATACTTCCAAAGTAAAAGTGGGACAAACCATCAGTTTTTCAGTGGAAGGAACTCCCAGAAAGTATACTGCAAAAGTGTATGCATCTGAATCAACCGTTAATGAAACTTCACGAGGATTGAATGTGCGTTGTATGGTGCAGCAAAATGATGCATCGCTGGTACCCGGTTCGTTTGCAAAAGTGGATATGGATTTTGCACGAAATGACAATGCCATTCTTGTACCTGCACAAGCAGTGTTACCACAGGCAAGAGGTAAAAAACTCATTGTGTACCGGGATGGTATTGCAAAGTTTACCGATGTACAAACCGGTATTCGTGATTCTGCCAATGTTGAAATTACAAGCGGTGTTGTTCCGGGCGATACCATTATTACCACCGGGTTACTCGGTTTAAAACCGGAAGCAAAAGTTAAACTCTCTAAAGTTCAATAATAACACATGACTATTTCCGAACTGAGTTTGAAGCGACCAGTACTCGCCATCGTAATGAACATTATGATCATATTGTTCGGCGTTATTGGTTTTCGTTTCTTAGGCGTACGTGATTATCCGGCAATTGATCCTCCAAACATCAGTGTACGTACGTCGTACCCCGGTGCCAATGCCGACGTTATTGAATCGCAGATTACCGAACCTTTGGAAAAATCGATCAATGGTATTGCCGGTGTAAAAAATATTACGAGCAGCAGCAGCCAGGGCAACAGTAATATCAATGTTGAATTTGAATTGGGCTTTAATCTGGAAGAAGCAGCAAATGATGTACGTGATAAAGTATCACAAACTGTTCGCTCCCTCCCTGCCGATCTGGATGCACCACCTGTTGTTACCAAAGCCGATGCCAGCAGTGACCCCATTCTTTCCATGACCATTCAAAGTGAAAGCAGGAATCCCTTGCAGGTAACTGAATATGCAACCAATAATTTGTTGGAACGTATCCAAACCATTCCGGGTGTAAGTACTGTTAGTATTTGGGGCGAAAAAAGATACGCCATGCGTATCTGGTTTGAACCAGAAAAACTATTGGCATATAATTTAACAGCAAGAGATGTACAAACAGCACTGCAACGTGAAAACCTGGAGTTGCCATCGGGAAAAATTTCCGGTAACACCATGGAGTTAACAGTGCGTACGTTTGGCCGTTTGAATACGGAAGAAGATTTTAATAATCTTATTGTAAAAAATGTTGAGGGGCGTGATATTAAGTTGAAAGATGTTGGACAAGCGGTGCTTGGACCGGAGAACGAAGAAAGTATATTGAAAGAACGTGGTATTCCCATGATTGCATTAGCCATTGTGCCACAACCCGGCAGTAACTATGTTGCCATTGCCGATGAATTTTACAAACGCTTTGAGCAAATTAAAAACGAAGTTCCATCAGATATTAAACTGGATATTGGTCTTGATCAAACAAAATTTGTACGCAAATCAATTGCTGAAGTGGAAGAAACATTGGTGCTGGCATTTGCTCTGGTTGTACTAATCATCTTCCTGTTTTTCCGTGACTGGATCGTTGCAATTCGTCCATTGATTGATATTCCGGTTTCACTCATTGGTGCATTCTTTATCATGTACCTGAGCGGGTTTACCATAAATGTATTAACCCTGTTGGCTATTGTACTGGCAACAGGTTTGGTGGTGGATGATGGTATTGTGGTAACGGAAAACATTTTCAAGAAAATGGAACAGGGCATGGACAAGTACAAAGCTGCCCGTGAAGGTTCCAAAGAAATTTACTTTGCTGTAATTGCTACATCAATCACATTGGCGGTTGTATTTCTTCCCATCATATTCTTACAGGGGTTTGTTGGCCGCTTGTTCCGTGAGTTTGGCATTGTGGTAGCAGGAGCGGTTTTGATCTCTGCGTTTGTATCACTTACATTAACGCCGGTACTGAACGTGTATTTAACACGAAAAGGTGGTACCAAACATGGTTGGTTCTACCGAGTTACCGAACCTTTTTTCCGTGCAATGGAAAATGGTTATCACAAAGCGTTAGTGGTATTCATGAAAGCAAGATGGATTGCGATTGTGCTGATCATTGCGTGTTTTGGAATGATCTGGTTTATTGGTACAAACCTCCAAAGCGAATTGGCTCCAATGGAAGATCGCAGCCAGTTTCGATTACAGGTGAGTGCGCCCGAAGGAACCAGTTACGATGCAATGGATGCATACATTGACAAACTGAATACTCTTATCATGGATAGTGTACCTGAAACAAAGGTACTCATCTCCGTTACTGCGCCCGGCTTTACAGGAGCTGGCTCGGTGAATAGTGGTTTTGTTCGGTCGTTAATGGTTGATCCCAATGAACGGAATCGTTCGCAACAGGAAATTGTTGAAATGATCAACCGGAATTTGCCAAAGTACAACGAAGGAAGAGCAGTTGCTATTCAGGAACAAACCATTTCTGTAAACCGTCGTGGAGGATTGCCTGTACAATTTGTACTGCAGAATAATAATTTCGACAAGCTGAAAGAAATACTTCCGAAATTCCTGGAAGAAGTTCAAAAAAGTTCAGTGCTAACCAATGCTGATGCGGATCTGAAATTCAATAAGCCGGAGTTGCGTTTGAATATTGATCGCTTACGTGCCAGTGAATTGGGTGTAAGCATTACTGATATTTCCGAATTAATGCAGCTGTCATTAAGTAACCGTCGCCTGGGGTATTTTATTAAAGATGGAAAACAATACCAGGTGATTGGCCAGGTGTTACGAAATGATCGTGACGATCCTACTGATTTAAAAAACCTGTTTGTTCGGAATGCTGCCGGACAAATGATCTCTGTTGATCAGTTTGTTTCGTTTGAAGAAGAAACAACACCTCCAACGTTGTATCACTTTAACCGTTACAAATCTGCAACTGTCAGTGCAGGTCTTGCACCGGGTAAAACAATTGGTGATGGTATCAAAGAAATGCAGGCCATTGCCGATAAACTCTTAGATGAATCGTTCAACACAGCATTGGCAGGTAACTCCAGAGATTTTGCAGAGAGCAGTGGAAATACATTTTTTGCTTTGGGCCTTGCATTGATCCTCATCTTCCTTGTATTGGCTGCACAGTTTGAAAGTTTTATTGATCCGTTGGTGATTATGTTTACTGTACCGCTGGCCATCGCCGGTGCATTGTTCTCCTTATGGATCTTCGATCAAACCATTAATATCTTTTCACAAATTGGTATGATCATGCTCATTGGTCTTGTAACCAAGAACGGTATTCTCATTGTTGAATTTGCCAATCAGAAAAAACATGCGGGTATGTTACGCAAACCTGCAGTAATTGAAGCGGCCACCATGCGTTTGCGCCCGATTCTTATGACGAGTCTTGCCATGGCGCTCGGTGCGTTACCATTGGCATTATCATTAGGTGCTGCATCCACCAGCCGTATTCCGTTAGGTGTGGTAATTGTAGGAGGAATCATGTTTTCGCTGGTGCTTACCTTGTTTGTAATTCCGGCGATGTATTCGTTCCTGTCATCCAAAAAAATTAAAGTGCATGAAGAAGAAACTGAAGCTGCTATTGCTAAGCTGTCTGATTAATATAATTGCCTTTGCGCAGGTTACAACCAAATTAACGGTTGATGAAGCCATTCGTATTGCCGTTGAAAAAAACTTCGACGTTGAAATTGTAAAAAATGAACAGGAGATCGGCATCATCAATAACAATTGGGGAACAGCCGGTTTATTGCCAAACGTATCGATCAACAGTACACTTGGTATTGCTTCCAACAATCTGGAGCAGCGACTTACAAACGGAACGGTGATCAAACGAAACGGTGCCATTCTACGTAACCAAAATGCTGGGTTGGCTGTAAGCTGGCGAATTTTTGATGGTATGCGGATGTTTGCCAGCAAACGTCGCCTGGAAGAATTGGAAAAGATCGGTGAACTCAGTTTTCGCAGCCAGGTAAATACAACGGTGTTCAATATCATCGGTTCGTATTATCAGATCGTACAACTCAATCAGCAACGCAAAGCATTGCAGGAAACGATTAAATTTTTTGAAGAAAGAAGATTAATTGCTGAAAGTCGCTTCACCATTGGCACAGCACCCAAAACAGATTTTCTGCAAGCAGAAGTTGATTTGAACCAGCAAAAAGGAAGTTTATTGGCCATTGAAAATAACATACGGGTAGCAAAAGCAAATTTCAATAACCTGCTTGGTCGTAAACCTGATACTGTATTCGAAGTAACCGACACCATTGAACCCGATGCAACGATCAGCTATGCGTCGCTGTTACAAAAAGCACAAACAGATAACTATGATCTCTTACTGGCGCAAAGTAATCTGACTGTATTAGTGCAACAAAAAAGAGAAATTCTTTCGCAACGTTTACCTTCTGTTACACTCAACGGAAACTTTAACCTTGCTCAAAGCCGGAACGATGCGGGTTTCACTTTGTTTAACCGCAACCTCGGCCCAAACGGAAACATCGGCATTGCCATTCCTCTTTTCCAGGGTGGAAATATTAAACGGCAAGAGCAGGTAGCTGAAATAGGCATCAAGAATCAACAGATTGTAATTGACCAGTTAAAGAACCAGGTAAACACCAGTATATTGAATGCGTATTACAATTTTCAAAATGCACTCAACCTGGTGAAGCTTGAAAAAAACACACTGGCTTTGATCGAAGAAAACAATGTAATTGCTACGGAACGTTTTCGTAAGCTGGCGATCACATCACTGGAATTAAGACAGGTACAAATAGATTACATTAATGGTCAAACCCGTTACATCAACTCATTGTACATGGCAAAACTTGCAGAAGCAGAAATGAAGTTGCTGGCAGGAGATTTGAATAAATTATAGGTTTCTGGTTTTTGGTTTATTGTTTCTGGTTAGGGTTTCCTAATTTTAAAGAGGCTTAACCAAAACATACATCACCTATATGGCAACTGTTCACAAGTTTGAAGAATTAGAAATTTGGCAACTTGCAAAAGGCCTCTATGAGATCATCTCTCCGTTATCGGACAAACTAAAGAAGAATAAAGACTTTCGATTTGCCGAACAAATAAAATCGTCGTCAGGGTCAATCATGGATAATATTGGTGAAGGATTTGAACGAAGCAGTCGTTTAGAATTCATTAATTCCCTTGGTATTTGTAAGGGTGAAGCAGGTGAGTTAAAATCACAACTTCACCGATTGCTGATTGATTTGTATATATCTGAGAAAGAGTTTCAAGAACTTTACAAAAAAGCTGATACCTTGTGTGCAAAAATTGCAGCTTTTATGAATTACTTAAATACAACCCCACATAAAGGCTTAAAATTTAAAGACAGACAGAAGTGAAAGAACAAGAAACAACAAACAAAAAACAAGAAACAGTATTGGTTGGTATTATCATGGGCAGTGACAGCGACTTACCTGTTATGCAACCTGCCGCAGACATCCTGAAAGAATTTGGTATCGAGTATGAATTAACGGTTGTATCTGCCCATCGCACACCCCTTCGCATGGTGGAGTATGCACAAACAGCAAAAGCAAGAGGATTGAAAGTGATTATTGCAGGCGCAGGTGGTGCAGCTCATTTACCGGGTATGGTAGCGAGTGTTACTACATTACCAGTGATCGGCGTACCCGTAAAATCATCCAACTCCATTGATGGTTGGGATTCGGTACTTTCAATTCTGCAAATGCCCAACGGTGTACCTGTTGCAACGGTAGCATTGAATGCTGCAAAAAATGCAGGTATTCTTGCAGCAGAAATTATTGGAACATTTGATGAAACGATTGCTACAAAAATTGCAACGTACAAATCAACGATGAATGATGAAGTACTGGCAAAAGTTGAAAAACTAAAGCAACAGGGCTGGGAAAATAAATTTGACTAAATTCTTTCATTCCTTATCATAAAAAGCTCCCATGAAACAACAATTACGTTTGATTGCATCCGTATTTCTGATGAGTATGCTTTTCAGCTCATGTACACTATTTCGTTTTGCGTATTCTCCCACTATTCAAAACATACCTGCCTTTAAAGAAAAAAATGAATCCCGCATTAATGCTTCAGTTGCAAGTACAGCAGTAGGTACAGAAAACAGTTATGCATTACAGGCAGCCTACGCCGTTACTGATCACTTTGCTCTAACAGCAGCCTGGAACGGATCATTACGCAGTCAGGACGAACTAACCACCAGCACCAACAGTTCTACAAACACTGAAATTGTAAAATACAATCGCCGTTCGGCAGAATTTGGTGCGGGTGTATTTTATCCGCTTACAAAAGATAAAAAAGTATTTTTTGAATTCTATGGAGGCTATGGGTTTGGCTCCAATGATATTTCTGATAATATGGCCACCAACAGTGGCCCAACCGGATTTCATAACAGCAAAACCAACCGGTTTTATTTTCAACCATCGTTCAGTTTTCATCCAGTCAGCAATTTTACAATTACTCCCGTATTGCGGTTTACATCCATAGGTTACAGCAATATTTCCACCAATTACGACAACAACGAATTACAATCGTACCAATTACTGGATATTCAACAGAAGCGTTTGTTTTTTATAGAACCTGCGTTAATAACCAGTCTTGGATTTGATAGTGCACCGTGGTTTCGCATTCAGGCACAAATGAATGTATCCTTACTTTCGGGAAGCAGCAATACATACTACCGCAATAATTATTTCAGCGTAGGATTTCAATTTGATCCGGTAAAAGCATTTGCAAAAAAGTAGAAGCTAAATCGACAGTACTACAAACTCCTGCTCCAATGAAAGAGAGTGTTGATACAATGCATCGATGATGGCCTTGCCTTCTTTTGCATAAAAATTTAAAAAACTTTCTTTCCGTTCCTGTAATCCGTTGCCTGGAAAGAGTTGTTGTTTGATGGTTTGTATCTGCCGTTGCTGATCAGCATACTTTCGTTTTTCGGCACGCAGTAATTTCTTTTCCAGCTCCTGCAACCGATGCAACGCTTTTGTTTTTAATGCTTCCACATGCTGGGTTAAAGTGGTATCTACAACAGCCGCCTTTTGTTTGAGCAGATCGTAAAATGTTTCTGCCTCAGTAAAACTTCCGTTCAGTTTAACAGGGTTTGCAGTAATACGGTGAACAAACCTGTTGAGCAGTTCATCTTCGGTTAAAAAGAAATCACCTGCCGTAAACCCAAGTTTCTCAATTTTAGCAAGCCATTGTTTTTCTGTTACAAGAAATGAATTCCGCAACAGCAATACGGGATAAGGAACTTTGTGATGGGCAAATACATTTTTCAATTCTAACCAATAAGCCAGTTCTCCTCCTCCACCAATAAAGGCGATGTTGGGCAGAATTGTATCCTGGTACAAACCACGTAGAATTACATTCGGGCTGAAACGCTCGGGATGTTCGTGCAGCTCCTTCAGGATTTCATCTTTCGTAAACTTAATGGTGGTATTGGCTACTGCAAATCCATCACCATCTGCTTCAATGCGTTCACGCAGGTCTTCATCAAAATAAAATAAGTTGATTTCTCTTCCACCAGCCTGTACTTTGTATTGTTGCTGTTCAAGTGCAGCAATCGTTTGCGATACAAGTTTCGAAGAAGACCGGTTAAGCAATTCATCTTCAAAAACAGGAATCATTTGTTCCTTCAGTTCGTTTGCATCTGCATTGATAACGATCAAACCAAAACGTTCAAACAGAAAATGTACAAAGGCGAGGGTGGCATCCTGTATGCTTGTCTTTTCTTTGTAGGAAGCCAGCAACGCATCCACAATTTCTTTTCCATGTGGTTCCACCAATAGCTGTCCGCTGATGGCATGAATGAGCTGGGTGATATTTTTATCGATCACCATTCTTCCAAACGCACCATTTTGCTGTGTGGCCCATTGGTATTTAACGCCATTCACGGTTGCATAACTCAACTCTTCAAAGTCTGCATCTTCACTACCCATGTAATACACAGGTACAAAATCGTATTGCGTTAATTCCTGCTTCAACGTATCTGCCAGTTTAATGGCATGCAGAATTTTATAAATAAAGTATAACGGACCTGTAAATAAATTGGGCTGATGTGCCGTGGTAATGGTAAATGTATTTTCCTGCAACAACAGATCAATATTACGATTCACTGCAGCCGATTCGCTTACTGCACTATACTGTTGCTTGAGATGATTAACCAAAACTGTACGGTTGGTTGCAAACGCCGAACGCTCTGCAATGGCATGCTTGATACCTTCCAGGTTTGGACGATGTTTATAAAACGGTTTTAATGCCGCAGCACCATCCAGGTAATCCAATACAATACTTGAAAAAGCAGCCGTTTTACGGTAAGCGATCCGTTGCGATGTACAGTCCATACGTTTTGTAAAATTAGGAACATCCGAACGGTTACCAACAACCGCCCGACAAGTTTTCACATTCCTTTATTGAAGCTCATAAGCCACTACCGTATTTCGCCAGAAAGTGGGAACGTAAACGATGCGTTTCGCAGCATCGTAGCCAATATCGGCGGAGTTGATCTTTTGTGGCCTGCCATCGAGAAGCACCTGCTTGGTTCCGTCAGCATTTACATAATACACTACACCTCCCCAGGTAGAAACGAGGAAATCGCCGCCACTTACATTTTCAATACCATCCGTACCACCTTCCATTCCTTCTGCAAGTTTGGTGAGTGAGCCGTCTTTTTCCATGCGATACATACTACCTGCATCCAACACATATAAACTACCCTTGTGTTTCAATATACCATTTGGTCCTTTTAGTTTTGAACTGTCGAGCAAGAGTGATGCTTTACTATCTTTTACTTCGTACACACGTCTCGCACGTGAGTCGGTTACATACACCGTCCCATTTTCATCGGCCGACACATCATTCAATCCGCCGGCTCCTTCAACTGCTATCCGTTCAACCACCGCTCCCGTAGTGATATCGATCACCACCAATTCGGTAAGATCAGCAACATATAATTTGTTTTTGTGCAAACCCATTCCTTTGGGAGCTTGTAAACCACTCACCCAATCCACCGCAATGATCTTTCCATTCAATCCAACTTTTCCTATGGAACCTTTACCATCACGCTCCCACGGTTGCCCATCAATATTTGTTACGTACAAAACATTGTTCTTTCCATCGAACAAAACAGATTCAGGAACTTTTAACGTAGTATCTGTTTCCCACAATTTTACGAGTAGATGTTGTGCCGTTGCAGTAAACAAAATGACTGTGAACCAAAGAAATAATGCAAGCTTTTTCATGTAGATCAATTTTCCGTTTGAAAAGTAAACAGCAAATTACGAAAATCGTTCAGGATCGTACGGCTTTATATCCACACTGGGCTTTTCGCCGTTTGCAATCTCAGCCACAAGCTTACCTGTTCCTGCACCAACACTTAACCCGATCATTGCATGACCGGTTGCAATGATCGCATTCGATTTTATTTTGCCGATATAAGGCAAGCCATCTGCCGAACAGGGACGATAGCCATACCAGATATTTTCTTTTGCCGGCATGGGTATTTTAAACTGCGGAACAAACCGTTCAACTGCATTCAAAATACCTTCTACCCGCTTATAACGTGGAGGCGTTTTGGTTGAAGTGATTTCCATAGTACCACCAAAGCGAATCTTATTTCCATCCATTGGTGTAATGGCAACACGACCTTCCTGCAATACTGCAGGATGATTAAATGTAAACGGCGAATCTTCCAATGTAACGGAATAACCACGGCCGGGCATAAGTGGTAAATTCAATCCGGCCATTGCTGCAATTTCTCTCGACCAGGAACCTGTTGCGATTACCACCACATCGGCATCGTATGTTTGCTTGGCTGTTTTTACTGCAGCGATTCGCTCTCCGCTTTTTACAAAACCATTTACTTCTTCATGCGGAATTAACTGCACACCTTTTTGCTGAAGGATGTTGATGAGGCCCTTCATCAATTTCTGCGGATAAAGATGTGCATCGCATTTAAAATACAAAGCACCACGAATATTGAGTTCAACCTGTGGCTCCATGGCCTGCACTTCTTCTTTGGATAACATCACTGCTTCCAGTCCAAGCTTTGTGGCATCCGCTGCCGTGTGGTGCGCATGTTTCTCGTTTGATTCTGTCTGAAACATTTCCAGCAAGCCTTTCTTTTCATAAGCGAAATCAAAACCGGGAACCTTGGCCCACTCTTCGTACAAATGTTGACTCAGCAGTGCAATGTCACGGAGAGGTATAGCCGATTCTGCAACATGTTTTGCAGTAGCGCTCTTCACGAATTTCAATCCCCACGAAATAAGTGCTGCGTTTAATCGAGGTTCTACATAAAACGGACTTCTTGAATTCCACATCCATTTCAAACCCTGTTTTACAATGCCCGGTGTTGCCAACGGAATAAAATGACTGGGACACACATAACCTGCATTGCCATACGAACAGTTATTGGAAAAATCATCTTTGTCCAACACTGTTACATCCCACCCGCTTTGCTGCAGATAGTAAGCCGAACTTAAACCAATAATACCACCGCCGATTACAATTGCGTTGCCCATTTTAAAAAATATTTAAATCACCTGGAACCCATACGCATACGGATCATCCTCCTTATCAATACTGATCGTATTATAACCATAGATCTTCGCCCAGCCTTCAATACCCGGTCTAATGGCTTTGATGCCGTTTACTTCCAGTTCTTCTTCTATTGTACCAATGAACTTACTGCCAATAATGCTTTCGTGAATGAATTGATCACCTTTCTTCAACTTCCCTTTTGCATACCATTGCGCCATACGTGCAGATGTACCCGTACCACACGGACTACGATCAATAGCTTTATCGCCATAGAACACCGCATTGCGTGCAGTTGATGTTGGATCTATCACAGCACCCGTCCATAAAATATGACTGCATCCATTGATCGTCGCATCCTGCGGATGAACGAATGTATATTTTGCATTAATGTTTTTTCTTAGTTCTCTTGCCCATGCAATTAATTTATCTGCTGCATAATGTTCCAAACCTTTGAAATTTTTCTGCACATCAACAATGGCATAAAAATTTCCACCGTACGAAACATCAACCACCAACTCACCTAACTCAGGACATTCAACGGTTAATTCGGTTGAGTGCAAATAGGCAGGAACGTTTGTCAACTTCACGCTGGTAACCCTGAGCGCAGTCGAAGGGTTTGTTGCATCAGTGCTGAGCGCAGTCGAAGCATGATGCGAAGTTTTATAATTTATCATCACAAGCCCCGCAGGCGCTTCCATCCTGATAACTCCCGGCGTTTTCGGAACAATCAATCCTTCTTCTACTGCAATGGTAATGGTGCCAATCGTTCCATGTCCGCACATCGGCAAACATCCACTTGTTTCAATAAATAACACCGCTACATCATTCTGCGGATCATGCGGCGGATACAAAATACTTCCACTCATCATATCATGTCCACGTGGTTCAAACATGAGTCCTTTGCGAATCCAGTCATACTCTTTTAAAAAGTGTTGCCGTTTTTCACTCATGTTGTTTCCTTCCAGTGCAGGACCACCTTCTGCTACCAAACGCACAGGATTACCGCAGGTATGTGCATCCACACAATGAAACACCCAACCGCCGAAACGATCGAGTGTGCTGTTAGGATATTTCTTAATGACAGGTTGATCCATTCGTAATATTGAATATTTAAATAGTTGCTTTGGTTAATTCATTATTAACTGTTCTTGTAATCCCCAACGGATTTTCATTTTTCAATTCATCGGGCAACAAACTGTTGCTCCAGTTTTGAAAAGCGATGGGCCTTGCAAAACGTTTAATACCATCGGCACCAACACTGGTGAAGCGACTATCGGTTGTTGCAGGAAAAGGACCACCATGCTGCATACTCAAACAAACTTCTACTCCGGTTGGCACACTGTTGAGAATAAAACGGCCGCAGATGTTTTTTACTGCTTCAACCAGATCATCGTTTTGCAACAGTTCGTTGTCCGTTGCCATGAGTGTTGCGGTTAACTGTCCTTCGAGATGCTGTGCGACTGCCAGCATTTCTTCTTTGTTTGCACAACGGATGATGAGAGAATACGGACCAAACACTTCCTGGTGCAATACAGGGTTCTTTAAAAATGCCTGTGCACTTACAGTGGCAACTGTTGGCAATCCTTCGTTTTCTTTTACTGCTGTTTCACTTTCTGCAACAAGATGCACATCATCCTGCAGCAATGCATTGCCTTTTTTCTCTTTGTATGCACTTACAATACCTGCATGCAACATTGGTGCAGGTTGGATTTTTTGAATCGCTTTCCCTAAATCATGTGTAAAGGTTGTCAACGCTTCACTTTCGACACCAATGATAAGACCGGGATTAGTGCAAAACTGACCAATACCTAATGTAATAGAACCGGCATACATCGTTGCAATATCAGTAGCAGATGCAGCTAATTTCTCCGGCAATAAAAACACCGGATTCACACTGCCCATTTCTGCAAATACAGGAATCGGTTCTTTGCGTTCGTTGGCCCAATCGAATAATTGTTTACCTGCACCATACGAACCCGTAAAGCCAACTGCTTTTGTATGCGGATGCTGGATCAACGCTTTTCCCACTTCAATACTTTTTCCATACACATGTTGAAACACATCCTTTGGTAAATTTAGATAAGCGACTGCTTTGTGAACTGCATCTGCAACAATCTCCGATGTATGTTCATGCGCAGGATGTGCTTTTACAATTACCGGACAACCCGCTGCTAATGCACAAGCTGTATCGCCACCTGCTGTTGAATAGGCGAATGGAAAATTACTGGCACCATACACTACCACCGGACCAAGCGGCACCAACATCTTTCGGATGTCTGGCTTTGGTGGAACTTTATCAGGAATCGCTGTATCAATTCTTGCTTCCAACCAATCGCCACGTTCGCATGCATCGGCATAACTGTTCAATTGAAAAATTGTTCGTCCACGTTCGCCACGCAATCTTGCTTCAGGTAAATTAGTCTCCTGCATAGCCACTTCAATCAAATGGTCGCCACAGCTTTCCAATTCCTTTGCAATTGCACGCATCAAGGCGGCTCTTTCTTTTAAACTTTTTTTGCGATAGACATGAAATGCATTCCATGCTTCCTGCATGCATGCATTAATTTCCTGTACTGAAGTATCAGAATAACTCATTGTTCGTTTTTAGTTGTTTACAAAACCGGTCGTGCAGCGATACCATCGTTAATGATCTTCAAAATACGAGTTCGCTCACTACCCTGTAAAGTTAAACGAGGACCACGAACATATTCACTTCCGATGCCTGTTTGTGTAGCAGCCAATTTAATATACTGCACCAGCTTCGGATGAATATCGAGTTCGAGCAAAGGCATGAACCAACGATAGATTTTTGCAGCTTCTGCAATTTTGCCTTCTTTCACCAGGTTGTAAATTGTTACTGTTTCTTTCGGAAACGCACAAACCAATCCTGCTACCCAACCATCGGCACCCAAACATAATTCTTCCATTGCCAGCGTATCTACACCGCAAAGAATTTTTAAACGGCCGCCAAAGCGATTGATGAGACGAGTTACATTGGTTACATCTCTTGTGCTTTCTTTTACAGCAGTGATATTGCTGCACTCGATCAGCTCTTCAAACATATCGAGCGTAACATCAATTTTATAATCAACCGGGTTGTTGTAGATCATGATCGGCAAGTCGGTTGACTTGGCAATGGTTTTAAAGTATTCCACTGTTTCTCTGTCATCACTCTTATAACGCATCGGCGGTAATAACATCAATCCAGCTGCACCCCATGCTTTGGCATTGGCTGCCTGCTGCACAGCATCCTTTGTTGTACTCTCGGCAATATTCATGATCACCGGAATTTTTCCGTTGAGATACTTGATCGCATGTTTAATCAATATTTCTTTTTCTGCTGCAGTGATGGTACTGGCTTCACCCAATGAACCACCAATGATCACGCCATGCACACCGGCATCCAGTTGTGCCTGTAAGTTTTTTTCAAACATCGGCAAATCAATTTCCTCGTTCGCAGTAAACGGTGTAAGCAAAGCGGGGAACACCCCTTTCCATTCAAATGACATAGTATAAAATTTTAACCGAAAGTAAACGATGCGGCAAACAAACAAAAGGCCGTTCTTAGCGAATAGTTTACCGATTTTAACTTTAATTGCCCTTACTTTTACAATTAAGGCTAATATTTGCTAAATAATGAAAGTAGTACAGTTTACAATACCGGTAGCAGGCGATAGTTCCATTGTAGTGCAAGAAGATGTGCTGCCGCATTTTTATGTGCATCTGCACCGGCACAAGGAAATCCAGATCACCTGGATCAAAGAAGGAACGGGCACACTGATCGCCGGCAACTATATGCAGCCTTTTGTACCGGGTGACATTTATATTCTTGGCGCCAATCAACCCCACCTGTTTAAAAGCGATCCTGTTTACTTTGATAAACGCAAGAAGAAAAAAGTAGAAGCACTTTCGCTTTTCTTTAATCCGGCACAGTTTTATGAAACGGTATTGGCCTTGCCCGAAACAAAACCCATCCGCCGATTTATTGAACAAACAACTACCGGTCTGAAGATTTCTGCAACTGCAAGCAAAAAAATTATCGCTGAAATGCAACAGGTGCAGCAGGGAAAACAAGCGTATCGACTTTCAGCTTTTATTCAGCTGTTGCAAACACTCAGCAACTGCAAGGGCAACCGTATACTTTCATCTGCATCAAATGTGTATAGTATTTCCGATACAGAAGGTTTGCGGATGAATGATGTGTACGGTTATACCATGGAGCATTATACGGAGCACATCAGCCTGGAGGAGATCGCATCGGTCGCACATCTTACCGTGCAGGCTTTTTGCAGGTACTTTAAAAAACATACCCGCAAAACCTATATCCGTTTCCTCAACGAAATCCGCATTAACGAAGCCTGCAAAAAAATGACGGGCAATGCAGCCGTTGCCATTTCATCTGTTGCATACGAATGCGGTTTCAGCAGTGCGGTAAGTTTCAACCGGGTGTTTAAGCAGGTAACCGGTGTTTCACCATCACGCTACATGACCGATTACCGACAGCAGGTAAACTGAACGCCTTTCCGTATTTTAGCAGTAAGATTGTTTGCACATGGAAACTTACGGTAAGATTTTACTCATTGCTATGCCGGCTTTTTTGTTGCTGGTACTCGGCGAAACATTGTATGGAGCGTGGAAGGGAAAACAAACTGTCCGCAATATGGATATGATCTCCAGCCTCAGCAGCGGTATTACCAATGTTACAAAAGATGTATTGGGCTTAAGCATTGCTATTATTGGTTATGGCTGGCTGGTTGATAAATTAGCGATCGTACATATTGAAAATAATATCCTCACGTACATCGTTGCATTTATTGCGCTCGACTTTGCCGGTTACTGGGTGCATCGCTTAGATCATGAATATAATTTTTTCTGGAATGCACATATCATTCACCACAGCAGTGAAGATTTTAATTTAGCCTGTGCGTTACGACAAAGTATCTCCGTTGTGTTCCGCATCTTCACCATCTTCTTATTACCTGCTGCATTGCTGGGTGTGCCGCCGATGGTGATTGCTGTTGTTGCGCCGCTTCATTTGTTTGCACAGTTCTGGTATCATACACAACACATCAATAAGATGGGATTTTTGGAGAAGATTATTGTTACACCATCACACCACCGGGTGCATCATGCCATCAATCCTGAATACTTAGATAAGAATTACGGACAGATCTTTATTTTCTGGGATAAATGGTTTGGCACTTATCAGGAAGAGCTGGCTGACAAACCTCCGGTGTACGGCATCACACGTCCGGTGCAAACATGGAATCCCATCAAAATAAACTTCATGCATCTTGGCTTACTCATCAAAGATGCCTGGCATACCAAAAGCTGGAACGATAAATTCCGCATCTGGTTCATGCCTACCGGTTGGCGGCCAGCAGATGTTGCAGAAAAATTTCCGGTGCATAAGATCAATGATGTGTATCACATGGAAAAGTATGATACAAAAGCTTCAACAGGTTTGCATGTGTGGAGCTGGGTACAAATCACCATGACTTTGTTGTTCATCAGTTACCTGTTTGGTAATATTGCCCTGATCAATAGTTTGAACGCTTACTACATTTATATTTATGGCTTATTTGTTTTTCTTACCATCTATGCTTACACTGAGCTGATGGATCGTAACAAATATGCCATCGTTTGGGAAATCATCAAAAACAGTTTCGGCATTGCCATTCTGTTGCAAACCGGCGATTGGTTTGGTGCAGCAGCGCTGAGCACTACAATTAAATATATCGTTGGTGTTTACTTTATTGTTTCTACCATCATTACACTTTGGTTTGTGATGAAGCATGCGAAGGAAGATACACAAGTGGTATCAATAGCCTGACCGTTGAATGTCTTTCGAACCACTCATCCGCTTTTCCCTCCATTCATCTTTCAGGCAAAAAAATCTTACAAAGGTCATGCAACAAAATGCATGACCTTCATACTTTAATGTATAAAACCATTGAACCTGTCAACGATCATCACATCCGCTGAAACATTAGTACAGCAATGCCTTAACGGCGAAGCTACGGCGTACAGGGCCCTGTACGACCGGTATTCAAAAGCTATGTTCAATACGGCTTTGCGTATCGTAAACCGTACCGATGATGCAGAAGATATTTTACAGGAAGCATTTACCGATGCGTTTCAGCAATTGGGTTCGTTTGAAGGCAGATCGACTTTTGGTGCATGGTTGCGGCAGATCGTGGTGTATAAAAGTCTGACGCATCTGAAAAAACAAAAACTGCATTTGAACGGGTTGGAAACAGATGCTGAAAATATTGCAGATGATCAGCTCATTGATGAAAATGAGATCTGGTACACGACCGACAGCATTAAACAGGCCATGCAAAAACTACCGGATGGGTACCGCACTGTATTAACGCTTCATTTGATTGAAGGATTTGAACAGGAAGAAGTAGCGGAGATGATGAAGGTGGCCCATTCAACCGTACGCACACAATACATGCGTGCCAAACAAAAATTACTACAACTGTTAAAACAGGAAGTATATGAGCAGTAACCTCGAAAAATTTGTGAACAGGAACCGCAGTGAGTTCGATACCGAACATCCGGGTGCAGATGTCTGGAAAAAAATTGAACAAACACTTCCTGTAAAGAAAAAAGCAAAAGTGTTTTCGTTGCGGGATATCTTTAAATTTTCAGCGGCGGCAGCGGTTGTGTGCATTGTATTAACGTCTGTCTATTTTGTTTACATCCGTCAGCAAAAAAATGAAACCGTTGCAGTGGAAACAAAATCCGGCAGTGCAGTATTCAAAGGCATGACAGCTGAATATGCAGCAGAAGCAAAACAGGTTTTCAATGCTATTGAAACACGCCAGGAAGAATTGAAAGAAGCAACCGCAGATAATCCCGAACTGTACAAACAATTTTTAGATGATCTGCAACTGCTCGACAGTACCTATAACATGCTGCAAAAACAGGCGGCAGTTACAGCCAATAAAGATGTGATCATGAAAGCGATGCTGCAAAATCTGCAACTGCAGGCAGAGTTGTTGTACCGCCAGCTGATGATCAGCAACGACATCAAAAAACAAACACAACAAAACAATGAATTGCCGAATGGATAAAACCATTCTACCGATTCTCCTTTCATCATTAAAAAAGTATGAACATGAACCTTTCATTCAAAACCATTCTTGGTATGGTCCTGCTGTTGCTTACAGTACAGGCAACAGCGCAGCAAAAAGAAGACAAAAACGAAAAAAAGCGGTACGAACATTTTAAAGAAAGAAGTATTTCAAAAACGTATGCAGCCAGTGGCAACACGCTCAACATCAACAACAGTTTCGGAAATGTTACCGTAACTACGTGGGACCGGAACGAAATTAAAGTAGACATTCATATTGAAGCAAGCTCTACCGATAAAGACCTGGCCGATAAGATGTTTGAGAACATTGATGTTACCGAAAGCAAAGACGGCAATGAAATAAAATTCAAGACCACTACTAGCAAGAACAAAAACAGCAATTACAATTGTAAAAACTGTAAAAGCAGCATGAGTATCAACTATACAGTACAGATACCATCAAACAACACATTGAAAATTGAAAATTCATTTGGTGCCATTAAATTACCCGATTATAACGGCAATGTTTCACTTAACAGCAAGTTTGGATCGCTAACAGCGGGAAATCTCCCGAAAGCAGAAAAACTAGTAGTGGAATTTGGAAAGGCAACGTTGAAGAATATTAACAACGCTACTTCCAGCTTTAAATTTTCAACTGTAATTATTGAAAACCTTACCGGCAGCAACAAGATCAGTATGGAGTTTTGCAAAAGCAGCCGTATCAATATCGGTAACGATCTTACATCGCTTACGTTAAATGAATCGTACAGCACAGTAAACCTTCGCCCTTCCTCAAATTTTTCTGCAACCTATACAATCAAAACAAGCTTTGGATCGGTAGTCGACAGAAGCAATGCCAATATCAAACGCACCGATACACCTGACAAATATGGCCCGGATTCAAATCGTAGCTACGAAGGTAAATCTGGGTCCGGTTCATCAAAGATTGAAGTGAAATCAAGTTTCGGCCGCCTCATCATTGGTGAAGCTACAGAAGCCGAACTGAAAGAGAAGGAAAAAAACAAATCAAAAAATAAGCAAGTGATCTAAAACCTTTTTCTCATGTTGATTATTACTCCCTTTTGATTCTTCGAGAGGGACAAGTTTGGAAAAAACGCTAACCTTATCATCGCTCCCCTTTTGCTTTCGCAATAGGGGATTTTTTATTGAATGAACCGCAAACTCAAACACTACAACCGAAAACTAACCGGTATACGAACAATTGATTTCGGACCATCTACTTTAGCTGTACCAAAAAATAAACCAAAAATCAAAAACATGAAACAAACACTTATTTTAACCGGCTTTCTTTTGCTGATCATTGGCTGTCAAAAAAAAGAAATGGGCATTAACAGCAATCAGCCAAAATTCAATCTCGACAAATTTGAGCAGAATATAAAAAGCACCTATGGTCCGCAGGCGGTTGGCTATTCCTATACCATTGTTGTTGGCGATAAAATTATGCGGTTTGGTGCTGACGGTAAAGCCACCCGTTCGAATGGTGATGTACCGTATACCATTGAAACAAGACAGGAAATTTTCAGTGTTACAAAATTTATGACAGCCATAGCTGTGTTTAAAATGCTGCAAATGAAAGGTATTTCGCCTGATGCATATATCCATAATTATTTACCCAACTCATGGACCATTCATCCTTCGTTGATGCAGATCAGTTTCCGCAGGTTATTATCACATAACAGTGGCTTTGCAAAAAATGATCGTGACTACGCATCATTAAAACAAATGATGAATATGCCACAAGGTGATACCACACGCACTTACAACAATGCCAACTTTGCATTGTGCCGCATCCTGCTTCCTTATTTGAAATATGGCAAGGGGTACTTTGCAGCTGCTGAAATGAACAACACTTTGGAATCGGCTACTGCGTTTGAATTCAGAGAAATTATGCGTTATCTTGTACTGCAGCCATCCAACATTGCACATTGGGAAAAAATTGATTTTAAAAACTGGAATCACCAGGGATTAGTCGATTATCCGTATACACTTTTCTATCGCTGGAACAGTAATCTGTCGCCTGTATCAAACAGCGATGATGTGTTGATCGCCGGGTCAAGAGGACTTGTGATGAGTACCTATGAAATAGCGCAGGTAATGATTGCTTTTGAAAATGACAAACTGGTTCCGCCGCACATCAAACAACTGATGAAAGTTGCCGGTTGTGGTTTTGATGGTGTAAACGGTATTGGCGGTGACAAAGGAAGATACTTCTGGAAAAACGGTGGTGGCCCCGGTGGCCCTGGTCCGGGTGGCGAATGCATCATTATGAGCTTTCCCAACGGTGTGTCTGTAAGCATCAACTCAAACAGTAATGTGAGTGATAATAGCCAACACGTGGCAAGCCCGTCGAAACTGGTACAGGCTTATGACAATGCGTGGGATAATAAATAAACACAGTTGCTGACCTTTTACACCTTCACCTATTTGTTGTTGATCAAGCTCCGCTGTAAAAGCGGAGTTTGGTTACAACGCTTTGAAAGAAAAAGAGTAATTTTTGACCCTTGAAACAAATCGTTGTATTCGTTTGATCAGAGTAATTCATATTGCTGTTCTACTGTTCATTGCATGTACTACCCAAAAAGTAACAGCACAGGGACCCGCATTTTATCACCTGAGCACAGCAGAAGGACTAAGCGATAATAGTGTGAACGATGTGAAGCGAGACAGGAATGGTATTCTGTGGATCGGCACAACTGAAGGACTGAATAGTTTTGATGGCAACAGCATTACTACGTACTACAAATACGATCATCCAAAACTGGCAGGCAATGATATTCTGCAGGTAATTTGTGATGACGAAAACCGCATCTGGTTACGTACACCAACCAATTTTGTAACCATGCTGGATGCCAAACGGAATTTTCATTCGTTTCCAATTGGTGATTCTGCGAACAATAACTTTCCAGTTAATTTCTTACTTACGAAAACAAAGGGGCTTATTGTTCGCAATGCAAACATGCACTATGTATTCAATACATTAACTAATCGTTTTGAAAAATGGAACAATGCTATTGATTCGCTATTGCCTTCAACCATTCGCTTTGTAGATCCTTTTGATGAAAATAGTTTTTTGTTCTATGGAAATAACCGTTTAATGCTGATAGATTATGCCACACAGAAAAAACTAATGGAGATTGAACTGCCCGGGTTAATGGGGGCAGCACGTATCAATAATAACGAGATCATCACTTATACCATTAGCGGAAGTGCTGTCTACCGCATCAATATAAAAACCCAAACCATTACACATACGTATACAAACCTAAAAGATCAAAACGGTAACGCATTGGCAAAAGACCTTAGAGATATCACCCGCATCAATGAACATCAGTTTGCCATTGGTACACGTTTCTCCGGTATGTATTTTATTGATCTTGAAAAAGGAAGTCTTCAATTGCTGAATCACGATCCGATGGATGAACGCAGCATCGGTAGTAATAATACCAATGTGATGCATTACGACAGCAGCGGTTATCTTTTTGTAACAACCCGCACTTCCGGATTGCACTATCTGCATTTGAAGCAACCTCAAATTGCTTATCGCCCCTATTTTAAAGATGAACAGGGGAATCTGTTTGATGGATTTATTCAAACCATTGCTGCTAAAGATAATTTGGTATGGCTGGGCACCCAAGATCGATTGATCCGTTTAAACAGAACAACCAATCAAACAAGTTTCATAAACTATTATTTGCCTGATGGTACAAACCTAAACAAAGAAGAAACCGTAAGAGCTTTGTATGCCGATGAGCAGAATCGTTTATGGGTTGGTACAACACGTTATGGTATACTATTATTAAAGAAAGATCTAAAAACAATTGCTCATTTTGGAAGGGAGAACGGCACAACTGATTCACTTCCTTCCCTATGGATAAATGGATTTTGTCGTGATGCAGCAGGTAATCTCTGGGTGGCAACCTTTCGTGGCATTTGTTATATCAACACACAACGTTTACAGGTAACTGATTTTACAACGCATCCTTTATTGAAAGCATTAAATGCTGTTTATGCAAACACTTTATGGATGGACAGTAAACAACAACTGTGGATCGGTACAAACCAGGGAGCCTGGTGCTACAACGAACAGCAGCAAACCTTACAACAGTACACCGATAAAGAAGGGTTATCACACAACCGAGTCTTTTCGTTTAATGAAGACAATAAAGGCAACATCTATATTGGAACCGTTGCCGGTTTAACCGTACTTGCACCTAACGGAATAACTACTATTTACAACCGCAGCAAAGGGTTGCGCAACGATAAATGCGAAGGCATTCTGAAAGATGAGAATGGATTTTTATGGATCGGCAATTTGAATTGTTTGATTCGCTTTGATCCTGCAACCAATAATTATGCGGTGTATGAAGAAGGATTAGGCTTCAGTCATGCTGGCTTTCGTATGCGTAGTTGTTTTAAAGCAGCCGATGGTAAAATGTTTTGGGGAAGCGATAAAGGACTCAACTCCTTTTATCCGCAGCAACTGAATACGATCTCAGTACAATTACAACCTTCCATCAATACACTGTACACAACCGACAGTAATTATCGTTTTACAACAGCAGATACACTTCGCTTTCCGTATAACACATCTTCCTTTCATTTCTATTTTTCTTCGGGTGAATTAACCGGATCAAAAAAAATACAATTCCTGTATAAGCTGGATGGTTATGATAACAACTGGAAAAAACCAATTGCATACGGGCAGGCTGTGTACAGCAAACTTCCACCCGGCAGCTATCGCTTTCATGTAAAAGCATCAAGAGATGGCATTAACTGGTACGAAGCGGCACATCCTGTTCAACTCAACATCAGTAAACCGTGGTGGCAGCAAACATGGTTCCGGCTTACCTACATTTCTGCGTTCCTTGCAATGCTCTACGGCATTTATAATTTTCTGCAACGCCGAAAGCGGGAAAAAGAAGTGAAGCAGATGATCGATTACTTTGCGCATTCCGGTTTTGAACATTCGTCGGTTGATGATATACTGTGGGATATTGCACGTAACTGTATTTCCCGTTTGGGTTTTGAAGATTGTGTGATCTACACGGTGAACGAGCAGGAAAAAGTATTGGAACAAAAAGCTGCCTACGGACCCAAAAGTCCGAAAGCATACGAGATCAAAAACCCGATCATCATTCCATTTGGAAAAGGCATTGTAGGTGATGTGGCTGCAAACGGCAGACCAAGCATCATCAACGATACATCAAAAGACAAACGTTACATTGTTGATGATGAACAACGGTTTTCTGAAATTACTGTACCCATCATTCACGAAGGAAAGGTAATTGCAGTGATTGATTCGGAACATCAACGCAAAAACTTTTTTACGAAACAACACCTGGAAGCATTGCAAACCATTGCATCGCTCAGCTCAGCCAAAATTTCCCGTGCCATGGCGATGGATGCCATGAAGAAAACAAAACTGGAAGTGATGGAGCTGAATGTAAAAATGGCTGAATCAAAATTCATGAACCTGCGTTACAGATGAATCCGCATTTTATGTTCAATGCATTAAGCTCCATTCAGCATTTGATTGTATCGCAGCAAACAACCAAAGCCTATAAATATCTCACCATCTTTTCCAACTTCCTTCGTTCATTATTGAACTATGCAGAAAAGAATTTTATTCCGCTGGACGAAGAGTTGAAAGTATTGCAGATGTATGTAGAGTTGGAATCGCTTCGTTTCGATCAATCGTTCAGTTATGAGATTAACGTAGATGAAAACCTGAGCAATGATGAAGTACTGGTGCCGTCGCTGATGGTGCAGCCATTTGTTGAGAACGCCATCTGGCATGGCCTTTTGCATAAGGAAGGAGAAAAGAAACTGAAGATCGAATTTGTGAACCACAGCGATGATCATTTAACCTGCACGATAGAAGACAACGGAATTGGCCGCAGCAATGCTGCACAGATACAGCAGCAAAAGATCAGCAGTAAAATTCATGAAAGCAAAGGCATCGGCATTATCGAAGAACGTTTGAAGCTTTTACAACAAAAAACAGGGAAGCCTGCACATGTAGAGATCAAAGACATGTTTGACGCACAGCAACACGCCGCAGGCACCAAAGTAATTATTACCATTCCTTATTATAACCCGGAAGAAACATGATAAAAGCATTGATCGTTGATGATGAACAATCGAGCATTGATTTACTGAGTTGGCTCGTGGCGCAGTACTGTCCGGATATTTCATCTGTGCAGTCGGCACGCAGTGTAAAAGAAGCATTGCCGCTCATTCATAACTTTCAGCCCGATATTGTTTTTCTTGATGTTCAAATGCCGCATCAAAGCGGTTTCGATCTGCTGACTACCATCGATCAATGGAATTTTGAAGTGATCTTTACCACTGCCTTCAACGAATTTGCGATCCAGGCCATCCGCTTCAGTGCACTGGATTATTTACTGAAGCCCATTGATGAAACAGAATTAAAAAAAGCAGTGGAGCGTTTTAAAGCCAAACGTATTTACGCTCCGGCCGGTCAGCAATTGTTCCGCAATTTTATTCAGAATATTTCGCAAGGGAAAAAAGAAAAATTCAAACTTGCATTGGCTGATGCATCGGAAGTAAAATATGTAACACTCGATGAGATCATACGTTTGCAGGCCGACAGCAATTACACGAAAATTCATCTCACACAAAACCGTGTTTTTGTTTCAGCCAAAACATTAAAAGAGTATGATGAAATTTTGAAAGAACAACATTTTCTCCGCATTCATAAATCACATCTCATTAACCCCGCACATATTGAAAGCTACGACAAGCAAGGGTTTTTAAAAATGAGTGATGGATCGGAAGTGGAAGTGGCCCGCAGAAAAAAAGAATACGTACAGGATGCATTGAAAAACCTCTGAGCCGGTCTTCATTTTTTTTCGTTCATTCGCAGTTTCCTTCTTATCTTGATCGCCACAGACAACGGCATGCTTCTATTCCAGGAAAACGAACAGGCATTCAGGAACTTTATCAAAGAACACCAACCAAGGGTGTACAATACAGCATTGAACATGCTTCAGAATGCAGAGGATGCCGAAGAAATTACGCAGGATGTGTTTGTGGAAGCCTGGCACAAGGCCCATACTTTTAAAGGTGAATCGCAGGTGAGCACCTGGCTGTACCGCATTACCATAAATAAATGCATTGACCTGATCCGGAGTAAGAAGCGGAAAAAACGCTTTGCCTTTCTAACCCAGCTTTTTCACGACAGTGGCGAACCCATCAGCGATGCCAGCGATTTTGTGCACCCCGGCGTGGTGGCCGAGAACAAAGAAAAAGCCACCACTCTTTACAAAGCCATTGAACAACTGCCTGAAACTCAGAAAATTGCCTTTTTACTAAGTGAAACCGGCGGATTGAGTTATGCCGAAATCGGCGAAATTACCGGCAGTTCCGTATCTTCCATTGAATCATTATTGTTCAGGGCACGGAAAAACCTGCGTCGGATTTTGGCCGATTATTACAAAAAAACCAATGAATAGCAAGTTTTTTATTCTTTGACCGTCAAATAGTATTGAAATGAAAAAAGATCAGGAACAATGGATCGATGAAATTATGGGCAGCCTCCGGCAAATGCAGCCGGCTGAAGGCAACCCGCATCTTCATACCCGTGTGATGGCCCGCTTACAAAACCCGGTAGGGCGGCAACCCATTCAATTGAAATGGGTGTATGCCACCGTTACCGTTTTTATTTTTATGTTGGTGCTGAATGTACTGAGCTGGAATGCCTCTACCACCAATGACGATTCTATTTCAACCATTGGTATTGAAACCGTGATCAACGAATACGACTTACAAAATAATTATACTTCTTTACCCTGACCCTGAACAATGACTAAGACAAAGTTTCTTACAATCCTCGTACTGCTGTTGCTGGTACTGAATGCGGTTACACTCTTTTTCCTGCTGGGAAAAAAAGATGCACCCAAAAATAAACCGGGAGGAGGACGACCTTATTCTGAGTACCTCACAAAGAAATTAAATTTAGATACCATACAGGTAGCTCAACTAAAAGACTTACGGGATAAGCACAAGCAGGAATTAGGTGAACTCTGGAAAGAAGACCGCCAGTTGCAGGAAGCAAAATTTGTATTACTGAAAGAAGGCTCAACTGATAGTTTGAAACTTGATTCGCTCCTTACATTGATTGTGGCCAACAAGAAAAAATTTGAACTGGCTTTTCATAATCATTTTTTACAGATACGTGCATTGTGTCGTCCTGAGCAGGTAGAACTCTTTAATACTACATTAGATGAAATGAAAAAACGCCGCACACAAGGATTCGGAGGCGATAAGAAAAATCAACAGCAGCCGAAAGACAAAAAATAAAAAACAGTTTACAATTTATACAAAGAATCCCGATCAGTTAGATCGGGATTCTTTTTTGGGTTCTTTTATCGAGAATTACCGGCATTTGTTTATAATGCAACATCTTCCATTTCATCAACCTGCTGCCTTTCACTTTTTCATTCTTGATTTTTCATTTCTCATTCTTCATTTCCAACGACCAACTTTCGTCTTTGCTTATTTGCCTTCCGCAACCACTTCCCCTTCCAGATCGTAATCAAATGCTTTCGTGATCTTCACATTAACAAACTCACCGATCTTTAACCGCTTGTCGGTTTGTATGATCACTTCATTATCTACTTCTACCGAATCAAATTCGGTGCGGCCGAGATAACGTCCTGCCTCTTTTTTATCAACAATGGTTTTGAACGTTTTCCCAATTTTTTCCTGGTTCAGCTCAAAAGAAATTTCCTGCTGCACACCCATTACTTCCTGTGCACGACGTTCTTTTTCTTCTGCAGGCACATCATCCACTAAATCAAAACCACTTGTACCTTCTTCATGACTGTAGGTAAAAATACCCACACGGTCGAAACGTTGTTTTTGCAGGAACAGTTTTGTTTCTTCAATATCATCCAGTGTTTCACCAGGGAAGCCGGCGATCAATGTGGTGCGTAAACAAAGACCCGGAACTTTTTCACGAACAGCAGCGATCAACTCTTCTGTTTCGGTTCTGGTGATCTGACGACGCATTGCTTTCAGCATATTATCACTGGCATGCTGCAACGGCATATCGAGATAATTACAAATATTGGGGCGCTCACGCATTACATCCAATACATCCAATGGAAATTTATGCGGATAGGCATAATGCAAACGGATCCATTCCAAACCTTTTACATCAGCCAATCGATTCATCAAATCGCCGAGCATACGTTTCTTGTACAGATCCAAACCATAGTACGTTAATTCCTGGGCAATCAACATCACTTCTTTCACTCCTTTCTTCACCAAACCTTCTGCTTCTTTCACCAGGTCGTCCATACTTTTACTTACATGCTGTCCACGCATGAGTGGAATAGCGCAAAACGCACAGGTACGGTTACAACCTTCACTGATTTTTAAATAGGCATAATGCGATGGTGTAGCCAGCAAACGCTCTCCTACCAATTCGGTTTTATAATCGGCTTCAAACTGTTTTAAGATCATGGGCAATTCCATGGTACCATAAAACGCATCCACTTCCGGAATTTCTGTTTCCAGATTATTCTTATACCGTTCGCTCAGACAACCTGTCACAATCACTTTATCCAGTTTACCACGACGCTTCAGTTCCACCTGGTCTAAAATCGTATTGATACTTTCTTCCTTTGCCTTATCAATAAACCCACAGGTATTTATCACTACGATGTTGTGATCTTTTTTACTGCTCTCGTGCACCACATCAATATCATTGGCCAATAACTGACCGCTCAGCACTTCACTATCCACCATATTCTTGCTGCAGCCAAGTGTGATGATGTTGACCTTGTCCTTCTTTAACGTCTTACTTTTCATGGCTGCAAAGGTAACAGTTTCAGGCAGAAAGGATGTCATTCTGCACGATCTGTTAAAGTTTGGCATCATTTTTTCAAGGAGGGGGTGAACATCTAAAACTCACATTTATGAAAAAATTAATCATGGCCATCATTGTGTTAACAGCATTTGCACAAGGGGCATCAGCACAGGCAAAAGGAAGTAGCTACAAAACCGCTTTGGGTGTAAAATTTTATCCGGGTGGAGGTATTACATTAAAACATTTTGTAAAAAGTAATGCGGCGCTTGAAGGAATTGCTTATTTCTGGAGAGATGGTATGCGTATTACCGGTTTGTATGAATTTCATGGTAATATTAGCGGGGCACCGGGTTTGAAATGGTATGTTGGTCCGGGTGCACACGTTGGTTTCTGGAACAACCGTTATTGGGACAGACGCTATCCCGGTGTTGCCAGAGGTGGTGCAGTAGTGGGTATTGATGGTGTGTTGGGTTTGGATTATAAATTCAACGGAGCACCTATCAATATGTCGATCGACTGGCAGCCTTCGTTTGAATTTGGTGATTACGGAACCGGTTTCAGTGGTAACTGGGGTGGTTTTGCCATCCGTTATACATTCTAAACAGGTATTCCTGTGAATGGAGTAAAAGGATACTCTTAAACTTACAAACTAAGTTTGAGAGTATCCTTTTTTCTGTTGTGGCTGTATTACTTTTATAGTGTTGACAGCAGTCAACTACCCTATAAGAGAACCAATTTTATTCCAATCCTGAAAAACCGAACAACGGTATCGTATGAAAAACAATGGACGAAAAAAGTCCACCAATGTCCCTTGAGAAACTTCCACACGGAAGTTTTTCTTTTTTAGGAATGATTTGCCGGGAAGGCGGTAAGGAAAAGAATATATGATGATGTTTCCTGCCTTTCGGTCTTCTCTTCTTCCCGACTTTCGGTCTTTCGGTCTTCTCAACTTTCTGACTTCCGGACATCTTCATGAAAAGTGTTTTCTTTGTACAAAAGAACCTTCTTGCATGCCCGATAATTACCAGATCGCCGAACAGTTTTCGTTGTTAAGTAAACTCATGGATATCCATGGCGAAGACAGTTTTAAAGCAAAAACATATGCTTCCGCTGCATTTAATATTGAAAAATTGCCGGTGCAGTTGAGTGAAGTTGATCCGGCAAAAATTTCTACCTACAAAGGCATTGGTGCCAGCACATCCAAAAAAATACTGGAGATATTACAAACAGGTGAACTGAAAGCACTCACCGAACTGATTGCACGCACACCTCCCGGTGTTATTGAAATGCTGCAGATAAAAGGTATTGGTCCGAAAAAAATTTCCACCATCTGGAAAGAAATGGAAATTGAAAGCATTGGTGAATTATTATACGCCTGCGAAGAAAACCGTTTGTTACTGTTTAAAGGGTTTGGTGAAAAAACACAGGCCAATGTAAAAGAATCGATCGAGTTTTTTCTGAAGCACAAGGATATTCATTTGTATGCCGATGTGGAAGCCTATGCATTGGCGGTTGATAAAAACCTGCGTGACCATTTTACTCAATTTCGTTTTGAGCTAACCGGTGAGTTCAGACGACAGCTGGAAATTATTCATCAACTCGAATGGGTAACTACCACACCTGTTGCTACCTTACTTCCAATCTTCACGAATAACAATTTTGAGATCAAAGAACAAACCGATGCGTTTGTTTCGGTGAAAGGACCGGAGAATATTGTGTTGCAGTTTTATCTTGCCACTGCTGAAAATTTCGGCACGGTGTTGTTTCAAACATCGGCTGCTGAAAACTTTTTACAAACCTGGGGAACGGTTGCCACTGTTGCTGAAGAACAGTTATTGTTTGAAGAAAAAGGCATTGCCTATATTCCCTCCTGTTTGCGTGAAGAATTGGTAACCGATGCTGTTCCTGATCTCATACAGCCCTCTTCCATCAAAGGCATAATTCACAGCCACAGCAACTGGAGCGATGGTGGTGAAACCATTGAAACCATGGCCCGCCATGCGCAGGAAATGGGTTTTGAATATTTAGTGATCAGCGACCACAGCAAGAGTGCCGGTTATGCCAATGGTTTAAGTGTGGAGCGGATAGAAGCACAACACCAATATATTGATGAGCTCAACAGCAAGCTCAACGGCTTCCGCATTTTCAAAAGTATTGAAGCAGATATTTTGGGTGATGGCTCACTGGATTATGATGATGAAACTCTGGCGAGTTTTGATCTGGTGATTGCATCGGTACACAGCAATTTAAAAATGAACGAAGAGAAAGCGATGATGCGTGTGTTGAATGCCATTGAAAATCCATATACCACGATTCTTGGTCACATGACGGGACGCCTGTTATTAAGCCGTGCCGGTTATCCACTCGATCATAAAAAAATTATTGACGCCTGTGTGGCCAACAGTGTGGTAATAGAACTCAATGCTCACCCCCGTCGTTTGGATATTGACTGGCGCTGGATACCCTATGCCTTAGACAAAGGCGCACTGATTTCCATTGACCCCGATGCACACGAACTGAGTGGTTACAACGATATTAAGTACGGAGTACTGGCTGCACAAAAAGGCCGCTTAACCAACAGCCGTAACCTCAGCAGTTTTTCGTTACGGGAGTTTGAAGAATATATTATGGATGTGCGGATGGAGAAAGGGATATAGGTGAATGAATTTTGCATTACAAAAATCTAAAAAAAGTGCGTGTGCCAAATGTTGAATATTTTATTCATATGTGAGTCCGTTACAACAGGCTGGCCGTTTGATAACTAAGTTTTAATTGAAAAGTAAAAAGAGTACATACCTGATTGTAGCCATTTCCCTGTTCGTTGGGCTTTTGCATTTTGTAACCGGTCCCAGTTACCATGGACCGTTCAAACACTTTGTGCAGGGCTACTTAACTGATCTGTTACTTCCTCTGAATCTTTACCTGTTATTGCAGCTCTCGTTACGAAAAAAACTTTCGGTTTCTTACTCCAGGATCATTACAGCAGTTGCCACTTTTTCCTTTGGTGTTTTTGTTGAGCTCATGCAGTTGAACAACATTCATTTATTTGGGAGTACGTACGATCCGTTAGATATGCTCATGTATGCAACAGGTGTTGGTCTGGGACTTCTACTTGATGTGACGATCATTAACCGATTTGAACAGCAGGAAAAATAAAGAACCGGCCTCAAAATTATTTTGTAAGCTCCCCAACTTTCGTCCATTCAAAAATTCATAGAATTGGTAACTTCAAACAAAAAATGCTCACAGCCATCAACCCCAAGCTTCCAATGCGGAACAAAGAAGTAACCAGAGAATACTACGTGCATCAGCTCGGCTTTGAACCGGTTGGCAGCAGTGATTACGATGGCTATTTGATGCTGCAAAAAGACAGCATTGAAATTCATTTCTTTGAATTTAAAGAACTGGATCCAACAGAAAATTACGGACAGGTGTATATCCGCACCAATAACATTGATCAACTCTACCAATCTTTGCTGGAGAAGAATGTACCGATTCATCCCAATGGACCATTGCAAACAAAACCCTGGGGGCAACGGGAATTTTCACTCCTTGATCTCGATCATAATCTGTTGACGTTTGGGCAGCCGGTAAGCTGAAGCAGCAACAGGATTATAATGAATCCTTATACATACACAGTAAAAGACACTTTTCATAATTGAACGTAGATGTACAGCAAAACAATGTGCTGCACAGCAAGACTCTTCAGGCAGCACAAGTAACATTAGTCACACAGGCTTGTTGCAATATCAAATACCTTTGCAGCAAACACAATATATGGCAACGATCAAACTCAGCACCCAGGATTTTAAAGACAAGGTGTTTAACTATGAAACCGAAAAAGAATGGAAGTACAAAGGCAGCGTTCCTGCCATCATTGATTTCTATGCCGATTGGTGCGGACCTTGTAAAATGGTAGCGCCTGTGCTGGAAGAACTGGCCACAGAATACGAAGGACGTCTTGTGATTTACAAAGTAGATACCGAAGCGGAAATGGAACTGGCGAGTGTATTTGGCATCCAGAGTATCCCCACATTTTTATTTATACCGGTTGATGCTGATCCAATGATGCAACCCGGTGCGTTTCCAAAAAAAGTTTTCAAAGAAGTAATTGAAGAGCATTTGCTGAAAACAGCGAAACAGATGAGCAATGAATGATGAGTAATGAGTAATAAAAGTTAATCTAACAACGGCAGTTCCACAAAAAAGGTGCTGCCTTTTTTCTGTTCGGTCGTGAACCAGATATCGCCTTTCATTTGCTCCACAATTCCTTTACACATAGCAAGGCCCAATCCTGTACCTGATGTTTTAGTAGTGAAATTGGGATAGAAAATTTTGTCCTGCAGTTCGGGTTTTACACCACCGCCATTATCCTGGATACGTACCAATACCTTATCGTTGTTGCGCTCAATAAACAATTGCACATTTGCCTCGGTTCCTTCCGGCACGGCTTCCAATGCATTGCGGATGAGATTAGTGAATAAACGGTTCAACTGTGTTTTATCGGCCATTACAAACAATGCATCATCGGTGCTGCTGCAAGTAAGCAATCCTTCTTCCTGCATGCTGAATAATCCAACTACCGATTGAATAGACTCCACAATATTTACTTTTTCCAACCGTGGATTTCCAATATTGGCAAAGCTTGAAAAATCGGATGCAATGTTGGACAAATAATCAATTTGCTCCACCAATGTTTTTGCTACACTCTGCGATATGTTTTTTGCATCGGCCGAGTTGGAATCAATTGCTTTTTGCAGGTATTGAATACTCAGCTTCATCGGCGTTAGCGGATTCTTGATCTCATGTGCTACCTGTCTTGCCATTTCACGCCACGCCCCTTCCCGTTCGCTACGTGCAAGCAGGTTGGCACTTTCTTCCAGTTGCTTCACCATGCCGTTGTATTCCTGTACCAGTTCACCAATTTCATCGTTACGGTTCCATACAATCGCCTCATTGGTTTTACCCAACTTGATGGCTTTCATTTTTTCACTGATGATGGTAAACGAACTGGTGATACGGCTCGTAACAAAAAAGGCGACCAATCCGGCAATGAGAAAAATAAATGCATTGAGGTTGATCAATGTAACAAGGAAGTTTGATATCTCCTGCTTTAATTCATTTTGCGATGTGAAATACGGAATGTTGAGATAAGCATACGCCTGTCCTGCTTCATCACGCACCGGCACATAAATACTCATGTAAGAACGGCTGCCTACTTTTTCATCTTCAATCGTCTGCACCAGGTATTCTTTCGACAGTTTGTAATAGGCGTGCGGATCTGTTTTACGGCTGAGCAATCCTTTGTTGTAATAATAAGGTTCAGATGATATCTGCAGGTTACCTGATGTATCGTAAATATTTATATCCACACCGTGTATTTCTGAAATACGGTTTACTTTTCCCTGCAGCTCTGAAATAGCAACTTCATCATACAACTTTACTACATCATCAAAAATCGCATGCCTGTCCAATGCTGCTTCCACTTCTGCTTTCATGATACTGATGGTACGTGACAAGCGTTCTTTGTTGATGCGGCTGTGACGGTTAATAAAGAAAAAGATCGTGGAAGCACCAATGATCAAAAACGAAAAGATGCTGATCCCAATAATGGTGGTATGCACCTGGGTACGGAACGTAAGCTGCCATTGCTGCTTCCAGTTGGCCCAATTACCACCCAGTTTCAGTACACGTTGTACCAATCGAAACAACGATAACATCAACAGAAATACACAAAACAAATATGCAAACAGTGTAATTGTTTCCAGCACTTTGTTCTGCGGCTTTACTACCACTACTGTGAGGTTTTTGGTTGCCGTGTACCACAACTCTGAGTAACCGTTACGTTGCTGACGTTCGAGCGAAGGACGCTCGGGCTGTGCACTTGTTAGATGAATCGGGAACGGATAATCATTTGCACTGCTGATGAGTTCCCGGTTTTTGTAAATAGCATAGGCATATGAATCAGCATTATCGCCTGTTTCGTTGATGGAAGTTGCAAAAAGCTCCGGATAAAATTTTGCATCGGCATAACGTTTCGGACGTGAAAGAATAAATACATAACCAAGCAGTTCGTTTGTTTCCCTGTCGATCACATCTTTCCGTGCGATGTAATAAAATTTATCGAAGGATTCTTCGTAGTACTGCCAATCACGAACCGTTGTTGTTTTACTCTGCAGTTTATGAACCGTATTAAGCGTATTAAACGAAGTAGAATCTGTATTGAATAATGATTCTTCCTTGGCTGTGTACGTATAAATCTCTGTTTCAAATTTATTGAGATAACCACTGAAGTTTTCATTCACCAGGCTGTCTTTCAAAAACTGGTTGCCACTGGCGGTGGTAAAACGATAAAAGTTATTATCCAGAAAATCGGAACGAAAATTTTGCAGTGCAATACTCAGCAGGTTCTCCAGCGATGGATCAGTTTGTAAACTCAGCTTCTCGGCAATACGGGTGCGTTGCTGCCATTCCTTTTTGCTGTTTTCGCTAATGAGCAATATGGTTAACGAAATTGAAAAGAAAAACAACCAGAATATGGTTCGCCCATTCGAGGGCAAAAAATTCAACTGCATACTCCTGTTGCTGAAAAACAAAGTGATCAGCAATAACCAGATAAGCAACGACAAATGATACAATACCAGCGATGAGTTGATGGTAAATGTGAGATACAACAACCCGGTGATGGTTAACGCAAGTAATTGAATTTTTAGTTGCGTCCTGCTGTATTGTTTAAAAAATACAAACAACCAATCGATCAATAAAAAATAATTCAACGCCAGCGAACCCAGTATAAAGAACCCGGCAAAACTGAATACCGACAGACTGAAAAAGTTGGTAACACTAAATGATATCTGCGAATCGGCCACCAGGCTCCGTACTATATTTCCAAAGAGAATGGTGAGAAAAAAGATCAGCAACGATGTAATGATCAATCCTGCTTTTTCATCAATACGAACGGGTAATAACCCTCCTGATTTTCCATTGCGGCGAATGAACAATAAGATCCACAACAATAAAAACGAATTGATCATGAGATCACCCAACGACTTTAAGATATAGTTGGAACCATAAATGGCAGGATCAAACAATTCGAACTGGCGCAGGTTGAGTGGTACGGGCAAATAATAACTTACGATCCGGAGAAGTGCAATCGCTGTTACCAAAAACAATAAACCCGCATTAAAGGACCGGGCTGCGGTAATGGAAGTTGCTGCTTTGTGTATCAGCATCAGAAAACAAAACATGGCAAGTAATCGCAGCAGTACGGTAATGCGGTTGAGAGGTTGCGGAAGGTTTGTTTGTGCCTTGAGCCAAAAAAGCCCTTTTCCGTCCCTGCTCTTGATTTGTAGTGTTGCTTGTTGTTCTTCGCTGATTGTATAATACTTTTCAATTCCTTTGAGATAGGCAAAATTATTACTGAGAAAACTGGACGATAAAAAATAATTCCATTTTACCGGTATCAACGCCATGGCGTAGCAGGTTTTACCAGTCGGCAGCTTCACTACTTTTTTGTAAACGGTGTAGTATCCATTGATGAGTTGTTCAAACCAAATGCCATTGGGACGTTGCCATAATTCAACACTGGGCAAAATCGTTTGTGTGTTCCAGAACCGGGTTTGAAAACCATCGTTACCCGCCGATGCAATAAAGATGAAATAATCTTTCTCAAGCAAATCGAGGTATTCTTCTTTTTCAACCGTACCGTTTTCGAGCCGGGTTAATAAGGCCGTATCGGTAAGGAGTTGCTCAAATTCTTTTTCACGACTGTTGATGGCTTTTTGCAACGCTTTTTGTACCTGCGCCGGAGCAGATGTGTACGACCAGTAATATTGAAACAGATAAGAGAACGTGAGCAACCAACCGGCTAAAATAAGCAGATAGCCATTTTTGTAAACAAAGCGGCGGATGGTTGAAATGTGGTTCAAGATATTAATGTGCTTCCCTGTTTTTTTGTTTGATGCGGTTCCAGATACTGTCCATTTCTTCCAGGCTCATGTGTACCAGTTGTTTTCCTTCACTGATTGCCTCTTGCTCCATTTGTGTAAACCGGCTGATGAACTTCTGGTTGGTACGCTCCAGTGCATTGTCTGCATCAATCTGCAAAAACCGTGCATAATTTACCAGCGAAAAGAAAACATCGCCCAGCTCCTCTTCTATTTTATCGATTTCATTCGTTTGAACCACTTCCTTCAACTCGCTGATCTCTTCTTCAATTTTTTCAAACACCTGTTCTTTATTCTCCCATTCAAAACCTACCTGTTTGGCTTTTTCCTGGATGCGGATGGCTTTTACCATCGAAGGCAAACCTTTGGGAACACCACTCAGTACCGATGTTTTTCCCTCTTTCATTTTCAGCTTTTCCCAGTTGCGCTTTACATCTTCTTCATCATCTACTTTCACATCACCATAAATATGCGGATGCCGTGCAATGAGTTTATCGCAAATACCATTGATCATTTCGGGTATGGTAAACTGTTTTTGCTCTGCACCAATTTTTGAATAGAAAACAATGTGGAGTAGCAGATCACCCAACTCTTCTTTGATGTGTTTCCAGTTTTCTTCCGAAATAGCATCGGTAAGTTCATAGGTTTCTTCTATGGTGAGTTGGCGCAATGTGTGAATGGTTTGCTTCCTGTCCCACGGGCATTGCTCCCGCAGCTCATCCATGATCTTTACCAATCGCAGAAAACTATCCGATGTTGCTGAATCCATAATCTAAATATTAAACGCTGAGAAAATTAAAAATCCGGTGAACAAAAACGATATCAGTATGAAAAAAATGAAGTTAAGCAGAAAGTATTTGATGATGGTCTTTGTTCTGCGTTGCTGATAATAATTCCGCAAGGCTTTATACAAGTAAATAAAAAAAGAAAGTACCAATCCGAATTTGATCCATCCAAATAAACCCCAGCCTGTCGTGCTCCCCAATTTATCAGCGGCAAAATAGATGAGCAATAACAGGAAACAGAAAATATAATAATAGATGCTGAAGATAGCATGGTTTACAAAATTGAACTGGCTGCGGTGGCGGATGTAAAGCAAGGAAAGGATCAACGCAAACATGGGCAGTGATACAAAGAAGATGGTTGGAAGCTTATGCAGGAAAACATCGCCCATTCGTGCAAATGCCAGGCCGGGTGTTTTCCCGTACTTTTCATTAATGTGTGCTGCTTTTCTGTTGATCAATGTTCCGAACCAGCCATGCCTTTTACTCTCTGGTAAACTTTTTTGAATGGAATCGTACACTGCTACCGATTCAAATTTTCCATTGAAGTCGAACAGGGTTGGAGGTTTCTTTTTACTCAGCGAATCATTTCCTCTCTCTAACTTATTCTCTGCTTCATTTACCTTGATGAGTGAATCGATCAGCCGTTCATTCAGCTGATCCATCCGGTTGAGATTTCCAACGGTGTATTTATTGACACTTATTTCACCCGATACAAAATTCACATCAAAATTTACATCGGCATCACGAAAGCGTTCCTGCAGTTTTGCATAACTCACGGCCACTACATCATCATCAATTTTAAATAATGAAAAGAAGATGATAAAAAAGAACGCTGAAGTAAACACATACATCCGCACTGGATTCATATAACTCATGCGCCGTCCACGGGCATACTCGGCCGGTAAAAAACCGGGACGGAATAATAAGTAACGAATGGCTTTGCTGAATTTGCCCTCAAAATGAGTAATGTCGTTAAAAAAATGAACTACCAGCTGCCAGGCCGTTTCTTTGGGTTCAATATTTTCCTGTCCGCACACATGGCAGTAAGGCCCAAACACTCTGGCATTACAGTTCAAGCAGTTCTTTTCTTTTCGTTGTGTGCCGTGCGACATAGCCTTAGTTTTGGCTAAAATAAAAAGATTCACCCATACGTTTCTTATTTCAGGAATATCTTTGCCACACATGATGCACAAACTAATATCCGCTATCGTTCTACTGGCTTTACTACCCGCCGCCGTACAAAGCCAATATTATCAGAAAGACATCCTCAGCACACGCCAAACCATGGAACAGATCAAACAGTACAAGGCCAACAAAATACGGAAGGTGGTGCTTGAATCGTTTGAAGGTACCGGTCAGCCTGTGGAGCAGTTTCTTTGTTTCCAGGAAATAAGTCCGGCGTATAATATCATGAAAACATTCAGCCAAACCCTGCAAACCATGCAATCGGTATTGGTGAGTCAGTTCAATGCAAAAGGGCAGTTGATCCGCAGTGCCGACAGTTCCAACACAACGCTCAATGTATCAAGCTACACATACGATGCCAACGGACGTTTAACCGTTGTTGAAAATGTATCGCAGGCCTATCCGTACAAAACAAAAGAGGTGGTGCGGCATGAATACAATTATGATACAACCGGTGCACCCGGCAGCATGTTGCGTATTAAGAACGGAAGCGATACCACGCATGTTCAATTTGTATTGGATGAAAAAGGAAATGTGGCCGAAGAAATTATTACAGCCAAAGGAAAGCCTGCACAAAACTGGTATTATTACTACGATGAGCAGAACCGCTTAACCGATGTGGTTCGCTACAACGAACGAGCCCGCCGTTTGCTTCCCGATTATATCTATGAATACAATGAACAATCGCTGCTTACGCAAATGATCTCCGTACAATCGGGTACCAGCGATTATGTTACCTGGCGCTACCAGTACAACGACAAAGGATTGAAAGTAAAAGAAAGCTGTTTCAGTAAACAGAAGCAGTTGATGGGATATGTGACGTATAGGTATGAGTGAATTAAAACCTCCGGGGTTTTTGGAAACCCCGGAGGTTTATTCATCATCTTCTTTCAATTTTAATTCTACTTTTTGCTGATGAAACTGAATAAATTGATCACGCCCACCAAACCATGAAAGTACCTGCTCCCGCATCAGGGAAGTTGGTGCTGAATGGATCAATGCATGGTACGATGAATGCGGCCAGTCTTCTATTCTTCTGCAAATACCATGATGAACAGCATTCGCATGTACATAATGAATAATCTTTGTGTAATCGCTTTCAGTTTCAATTTGCCTGCGCTTTACAGATTCAATAAATAACCGACCCATTCTGCTGAAAAATTTATTGTATGATTTTGAATACGAATTTTGAAAATTACTCAACTGATGTAAAACGAATGCAGGCGTTTGTTCTATTGATAACTCTTTTTTCAATGTAGGATGAAGAATATTGTAACGGATCCTTAATTCATCCTCCTGTTTCACTTTTAAAAAAAGATGATAATGATTTGGCAACAGGTTGTAAGAAAATATATCAGCAACTGGAGCAAGATATTCCTTCATCTTCCGTAAAAAGAAATTGTAATTTTCTTCATTTCGAAAAAGCAACTCATTCCCAACTGCATGGTTAAACAAATGATAATAAAGTTGTGAATGAAGGGGTGTTTGATAGTTAGTCATGCTCCAAGTTATTAAACCTCCGGGGTTTTTGGAAACCCCGGAGGTTTAAATAAAAAAAGCGATTCAATTGAATCGCTTTTTTGTGCCCCGGAACGGAGTTGAACCGTTACGGCCATTGCTGGCCACAGGATTTTAAGTCCTGCGTGTCTACCAATTCCACCACCGGGGCTCCAAAGAGGTGAAAAAAAATCCCCCGTTTAGGCGGGGGACTGTGAGCGGAAGACCGGGCTCGAACCGGCCACCCCGACCTTGGCAAGGTCGTGCTCTACCAAATGAGCTACTTCCGCTTGTAAAAGAACGATTGGGGTGCAAATGTAAGGTAGCTTACATGAATTGACAAAAATCTCAGCCAAAAATCTTTAAAAAAATATCCCTTCGTTTGAGCGAAGGGATCGTATGCGAATAGGTATTTAAAATTATTTATACTTCGGATTGTACAATGTACTTTCTGGCACTTCTACGTTTGGCTTCCCTTTGTAACGGTAGCTGTAGAGTTTGTAACAACCGCCCAGCAAAAACGCCACAATACAAAACAACTGCACATAAAACAGGAAGCGGGAAGAGGTTACCCAATTGCTGGTAATATCTTTTTTCGTTTCATCGATAATTTCTTGCGCCATAATAGTCAGTTTTCAGTTGCAAATGTAAGGGTTGAACGTTATATCCGTTTACTGTTGCTTTACAATTTCAGAAAAAATCTGCTTTTTCTGTATGAAATACTTCCACACCACCGAACCGTTGTAAACGCCTTTTAACGGATGATCGTCTGCTCCCTTGGACCGTTTGCCGGTAAACACCCATTTTCCGTATTCAACATGCGCCCTCACCACGGCCCACCAATAGCCCGGTTTTCCGCTCAGCAATTCCTTCCATGCAGACACAGCATCCAGTGCAATACGCAGGGGCAATTTCCACAACAGTTGATGCAGCGGCATATTTTTCGTGATCATCACCAGGTTGTTGCGGAAGTTGAGGAATACTTTCTGCGGGTTACCTGTTGGCAATGTGCCACCACCTACATGATACACGGTGGATTGCGGACAAACCATGATTTTATATCCGTTTCGCTGCAAGCGCCAGCAGAGATCGATCTCTTCCTGGTGTGCAAAAAAGAAATCATCAAACCCATGCATTGCATGAAACAAATTTGCTTTGATGAACAAGGCTGCACCACTGGCCCAGAAAACAGGAACAGCATCGTTGTACTGTCCGTTATCGTTTTCCAACACATCAAACACACGGCCACGTGAAAACGGATAACCCAAGGCATCGATCCATCCACCACTTGCACCTGCGTATTCAAATACATGTTTGTTATGAAATGCCAACAACTTGGGTTGACAGGCTGCAATTTTTTCATCTGTCTGCATCAGTTGAATGACGGGTTCGATCCAGGATGGTTCTACTTCCACATCGCTGTTGAGCAGCACATAATAATCGGCCGTTACCTGTTGCAGAAAAAAATTATATCCTTTTGCAAACCCATAATTCGTTTTACTGATCAATACTTCTACTGTTGGAAATTGTTGTTGCAGCATGGCAACTGAATCATCGGTCGATGCATTGTCGGCCACAATCACACGTAGGTTACCATATGTTGATGCAAGTACAGATGGCAGGAACTGTTGCAGAAATTTCTTTCCATTCCAGTTCAGAATTACAACAGCAACAGAAGGTAGAGAATGCAAGAGTGGTAAATATTTTTTCAAAAATAGCGGTTGAGAGTGAAACCTTGTCTAAATTAGGGCATGCTTGGTCAATATTTTAACTGGCGCACTTTTTTGGCATTACTTGCAATTGGAATTGTTACCGGTACTATTTTCTATTCGAACTATCTCGCCGGCAAAATAGCAGTTGATGAGCGGTTGAAAGTGGAGCAATGGGTGGAAGCCGGCCGATTTATCATTACTGCACCTGTTGATGCTGATACAAAACTTCCATCGCTGATCCGGAACGAACAGAAATCGATCCCCATTATTGAAACAGATGAAAAAGACAGTGTGGTAAGTTATATTAACATTGATTCTGTAAAAATTGCTGCAGACCCTGATTATCTGCGCAAAAAACTGAAAGAGTTTAAAACACTGAACCCTCCTATTATTTTACAGGTAAGTGAAGAGCCCTTGCTCATCAATAAATATTATTACGGTCATTCGGTGCTGTTGCAGCAGGTGCGGTATTATCCTATGGTGCAATTGTTTATTGTGGCATTGTTTATCATCATCACTATTTTTTCATTGCAGGCACGTAACAAATCAACTCAAAACCAGGTATGGGCCGGTATGGCGAAAGAAACGGCCCACCAGTTGGGTACACCCGTATCATCATTACAAGGCTGGGTGGAAATGTTGAAAGAAGAAAACGGCAACCAGCAAATTGCCACCGAAATTGAAAAAGATGTGCAGCGTTTGCGGTTGGTGAGTGATCGTTTCGGGAAGATCGGCAGTATTCCACAACTGGAGCCGCACAATGTGGTATCGCAGGTAGAAGAAATGGTGGAATACATTCGTAAACGAGCCACGGGAAAAGTACACCTGGAAGTAAAGAAGAACAGGGCCGATATGATCGCTGCTATTTCGCCTCCCCTCTTTGATTGGGTAATTGAAAACCTGCTGAAAAATGCATTGGATGCAATGGATGGCAAAGGCAGTATTGTTGTAACGATGCAGGATGAAGAACGCACGGTGGTGATCGATGTGGCCGATACGGGCAAAGGCATTGCGTCGCAAAACATCAACCGTGTATTTAAGCCGGGCTTTACCACCAAAAAACGTGGCTGGGGTTTGGGCTTATCGCTGAGCAAGCGCATTATTGAGCAGTACCACAAAGGACAACTGTATGTAAAACATTCCGAGCCGGGCAAGGGTACTACGTTTCGGATCGTGTTGAAAAAGTGAAAAAGCCGATAGCCTGTAGTTGTTCGTTTTTAGCCGTCGTTTTTTATTTTTCATTCTACATTTTTCCCGCCCACAAAATAAATTTGATAAGGTCGGGCAGGCATTTTACATTTGCACCCCTCCCGTTGCCCGGGTGTTGAAATTGGTAGACAAGCCACTTTGAGGTGGTGGTGTTCGAAAGGACGTGCTGGTTCGAATCCAGTCCCGGGCACACGAGTAGATTTATGGCGATTCTTAGACGAATCGCCATTTTTATTTTCCGCTGAAACCCTTGCCTGTTCTGCAATTGCGCTGAATAGCGTGTTCACTCTTTCGGTTCGAACTTCATGTTTTTGCTTACTATACACGGCTCCCTCAGGAAAAATCAGTTTTTGAAGATGTTGCTTGTCTTCATAGGAAGCTGAAACCCACAACTGGCTTAGGTTTTCAGCAAGTGCCATTGTTTTTTCAACAGCCATTTTCAGGTTCGAACTGTCTAAACTGGAATTTGTAATTTGTTTGTTTATTTCGGCCAGTTCTTTTTTCATTTTCTGACTGTATTTTTCATACAATTCCTTATTAATTTCTCCAAGTACAAAGCGCTCTTCTACTTGCTCCAATTGCTTTTCCTTTTCTGTTATTTTCTTTCTGAGCAGTTTATGGTCTTCTGCTGATGTTTTAACTGCATCTCGTATTGCTTCAAATAATTTTGTTGCAATACGGGTCTTGTATTTTTTGTTGTATTCAAATTGTGAGAGCGTCGCTACAAATAAATCATTCAATTTATCAGCTCTTACATTCATCGGAACCGCTGCTTCTTTAACCTTGTAATACCAATTCCCTTTTGTTTTGTAACCCGTCAATGGTTGATTGCTGTGTTCGTCCCGAATAAACAATTTCAATGGCACTTCTTCATGTCGTTGTTGCTTGGGAACTCCCATGTTAGGAGCTTTGGCAAGCATTTCATTCGCTTTTAAAAATGTCTTTAAATCAATCAGCGCCGGGTGCTTTCCTTTAATCAGTTTCCCATCAACAAGATTTCCTGTTACATAACCAGCATAAAACGGATTTGCAATCACTAACTGAAAATTTGATTTGGTCATTTTTATCCCCTTTGCCTGTAACCGCTTAATAATTTCAATGTTGGTCAAGCGGCCTTCGGCTTTCAACTGAAAGGCCTTTTTCAATTCTTTTCCAACCGGCGTAATTACAAGTTCATGGAAACAGGCACGCTGCTTTTTCTTCAAATTCTCATACCCCATTGGAATTGTGTAGGGCCAGTACCCTTTCAGCATCACTTCTTTTGTGTTGATTTTTGTGCGATCACTTTTGATTCGGTTATCAAAATTGTTCAGCAAGTGAAAGAAGTTCTCCGATAAACGTCCAATGGCTGTTGACGTATCAATATCCTGAGTTACTGACCTAACAGTAACACCACTTGCCCGCAACTCTTCACTTAAATGTGCCGCTCCTGAACCGGTACGTGAAAAACGATCCAGATTGAATACAATGATGAATGAGATTGATCTGTTCTTTTTTACATAGGCCAGCATTCGCTGGAATTCTTTTCGCCCATCTGATTTTGCACTTTCAAAAGTTCCTCCGAAATACTCACGAACAGGTATTTGATTTTTATTGCAAAACTCTTCACATAACTTTTTCTGTACTTCCAGGCTGCCATTGTTTTGTGCCTGCTCAGATGAGCTCACACGAGTATAAATTACCGCAAACCCGCCTCTCTTCGTTACAGATGAGCCGTATTTCTTTGCTGTTTTTTCTGCGAGTAATGCTTCAAAAGGATCACTCACTGTTGTTTTCTTTTTCATGTTCCAGTTTAAAATAAATTGTAACAAGCGCAGCTACGAACAGATCAATCTGTTCATCAACTGCCGGCTCCTGATGAACCGTTGAATTTGTTTTTGTTTGTTCGTTTGTTTCAGATGCTACATTTTTTTTACTTTTTAGTTTCATTGTTCACCTGCATGCCAACCTGGTCATATCTAATGAAACAGATCGATGGTGAATGCAAAAAGCCGGGTTAATCGGAATTTATATTCTTTCTAATTTTTTTGAAATGCAATGTTTTGTTATCTCTTGTACTCATTGTTAATTCTTCATAGTTACTCAGGCCGAGAATGCGCTTGATTTCCTTTGCCTGCTCGCCGGTAATCAATCCACTCTTGACTGTATCAATTCGTATACCTCCACCGTTTGTCTTTTTGATCGTTAACTCCACAATACTTTTATCCGACAACGCTTTTAAAACTGCCTGTTCTTCCTGGTTTAACAATTGGGGCATCACGATCGTGCTCAGTTCATCATCGTCAATAAACTCCCGCAGATAGTATTTGATGGATAAACGGATATGAGGTTCATCCATATCGATCATCACCCCGTTATGGTTTCCCATTCCCTGCGAGTCGTATTCCATCACCCTTCCTCCCGCAAATACCAGTATGCCGGTATCTTCCCTTTCACTAACACACTGTATTACATTATTGGAGAGATAATTGATATCAAACTTCAACACATGGAGCAGCATCTTATCCTCTATTGCCCTTTCAAGAAACTTAAGTCTTTCTATCCCTTCCTGTGAAATTGTTCCTGCCAGCTGTTGTTTATTCAACAAGTCAATATTGTAAAGCATATTATCTCTTGGCAAACCATTATCGTATGCATCTCTAAAAAAATAGCCGCACAACTTTTGCATATCCGACACTTTATAACTGAATTGCCTGAGTGTGTCCAGGATACGCAGCCATATTAACTGCACCACACTTATTTTCAGGTACTGTTTCCCTTTTGGAAAGAATGGAATCAATTCATGCTTTCGTAGATAAGGTAAGCTTAAAAGCATCGGCCGCCCGGAATAATCCATAATATCTGCCAAGTCAATAACCGGGTTAAATAATGCCTCCCTGAATTCAACAAAATTTTCCATTCATTAAAGTTAGATATTTTGTCTAATTAAAAATTGTATCTTTGAATTAAATTCAATTTTTATGAAAACAATTTGTGCCCATTGCGGCCAAGAGTTTAAAAAACCCAACGGCAGCTCCCGTTACTGCCCGGGTGGCGAATGCTATAATGAGGCGAAAAAGAGCCGCCAAAAAATTGTAGACGATCTTATCAAAAGCTTTCGAAGAGGCATTTACCAGAACCTGAAAATATTTAAAGAGTTACTGCCGTCTGCTGGGAGTGTGAGTGCTTCACTTACAGATTTATTGAGAGATGGGCTGGCCCCTGACGCCTATTATGGCTGCAAAATTGATCAAAACAAAAACATGTGGTATTGTGTTGGGCCTTACCTGTTCAATATCACAAATGAATCACCCAAACGAGTTATTATCTATAAAAATTAATACAATGCAAATACAAGATTTTGGACCAATTGAACGTGTAGGGTATAACGTTGAGCCGAATGCAAATTCAAATTCAAATTCAAATCTAGTTATCACCTATATCATTGCTGGTTTTATTGCCGGTTCACTGGCAACATATCTGATCATTCAGCATCAACAAAAACAGGCAGACTTACTCAGAAAGTATCAGGTTTACTGAATACTTCGATTAGCGAATATCAAACTCTCTCTTGTTTGATGTATATTTTTTTGACTATCGATTTGCTTGATATGTCGTGTATTTAGTTCGCCGGTAAGTATAACTAAGACGCCATTAAAGAACTTTGATCGAATTTTCAATAGTTGCAAGGACACTGATTTAGTTTATTGATCAATGTCGGCGCCTGCAGCAGAAAGAAAAGCGTCAATTGCTTCGCTTTCTTTTTCATTCAGAAATACCATTTGAGACAATCGGTAGAATTTCACATTTTCTTTGATGTAAAAATAAACATAGTGCTTGGCTCCGCTTTTATGTGCTGCCAAGTATTGGTGCAGCAAGCTATTGCATACTACGGCATCAGCTGTCTTTTCTTCCCCGATAAACCGTACATGTGTACAGCCGTGTAGCTCATAAATAAATTGCTGCCCATTTACAACAAATTCCAACGGGAAAACAGCATTGGAATTATCTTCAATCTTGAGAATGTCAAATGGGAAACCATACTCCCATGCAGGAATATGCTTTTCGATTTTATCTTCATTAATCCTTTCAAATAAGGGCCGAACATCTTTTTTCTCGGCCATTTCTTCTTTTGACCAATACCATTCCGGATTTCTTACTTTGAAATTTACAACAACATTCATATTAATATTTTACCCAAAATACTTTTGCAATAAACTCTGAAACAACTGCTCCAGCTCCTGCTCACTTTCTTTTTGCTTTTGACGCAACTGCTCTGCCTGCGCTACAATGGCGGCAAATTGTTGTTGAAGGGAAAGTGGGGGGCAATATATTCTTAGATTCTTGATATCATCGAAATTCAAACCCAACTTCACTCCTCCTTTATTCACAATTTGTGAGCGTCCGGATTTTGTCGAAAAAAAGAATGATACAAATAATGGATCAATTACATTTCTATTGAATCTTAAAATAGCCAAATGCTGATTAATAAATGCTTTGGGAAAGTTATCAGGAATCAGTGCTGTTCTTCCTAAATCAGCAGTTATTGAAAACAACACATCTCCTGCTTTTACTTCTGTTCTTTTTGCCTCTGCTGTATCAGGAGCTTTAACATAAACCAAATCATTTAATCTTAGTTCCGAATATCCAATGTTATTTATGCGTAAAAAAATATCTCCGGTTTCAGAATAGTACTCTGCCCAACCTCTTGACCCACTTGTCATAAACTCAATTAAATCTCCAATACTCTTCACCTCCCACCCCTTCTCATTCTTCACCGGATCACCAAAGAGTGAAAGAAAACTGCTTTGCAAAAATTCATCGGTAAGTGCACTGGCGGCTTTGCGTTGCTGACGGGCTTTGTCGGCTTGTTCTAGTGTTTCGGCTATTTCAACTTGCAGTTTATAATCAGGAAGAAATATTTCAAACTCTCCAAGTTTAGTTGCATTAAGTCCGCCTTGCGTGCTCCCTGTTATCCCACTCCTGATTTGCGACCAGTATATTTCACTTTGAAAAAAATAATAAATGTATTTTGGATAAACATTTTCTTTTACCCTAAGTCGTATTAAGTAAGATGCAAATACCGCTTCAGGACATTCTCCGATTAAATAGCTTTTTCCTGTTGTTGCACCTGTTCGAGCAAATACTAAGTCACCTTTTTTTAACTGATATTTTTCAGCATCATTGCATTTACAATAAGGAACTAAATCCCAATTAACTTCACCATTTTGAATATCAGTAATGCGTAAAAATTTAGGCCCCACTGGAACATTTGTAGCAGACTCTGTAAATCCATACTGTATAGTAGTAGTTATTTGTCCTATTGAAATCTTCATTCAGTTAATGCTTTTAAAAGCCCAAAGAATTACCAAACGTACAAGTGTGCGACGCAACAAAAGCCAACTAGCAGCACTGTTGCTAAGTACATCCCTATTTTAATTTCTTCTTCAGCCCTTTTACAATATATCCAATCTCTTCTTCCATCAACATCAGTTTATCGAGTATTGTATCGGGTTGCTCGTATTGCACAGCGGTATATTCAACCGGTTTGTAACGGCTGATGCTGAGATCGTATTTGTTGTTACGGATATCGTTTACATCAACCAGCAATGCCCTGCTTCCGGCTGCGGGTTTGTAGGTTGCAGGATTGGTTGTAAACTTTGTCCACTCTGCCAGCAGGTCGGGTATATTGTTTTCTGCTGTCTTCTGCCGTTTATCATCCAGGCTAAAACCATCGGCCTGCATATCGTAAAACCAAACCTTATTGGTAACGCCTCCTTTGGTAAACAGCAAGGCCGCCGTGCTTACCCCTGCATAGGGTTTAAACACACCGCTGGGCATACTTACAATGCCCTGCAGCTGACATTGATCGACCAACAACTGCCGCACAGCTACATGTGCATTGCTGGTGCCAAAGAGCACACCATCGGGCACAATTACACCTGCACGACCACCCATCACCAGCAGGCCGGTGATGAGTTCCATAAAAAGCAATTCGGTCTTTTTTGTTTTGATACCGAAGCGTGCATTAAGATCGGCCTCATCAATGCTTCCTTTAAACGGCGGATTGGCCAGCACCACATCGTACAAACTTTGTTCGTCGAAACTTTTGCTGATGGCATCGGCATATTTGAAATGCGGATTGTCAATTCCATGCAGCATCAGGTTCATGGCACCGATACGCACCATGGTAATATCGTTATCAAAACCGTTGATGGCTTTGCTCTTTAAAAAATTATGTGCTTTGGCATCTGTGAGCTGATCGCCGATGAGATTGTGTGCCTTGCCTTCTTCATCGTAAGTAAGAATATCCTTGCTGGTGTTTTGTTCCAGGATATGTTCGTAAGCACTTACAAGGAAACCGGCACTGCCTGCTGCGGGATCGCATATACGTTCGTCAATTTTCGGGTCAACCATTTTGGTGATCATGCGGATGATATGGCGTGGTGTGCGGAACTGTCCGTTCTTGCCACTGCTGCTTAGCTGGTTGAGCAGGTACTCGTACATATCGCCCTGCACATCGGCATTCTGTTCGCTGATGTGTAAGTCTTCAATAATTTTTACAGCTTCCTGCAACAGCGATGCTTTGGGAATAATGCAAACAGCATCCTGCATGTATTGGGTAAAGCTTGTACCATCGTTGCCCATATTGCGTAGAAAATGAAACACATGATCTCGCACAAAGCTGAGCATTTCTTCGCCGGGTAACTGGCTCCAGTAACTCCATTTTAATTTATCGCCTTGTTTATCGTTCCGCAGTTCGGTGGGAAGATTGCCTGCGCCTTCTTCTTTCCTGCGCCATTGCATGTACCGTTCGTACACGGTTATATAGTCTTCTTTTTTGCGGCGTGCACGGCTGATGCGTGCATTTTCCAGATCTTCCAACCGTTTGAGAAAGATGAGATAACTCATTTGCTCAATAGCGGTAAGTGGATTGGTAATGCCCCCGCTCCAGAAACGATTCCAGAGCGCATCGATTTGAGATTTTAATTTGGGGTTGGTAAGCATTTAAGTTCTGTTGATTTTTGGTAGCGAGCAAATGTAATTCTTATGGGCGTTTGTTGCGTCGCACACTTGTACGTCCAATTCCTTATTCAGAAATTAATCCTGCTCGGGTAGATTCTTTAAATTTTCTGGAATCTCAATGCTATTTCTGTATGCAGTCAAAGCACTATGATTAAATCTGTCCGAGAATATCTTTATAAATATTCCGCTATATATTAAACTAGCCAGGCTAATTAATGAAGAAAAGATTATGTTACTTGTATGCTTTTGGAGAAACTCTTTAGACAAATTCAAATCACCATTATTAAGGTTAATGACATACCATAAGGTAACAATAAGTACTGCTGGGCCTATTAAAACCAATAAAAAGGACTTTAGCCTCCACCTGAAAACTTTATTGCGAATATATTTTTCTCGATTTGGTTTTCTTAGTTCGTTTTGTAAACGAATGTTTTCATTTCGCATTGCCTTATTTTGTTCAGCTAAGAAAAGACTACTATCTAAGGCCTCTTTGTATTTCGATTGTTCCGTAGTGATAGCTTGTTCATAGCTATCCTTCTCCTTGTCGATTTTAAGCGTTTTTTCCTCTAAAATTTTAGATTTTCTTGTAATATCATCAACAAGTCTGTTTAATAATTGAGTAAACTCGTCTTCCTTTTTCTTTTGTGTATTAGCAATGCTTTGTAATGTCTCAACAAACTTTTTATCATCATCTTCTGCTAATTTATTCAAATCATCCAGGTTTGTTATTGTTCTCTCAGCAATAGATTTTGATACCCGTATTACATCTTCGTGAGTAATATTTCCATCAGCGTACTTGCGAATATTGTCATCAAGCTTTTTAATTGTTAAAGCACTTGGCAAAGAATCATCAAGCGTAGCGGAAACTAATCTCGATAAACCTATCGAAGAAATTTCAGCATTGGAAATATTCGCTTTCACCATTGGAGACGCTAACCATAACAAATTCAGCAAGTCTTCTGCTTTAATTACATAAGGTTGTGCTCCATTTGAATAAGAGTTTCTTCTAGAACTTGAGTTGTTAACAAACCAACAATTTACTCTATGAAAGTCGTATACAGGCCTACCTCTTTTTTCCTTTACATAATCGATACACGTTGCATCGTGTAAAGCAGCAAAAGTTGTATTCCTTACTTCTTTTAGCTTTTCATATTCATCACTGAATCTAGCACGCTGCTCATATGCTTCCGTTTTCGAAATGATAACTACATTGAATTTTTCAATCTCTGAAGTTATGTTAAGTCTAATTCTATCAAGATCGGTTTTTGATAAGTTCCTTCGTTCGCAAGCATTGTATATATCTTCCGGGTCTACTTGCTTTGATAAAAATGCACTATCAAAATTATCTACTCTAGTTTTAAGCAATTGGTCTATTTCACGTATTGTTATAGCTAATACTGTGAATCTGTAACCGAGCTGCCCTGCTATTTCCAAAAGGCGACGACAATTAGCTGTAGAACTTGAGGTATTCAAATCAATCAAACTAATAACAAAATTAGTATCCAGTACAAGTTCAACATCACGTTTGATTCCAGATGGCTGATACTCTAAGTATGTTGAAATTATAGACCCAATATATACAGATTGTAAAACAGAGTATAGCTCATTTACCGATTTTATGAAATTAATAAATCTAGCCTCAGTGGTGTTGTCAGCGTGTTCAATAGGATACTTTTTACTTATATATTTTCCTAACGAAACTTTATTCTGCTCGACAAAATCAAAAATTGACTCAGAATTTTCATCCTTTCCTTCTGCCTTTAAAAACTCATTAAAAATTCTTTGAAGGCGCTCTAAATCTTCATTTCTTTTATTGATTTCATCTTCGTATTCACTAAAAACATATTCTTCAATAATAAAAGATCCTCCGGAAAAAAACTGAACTACAACACGATCTTTAGTATTTAATTCAGATGCAATTCTTGATAATATTTTTTTCAAAATAGTCTCGGGCATATTTAATCCATACAACTCGTCAATATGCTTTTTTATATCATTTATATCATCCCCTTTAAATTGGCCCGACGCACACATCTTTGACAATCCTCGTTTTACAAGAGGAATGAAAATACTCTCATAACTGGACTCGGCAGGAGTTTGATTATTGATATGTGCTAATAAACTATAAGTAAGAATTTTTTTATCCATAAATTATTATGCAATTAATCTTTTCGTTAAATCCAATATCTCTTCCAGTTCATCCTCACTAAATAATTTCTCTACTGCATTCAGTCCAAAATTGGTAAAAGGTGCTTCGTACAAATCGCCCACTTCCAGTCGGCGTTTTTGTACAAATACCGTTTGTACGGTGCGTAAAAAACGTGTCTGGTCGGCATTATACTTGTGTTCCAACATAAATGCATCAAAGGCTTTGCGTACTACATCGGCAAAGTCGGGCAAATGCTCCAGTTTCAAAATGTATTTCAGAAAATCGGTTAAGGCACCTACACGTACCCCAAATGCTTTCAGCATATTGTCTTCGGTGAGTGTAAGTTCATCGTTCAGCAATTCGGTTTCCAGTGTACGTTCCAGTTCAATTAAATCGTCGATGGTTACCGCTTCTTTGTGTAACAACTTTTGTATAGTCGGGTGTGCTGCCGACAGTTGCTGAATACGTTCTTCTACTTTCTTACGGTATTCATCCACCATCAGTTTTTGTCCGCCTTTATTGACGATGACCCATTTGCGGCTTTCAATTACATCATCCAAACCAAGCTCAATTACCAGCGGTGCCTGCTCCCGTTTATATTTCATTAATGGTGCCAATGCTTTTCGTGCATGATCGAGCTTGGCAACTGTCGGCTCCTGCCACCAGTTGCTGCCAATCATGTCATTAATTAAGCCAACATGCGGTGCTACCTGTGGTAAATTCCTTGGTAGCAGATCCACTTCCTCCTGAATATTTTTTGCAGCAGTGCTGATATCTTTTTCCTGGAGAATACTTAAACCAAGCCGTTCCATTTTCGATACAAAAAATGCTTCGGCTAAATTGCCCGTTCCTGCAAAACGTAACAACGGTGCAAGCTTCATACGCAGCAGTTCAATTTTGCTGACAGTAACCAGCAGCCACCAGTCGTTTTCAAATGTTTCCCGAATAGCCTTCAGGTGTTGTTTTACCGTAAATGAATCAAGCGGCAGTTTGGCAATATCGGCACGTATGTCGTTAATCACCCGTTTAAAATCTTCACTGCTCTGATCGCCCAATAATAATTCTGCTTTTGCAAGACGGGTATTGAAGATGCCAACGAGTACCGGAATCTGTTGCGGACCTTCCTGGTCGTCTTTCGGCATCATATTAAAATGCTCGAAATTTTGCCAGTAATCGATAATGAGAAAGTTCTCTTTTTTATAACCGGGAATCCATTGTTTGTTTTTACAGGCTTCATCGCTACGTGTTCCCCTGCCGATCATTTGCCAAAATTTGATCTGGCTGCCGATAGGTTTCATAAATGCCAGATTCATGACTTCCGGAACATCAATACCAGTATCCAGCATATCAACCGATATAGCAATGCGTGGCAACGATTCTTTTTCGAACTGTGCCAGTAAATCTTTTGCCCGTTCTGTTTGGGAGGTGATGACACGTGCCAGCAGACCCTTATGTTCCGGATACATTTCGTTGAAGGATTCTTCTAATCGCAATGCATGTTTATGGGTAATGGCAAATACAATCGACTTGGCGGGTAATTGTCCGCCTGCATCTTTGTAACTCATTTCCATAAACTCTGCCCATTGTCTGCGCAATGTATCCTTGTTGGTTACTTTCTTTTCAAGATCGGTTCCTTCATAATCGATATGATCGGGATCGATACCCCGTTCTCTCAACGCCTGCTGATCATCTTCCGACAGATCAACTCCTTTAATACCATTGCGCTGAAATCTTGTTTGTGCTGCATAAACATTGTAATCGGCGAGATAACCTTCTTTCACTGCATCATCGTATGGATACAAATAAGTGGGTGCAGCACCATCAGTTTCAAAAAACTTGAATGTATTACGGTCGATGAAATGTGCAGGTGTTGCAGTTAAGCCAATTTGTATGGCATCGAAATACGCAAGTATATCGCTGAACTTGTTATAAATGGAACGATGACATTCGTCGGTTACGATAAGATCAAAGGCAGCAGGTGAAAATTGTTCGTAGCATAATTCCAGTGTCTGTAATGTTGAAACGAGAATTCGAGCTCCTCTTATCTTGGTTGCTTCTTTGGGATCGTCAAGTAAATAAGTTCTGATGCGTTCACGGCTTTCGTTGGGTATGTGTTCCTTGAATCCTTTGGTCATTGCCTGATCAACCAAACTATCTCTGTCTGCAAGAAATAACACCTTTTGGGCACGACGGGCTTTCAGGAACACATCAATGAGTGCCATTGTTGTTCTTGTTTTGCCGGTTCCTGTTGCCATTACCAACAATGCCTTTCGTTTATTTCTACTTTCAACGTGTTCACTAATTCGTCTGACTGCCTCCACCTGGTAAGAACGGTTAACAATACTTTCTTTGATGGCCACTGTTGACAGAGGCTGGTAGTTTTGCTGTAAAAACAGTAACCGTTCCAGATCTTCTTTCTTAAAAAATCCTGCAACGGGGCGTTCGGGATAATTCACCGAATCCCAGAACCAGATATCATCACCATTGCATAAAAACCCATATGGTTTAAAGGATTGCTTTGCTTCAATTTTAGTGATGTATTGCAGTAACTGTTCTTTCCCTACCCTTGCATCACGTTTTGTGCGTTTGGCTTCAACTACTGCCAGCACTTCACCATTGTCTCTGTACAAGCAATAATCGGTAATACCATTTATAGGAGAAGCGTCGTAACCATCTACGGGAATTTCAAAACCTACGGAGCGTCGGTCGGCAAGGTTCCAACCCGCTTTTTCAAGGAGCGGATCGATGAGGTTGTACCGTGTTTGTTCTTCGTTTAGCTGGTTGTGTGCGGACATTCCTGATTTGTGACTTAATGGGAATGCCTAAGATAGTAAAAAGAAGGAAATGAATGAGTTTTTATGATTATAAGTGCATAGATAAATGATTATTTGTTGGGATGCTTTCAACGTAAGGAAAGACAATCCAAAAACAATTCCCACACCTTGACATCAATAAAAAGTAGTAACACCTCATACCAAGGTCGTTTATTTTCGATTCATTGGTGAATCTTGTTTCATATTTTCAGTAATTATGTAGCATTTCATCTTTCTACTTATTGCAGCGTTTTGATTCTTTATGAATTATTTAAAAAGTTCGTTTACGTAATTCGATATTTTTTATTTTCACTAAAAAAGTGATGAATTTCAGTCTGCTGAATTTTCCACGAAACCCCGTTCGAAAAAATGGCAACAAGCCAATTTTCCAGGATGACTTCAATACCGAAACATTACAAAAAGAGAAGTGGTTTCCCTACTATTTACCACAATGGAGTTCCCGGCGGAAATCAAAACCAACATATGTGATCGCTAACGGAAAGTTGAAGCTGCAAATAACCAAGTCTCAAAAGCCCTGGTGTCCGGAATTTGATGGTGCTGTAAAATGTTCATCGATACAAACCGGTGTGTTTTCCGGGAAAAAAGGCTCCCCGTTCGGACAGCATCGTTTTAACAAAAAGTGCCGGGTACGGGAAGAACAAACAAGGCAAAGCACGTTTTTAAAGCAGTATGGTTATTTTGAGATCCGGGCGAAGTTTGCAGGTTCGACTTCGAATGTAATTTCCCTCTGGATGATTGGATTTGAAGACCTTCCCCATAAGTCAGCGGAGATATGTGTTTTTGAAATCAAAGGCTGGAATATACGAGGAAGCCATGCCAAGATTGGCTACGGTCTTCATGCATTTGGTGATCCTGCCATTCAAGAGGCGTTTTATGAGGATGAGCATCAGATTGATGTCAAGAAATTCCATATTTACGCAGTGAAATGGACATCTAAAAAAGTAAGCTTTTACATCGACAACAAAAAAGTGCGGGAGATCCCTCAATCACCCGGTTATGAAATGCAATTGATGCTGGGTATATACAGGATTCCGGGAAAAGAAAACATTGCAGATAAGCACGACACTTATCCTAACGAATTTATGATTGATTATGTACGGGTATATCAATAATGCACAGACAAATTAAAAAAACAGTCCTGTATCAAAAGATTGTCTACTAGTTTTTGGCAAACAGATTTCGATGAACAACGATACGATGCATTGTCAGCTTCATCAATAGTTGCGGGAATTGATTTGAAATGCACCCGGCTCCAGTATTAAGATACCTCCGGCATGTACTTTCTTCTTTTGATCCGATTGCTTCTCCCCTAAAACATTTTGTGAATCAAACTGATTCACGATGATATCATCAACAGGTAACGTATCTGCGATAAGCAGTGAATCCTGCAGTCGTTGTTTTTGGACTAAGTTTGAAGAAGTCCTCTCGCAACTTATCAACAAAACAAATAAGGCAAAATAAAGTAAGGTAACCAGTTTCATTTTTTATTCTTACATCGTATACGCATGATAATACAGAAGCGAAGTAATCCAGTTGATCACATGCAGGATCGGATGCAGGCTGATCGAGTGTGTACATCTATTTTAACCGATCTCCGTATTTAGTTGAGAGCCCTTGTTTTATTTTAACTTCAGACACAGTACCGGCAACCTTTAGAAATTCGATCTCCATATCTTCCCCTTCCACAAAAAAAAGTGTTTCGCTTTCAGCTGATAGTTTCATTTTTTTCTCTTGATTGATTTGAAGAAACAATTGATTTTTTTCAAGGGTCACTTTAATCGTAGACTCAGCCGAAACACGGTAGAAGCCCGCATAAGATTCTAACGTTTCAAGAGCCAAAATAATTTCCTGTTTGGGTTTCGGTACAACATAAGGCTTATCAGTAATAATCTTATACAAAGAATTTCCGATCTTTTCCAAGGTGGTGGATGTAAGATTGTTCAATAAAACAATACAAATATCTTTCGCAGGATTCATTAAAAAATAGCTTGTAAATCCTTCCAGATTCCCACCATGATTTATGATGGTATCCTGACCAATCATATCGATAAACCAACCAAGACCATAACCGCCCTTTTCAATGGTAGCAGCCGCTTGCAACGCCTCACTGCAGACAAGCTTTCCTGATTGTAATCCTTTGTAAAATTTGAGCAAATCCCCGGTGCTACTGTACAGCGCTCCCGAAGAAAACAATAGTACGGGATTGGGATATTCTGCTTCCAGTTGTTTGGAGTTTGAAAGATAGCTGTAACCGGTCACCCGATTGGCAGTAATAGCCCGGTAATCAAACCCGCTGTGAAGCATTTCCAAAGGCTTAAAAATATAATCCTGTAAATTCTCTGCATAGGTTTTCCCCGTTAACCGTTCAATGATGATGCCTAACAAAATGTATCCAGAATTACTGTAGCTGAACGTTGAACCGGGTGTAAATTTCAATGGTTTCCGTTTAAAAAAAGACATTTGCCCTTCATGACTATAACTCTTTGCTGAGTAGAGTTGTTGCCTATAACCCGGATTTTCAAACACCTCAAAGACTCCGGATGTATGCGTGAGCAAATGCCGGATCGTTAGTTCATCTCCTCCAGGATAGTCAGGTATAAATCTGCTGATCTTATCTTCAAGCGAAACCAGCTGCTGCTCTGCTATTTGAAGAATAAGAGTAGCCGTAAAAGATTTGGTTAACGATCCTATCGGAAAAACGTTATTGGCATGAATGAATTTCTCACTCGATTTATCAGCATAGCCAAAACTTTGATTGTAGACAATGTTCCCCTTTTTGTATACCAGTACCGTCCCATTCAATTTATTCAATCCTGCATAAGTATTAAGTAAGCTATCAATCTGGGAGACATCATCCTGCGCAGGTAATAAACGATAATTCAGAAGAAGCAGTAACAAAATAGAAAATCGCATATAGATGTTTTTAGTCGTACCGGTAATAATCTAAAGAATTGGAATTAACGAGGCTGAAACAAAGCAGTCGGATTTATAATACAGCTAGTTGACTCTGTTTTTTGAGAACCGCTTTTTTTTCAAAAGACGGTATAACTTAAAGTGCTCCTGTCTTTTGGCCAGATCAACCGGAGTAACACCGGTGTTATTGGATGCATATGGATTGGCACCGTATTTTAATAACCACTTTGCCGATTGATAATTGCCTGTCCATGCAGCCCAGTGAAGCGGTGTTTCATAAATGCCATCTCTTGCATTCAGATCTGCGTCCTTTTGTAAAAGGAGCTTCACCATTTCAATATTATTGTACTCCACTCCCCAATGAAGAGGGGTGATCTTATTGGCATTCGCCGTATTCACATTCGCTCCTAATGAAATAAAATACTTCACTAAAAACTCATAGCTCAGTTTGGATACCATGTTCAACGGTGATTCGCCCGATTCATTGATGGCATTCACATTTGCGCCTGCTCGAATTGCCGCTTTAATTTCCTGTACATTGCCGTGAACAGAAGCCGCCAATAACAAACTGTCAGCTTTCAAACCTCCGGTCGGTTGTTGAGAATACCCTTTGAAACAAATCAAAAAGACTAAAAATATGCCTGTAAAAAATCGATTTTTCATATTTCAATAGCTCTAAATAATCAGTGGACTGCTGCAAAATGTAATATGCTAAGGCACTGACGTTACAGTTCCTTGATGCTATATCCTTACTTACACCCTCGGATAACGAGTTTGTATACAGAATCAGTTTTAAAAAATAGAAAAACGCTGATGTTCACTGCAAGATTAAAAGAAGAAATGGAAACAAAAATTAACCTTAGTTAATTCATTAGTCAATAGTTTAACATGTATTGATTGTAACCCTCGTTTAACGGGCAGTCCTGCCATTCCCAATTCAATTGTTGATCCGGATGTTTCTATCCAATAATAGAAACCAAATCATAATAAAAATAAAAAAAGACTATTTAGGATACTGTAACATAGGGGTATATCCCATTTTAGAATGTACTTTTGCAGGAAATTGCCGGAACTGTACATAAAACTATTACTGCCGAAGAATAGAAAAGTTCAAGCACCAAAACCTTTACATCAATAATTTAACAATGGAAGACATACTATTTAGCTTCATATCCAACTATGTTCCACTGACAGAAGAGGAAAAAAAGGCAATGATTTCATTGAATATTTTTCATTCAATCCCCAAAGGAACAATTTTACTCAAAGAAGGACAACTATCCAATAGTAGTTATTTTGTTTTGAAAGGCTGTATTCGAACGTATTATTTGCGGGAAGGGGAAGAAAAAACAACTGCCTTTTATACGGAAATGGAAGGACTTACCCCCCCCAGTGTCATCAACAAGCAACCATCTGATTTTTATATCAGTGCTGTTGAAGACACGATTTTAACAATCGGCAACTCCGAGATGGAAACAGAAATGTTCTCAAAATTTCCCAAGTTTGAAACACTATGTAGAATTTTATCCGAGAGACTGTTGGCCAAACAACAAATCAATCTGGATGAATTTAAAATGACTTCCCCGGAAGAGCGATATTTGAATTTGTTGATAAAACGACCGGATCTTGTTCAACGGGTACCATTACAACAACTGGCGAGTTATTTAGGTATTACGCCACAATCATTAAGCAGACTAAGAGCCAGAATCCTTGTGAAAAAAAGATAACCGGATACTTTTCTTAAAGTAATTGAAGTTATCTCATTGTTTGTTATTTCGAGGTCATCCAGGATAAAGGTATTAAGCTTATTGATCGAAAAGGTGTTGCAGACTGTTGCAACTTTTTCAGATTGATACATTTCATGTGCCTCCAAGTTCTGCGAAAGATCGGTGTCAACGTTACAGGAGCTGAAAGTGACGTAACGATCCACAGAATTCAGTCTTTGTCATCCCTTTACTGATAAATATCAATTGCGGGAGTTTCATTGTAAACGGTCCGTCTGATTGTTTGTTTCCAAAACCGGGTACAGGTTCGTACCGAACCCAGACCCGGTTAAAGACTCAAGCTATCGGAAAACAGCTTTCATAACAGGTTTACATGTATGATTTCAGAAGTAACTTCTACCATATCATTTTTTAAGTAAATAGTTTTCCAAAGGATTGATAAAAACTGTAAATACTAATTGACAATGATCAATATTTCTTTCTTGCGATCTATTGATTGTGATTTTTTAATCTGTATAATCAGTAGCCTCCGTTACAACTTAATCGTGTACCCAAGCTGTGCATAAAAAGGAAACTGTGGTTTTTCAAAATTTTGTGTGGCCAATAATCCAGCTTTGAAGAACAGATCACTATTCTTAAACGAGTAACCGCCCAGGAAACCATAGTTATAGTTACCCCCGGTAGCAGGCTCATACCAACCGTCCTTCACTGCAGGATACATTTGTTTATACATATTGGTATGTTTCAAGTGAGTTACAATTGCCTTATCAAAACCAGCTTCTAATGCTGCAAACCATCTTCGTTTGTAGAACCCAACTGTTCCTGATACTTCAGCACCAAAATTTTGCAAGCGAACAAAATCATTCTCATTCTGTCGAAATATGGCTTGAGCTTTGGCGGAGAAATGAAACTTGTTGATTTTAAATAATCTTATTTGACCACCCAATTTTGATTTAAAATCATCGAATCGCTTTTCGCCAAAAGGCACTGAAATCTCACTATTTAAAACAATTGGCATTCTCGATTTTAATTGATATCCATACCCTGCTCCTAGGACCAAGCCATAGTCCAACCCGGTATGAATTGTTGCAATATGCCGGTCGACTTTTTTCAGATTATTGAAGTTTATTGTCTGGGAATAAATTTGCTGAAAAAAGCATAGTAATATAATTGTTGAACACAATAATTTCATCTGTTTCATGTATCTCTGATTTATAAACTGCCTGCGGCAGTATGTTAGTTTGACTATCTCTGTTTATTGGGAAAAAATGATGAGTGATAATTTTGCAGAAGTACGTTCCTTACTTCAAAGAGTTTAAATAAGCAAGCGCAACCGGATAAAAGTTATTCCAACCTGTTGGAAAGGAAAGCATATCATGTCCGGCACCGTTTATTTTATGCAGTTCAACATTTTTATAGGCAGATGAAACCTTTTGCGCATGTTGCAAACCATAAGCCTTATTGTTTTCACTGTATACAAACAGTACTTTTGTTGTGAACTGGTTTAAATTGGTCGTCCAATCAGGTTTATCAGTTTGCCCAATTTCAAACAATGCTTGACTTGAAATAGCACCCCATCTCCAGAAGAGTAATTTCCCTTCGTTACCGGTTGGATTGTCTTTATGTCCATCAGCGATCGATGACAGAGACATTTTGTAATCCAGAATAGCATGTTCGCTCTCTTTGCCTGTGATAAACTGATCATGGTAAAACAAATCATTCGCCAACTCACCGGTTAATTTTATTGCACGACTACGCTTCACATAATCTACAATATCCTGCCACACAAAACCGCCCGGTTCAGCTAATACAACACCATTTATTTTTGATGGATAGGTATTGATATAAGCTGTTGCAAGTATGGCTCCCCATGAATGACCTGCCAGGAATACTTTTTGATTCGGCGATGTACGGTAGTGCGATATCACAGCAGATAAATCATCTAACATTACCTTGATAGAATAACTGTCTTTCGGGTGACGCTTTGATAATCCGGCACCACGCTGATCATAAAAGATCACCCGGAACCCCTGGTTCGCAAATTCCTTACAATTTAATAAGGAACGATAATCTGCACCCGGCCCCCCATGTAAAACTATCAGCATCGGATCATTGGCATTGCCAAATGCTTCTGCATGCAGTTTGGTATTATTCACAGAAATTGATGGCAACGATGCATCATGCTCTACCGTTTTAGGTACTAAATTTCCTTCATCATGAATAAAGATTGGATTTTTACAAGCGCTTAAGACAGATAAGAAAACTATAACTACTAAAAAATTAACTGATTTCATTTTTTTAAATTATTTTATTTAAGTCACGGAACGACCTTTCAAAATAGCAATGGCACAACGGACTTGGCATATTCGCATGTTTACATTAGGTTGAACGATAACCAACTGTGTTTTAAAATATCGGCGTAAAACTAAATCTTGTACGAACGGATTTGCTTAACCAAGGGTAAGAAAGAAATAGATTAGCTATCTAACTATAAAATGATGTTCAATAGTTGGCAGTATGTTTTACTATTTGAGAGTCATGAATAATTCAACCCGTTGTATGATTACAAATAGCTGGAAGAGATTTACACGTTTAAAATGGTAATTTCATTACTATTCATATGGTTTAAACGGATAAAGATTTTCACTCATTAGAAAGCTTATCTTCGAAAGAGCTATAAAACAAATAACAACTAAACATTGATAACATACTGGGAAGCTGAAGTTTCAGATGTGGACCTACGGAGCCGTGTAAATCCCACATTGCCGCATAGCATACAAACCGGAATTACTTTACTTCCGATCGAATGCATTTCCGTGTTTCAATTTTGGCAAATGTCCAAACCCAATAAATCAAAACTGTCAGGTAAAAGAGCTGATGAAAGTTTTCATTCCTTTTATCCTGATCTCGAAAACTACTATTTATACTTTTTACTTCATTCTAAAACATGCAAAATCAATTCATTTACTCAAATAAAAAAACAAGCTCTGCATGTTTATGAGAGAAGATTTGCCGGAAGTCTGGGCTGAATACATGTTACGAAACTTAAAAGCATCTATTAGAAAACAATTGATACAGGAAGTTCGATGAACACCTGAGAACCAGTATTACGCAGCATCCGAAATGATAATAAACGCATTAACTGACTACAGCTGTCTGGATGGAATTACGATTATTTTCCGAATAATTCGCTTAATTTTTTTTCCAGTGCGCTACCCCGAAGATTCTTAGCAATTATTTTGCCTGTAGGATCAATTAGAAAATTATCAGGTATCCCATATACACCATACATCAAAGCCGGCACATTATCTCCCCCCTTTAAATCACTCACATTTGGCCATGTTAAGCCATCCTTTTCAATTGCATCAATCCATTGTTGCTCATTGGCATCAAGTGAAACAGCAACAATTTCAAAACCATGTTGTTTATACTGCTCATAAAATTTCACCAGTGCCGGATTCTCTTTTCTGCACGGACCACACCAGGACGCCCAAAATTCAAGCAGAATGTATTTTCCGATAAACGAAGATAGCCGGACCGGTTTTCCATCACTCGTCGTTTGTTCAAAATCAACATAGGATTTACCAACAGCAATATCTTTATTATTTGTAATAAATTTTTTTACAAATTCGCCATAGTTGCTCTTTTGATTGTTTTGCGCTAAGGTTGAAAACAAACGGTGGGAAAGCGTTACACCCCACTCAATGCAATGCATTCTTAAAAGATAGGCACTGATCAAGGACTCACGATGCTGTTCTATAAACCGGACGTTTAATTGTTTCAATTGATCAACCAGCTTATTTGTTTTTTGCAACATAGCAGAATCCGTATCTCCAAAAAAGCGCCTTAAACTGTCAATTTCTAAAACTAACGGCTCGGTATTTCGCTGATGTCGGTCAAATAATTCCTGTGTTTTTGAACCACTGATTTTAGCACTTTTGAAGTTGCCCTTAACAGCACGAAACATGATATCTTTCTGATCCATCCAGAAAACTTTATGATCACTAAAAGATCCAGTGGCAATTGTAAAAAGCCTGGATTTCTCTTTGAAAGATGCAGGAACCATTAATTTAAATTGTCCATTTACAATTCTGGAAGAATCAAGGATATTCCCCGTCGTCCATTCATAAAGGTAAAGCCAGGTACTGTCCTCAAAGCCCTGCGCAAAGCCGGAAATCAATTGCTTCGTTTTTACCACTGGCTTTACGGAACGGTCTTTTCCTGTCAGTTCACAAGCAACTACAGTTTGTGATAATAAAACGAGAATTAATAAAAAACGGGAAAAACTCATTACAATCATGTTGTTATTCCTCAGACTCATAGTCATCAATTTAAACGGGAATTGGAAACACAGGAATCCAACCAAAAAATCAACCGGCTGGAGTATTTACTATATCAATTACACTGAAATCTCCTCCGCTAGTACTTGCTACAAAAAGGGCAACTCCTCCCCCACCATGATTTCCTAGCCGTTTTACTTGTAAGGAAGGTTGACGGTCGTTATTAATAAACACAACAACTTCATCTGGCTTTACTACTAAGGTCAGTTTAAACCAACCATCAGGATCAGGTGGTTTCGCCATTTCATTTTCGTATTGTCCGTTGTATTGTGCCCGAAGGAAAGACCAGGTAAACGTTGGATGCGAAATATATTGAATGGCATGAACACGTCTGACAGAATCTGTAGCAAAAAAATTAAAAGGCCGGCAGTAAACCGCCTCGTATGTAGAATTATTGATACCATTAAAGGCAATTCCCAGAAAATTTTGTTGCATCACATTTTTTCCACGCATTTCTACCGCTATTGTACCTGTATGAAAATCCTTAACCGGAAGCCAAACGAGGCCCTCTCCTTGATCTTGTGAGATCCGGATAAAGGAGCCGGTACTTTCCTTTTCCAGGTAAACTTTTCGATTGAAAATTTTCAGCGATCCCTGTTTTACTGCATCAGCCAGAACCAATCGCTGCTGGCCCGTAACTGAAAACGAAAAACCGAACAAACAAATACAAATGATCAAAGTTTTCATGTCATACTACATTTAAAAAGATTCGAACATCAATAGAATATCTGCTTCGCCTCATTCAACGAATATAACCAGATTAATGTCCTACTTACTAAATGGAAGTTTAATTTTATAACGGGCACTTTCTTTTCCAAACTCCTGTTCCAGCTTCAATACTTCTCTTGTTTTTTTGCTGATCCAGAATACTTCCTTATTCCCTTTTGTTTCATGGGTAAGCAGCCAGCAATCAACCGGATGCTGATCGTACCCGGTAAGAACAGCAGATCCGGAAACGGTATAAGCTACATCTGCAAGTGGCGAAGTAATACCCGGATCATAAAAAGGAATTAAAAAAGTTACCCCTTCCCGGTATGGAAGCAATGGAAACACTTCCAGATCCAGATGCCAGTTTAAGGAATATCTTCCCTGTGCTGATTGAAAAGCATTGTAGATGCGTTTCAAATATGCTGCAGTATCAGCAGCAGTAACAACCACATCATTATACAGTAATTCATTTTTAGAAAAATTAGCTTCAGCAGCACCCCGCCCTTTCCACCAGGTTTTGTGAAACAATGTCTGCATTGTTGTCGCATCACAAATCGATTTCGTGCTGTGGACAATCGTGTCGTTATCTTCCCATTCTTGCGTAATCATCAGCAACTGCTTTCCATTTTCAGTCGATCGCTCAATCGTCCTTGTCCAAAACTGGGGCAATGTCCGGGTAGCATTCTTACTTAACTTAAAATACACCAGGTAACGATGCGTACCTGGAATCAAATGTGCAGTATTGACGTTTGATCCGTCAATTTTGACTGTATCCATTTTTTGCGATAAACCAACGAGCGAGAGCATTACCAAAAAAAAGGTGATTGCATTTTTTTTCATCTTTTTTATTTTTCGATTTAACTGTTGAATCATTCCATGTAACCGTTAGTTCAATGAAACCAGTTTCCTGATACCCGTAAAAGCGTTTCAACGAATCCGGATCGAAAATAAAGAGATCGTCCGTCCAAGCCGTTATCCTTTGTTAACTTTCATTTCAAATATGACAAACGGTAAAAGCTGTTTGCCAACCACTCACGAAAGCCGTCGCTAATACATCAAAATGCAGGACATCGAAAAAAGTTCAGTGGAAAATCAATATAATGTTCAGCGGCAATAAAGAATTTGCTTAGCAATTATTACTGTTCCAGATTATTGTGATTCGATAATGCTGAACGACCAGCCACGGGATAATGTGTACTGGTGAAACGATCATCTGTTACGGAGAAGCAAAGCGGTCCCTGCAGCAGCAATGAGTAACTTATGGCTGGAACTTGTTTCAGCAAAAAAAGAAAGGGAAGTATTGAACAAATCGACCATGCCAATGATCTGATTGTTCATTTGAAAGGCATAGCCTCCCACCACTTTCAAGGTCGCTTTCTCTGATTTTTTTACGCCGGCAACATTTCCTTTTTTAATAAAGAGGGAATGAATGAAAATTGTATCACTTTGATTTGTAATAAACCCAGTTTCGATTGCCATACCTTCTCTCATTACTGTGGCAATAATACCACTGGGAGTTTCACGACTGTATCCCATTTCAAGAAACCAATCTCCGGTCGCAGAATTATCGTGCGATAACAGTGCGGCGCCAAAGGTTGATGTTTGCTGACTGGCAATGGAGAAGTCTGCTTTTTGACCAGCTTTATAATTTGTACTTTTACCGAAATATTGCTGCGTGCAATACACCAGCAATGAGTTACTTGTATCCGACAACCTAAATTGATAGGTATCAGAAGTTTTTGATACAACATCATTGATATCCAATCCAAAATTTGAAAGCAAACTCCGCCGGGTTGTTTCTGCAGAAAAAATACCGCCGGGTGTTTTTGAAATGATATCACTACTTCTATTCCAGCCGTCTTTTACCACTCCTGTAAACGAATGGTCAAACTTAAGTTTACGTTTCGAACCGGGAAGTCCCTTTCCTTTCACACCTGTGACCTTAATTTGCTGCACTTGTTTCTTTCTGATTTCCTCCTGCACATCTAGCATTATATTCGAAGTCGCACAGGATATCATAAAAACCGCCATCAGTAAATGCATAGGTAAATAGTGTACTTTCATGATTATTCTTTCTTACAGTTGTATTTAAATTTTCAAAGAGTTGAACGAAAATAAGCTTCCGTTCAATTGCAACAACTAAAATCCCAGTTGTAGCTTATACTTGTAAACAGTTCCTTTCAAATGTTGTTCCGATCGTAACACCTCACCTGTTTTTTTACTGACCCAATATCGCTCCGGATTCCCAACTCGTGTCTTTCTGATAATCCAACATCCAATTTTTTGACCGTCATGACCAGAAAGCTCCTCTTCACCGGTAACTGTAAAGAATGCCTTCTCAAGAATAACGCCTGTCTCAGGATCCGAATAAGGAATGATAAATGTAACACCCGTCTTATAAGGAAGTAATGGAAATATCTCCTGTTCAAGATGTGTAGAAAACACATAATTTGTTACAAAGGTTTTTAATACAGACCAAATCGCATCCCTTTTTTCGGAAGAGTCATGATCAGCAACGGATAAAAATTTATTAATCCTGACCTGTTTTGTTTGTACATCTACATTAACAACCGGTGTCCCTTTCCACCAAAACTCATGCGAAAGAGGCTGCATTGTTGAAAGTTCGCAGAGAGTTGTCACCGTATGTATCAGCGAATCCTGATACTCCCACTTCATACCGATTTTAAAAGCAGGCAGATCGGTCGGGCCTACTGCACGTTCGATATTTCTGGTCCACAACTGCATTTTTGATGGAGGAGCATCAGGGTCGCTTTTATAATAAACCAAATATCGCTGCGTACCCTCTCTTATTACTTTTGAATAAATGTTTTGTGCAGCTATCTGAACAGTATCCTGTGCCGGGCCGCTGATTGCAATAAAACAAAGCAGTGGCAGAAAATACATAAAGATTTCAGGCGACTTATTCTTCATAATGATAGATATTGTGAGGGAAAAAGACAATCCGGTTTAGTACATAACGGCATAATTCAGCATCATGCGTAATTCCTAAAAAAAAATTGCCTTACTTCTCATTTGAAATAAAATTCAAGTTAATCCGATATAAAAATGTTTCCATTCATGCAAGTCTCCTGACAATCGGATGGTCAGCATTCAATTCCAATAAATCCCATAAGTTGCCATATACATCTTTTAAAACAGCCACTGTAACATACTCAACTGCCTGAGAGGCCTGCACAAATTCAACTCGCTTTGAAACTATTTCATTATAATCTCTCCAGAAATTATCAGTATTAAAAAAAAGAAAAACCTGCCGCCGGACTGGTTGCCGATAAATTCTTTTTGCTCAGCCGATGAAGCCCGTGACAGTAAAATGGTTCCTCCGATTTAATTTGGCGGTGAAACTACTACTCATCATTTATCCTGCGCCGGCTGATTGATATCTTCAATCAGCCGGAAATTTAATTTTGTGCTAAAAAAATCAATGACCTCTCATAATCTCTTACCAGCAATGCTACATATACAATTTCTTGTTCATTTTAAGTAAGGGTTTCATCATTTGTCGTAAGGAAACTTAGAATACTGTTTGTATTCATGCTTTGTTTCAATTTAAAAAGCATGCTGTCAGCATTCAAAGCAATCGAAATTGACAATCACCTTACTGAAACTTTTACAACGCATAAAGGGATTAGGGATTACAAAAATAAATGTGAGAAGTAAAGCGGGAATTAACATAAGTTAAAAAACAAAAAGCTAAACAGTCTGTCTGTTGCTGTTTGTCCTCCCTACTAATTGAAGGTAACGTTGCATCAAAACAATGGCGATTACAGCTGCAATGGATAGAGGAACGACAACTTGAACGATACGAAAAATTCACACCTCATATCTACAAGTGGTTTGCCGAAGTGGAATCGAATAGCTAAGGAGGGAATCAAAAAGATGACCCACTTACATGACACTCTAACTGAAAAAAAAGAATCCTTTGTTTGATAATGAACTTAACGAAAGAACTTTTCAAAAGCGAATATTTAAAAATAATTACAATAAAGAAAAGGAGATTATCACAATCTCCTTTTTAAGAATCAACAACCGGCATTGGCATGCACAGTACAAATGAAACACCTTACAAACAGTTACTCAACAATCGAATAAACAGAAGTGGGTACTTTTGAAAATGTCCCTAGGCAGGTGCCTGCATTGCAGTTCTTTCTAGTTGGGTTTTTCGTAATAATCGCTTTAAATAAATGTCCGGATCTCACCATGCCTGCTTCATAAACATTTGCAAGGACCTGACTGGAAAGACATTGGGCCCTGGTTACTAAAACAGCTTCATTGTAGATGTTTTCCTTGTGTACAAAATACTGATCACCGAGGTTCTTCAACGAGTCATCCTTTATCTCCAGAATAATATCAGCACACAATGCATCAACAACTTTTAGGGTAACTTCAACTACAGGTTTTTCTGTTCTCTCAGTGTCAGTCTTTTCGCAACTAAAAAATTCATGGATACTGCCAGCAATAAAAAGGTTAACTGTTTCATTTTCGATATGATTTACATTAAGATTAGTCTTTGCAATTTATCAGAATAATCCACTTGCGAGATTAACATAAGTTAATTAATTCAAATTCTGACTGATTTACATTTGTAATATAATAATCAGTAATAAGTAGCCATAGTGCCAACACTCATATATATCTATTGATTTCAAGTATCAGTTTTTTTTTAAACGTTCTTATGAATGCTGCAAATATTGCTGAATCACAGAATAAGAATATTAATTCGTTTCACTCGGACCAGTCAAGTATGAACGACAAAAGAAATTATGAACAATTAGTAAGCAGGCATTCCATTTCACATAAGTTTCAATTGCCATCGATTAATGAAGAATAATAATCAATAAAAAAAACAATGCAACGAATTCTAAAAGACAGGTGTCAGTTTAAAAAACTATTTTTTATGAAAAAGGCATTCTCAATTATTTTGATTTCAGTTATTATTCTTTCATGCAGTAAGGATAAGGATTCAGAAAAAAGTATCAACTGCTCCATTGACCAAATACAGGAACTGAACGAAAAGAAAGTAACTATTACACAAGGAGTATATGGAACTGTTTTCTTTACAGCAGGAAATTGTATGCCGGGTGAAGTTGGTTCACCATCTCCTTGCAGGACATGTTCTGTTATACGAAAAGTACGGATTTATGAATACACGAAGTTCTCCGATGTTACTCCGATTACACAAAGCAGTACTTTCTTTACAAAGGTGAACACAAAACTAATCAGTGAAGTACAAACTGATGCGAACGGCTTTTTTGAAGTAAACCTGCAACCGGGCAGCTATACAATGATGGTTGTTGAAAACGGTATGTTCTACGCAAACAAGGGCGATGGACAAGGAGGAATACAACCGATCACAATTACAACGGGAAAATTAAAAGCAGATGTTGACATAAATTATAAGGCTGTATTTTAAATGTTTTCAAACAATACCTTTCTAAAAACATATCCAATCACCAGAATACAGGATGGCAACAAACAACCACCCATGTAAACCAATAGCATTAAATAAAACAGGATCAGTTTGTCTTTCAGTAAATTACTGAATAGGCAAACTGATCTTTGTTTGCAAAATTTCATTACTCTAAAAAACATGGAAAACAAATTAACTGAGCGAATTGAAAAGCTGGAAAGAAGATATTCAAGATTGAAGATACTATATGTAATTACCATTGCAGTTCTGCCAATCCTGTTACTGTTGATGTATTTTCAGAAATCCGAAAGAAATATACTTGAAGTAAATGGATTAATTGTGAAAGACGAACAAGGCAAACCCAGAATAGTGATTGGAGCACCTGCAAAAAATGTGAAAGGACGGAATCGTCCTGATGAATTATATGGCATCGCTTACATTGATGAAAACGGAAACGATAGGCTTACGTTTGGTAAAGAGCCTGACCCGATGACTCCCAATGGAATACTTCCAAGACGGGTGCAGGGAGCAGGAATATTAATTCATGACAAGGAAGGAATCGAACGTGGCGGATACGGAGTCCTGGACGACAGTACCGCCCTGTTAACGTTAGATTGGCCAAAGACTGGTGAGGCCATCGCTCTTTCTTCTAATAACAATTTCTCTGCGATCGGACTATTCCATCGAAGCAGCATTGGCCAATACCGGGAGGCAGTAACGATTGGTACGATACCAAATAAATCTCTTACATTTCTCAGGTTTTCAGACACTTTATACAAACAAAGATTGTTGATCGAAGGAAGCGGTTTAAACAACATTGAACTAAAAAAGTTTAATAAAGAGGGGCGATCTATTAATTAGCAGGATTGATCCTGTAACATCGTATTAAAGGCAAGCACCCGATCTAGCAAAATCACTTTCGGAACTCAATTCCAAAACCTTATCCGCAATACCTTACGAATTTCAAAAACAGCTACCATCATTATTGTTTAATAAATGACTTTGTTTCACCATTTTGGAAACGTATAAAGTACATTCCTGGCATCAGATAATCCACCATTAGGATATTGTTACGGTTCCTTAACTGTGTTTGTCTATGGATTCGCCCTGACACATCACTTAGTATCATCGTTGAATTGAATAATGAGGGATCATGAATTGCTATTGTCAGCTGACTGGTTACCAATGAAGGGTAAAGCGAAATTGCGGTTGTTTCCTTTACGGCGGATAAAACCACTACTTTGCTGTAGCGGAATTCTCCATCCTGATCAACCATTTTAAGTCTGTAATAGCGAATATCCTGAAGCATACTGCAATCAGAAAAACGGTAGTTATGATTGCCAGCTCCCGCTGCCTGAACGACTCCCCGCTTTGAAAACTGTAGTCCATCTTTGGAAGATTCCACGATAAAATAATCAGTATTGAGTTCATCCCGGGTTATCCACTCGAGTTGATTACAATCGTTAGACCTCTTCACTTTCACATCAACCAATGTCAATGGCAGTGTTGAAGAAACAGCGGTAACAAAGAATCCGCTAAAACCACTCACCTCAAAACTAACTTCCCAACGTTGCGCAGGCGCATTCCAGATAATATCTGTATCCAACGGGTCAATTGTGGTTGTCGCTCCTGTATAACTAGAGGGAAGTCCTGTACCATCGCTACTGATACCCGCTCTTTTTTCGATTAAGAGATTGGCTTTACCGGAGGCGTCGGAGGGATCAGCAGGTAAGTCAATAGCACTTACCGCATTAAAATCAGCAAAGTCCTGCTGCGTAAAATAAAGTGTCACTTTTCCGGTTGCCGTGGAAGCATTCGCAGAAGGAGTCATTTCAAAATGGCGCTTCACAAAGGTGGCAGGCTGCGTGCTTTCAATCCATACTTTCGTTGTTACAGTACCGGCAATAGTATAAGGTGTTCCGGAACGTAATGAAGCGATGAGATTCGTACAATTGGAAAAGTTATTGAGGCCGGTATTTAAGATTGATAACTGTACAGTAGACTGCGAAGCAGTAAGTACATTGGTTATCCCAATTCCGTTTTCATGACCTCCTTCATAAGCTCCCATATCAATGACAGTTGTTCTTGATAACCCAAGGATATCGGAAATGGGTGTAGCTCCTGTTCCGGTTCCGGTAGCAGGTGAACTGCATTGCAAACGTAACCCGTCATCAGCTGTACCCCAAGTATTATCCGGTCCGTCACCATCGTTATAATTAACAAATAAGGGATTGCTGTTTAATACATTACTTGTAACAGTATTGGTTACACTTAAGGGAGAACCGGTTGCATCCCGGATAATGCAGTTATTAAATGTCGGCCAGAACTGCGGACGTGTTTCCTGACTAAATATTTCATCCCTTCCGGCCACACCACTGCTGGTTGGTGGATTATTCCAGAATATACAATTCCGAAAAACAGCATCTGAAAATCCGACGTATGATGTACCGGCGAATCGGGATGTATTATTGGCAAATGTGCAATTCACAAAATTAGAGGTATTAAATTCGCCTCCACCAGACAGTACAGCAGCTCCATTGTCGGCCGTATTTCCATAAAAAATACAGTTTGTAATTGTATGCGAGGCGCCATCAATATACAAACCACCACCACGGGAAGCATCAAAGAAACCGGATCCACCAGCGTTTCCGGCAAATACACATCGTGTTACTGTATGACCGGTACTTCCTGTTAGAAACAGTCCTGCACCAAACACACCAAAACTATTTCCTCCTATTAGAAATGAATTCGAAAGAAACTGGCAATCTGTAATGGTTGAACCAGAAAATTCACTGACCATCCCGGCACCCCATGAATCGTCGTTTTGATCGGTACAATCTGCACTGTTTTGTGTTACAATTAAATTTGAAAATTGCGCCGCCGAATTGGAATTGTAAATACCGGCCCCTTTATACCGATCAATCACACGGCCTCCTATTGTTAGATTAGAAAGCCCTGGTGCTGTGGCATAACCTTTGGTCACCGTAAAGCCATCAAAGACTACAGCGTTTGTCAGATTCACGCTCAATACCACATGATAGGCATTGTCGACCAAAGTGTTCACAACACCCAGATCGCCACTAAGCGTTGTTATATGTTGTTTCCAGTTTCGTTGACTCAACTGGAACTCATTACCGGCAAATCCACCGTATACTTTTACACCCTCTTTCATTGTGAATGTTTTATCACGGTTATTAGCAGGCGTTGTATTTCCAAAAGGATCATGTGTAGGAAAATACGTTCCGGCTTTGACCCAGATCTGATCGCCTGCATTGGCAGCATTGATCGCAACCTGCAAATCACGTTTCGCCGTAGCCCAGCTTGTTCCTGCACCGGCATTATCCGGTCTTGCTGCATCGACATACCGAATCGTTTGTGAAAACAAACTGGTAGCACCTACCAGAAATACAAAAATCAGTAGGAATAAACATTTCTTGTATAGGGACACTAATGTTGCATTTTTCATAACTCGCTTTACTCTTTTTGTGTTTGCAAGTATAGCCGAATAACAATCATTAAAAATTATCCTTTGTTAAATTATCGCTGCCACAGATGAAATAGTATTGCACTCTATTTTACTTACCATTTACACAAACACTATGAAATTCAAAAGCAAAGTATTTACAACTTCACAACAACCACAAATGCAACTTCTGGCAGTACAGAACAAAAGACCGAATCGAAATAAGTACATTCTATATCTGGCAAGTCTGCTCCTTTTGCTGTATGCCTGTAATCCGGTAAAAAATGCTGACCACAAAGCTTCCAGAAATGAAATCAAGTCTCTATTCCCGTCGCAAACATTTGATTCCCTCACAGCAAAAAAAATGCTGACCTATGGAAAAGGATCGATCAAAGGAGTGATTTATAAAAAGACGAATCAACTGCAGTTGATCGGCGGTAAAACCTATGGGTCTTTTGTGACTATACGATTGTACCCTGTTACGCCCTATCTTCTTGAATGGTATGATCTGCGGGAAAGAAAAGAAAACAAACGGACCAAAGTGTATATCTCAGATGTGGCAGACAGATACCGGCTGGATGTAACAGCAGATAAATATGGGCGCTTTGAATTTGAAAAGATGCGCCCGGGTAAATATTTTATTCACGCAATCATGACAACAACCCAACGGTATTCAAGGGATGTAGAAGTAGGAACAAATTCCTACGGAACCAGGTACTATCAAAAGGAACGATACAGCGTATCCAAGAACCACCGGCTAGAGCAATTTGTGGAAATAAAAAAAGAGAATGACGTTGTAGAAGTAGTACTTAAATAGTGCTACGTGAATATCTTTCTACAAACAGATTCATTCAACCCCGTTCTTGTTAATTAACAACTAACAGGCAAAATATGACAATGGCGTAAAGTTAAAAGCATCTGTAACAATAATCGAATTCAAATATTTTATGCATAGTATCGTTTCCAAATTCTATCTCTGTGCGTTGGTATTGTTTTCTTTACTATCCTGTAAAAAAGACCCCAACAAAAAAACCAGCAACAATTCATTCTATATAAAAGCAAAGCTGAATAATCAGGAAATCCGGTACACAATCGATGCGAACGGTAGAATCGAGAATAAACAAATGAGCGGCTCTGCATTTTTTGACGCCTCCAGCAACTTCCCCAGCTTTTCATTTGATATAGAAGCAAATGCCCCTATACAACCGGGTATTTATAAAGAGTCGACAATTGTATTAATCTTTCGATACAGCCTTTCGGCAACAAAGACATTTCACTCGCAAATGGGTAATGAAAATGATTTCGAAATAACCATTATTGAAATTACAAGTACTTCAGTAAAAGGAACATTCAGTGGTACAATCAGAAATGCTTCCAACATAAATGAAGTTTTCACTGTTGAAAATGGCGAATTTTCTCTAAAAAGATAAATATATCAACGCATGGGTCCTTGCTCGCACTATTTAAAAAAATGAGATTGGTTTATAAGAACTATTCATTTGATCCAATTGTCAGTAACTATTGTCCCTCCGGTTTACCTTTTGGTTTACAACCATCTTTCTTCTGATCCGACTCAGGCTTTGAGGTGTTATACCCAGGTAAGTCGCTAAGTATTTATGCGGGGTACGTTGAATCATTTCGGGACGCTTTGTTTGCAACTCAAGATATCGTTCAGTAGCTGATTTTGTAAGCAGATCGATTTGTTGTTTCTGTTTATTTATAAACAACTGGCTGGATGCAAATTGCCAGATTTTATTTCCGATCTCAGAACCTGAACATAATTGCAGAAAATCAGCTTTGGTAATTCGAAAAAGCTCCGATGGTTCAAAGGTTACCACTTCAAGCGGTGTAGGTCGTTGCATAAAAAAGGACATGAAGTCTCCCATCAGTTCACCTTCGTAAAAGATATCAAAACATGCAAAATAATTGTTCTTCCAAAGCAACACACCAGCACTACCCTTTATCATGAAATACAAGTACTTTTCCGTACTGTCAGGACTTTTTAATATCTGCTCTTTCTGTGTTACAACAATATCACCTAAACCGGCAAATACCTTCCATTCTTCCAGTGGAAGATTGACGTACGGATCAAAGGCTTGCTTCACTAATTCTTCGATTTGCATATAAAACTGTTAGGTCCAATTTCTAAGATGATGTACATACCGGCATTTATCGGCCGGCCGAAAAGAAGTTCCCGAACCAGATAAAAAAGCTGCAATCAACTGCCTGTTTCCTGCACGTTTGTCGAAAGAATGATAGAGAAAGGAATTAACCTGTCTTAGTCACTACATTGTACCAACAAAATTGTACAGAAGAACTGTTTCAGAAATTGATTTGCTTTCTATCAATCAAAGTTGCAAAACAATCCCATTACAGTCAACAATGACAAATATTCAGGGGTGCATGATCGTACATTCATAGACGAAATTATTTCTTTCATAGATATTAGTTTTAAAACACAGGTAACGAACGATAAATTCCACAAGGGTTTAAATACTTTTACCGTAATTTTTACCAGTAAGACAATCCGGAGTTTATAATATCCGGAGATGATAACAGCAAAACAGTTAACAGACAAACCTACAGTACCGGGAAACTTTAATAATGCGGCATGATGAGTCAGCAACAAAAAAAAATACTTACACATACTTTAATTTCGGTCTCATATGCACTTTTCTGGATTGCAGCAAGTATTGTTGCTTCTACGACAGAAGACCCTACTTCCAAAGATCTGCTTTACACCTACCTTTGGAAAATCGCCTATATAAGCCTGGTTAATCTGCTTCTGTATACAATTGTACTGCCGGTATTCAGAAGACGAAAAACAAAATGGCTGCTGATTATAAGTATGATCATTCCGGCCATGGCAATCATCTTTGTTGGTTTCTATGGATGGAACATGCTGGGTTCTTATCTTCATGTCACCCATCAATGGAATGCAAATGAATGGAAGCTCAGATACATTGTACCCAACATAATTCATCTTGTTTTTGGCCTGATTTACCACGCAACAATTTACTTTATTCTTGCAACTGCACGTTTGCATGCAAGAAACCAAGAACTAATCATCGAAAAGAAAGTATCCGAATTAAACTATTTAAAGTCGCAAACCAATCCTCATTTTCTTTTCAACACCCTGAATGGAATTTATGTATTAGCCCGGGAAAAATCAGATGTAACAGCTGACACGGTACTTCGATTATCTGATATTTTACGGTATATGTTATATGTTACACAATCCGAACAGGTTCCCTTGCGTCAGGAAGTTCAAATCATGGAAGATTATATCGAACTTGAAAAACTCCGATATGATGGGTCATTAAACGTAAGTTTTGATGTCAGTATTGATGATCCACAACAAATGATTCCACCATTACTATTCATTCACCTGGTTGAAAATGCATTCAAACACGGTGCTTCAGAAGCATTGACCCATTCATTTATTAGCATTGATCTGACAGTTCAAAAGGAAAAACTTAGATTCAGCATTCGTAATTCTGTTGTTCAGAATGACAGTCCGAATACCATCAAAGAAAATATCGGCTTAACGAACCTGCGGCGACAGCTCTCCCTTCTCTTTACAGATTATCAACTAGATTTACAGCGAACGGCTGATTCTTTTACAGCAAACCTTACCATTAATCTTACCAGTTATGCAAAGAATTAAATGTATAATCGTTGAAGATGAACCGCTGGCGGTCAGGGTATTAAAAGATTATATTTCACAGGAACCAAATCTTGATTTAACAGAAGTGTTCAGAGATGCAATTACAGCAGAGAACTATTTACAACGGAATGAAATCAAGTTAATGTTTCTTGACATTCATTTACCAAAAATAAAGGGCTTAGACTTTTTGAGATCGCTTTTGAATCCCCCTGTTGTGATTGTTACCACTGCCTATCATCAATATGCGCTGGAGGGGTTTGAACTGAACGTTGCTGATTATCTGATGAAACCTATTTCACCCAAGCGTTTTTCCACCGCTGTTGCGAAAGCTGTGAAATTGATCAAAACCAATGAACTTTCCAACGAGAATGCAGAGAAAGCTGTTTATCTTACTGTAAACCGACGAAAAGTAAAGATTCTACTCACCGATATTTTATACATAGAAAGTAAGCGGGAGTATGTAATGATTACTTCGACCAAAGGAGAATACGTTTCAAAAATCAGCACGACTGAGCTGGAAGAGATGCTGCCACCAGAAATGTTCAGGCGGATACATCGTTCCTTTATTATTGCTGTAAATAAAATAAGTTCCTATTCAAAAGAAAACGTGGAAATCAATGGGAAAAGTATCCCCATCGGTAAAAATCACAGAAAGGAGTTTTAAATCTGATAATATGAATTTTAATATTCCAAACACATTCAATTGCATACTGCATGTTGTTTTTTTCCAACATTACAACCCCGTCTTGTTCAGTCTGAACGACATTACAGAAATGCCCACCAGCCTTCCGTTATTTCGTCCTGTAACATGTATAAGCTCCCTACATAAATCCATTGTAATACCTAACAAAAAAATAAGCACTGCTGAGTTTACAATGATGTTATTAATGAATCAGCTACAAAGTTATAGACTTACAAAAGCAGAATTTCTACAAACGGAAAAATGATCAGGAGAATCAATAACGTCATTTTGCATTTATACGCATACATTAAATAGAAAGCATTTCATCGTAAAATCGCAATACAGCAAACCTCATGATAAATTGAAAATAAAAAAAGTTAACATGAATGAACAGTATATCCAGAGAGAAGAAGTAATTGATGCAGAGAACAGGCTTTTGGCAGCCCAGCTCGCCAGCGATATAGAGACGCTCAACCTCCTCTTATCTGATGAGTTAGCAGCTGTTGCACCAGGCGGACAGATTCTTACCAAAAAAGCAGATCTCGATGCACATAAAGCAAAAACGATGACCATTAATGAAGCAGCATCGGTCATAGACGATATAAAATTACACGGCACAACTGCGATAACAATCGTAACAATGACAGCTAAAGGGATATTGATGGGAACGCACTTAGAAGGTGTATTTCGATATTTCAGAGTCTGGAAACGCATTGACGGAAATTTGAAAGTCATCGGTGCAAGTATTATGCAATTACCATAGTATGCATTGATTGCAAACCGGGCGGGTTAGCATTCAGCAACCGGAATTTTGATCTTCGGAAAATCAGTATATCCAGCTGAATCGTATCAGGAGGGATAAACTGATTCATCTGCATCTTCCCGCAAGTGAATACCCTCTCCCCGATTTAAAACAGTATAATCGAAATGATTTATGCCGTTTTAATCAGCATGTTCCAAATAATTGTAGCACCGTATCAGCAAAAAAAATCGTGTTTCGTGAAAACCAACAACACCCAACTTACCGGAAACAGGTAAGTTAAAATCGAGCGACAATTATGTTGTTTGAAATCGATGATTCCTTATTCACATTCCCGTTTCAACAGAAAAAATATATGACATTATTTATGCTGTTCGTTCAGCACAATCAGAAAAAAAATTGAACTCATGGAGATGGTATTCGATCACTAATAGCAATTGTTTCAAGACATAAATAAAGGCTATTTATCCCAAAACAATAACCTATAACCGCTGCTGCGATGTGGAGTTGATATTTCGGGTTCCGTTTGTTTCCTTCGCACATCACATGAAGTAGTCCAATCTGCATTTTTTCAATAAGCCAGCTCTTTTTTTATTGATGAATCGATTTGATCAGTCCTGCTTCGCAAGACCTTTCCGAAATAGTTGTAAAATCAACCATCGTTCGGGGTGGATGCTGGGATAAAGCCTCGCACTGCATACAATTATCCAAAGTACCGGTGCCCATCGGACTGATCGTTACATAAACTATATCTTTCGTTTCGTGAACCAACTGTTCAATTTTACAGGTATTGTAATACGAAACAACATTGCTGTATTCACGGCCGGTATGCACATCTTTCCAACTGGAATCACCCACAACCACAGAATCCAGAATTTGAAAGATTACCCGGTCGCAATCGTAGCGGACAATTTTAGCAGGCAAAAGTCCGCAATTAAACTCCTGTTCTACCTTGCAGGATGAAAAAGCAATCAGCAGTGTCATAGTCAATAAGGGTAAGAAAATGTTCATATATTTCAGCCTGTTGTATAATAAAAAGATGTTGATTGAATTTTCAGAAAGAGATTAATTTGTCAGCTGTTAAATAAACCCCTGTCTTTTGTTAAAAACCGTCGATTAAAAGCCATTAAATAAAGTACACCAATCATCTATTCAAGAACAGAATGAAAACAGCTGGTTCTTTTTTTATATGGCAAAACCCAAAGTCCTGCCTACTGAATTAAACTATTCCAGAGAAATTCTTGCAGCAATGTGATGAAATCAAAGACTCGTAAAAATATATGTATTGTTTACAGTATGGATTAACAAAAGGTAAGAAATGGAAAACCTGACCTGGTTCGTCTTATCAGAAAACCCGTAATACCTCGGAAAAGAAATCTGTCAGATCCGAGCCGTGAAATACAACTGATAAAAAAACAGGTAGTTGAAACTACCTGTCATCATGAAACCTTAGATTATCTAACCACATCGATCAAAGTAAAAACTTCTATTTTCTTTTTTTCCTTAATCCTGCTGCAAAGAAAAAGAGAAGTCTTTTTGGATAAATTCACTTAAGACAAAAAATAGAACAGCAAAATGGAATTATTTCTTCAATCCAAAAACCGGTTGTGATCCAATATTAAAAATTAAAAACGCAATACTATCAATAAACGAACCATGGCAGCGAAACAACGAAGAGTCCGAATTAGAAAATCAGTTGTAATGGAAAATACCGCAAACAAAAAAACATATCGCCTGAACCCTGATTCTTTCCCTTTCTCATTTTTACAAAATCGAATCCGGAATCTGAAGACAGTTGCAATGTTTGTACGGTTTGAGAAGCTATTATTGAACCCAGGGCATAAGATTTTAAACAACGGTTTCATACACACCAACTACACTGCTAAAAATTAATATAGAAAGTGCGTTTCAGTACGGAGCAGTAAACAAGAAACACCGGTTAACTGCAGCAGAACATGAATCTCAAATACAATCACGGCTCAGAATTGATTGATAGTGACCTCTTATTTCGATTTAACTGAAATGAAATATTTATTGCAGTACCTGCAAAATGGCTATCATGGCAGACAGAATAATGAGCCAATGAATCATGATGTTAAAAGTTAATTTTTTGAGCCATAAAAACAGCAGTCCAAATACCACCCCCCAGATTAAAAACCACCAAAATTGATCAATTGATTTTAGCCCGTGTTGAAAAATAAACGGAACCGTTGCCGCAATAACTGCCCACCATTTATTGATACGATTGCTTATCAACGCTTTTATAGCAAATCCCCTGTAAACAATTTCTTCCGCTAGGCCTGCCGTCAAACCCATTAGGATAAATATGATCCTTGCCATGGTTGTCTTGGGTGTCAGGGAAGAAATCGTTTTCATTTTTTCTGCATCAATGACTGAATTTGCCAATGCCAGTTCAATAAAAACAAGTAACCCAAACGCAAACAGCAGATAGCCGCCTATGAAATACAGAGTTTTCCTTCGGGTAAACGAGTAACCAATATCTGCCCAAGTCCAACCCGCCGCATGAATGATTTTCGAAACAATCAATATTTGAATTACGTACCATCCCGTTATGATGAGCCAGAAAGTTGTAAAGAAATCAAGTCCAAAATCGGTAAGCAATGACCGGTTTAACAACAATAAAGAAATAAGCGTTGCAATGATTGGAAAACCAATCAGCACGGCCAGGGTTTTCGACAGCGGTATAGACGTGGATTTTTCAGTCTGTTGCATCAATTCAACTTATTTTGGTTTTGAATGAGGCAAAATTACAGCCGCTGCAAAAGCCGGGACTTACCATATGATAATTCTACATTTTTCCGGCTCTTATTCTGCTCAGACTTTGTGGAGTAACGCCAAGGTAAGAAGCCAGATATTTCAGGGGCATTCGTGCAATCCCGTTTCTTGTTGCCAGCAGTTCAATGTATCGTTCTTTGGCCGACTTGGTCAACAGATCAATTTGTTGTTGTTGCTTTTCAAGAAAAGATGCTTTTTCAATAATCCCTGTAATCCTATCACCATAGTTCCCTTTCTGAAAGGTTTGCTGAAAATTCGCATGTGAAATACGGAAAACAGTTGCGTCTTCAAACAACCTTACTTCAATCGGCGTTGGATGCTCTAATATGAATGACATATAATCGCATAGAAATTCATTCTCAAACGCAATATCAATGCAGACAAAATTCGTTTTATTCCAAACCAGGTTGCCTCCGCTTCCCTTCAGTATAATGTTTAAATACCGTTCTTTCGCATTTGCTGCTTTCAAAACAGTTTCTCTTGAAAAATGTTCCACCGTTCCCAATTTTTCAAAATTCTCCCATACCTGAAGATTCAGGGAAACATAGGGATCAAATATTTGTTTCAGTTGTTTAGCGATCATTAGTGAGAGGTGATTAATAGTTTGTACTCAACCTTCTATTTCTTGGCGCTTGAATATTCAACATTCTGAATTTAGTGGAAAATCACCGAAAGATCATTTAGTTAGTAAATATACAGCACGTGGTTTTTTGCTGGGACAACTCGTCAATCATTGAAAAGATCAATAGCAAGAACCCATGAAAAAAGATATAGCCCAGTACATTTATTAACTTAGGTGAAGGATTTTTTTAATTTTATTGTTTCTCTTCACAACAAATTTAACTCATTAAAACTTATCAAGCTATAAAGGATTTTCTGCTGGCTTAGTGTTTCTTAAAGGAACAGTTACCCTTAAAAAAATGAAATTTTCATTCATACTTATATTGCTGTACCCTTTTAAACTGGACTAATATTTCCGGATCCGCAAAACTATAATAGGAAATATTGTAAACTAATTTAAAACACATTATCTGTTTGTAAGAGGCCTCTACTTATAATCCATATAAAATGAAGCATAATCCCAGAAAACGGAAGGCAATACAAGAAACATCAAAGGACTACTCCATCCATAAATATATGTCAGGAAAAAAAGCTCTCTTATTTGCCCTATTCAATACAATATTTATACACATGATGTATGCGAAGGACAGTACCACCATTACATCGTTGCTGCAAAAAGAAAAATTATCCGGAGTTGTCTGGGCATTAGTAAAAGAGGACAGTATAATTACATTTTCTGCAGGATTCAAACATCTTAAGAAAAAAGAGTTGATGCATCCAGCAGACCAGGTTCATGTAGGATCGATAACAAAAACAATATTGGCATTAGGCATACTTCGGCTCACGACAATAAATAAAATTCACCTTGATGACCCGATAAATAAATATTTAAGCGACCTGCCTATTTTTAATCAATGGGGACATTCAAATCCTGTCACTATACGTCATTTACTTGATCACACTTCGGGGTTAAGTGATTTGCGACTTTGGCATTTTTTCAGTACCTCATCTAATCCAACTACAGCTTTAAATGAATTCTATAAAATAAATCCAGAGGTTTTAAGAATTCAAAAAAGACCGGGGGAAATGTTTTCGTATTCTAATATGGGGTACACAATTCTTGGAATGCTAATTGAAAAAGTAACCAACGAACCATATGAAAAGTTCCTAGATAATAACCTTTTAGAACCCATTGGAATGCATAACAGCACCTTTGAGTTTACATCTCAAACAGGTAATTTCCTAACATCAAGACTAGCAATGGGGCATTTTGATGATGGAAACCAAGCTCCAGCATTACCAATTTACTTACGACCCGCCGGACAATTTACTACAACAGCATTTGACATGGGAATACTGATAAAGTTTTTTCTCAATAAAGGCAAAATCAGGGGTACTCAATTTATAGATAGCAGTTTTTTTGACACAATGGGGCATCCACATTATACTAAAGCGTTTGAAAATGGTTTAAGTGGAGGGTATTCATTTGGTCTATTGCTACGTGACCGGCATGGAGTTGTTGGACTTGCTCATTCTGGGAATATTATTGGGTACAGGGCAATGATTTATATATTCCCGAATGAGAACAAAGGATTTTTTATTTCACATAACATGGACAGTGAATCAGCTGACTATGAGGCATTCAACAAAGCACTTATTGATAAACTGGATATACCCACGAAACGAAACAATAGCAAAACAGGGATTCCTGTAACTGAATTTAAGGAATGGCAAGGGTACTACATACCTGCCATTACAAAAGTAGAACCGTTTAAATTATTGGATATTGCTGGCTCATTTACAAGGTTAAAACTAACCGAAAACGGAATGACGATGACTCCCTTTCAGAAAAATGAAACAAAGCTTTTACATATCGGAAATGGACTGTTTCAATCTGCAGAACGCACCAAAATATCACATGTACTTTATAAAGATGAAAACGGGATGTATTTAACATCAGGAATATCTACCATGCAAAAAATAAATGGGTGGTATCTTGGTTTGATTGGTGCAAGTATGGCTGCCGGACTCGTTGCAATAATTGTTGTACTTATTTCAGGGATCTATCAAATCTTCAAACATAAAACACGAATATTTCAACAACCCATTTTTTGGGCTTTCACCGGAATTATTTTTTTAATTATTTCAATCATTCAACTATCATCAAATAACATCATATATATAGGCGATAAGAATGCCGGGAGTATTTTCCTTTATGTTACAAGCTTTATATTACCGATTTCCACTTTAATCAGTGTAGTTTCATATTATATGAGTAACAAAGAAGCATTCAAATCCATAGGCTTCTGGTCAACTATTTTCCTTTTGCAACTACTGATTCTGTGCTTTTACTTCGGACTGGTACCATTTTCAACCTGGAAATAAAATGTCAAAAAATATTATGCTTAACAAATTTGAAAAAGCTTGCTTGAGCGTAATCTAAGAATCTGATTATACCCTATCAGGAAGCTCTCGTGGAAATCTTGAAATAAATACTGAAGGGCATAACTAAACTGATTCACCAGCAAGATTGCAATTACAGAACAATAAGAATTTCTAATCAATTGTATTTAGTATTCTAAAATGCTATCTAATCCTTATTCAATAGCATGAACTGATGAAATTAAGCCAGGTACTAGCAATTACATGAAGAAGAATTGGGAATACACCTGCTCACCTCTGATTATCTAACTTGTAGAAACCTAAGCCACTGGCGGTTTGTTTTAAGTTGCCAAGGAAAACTAATTTGAATTAGTCAAGACTTAATCTGACAGTTGGGATTAACTTTAAGTAACGACACTTTATTAGTTAACCCCAAAAAGTCAGATAATGAAATCAGAATCTAAATTAATCAAAAGCAAATTAGGGTTG
>JAEYWX010000002.1 GCA_023428755.1 Bacteroidota bacterium
CTGATGCCATACTTTGCCTGTAGCTTTCGATACCCGCAGCCTTGTTCCAGATACTCTTTAATGATTTGTTCTTTTAAGTCCATAAAACGGTTGATTTTTAGTCAACCTATTTCAGGACGAGACAATATGTTGATGAAGTTAAGTACAAAAGCTGATAGATATTCGTCTGCTGGAACTGAAGCTGGGAATTGCAATTAGCTGATGTTACAATGTCCTGCCCAACTTGCATAAAACCCAATGTAAGCTGCCGTATTTGTCAGGCTTGAACAGTTGTAATTTTTGTTTCTATGTTTAACAGAACCGTGTCGTCTAAATTTTCAATATTGTCAATTAGCTGCTTCATAACTTCTATGATTTGTCCTGATTTTGAAGTGTCACTTGGCGAATGTTTAGAAACTATTTTTTGTTTCCCATCCGAAAGTTTGGATAGTCTATAAACGACACCGTCTAACACAAATCCACCAGCTTTAGGTTGTCGTGCTTGCATAATTGCTTTGTCTAACAGATTGAAAAGCTTGTCCCCAATCGCCTTATTTAATTCCGCTGTTACTATTTTCTTCTCTACGTCAATGATTTTATTGTCAGAATAAAAAACTGCCCAATAGTTTCTTGTAAATGTGGTGAGTGTTAAAGTAAACTTATCGTGTGATTTTTCAAAAATCAACAAATGTTCTGGTTCAAATGATGGTCTAACTAAAAAGCAGATTTGATTTTCGCTGATAGCGTCGAAGCAAAGAATGTTGTTTAGATTTCTTTCATAGTGACTTACTAAGTCGTCACCTAACTCATTTTCTACTGGTTCAAAATAGTTTTCATCCTCAATTTGTAAAAGATGCTTTTCATATTGACTTTCGCAAATGGCAAGTTTTTCAGCCGTATCAATTTTGCTGAATATTTCAAACTGCTTTTTGAAGTCGTCAAATGTCATGATGGTTGTGATTAATATGGCAGCTTACACGCTAATATACGCAACTCCTACCTAAATCAAAATCCCCAACTGCTTGGTTTTCATTCGCTGCTATATGCGTTTTTTAGATTGTTGGGTTGCACAATTGCATTAACCCCTAAATCACTTTCCCCTTCCACTTCCCACTTCTGATATACAAGAACGCCATCAATAAAATACTGTTCCAGTACAGCAGTTCAGAAGCCCATGCCCACATGAGATTGAGTTGATATACTTCCAGCACCACATAAATATAAATGAGGTAGAGTACAATGGTAACGGCTTCAATAATGAGGTTCATCTTTGTATTGCCTGTACCCGTTACAGCATTGAGCCACACCACCGATACCGACATAAACAACATGCCGGTGGTAACGATCCGCAACACGGGCACCGCTGCATCTACAAACTCTTTCGACAAGCGAAACACCGATAACAATTCAACCGCAAATACATTGAACAGCAAAAACATGAATACCGCCGACAGAAAACTAAGCGTCATAATGCGGTAGATCAGCTTCATCACATCATTGTTTCGTCCCTGCCCAATGATATTGCTCACCATGGTATTGGTGGTGGCTGCAAAAGCCCAGATGAACACACCGGCCAGTGAAAAAATATTCCGCATTACATTCGATACCGCAAGGGCACGCTCGCCATGATGTTCTATTAAAATGTAAAACACAAACCAACTGATGATGCTGATCGAAAACTGTCCGATGAGTGGTGCAGAAATACGGAGGATAAGATTGCTCAGTTGTTTGTTGTAGCGCAGGTAATTGAACAAATGAAACCGCAGGTGCATCCGTTTGATCATAATCACCAGGAACACCACCAGCATGCCGGTTACTTCTGCAATGATGGATGCATACGCAGCTCCATTGAAACCAAGTTCAGGCAATCCAAAGTTTCCGTAGATCAATCCGTAATCGAAAAAAATATTGGCGAGTGCTTCAAACAAGGTGCCGATCATGAGGTACTTGCTGTTATTGGTGCCCACCAAAAACGCATTACCCATTTGAAAGAGATATAAAAACGGCAAGCCCCACACACGGATCTTTAAAAATTCAATGGCTGTTGTTTCAACCGATGATGTTCGTAAAAACGAATGAAAGATGAAGGGGGCAAACAAATAGGTAAGTGCAATGCCGATGGCTGCAAAAATGAACGCAATGCGGATGCCTTGTGAAAATAATTTGCCGATCTCTTCCAGCCGGTTTTCACCTGCCCGCCGTGCAATCAGCGATTGCAAGGCATTGTTCAACCCGTTGCCGATAACGGCCACTACTAAAAAATACACACCCGTAATACCGGCCGTGCCCAACGCACCTTCGCCCAGGCCACTTAAAAAATAATTGTTGGCAGTGAAATTAAGAAACGGCACCAGCAACGAGAGGCTGATGGGTAATGAGATGGAAAGAATTTGTCGGTTGGTTATTTCCAGTCGCAGATCATTCTTCGGTAAAGCCGTTTCCAAGCAATTTAGTTTGGGCGAAAATAAGGAATAAGCTGCGAGCTTTTAGCTGCGAGCTGTGAGCGAAAACAAAAAACGTAGAAAGTTTGTGCAGGTTGCTTTCGTTTTGTTTCGTCTGGCCGCCCCGGAGCGGCCTGACTCCGGCGTGAACGGTATGGGCTCACAGCTCGCAGCTCAGGGCTCATAGCCTTTTTTTCTTTCCCCTTCCCCGTATTATTGGTATTATTGCAGCAATTGAAACACACACATTTTGTTACATCCTTCTATACATATCGTATCAGGCGACATTGAAACAATCGATCCGGCGGCAAACTATTTATTGGTGCAGGCGGGTTCTGATTTTATTGGGTTCGCTTCATTTTCGCCATCGGCAAAGCAAGTGCATGGCTGGGTAGTGTATCATCTCGATGCAACAGTGGCCACAATGCAAACAGAAGAGAAACTGAGTGCCATTGCAGCAGCCAACACATGGGTGCATCCTAATTATGAAAAAGTACTATTGGTGCAATATGCGCCGGGCAATGTGTTGCTGCCTGCTATTTTGAATAAAGATGAGGGAAAGGAAAAACTGCTGGAAATGGCATTGGGTCCGCAGCAGAATAAATTGTACGTGAAAGATATTGTGTTGCAGCAAAGCCTGGTAAACCATTATGTAGTAGATGGAACGTTGGGTGCATTGCTCAACAAACGTTTTCCAAAAGGAGAGTGGTGGCATGTGCAATCGTTGCTGCTTACACAAACGGCTGCGGGTGCAACAACGGTTACGGCAACCATCCGTTTCCACGAAGTGCAACTAACGGTTGAAAAAAACGGACAGTGGTTGTTGTTGCAGTCGTATCGTTATCATACGCCGGAAGATGTGCTGTATTATATTCTCAACGCAATGCAGCAACTGGAACTGTCGCAGGAAGAAACAACGGTTTGGTTGCAGGGCATGATCGATCAGCGATCGGCATTGTATGATGTGCTGTACAATTATATTTTGAATTTGCAATTGAAAGAAGAACTTACCTATCAGTTCCCCGTTTCGTCTGATGAGCATCCGGTTCATTTATCTGCTTCACTCGACCAGGTTTTAGCATGCGTATCATAAGTGGAAAATATGGAGGGCGCACTTTTCAGCCACCGGCAAAAATGCCGTACACAAGACCAACAACCGATCTTGCAAAAGGTGGTTTGTTCAATGTAATTGAAAATAATCTCGATATTGAACAGTTAAAAACACTTGATCTGTTTGGTGGTACCGGCAGCATCAGTTACGAACTGGCGAGCCGTGGCGCAACCGATCAAACCATTGTGGAGAAGGATACGAACATGGCGGCTTTTATTCAGCAAACAGGAGAGAAGCTGGGTGTAAAATTGAAGATCGTGAAGATGGATGTGTTCAAATACATTGATCACTGCAACGAAAAATTTGATTTCATATTTGCTGGTCCGCCGTATGCCTTGGGTACCATTGATGAATTGCCCAAACTCATTTTTGAAAAACAATTATTGAATGAAGGTGGATGGTTTGTGCTGGAGCACACGCCCCGTAACAGCTATACCAATTTTCCGTTTTACCGGGCTGAACGGAACTATGGCACCACCATCTTCTCTATCTTCGTAAACAAACCAAAAGACGAATGACGAAACAGGAGGCACGAACGATCTACAAAGAAAAGCGGTTAAGCCTCACCGTTGGAGAGCGGAACCGGTTTGACGATCTCATCCTCATTCACTTTCAGCAATTGCCGTTACCCGATCTGTTTTATGTGCATACCTATCTTGCCATTAAAGAACAACGGGAAATTGAAACCGATCATTTGCTGCATTATCTCGAATTCAGAAATCCGGATTTGAAAATTGTGATCCCACGTATGAATCGGGCAACCGATCAACTGGAGCACATTGTATATGATGAAATGGTGGATGTGGTGCCGAATAAGTGGGGCATACCGGAACCACTGAACGGAACGCCCATCAATGAAACAGCGATTGATCTTGTTTTTGTGCCATTGCTGGCGTTTGATGAAGAAGGCTATCGTGTAGGTTACGGAAAAGGTTTTTACGATAAGTTTCTTGCACAATGCCGGCCCGATGTGTTAAAGATCGGGTTAAGTTATTTTGATGCAGTGGAAAGCATCAGCGATCGTGAACATTTTGATATACCTTTAAACTATTGCATTACGCCACAGCGCATTTATGAATTTGGCTGATCTTACATTTCAATCCATCCGCTTTTTATTGTTGCCGTTTGCTTTGTTGTACGGTGCGGTTATTTGGCTGCGTAACCGTTTGTTCGATAAAAACATGCTGAAATCGGAAGCCGTTAACATGCCCATCATTTGTGTTGGGAATTTAAGTGTAGGTGGCACGGGAAAATCGCCGATGGTGGAGTACCTGCTGCGTTTACTGAAAGATGATTTTACAACAGCCACACTTAGCCGTGGATATAAACGCAAAACAAAAGGCTATGCGCTTGCCACTGCCAACAGTACGGCTTTGGAAATTGGTGATGAGCCCATGCAGTTTCATGTAAAATTTCCCGAAGTAGCAGTGGCAGTGGGTGAGGAACGATTGGAAGCTATTCCACAGTTGCTGCACGACCGGCCAAAAACAGAAGTGATCATTCTGGATGATGGTTTTCAACATCGCTCCATCAAAGCCGGATTGAATATTTTACTAACGGACTACAATAACCTTTTTACACGTGATTTCTTTTTGCCTACCGGTGATCTGCGTGATGAAAAGAGCAGTTACAAACGGGCAGAGATCATTGTTGTTACAAAATGCCCGCCCACCTTGCAGGAAGACGAACGCAATGAAATGATAGCGGAAATAAAACCGCTGCCGCATCAGCAGGTTTATTTTGCTTCTATTGCATACGGAACACCGTATCATATTTTGCATCCGCAGCAGGAATATCATCTGCATAAAAACCTGGAGCTGTTGTTGGTAACCGGTATTGCCAATATTGAGCCGTTGAAAAAACATATTGTTGAGCAGACATACAGTTACGAAAACCTGAGCTTTAGCGATCATCATATTTTTACCATTGATGATCTGAAAGAGATCCGCAAACGGTTTGATAAACTGGATCATGCACACAAAGTCATTATCACTACCGAAAAAGATGCCGTGCGGCTGGTAAAATTCAGAGAAGAGCTGGAGCAGCTTCCGCTCTTTGTATTACCCATACGGCATCGTATATTGTTTAACCAGGAAACACAGTTGAATCAACGAATTATTGATTTTATTCAGCGTTTCCCAAAAAATGAAACACAAGTACATGAAAAAAAAGAAAATAAATAAAGACACGAACCGGAAGAATCAATCTAAAGCCGATGCAAGAAATAAAGCCGGTAGCGGAAAACGTAAATCGGCTTCCGGTACGCATCGTGGACAAATCGAGATCACACGCAGTGGAATGGGTTATGTAACCGTAACCGATATGGAGAAAGATATTATTGTTCGTCCGCAACATTTTAATACAGCGTTGCACGGCGATAAAGTGGAAGTAGAAATTACCAAAAGCGGTGGCAGTGGACGTTTGGAAGGAATGGTTACTAAAATTGTTGAGCGGAAGCAAACGGAGTTTATCGGCCATATCAGCATTCAAAAAAATCATACATTTTTTATTCCTGAAACCGACAGGCCCATGCCTGATCTGTATATTCCTGCCGATAAAATGAATGGTGCTGAAAATGGCGACAAAGCAGTGGTGCGTTTAACGGCCTGGGAAAAATCAAAACGTGTTCCCGAAGGGGAAGTGGTGGAAGTGGTGAAGCAGGAAGCAATGAATGATCTGGCAATGAAACAGATTTTATTGCAGGCTGGTTTTTCATTGAGTTTCCAGGATGAAGTAATGGAACAGGCCGAACGTTTTCCGGATGGTGTAAGTGAAGCTGAAGTAAAAAATCGCCGGGATTTCAGAGACATCTTAACCTTTACGATCGATCCGGTTGATGCAAAAGATTTTGATGATGCATTGTCCATCAAAAAAAATGCAAATGGTTTGTATGAAATTGGTGTACACATTGCAGATGTGAGTTATTATGTTGAGCCAGGTACCGCATTGGATGATGAAGCGTACAGCCGGGCCACTTCTGTTTATTTGCCCGATCGTGTCTTGCCGATGTTGCCCGAACGTATTTCAAATGAATTGTGTTCGTTACGGCCGAGAGAAGATAAATATACCTTCTCCGCTGTATTTGAAATGACGGAGAAAGCAGAGATCAAATCTGTTTGGCTGGGCCGCACGGTGATCCATTCCGATCATCGGTTCAGCTATGAAGAAGTGCAGGAAACAATTGAAAAAGGAGAGGGCTTGTATCTTTCAGAGATACAACTGTTGAATAATCTTGCACAAAAAATGCGGAAGGATCGCTTTAAAAAAGGAGCCATCAATTTTTCATCGCAGGAAGTACGGTTTGTGTTGGATGAAAACAGGAAGCCGATCGGTATTACCATTAAAGAAAGCAAAGAAGCGCATCAGCTCATTGAAGAATTCATGTTGCTGGCAAATAAACACGTAGCGGAGTATATCGGTAAAATAAAAGTGAAAGACAAGCCCGTGCCGTTTCCATACCGTGTACACGATACCCCCGATGAAGCAAAGCTGGCGCCGTTTATGGTATTTGCCAAAAAATACGGACATGTGTTTGATGTATCAACGCCCGAAAAAATTGCTTCCTCATTCAACCAGATGTTGAAAGATGCACAAGGCAAACCGGAGCAGCATGTGTTGGAGGCTTTGGGTATCCGCACCATGGCGAAAGCGGTGTACACGGCTGAGAATATTGGTCACTATGGTTTGGGATTTGAACATTACTGTCATTTCACTTCGCCTATTCGTCGTTATCCTGATGTGTTGGTGCATCGTGTATTGCAGCAATGTTTAGACAACGCACCACAGATCGATAAAAAAATGGAAGCCAAGTGCAAACATTGCAGTGAACGGGAACGCTCGGCCATGGAAAGCGAACGTGCTGCCAACAAATACAAACAGGTTGAATACATGAGTCAGTTCCTGGGCGAAGAATTTGAAGGTGTGGTTAGTGGTGTGGCATCCTTTGGATTTTGGGTAGAAACCATTGAACATAAATGCGAAGGCCTGGTGAGTTTGTTTTCGTTGAGTGACTTTGATGATTTCCGTCACAACGAAGAAGATTATTGTTTGGTTGGCAGACGCAGCGGTCGTACGTTCCGCATGGGTGATAAGGTGACCATTAAAGTAGTAGCCGCTAACCTTGACAAACGTCAACTGGATTATGAATTGGTACTGGGGCATATTGATTCAACCGAGAAAAAAGTATTGGGGAAAACAACCTTTCAACCGCCGAAGAAGAAAAGAAAAAAATAATGTCTGATGTAGGATTTAGGATGTCGGATTTGCTGAAAGCAGTACGATCATGGCGATACTTGATTATCTTGCGGGTTTAGAAAAATCATACATCCTACATCAGAGATCATACATCAAAATTTATGCAATCGTTCGAACAACTATTAAAACAATTTGAAGAGCATTTCAATAAGCGTTTGTTTCCTGCACAACCTGCTTCGTTGTACGATGCTGCACAGCATATTCTCAGTATTGGCGGTAAACGTGTGCGTCCGGTGTGTGTGTTAATGGGCAATGAATTGTTTGATGCCATTAAGCCCGATGCCTGGCAGGTAGCAACAGCCATTGAACTGTTTCATAATTTTTCACTGATCCATGATGATATCATGGATGAAGCGCCATTGCGCAGAGGAAAACAAACCGTTCATGCGATACATGGTGTAAACACGGCCATCCTTGCCGGTGATGTTACATTAACGATGGCGTATGATTATCTTAACAGAGTAGAGGGTGATGTGAAACCCATTCTTTCCCTTTTCAATAAAACCGCATTGGAAGTATCGGAAGGGCAACAGATGGATATGGATTTTGAAAAGCGGGAAACGGTACACCTGGATGAGTATGTACGCATGATCGAATTAAAAACATCGGTATTGCTGGCGGCCAGTTTAAAACTGGGTGCAATGATAGGTGGTGCAAGTGTTGGCAATACAGATCATGTATATGAATTTGGACGTAACCTCGGCATTGCCTTCCAGATACAGGATGATTATCTTGATTGCTTTGGTGATCCTGCGAAGTTTGGAAAACAGGTGGGGGGTGATATCAAAGCCAATAAAAAAACCTTCCTGATGATCCATGCACTGGAATCGGCAAGTGCATCGCAGCAGCAACAATTAACTGAACTGATTCAGACAAATCCTGCTGATAAAGTAGAGCAGGTTCTTTCTATTTTTAAATCGGCCGGTGTAGATGCATGGGCCATGCAGTTGAAAAATCAATACATCGAAAAAGCCATGCAGCACCTTGAAGATGTCGCTGTACTGAGCAAGCGAAAAGAACCCTTGCAACAGTTAGCGCAGTTTTTGGTGCAACGGGAATATTAATCTTTTTTACATTCCAGTACAAGAGAACTTTGCTGTCCGGTAATTACCTTCAGCTCATAGCGGTATTTGCCGGGCTTTAGTTTTTCTTCGCCTACATAATCCAGTGGTTGCAGTTTCAATACCTGGTTATTGAAATATACTTCGATGTAAGCATAATTGTAGAGAAACAAGAATGGTTTGTAGCCGGAATAGCCACCTGCAGCAATTGTGTGATACAGCTGTTTCCCGCCGGGTGCGTTCACCAGTACAGAATCGTAGGCAATGTTGCTGGTATTGTGAATTCGCAACGCAGCTTCTGTTGCCAGTTCTTTTTGGCAGGCTGTAAAAAACAATACGAATAGTAATGTGCAAAATATCAGTCGCATAAGAAGTTGACAAAGGCATTTCATGAAACGTTGCACTTATTCAATTTTTCCCTATTTTGAACTCCGCAAAAATCAACCAACTATGGCGAATCAGTTGTTCCGTAAGAAAAAGATCAATGCAATACTTTCCAATGAACCGGATGAAATACACGGAGGTACAGGGTTACACCGTATTCTCAATGTACGGGATCTTACGTTCTTAGGAATTGCGGCCGTAATTGGTGCGGGTATTTTTTCAACCATTGGTTCAGCGGCTTTTCATGGCGGACCGGGTGTTTCGTTATTGTTTGTTATTACTGCTATTACCTGTGGTTTTTCAGCGCTGTGTTATGCGGAGTTTGCCAGTCGTGTGCCGGTAAGCGGCAGTGCTTACACCTATGCGTATGTGAGTTTTGGTGAATTGGTGGCCTGGATCATTGGTTGGGCGTTGATACTCGAGTATGCCATTGGAAATATTGTGGTAGCCATCAGCTGGAGCAGCTACTTTAATAATCTGTTGCAGGGATTGAATATTCATTTACCGTTTTGGTTAACCACCAATCTTACCACTGCCAAAGAAGCATTGGCTGCAGTTAATGAACAGTTGGCCACAGGCGTTGCCGCCACCGCTGAAATGCAAACCATCATCAACGGGTTCAATAGTGCACCGGATATGTTTGGGACAAAATTATTCATCAACCTGCCAGCATTTTTTATTGTAGCCTTAATCACCTGCCTGGCTTATGTTGGTATGAAGGAAAGTAAAAAGAGCGCCAATGCTATGGTGATTTTTAAAATAGCTGTGATCATTTTTGTGATCGTTGTGGGTTTCTTTTATGTGAATACTGATAACTGGAACCCGTTTATGCCCAATGGTTTTACGGGTGTACTGCAGGGGGTAAGTGCAGTATTCTATGCCTACATTGGTTTTGATGCTATCAGTACAACCGCTGAAGAATGTAAAAACCCACAACGTGATCTGCCAAGAGGAATGATGTATGCGTTGCTCATTTGTACAGTACTCTACATTCTTATTGCTTTGGTTTTAACGGGTATGGTAAATTACAGTGAGCTGAAAGTAGATGATCCGTTAGCGTATGTGTTTGATAAGTTGGGTTTGAAATGGATCGGGTATGTGATCAGCATCAGTGCAGTGGTAGCTACTACCAGTGTGTTGCTGGTGTTCCAATTGGGACAGCCCCGTATCTGGATGACGATGAGCCGTGATGGTTTATTGCCAAAACGTTTTTCAAAGGTTCATAAAAAATATAAAACACCTGCGTTTGCTACAATTGTAACAGGGTTTCTTGTTGGTATACCCGCTATGTTTTTACCTTCTTCTATTATGACGGATCTTACCAGCATCGGTACCTTGTTTGCATTTGTACTGGTTTGTTTAGGTGTGTTATTATTGCCCAAACTACGTGCAGAAGGTTCAGGTAAATTCAAACTGCCGTACATCAATGCACAGTTTATTCTTCCGCTGATCGTTGCCGGATTTATTTTTCTGTTTCGTGAACGAGTGATTGCTTCGGCAACAAATCTGTTCAATGAAAATCACCAGGAAGTATTGTTTCTTGTTTTCATCATCATTGCCATTGTGTTATCGGTACTCACCTTTATCCGCAAGTATTCACTCATTCCGGTATTGGGTGCATTGAGTTGTTTGTATTTGATGATCGAAATACCAGTTAACAGTTGGCTCTGGTTTTTTGTGTGGATGGGCGTTGGGCTGGTGATCTACTTCATCTACGGTTACCGCCGCAGTAAACTGGCGGCAGAGAGTACTATTGGTTGATCGAATTCATTGCTGTTAAAACATATCCTGTATGGCAACTAGAAAAATGAAAGTGAGTAAGCGCATTGCATTAGTGGCACACGATCATAAAAAAGATGACCTGATCGATTGGGCGTATTACAACCGCAGTGCATTGGCCAATCATGAATTGTATGCAACAGGTACAACCGGTAAACTCTTAGAAGCAAAACTTGATCAGAAAGTAACCCGTTTCCTCAGCGGTCCGTTGGGTGGGGATCAGCAAATAGGTGCACTCATTGCCGAAGGAAAAATTGATATTCTCATTTTCTTCTGGGATCCCATGGAAGCACAACCGCATGATCCCGACGTAAAAGCATTGCTGCGCCTGGCAGTAACCTGGAACATACCCACCGCCTGCGACAGAGCAACTGCCGATTTTATTTTTACATCACCGCTTATACTCGACAATTATACCATTCAGTTGGAAGATTACAGCCAGTACCTCAAACGTAAAATCAACTGACAGTTAGCATATTTGCATAGGTCGTTCACTTCAACACTTCATTTCGATCACCACAGCTGTGCAGAAATTCACTTGCAAAAGCGGGAAAAGGGTTGTAACTTTTACATACTTCTTTCACGCTAAAATTTACCATTATGAATTTTGTACAACGCATGGAACAATGGGGTGATGCCCATCATCCAAAATGGATCGATTTTATCCGTATTGTTTTAGGGGTTATCCTCACATTAAAAGGAGTGCAGTTCATCAACAACATGCAGCCCTTGTCTGATCTTATTACCAACAGTGGATTCCTGGGTTCACTGTCAGCAGGTATACTTGCACACTATGTTGTGTTTGCACATCTGTTGGGAGGTATGATGATTGCCTTCGGGCTGCTTACACGGTTCGCCTGCTTAGTGCAAATCCCCGTTTTATTAGGAGCGATCATATTTGTAAATATATCCGGCGGTATTTTTCAGCCACATTCTGAATTATGGTTTTCTGTTCTGATTCTTATTCTGCTCGTGTTTTTTGTGGTAGAAGGTAGTGGTAAGTTGAGTATTGATGAATGGATGCGGAAAAATCCTGATGAGAAGCCTCACAAGCATAAGTGGGGCTGATTGGTTCCAGTGTGGTGTGAAACCCCGGCAATAAATTTCTCTCAACGATTGTTTGCGCAGGATTTGTTGTCCGGGGTTACTTTTGCACTCTAATCAGGAAACTCAACAAACGAACAATGAAATTTCAGCCGGGCGATAAAGTGTTATTGGTGCATTCCAACGAAGAAGGCGAAGTGGTAGATATTATCAACAAGCAAATGGTAACGGTGGATGTGGGAGGTGTGCAGTTTCCGGTGTATACCGATCAACTGGAGTTTCCGTATTTCAAACGTTTCACTGAAAAAAAACCGGCACCCCCTCCACAAAAAAAATACATCGACAATGTAAAAAAAGAAAAAGGATCGCAGCTGAAACAATACAAAGTAGGCGAAGGGATCTGGCTCTCTTTTTTACCCGTGTTTGATAAAGATATTTTTGATGATGATGTGGTGGAGTATTTCCGTATTTATTTGGTGAACAATACCGATACTGCATTTTTGTTTGAATATCATTTGCGGTTTACCGGCGATAGTGAGTTTAGTTTGAAAAATGAAATACTTCCCTACAACGATTTTTATATTCATGATGTGGAGTTTGAAAAACTCAATGATGCTCCACGGTTTGATTTTGAATTCAGGCTCGCTCAACCCGATAAAAAGAAAGCGCCGCATTTTGAAGCATCGCTGAAACTGAAAGCCAAGCAATTATTTCTGCGCATCGAAGAAATGCTTAAAAAGCAGGAAGCAAGTTTTGCTTATTTGCTGATGGAATCGTATCCCGATAAAGTAGAAACAGAAAAAGTAGATCTGCAGAAATTATCAGCGGCTGGGTATAAAGTGTATGATGCAGGTGCTGCCCGTCAGCATTTACCACCCGCCAGAACGGTGGTTGATCTGCACATCGAAAAGATCAGCAACAACTGGAAACATCTCAGCAATTTTGAAATATTAACGGCCCAGTTACATGAGTTTGAAAAATACTATGAATTGGCTGTTCTGCATTTGCAACCTACACTCATTATCATTCATGGCGTAGGCGAAGGAAAGTTAAGAGATGAAATTCATGATATCCTGCGGCTGAAACCCGAAGTGAAATCGTTTGTAAATCAATACCACCCCATGTACGGATATGGTGCTACTGAAATCTATTTTCAATACTGAACCGCTGCCGGGTAACGATCATTCCATGCTGTTCTGAAAAAAGCGGCAACAGCAGCAATCCAATTTTTTTAAAGTATCATTGCAACTCAAATATTCAGCATGTATCCGAATCTGTATTATTTCTTTAAAGATGTATTGGGTGTAGAATGGGAGTGGGCAAGGTTCCTCAATTCATTTGGTTTCTTCGTGGCATTGTCCTTTATTATTTCTGCTATTGTTTTAACCAAGGGCTTGCAGCGTAAGGAAAAACAAGGTTTTTTGTTTCCGAAAGAAGAGAAGCGTGTATTTGGAAAACCTGCCACAGCAAGTGAACTGGCGTTGAATGCATTGTTAGGATTTTTGATGGGCTACAAGATCATTGGCGCATTTATGAATGCCGGTGATGGTGTTGATCCGCAGCAATATATTTTTTCGGCCGAAGGAAGTTGGGGGGCAGGTATAGCACTGGCCATTTTGTTTGCCGGGTTAAAGTGGTACGAAAAAAACAAAGAGAAAGCGGCGAAACCTGAAGTACGGATGGTGCGGGTGTGGCCCCATGAGCGTGTGGGTGATATTACAGTGATGGCGGCCATCTTTGGTTTTGCCGGAGCGAAAATTTTTCACAACCTGGAAAATTGGAATGAGTTTGTAGCTGACCCAATTGGTGCCCTAGTTTCGTTTAGCGGACTTACCTTTTATGGTGGATTGATCTGTGCTGCAATTGCCATTATTATTTATGCAAAGCGGAAAGGTATTTCCATTCGTCATTTGGCCGATGCTATGGGGCCAACCTTGATGCTGGCATATGCACTCGGCCGTATTGGTTGCCAGGTAGCCGGCGATGGCGATTGGGGCGTACCCAACGCAGCGTACGTTACCGATTCCACAGCAAATGTGCGACTGGCCAATGCAGGTGAATTTCAAGCAGCATTGCAAAACAATACAACTTATATCCGCCAGGAGTTTGGAAACAATATGAAAGTGGAGGATGTTCCGTATGCAACATTTAAAGCACCGTCTTTTTTACCTACATGGATGGTAGCTTATACGTATCCCCAAAACGTTAACAGCATGGGCGTACGCTTACCGGGTTGTGAAGGAGAGGAGCATTGCAATTACTTACCGCTGCCCGTTTTCCCAACGCCTTTTTATGAGATCGTGGCCTGTTTGCTGTTGTTTGGTATTTTATTGCTGGCCCGTCCAAAGATCAAATTGGCTGGCGGACTGTTTTGTCTTTACCTTGTTTTAAATGGACTGGAACGTTTTTTTATCGAAAAAATCAGGGTCAACACCAAATATGAAGACCTTCCTTTTCAACCTACCCAGGCTGAATTGATCTCGTTAGCATTGATGATTTTGGGTGTTGCACTTTATTTTGTAGCCAAAAAGAAGTCGCAAACACCTAAATAGCTTTCAAAAACGCATTTTGTACAGGCTTTCCATCGGAAAGCCCTTTTTTTTCCAACTATCTCCCCATTTTTCCGCTTGTCCCGAAATAGATGATTTTCTGTAACATGTTTGGCCGATGTCCGTCACATGTATGTCACTGTTTTGCCGGTTGTCAATAATAATTGCCTTTCGCCACAAAACAATGTACTATGCAAAACATAGAACCTACTTTTGACATGTAATAGAAAAGAACAGGTACTGTGAACTGTTAAACCTTATCATCAAACTTATCATCAAATGAAAAAGATTTCAGCCATTTTAGCTGCGGCCTTGCTAACCTTCACCTTTTCCAGCTTCGCCCAAACCATTACACGGGTAAAAGGCGATGTAAAGGACGAAAATCAAAAACCCGTTTCGGACATTACGGTTTCCTTATTAAAAAGTAAAGACAGCTCTTTAGTAAAAGCTGCGATTACCGACAAAACAGGTATTTATGTTTTTGAAGGTATTAAGGAAGGTGCTTACCTGGTAGGCATTTCGGCCGTTGGTTTTCAAACATCCATGAGCCAGCCAATTGAAGTAAAAGATGGCGCAGAAGTTTCAATGCCATCTGTGAGCTTGTTACCCCAGGCAAAGGGATTAAAAGAAGTAGTGGTTACTGCCAAGAAGCCCATGTTTGAGCAAAAGCCCGACAAAATGGTGGTAAATGTGGAAGCCAGTCCAACCAATGCCGGTGCCAATGCACTGGAAATTCTGGAAAAATCACCTGGCGTTTCTGTTGATAAAGATGGCAACATCAGCCTCAAAGGAAAAGCAGGTGTGCAGGTTTTTATTGATGGAAAACCGGCGTATTTATCAGGCGCTGATCTGGCAAACTATCTCCGCAATATGCAGGGAACACAGCTGGATCAGATCGAGATCATGACTAATCCTCCTGCAAAATATGATGCAGCCGGTAACAGTGGTATCATCAACATCCGCACAAAAAAGACTAAGCAAATGGGGTATAGTGTTTTGGCAACGGTTGGTACTTCTCAGGGCATCTATACATCAAACAATCAGAACCTCACGTTCAATTACCGCAAGAATAACGTAAACCTGTTTGGAACGTTAAGCCGGAATGAGCGTAATTCTTTCCAGGTGCTTTCCATCCAGCGTAAGTTTATTGAGGAGAGTAGTAAAGATCTGAAATCGCTGTTCGATCAGGTATCGCATATGCGCCAGTTGAATCAATCAAACAATGGAAAAGTAGGTGCTGATTTTTTTCTTACAAAGAAGACAACCATTGGTGCAACGGTAAATGGTTTTTACAATCCCGGCTTGTTCACCAATAACAGCGATATTGATATTGCAGATCCAAATGGTATGTTAGTGAGTAAAGCAAATGGATTTTCAAGAAGCAGAAGCTATTGGAGGCATTTTGGTTCTAATGTTAATTTCCGTCATCTGTTTGACAGTACAGGTAAAGAATTAACTGCTGATGTAGATTACCTGAACTACAATGTTTCAAGTTCACAAAACCTAATGAATAAATACTTTACTTCAAATGGTACACCCACCGGTACGCCTGATAATTTATTAGGTAACCTCCCTCAGTTGATCAGCATTTTCAGCGGTAAGGCTGATTATGTGCATCCATTGAAAAAAGGAGCCAAGTTTGAAGCCGGTATCAAAGCCAGTTTTGTTGTGACTGATAATAATGCGGTGTACGATACATTGCGTAATGGTGCTATGATCCTTGATTCAGCACGCAGTAATCATTTTATTTATACTGAAAACATCAATGCAGCATATGTAAATTACAGCAAGCAGTTCAATAAAAAATTCAGTGCACAGCTTGGTTTACGTTTAGAGAACACCACTGCAAGAGGTAATTCAAAAGGGCTTTCGTACAGCAACGACACTGATAAATTTGAGCGATTTGATTCATCATTTACATTGAATTATACTCAACTTTTTCCAACAGTTTACCTGCAATACACTGCCAGCGAAACAAACAGTTTTGTAGTAAACTATGGCCGTCGTTTACGTCGTCCTGATTATGAAAACCTCAACCCGTTTGTAGAGTTCCTGGATCGTTACACATTTGAACAGGGTAATCCGAATCTACGTCCTCAGTTCAGTCATAATATTGAATTGTCGCACACATTCAAAGGGTTCTTAACCACAACGTTGAATTACACCAAAACAAATAATATTATTCAACAGGTAATTGAACAAAACGAAGCAACCAATGAGTCGTTCGTGAAACAGGCGAATATTGCCAACCAGCGCCAGTATGGTATTTCGGTAAGTGCATTCAAGCAAATTAAAAATTTCAGTGGAAACATTTACGCCAATGTGTTCAATAATGAAATGACAGGTGTTGTAAACAACACACTGATTAAAATGGGGGCTACCACAGCCATGTTTAATGGTTCGGTGTCATACAAATTCAAAAAGGGGTTAACGACAGAGATTAGTGGTTTTTACAGAACAGCTGGAGTGGAAGGTGTATTCCGGATTGGTGGATTTGGTATGATGAACCTGGGTGCAAGTATGCCGGTTTTGAAAACAAAAGGAACGATCCGTTTAAATGTGCGTGATGTGTTGTGGAGCCAACGCATTAAGGGCGAGAGTAAGTTTGGCAATATTGATGCACAGTTTCAAAACTACCGAGATTCACGTGTAGCATCAATCACGTTCACGTATCGTTTGGCAAAAGGAAAATTGAATGGCAATACCCGCCGCAAAGCTAGTGGCGCAGCAGATGAACAGAGCCGTGTAAAATCGGGTGATTAAGTTTTTATTTTCTCTATATATTTTCTCATGTTGATTGACGACCCCGGTTTCTACCGGGGTTTCTTTTTATATACCGCTTTAATTTATCAACAGTTATTTTTGTAATGAAACACTTCGTATTTTGTACATCTCATTTTAAATTTTTTGTTATGCCATCGTTTGATATAGTAAGTAAAGTTGATGCCCAGGCACTGGACAATGCGGTAAATGTTACCACCAAAGAAATCACCAATCGTTTCGATTTCAAAGCAAGCCATGTAAAAATTGATCTCAATAAAAAAGAGTTCAAACTCAATATTGAAGTGGAAGATGAAATGAAAATGGGGCAACTGATTGATGTGCTCATCAGCCGTGCACACAAGCAAGGGATTTCGCCGGAAGCATTCGATCAAAGCAAAGAATCGTTCCAGAGCGGTAAGCTGGTAAAAAAGGAAGTATTGGTGCGGAACGGATTAAAGCAGGAAGATGCAAAAAAGATCGTGAAGCTGATTAAAGATTCCGGGTTAAAGGTACAGGCCTCAATCAACGATGATATTGTACGGGTAACCGGTAAAAAAATTGACGATCTGCAGGAAGTGATTCAGGCATCCAAGGGCTGGGGTTTGGGAATACCTTTACAATTTGAGAATATGCGTTCATAAACTGTTTATAACCGCCTGTTTTGGCGGTTTTTTTGTGGATGAAAAGGTGCGGAACAGGTGCAAATCAAACCCGTCTGAAATTTGGAAACAGGCATAAGTGATGGTAGCTTTAGTTCACAAACCGTAAGCAATTTTAGAAATAAGAAAGTAAGCGGTGGAGCAGTTGAAGTCCCTTAAAAGATGGATGCTGATTCCGGAAGCACTGGGTTAGTAAGTATAAAAGCGAAAGCGATTATAAAGAAAAAATCCGGTGCTTTTTTGTATGTGTATGATTGAGAAGTATGGGAAGTCTGGAACCTGTCTCAGGCTGCGGCTTCCTGTTTATCTGCAAAAGAGTCTTTTACCAGCTGTTTTGATTGTTTAGCTCGGGAAAGCCATTGTACGGATATAAATACAAAAATGATCGTTCCAATTACTGCAAGGTGAATCAACATAATGTTCGTTTTAAGTTTACCAGATCCGGATATTGAACTTGTTGATTTTTCAGAGGATTGGCAAAGAAACAACAAAATCGGTTGTTTTCGTACTTTAATTAGCCAATGGTTGAAAAAAAGCGAGGCTCTTTATCCAATTTTCTGTTTGGTTCCCAATAATTCAGCCAGAAATGATCGGGTTATATTATCAAATTATTTTTTTTAATTTGTTCACTTGGTACTACGGATGCTTGTGTCCGGGTTTACATTCGGGGGATAAAAGAATTGGCAAGAAATTAAAATTTCATTTGGCTTGATTCTGGAGAATCTTTACTTTTGCGCTTTCGTTTAAAAATATGCACGGCTGATCCGTGCTGAAAACTCCCAGGAATTATGAAAAAAGAGCTTCATCCGGCAAATTATCGTTTTGTAGTGTTTAAAGACATGAGTAATGGTTATTCATTTTTAACCCGCTCTACTGCTCCTTCAAAAGAAACAGTAAAATGGGAAGATGGGAATGAATATCCCCTCATTAAACTGGAGATTTCCAGCATGAGCCACCCATTCTTTACCGGACAAAATATCCTTGTTGATACAGCAGGTCGTATCGACAAATTCAAGAAAAAATACGCTAAGAAAGCATAAGCTCAAGAGTTTCTCTAAGAGCCACTCAGTAAATACATTATCCCTCGGTTTTCCGGGGGATTTTTTTTTGCGCCCCCGTCCCCTGAAGGGGAGTTATTATACCATCTGATAAAAAAGAGCAGCCCAAGAAAAAACCACCCTTTTCAGAGTGGTTTGTTTTTTATTTTTAGCCTATCAACACCCCTTTAGGGGCTTGGGGTTACACATTAAACCGGAAATGCATTACATCGCCATCTTTCACTAAATATTCTTTCCCTTCGATCCGTAATTTACCGGCTTCTCTGCAGGCGGCTTCCGTTTTATACGTGATGTAATCATCATACCCAATTACCTCGGCTTTAATAAACCCTTTTTCAAAATCGGTATGAATTACACCGGCACATTGCGGCGCTTTCCAGCCTTTGTGGAAGGTCCAGGCACGCACTTCCTGCACGCCAGCTGTAAAATAGGTTTGCAGGTTCAGTAAATGATAGGTTGTGCGGATCAAACGGTTCAGCGCAGGCTCCGTCATTTTATATTCATCCATAAACAATTGCTTGTCGTCCGGATCTTCCATTTCACTGATCTGTGCTTCAATGCTGTTGTTCATGACAATTACTTCAGCCCCTTCATCTTTCACCGCTGCAATCAACGCATCAGAATATTTATTGCCGGTATGCATGCTGGCTTCATCTACGTTGGCCACATACAATACTTTTTTCTGTGTAAGGAAAAATGAATCCTGGATGAGATCGAGTTCAGCACTGTTCAGGTCTAATCCACGAACACTTTTGCCTTGTTCCAGATGCGCTTTGCATTTGAGCAATACTTCCAGTTCAGCTTTCGCTTTTGCATCGCCCACACGTGCCTGCTTTTCAATCCGCTGAATTTTTTTCTCCACGGTATCAAGGTCTTTCAACTGTAATTCCGTATCAATGATTTCTTTATCGCTTACGGGGTTAATGGCACCTTCTTCACGCAACACATTCTCATCTTCAAAACAACGGATCACATGAATAATGGCATCAACTTCACGGATGTTGGCCAGAAATTTATTGCCCAAACCTTCGCCCTTACTTGCACCTTTCACCAAACCGGCAATATCAACGATTTCGATCTGTGTAGGAACGGTACGGTCAGGTTGTACCAGTTCGGCCAGTTTATCGATCCGCATATCAGGAACATCCACCAAACCAACATTGGGTTCGATGGTACAAAAACGATAATTACTTGCCTGTGCTTTGGCGCTGTTACTTACAGCGTTGAATAAGGTTGATTTTCCAACATTTGGCAAACCCACAATACCTGCTTTTAATCCCATTTTTATAATTTACGATTTTAGATGTTCGATGTCAGATGTTGTTGATCGGCTGCTGTTCTTTCTTCACCGTTCCTTGCGTCGCACACCTCAACTGCAACAATGCTCATCTGCTTTTTTTCGAGGCGCAAAGATAAGCCTTCGCAGCATAGCAGCGAACCTGTTGTGAAAAGATGGTTTTGGCTGTTTCGGAAAAATCTGCAATCTTCAATTTGGAAACTAAAATTGAACTATGGCTTTAAGCAGAATCTGGACCGCTTTCATTTTACTTGCTTTACTGGCTGCAACGGCAAAATTCTTATTCGAGCCGGGGCAGGAGCAGATATTCAGTTCATTGGTGACGGGGAAAAGTACCGATACAATTTCAGCACGTACGGTTGATGCAGCTGTGGTGCCCATATTTGTACAAGAGCAGTTAAAGCAACAAAAGGTAGCATTGTGGGGAAAGGAAAAAGTAGCAGCTACAGCCGACAGTTCACAATTTCGTGTGTACAAAATGCAGGCGGCCAATGGTGTATTCGATACCACAAAAGATGCAGTGAATCTTTGTATCGGTCTTATCGGCATCATGGCATTGTTTATGGGATTTATGAGTATTGCTGAAAAAGCAGGCGGCATTCGTTTTTTGTCAAGCATCATTGGACCATTTTTCTCCCGCATTTTTCCGGATGTTCCCAAAAACCATCCGTCGATGGGGCATATGGTCATGAATTTTTCGGCAAACCTGTTGGGGCTTGATAATGCGGCTACACCATTTGGTATTAAAGCAATGGAAAGTTTGCAGGAGTTGAATGTTGAGAAAGAAAAAGCATCCAACCCGCAGTTGATGTTTCTTTGTTTGCATGCATCGGGTTTAACACTGGTGCCAACTGTAATTATTGCAGATCGGGTAGCCTTGAAATCAGCACATCCTACCGATATTTTTATTCCCTGCATGATCGCTACGTTTATGGCCACCATTGCTGCACTAAGTATTGTTGCATGGAAACAGCGTATCCGAATTTTTCAATCGGTGATCCTGTTGTGGGTGTTGGGTATTTCAACAGTGATTGCAGCATTGATCCTTTACATTAAAACACTGGATGTACAGGGCGTACAATTTTTCTCAACCAATTTGAGTAACGGCATTATCCTGTTGATTTTTCTGTTGATACTGCTTGGAGCGATCTATAAAAAGATCGCCATTTTTGATGCATTTGTGGATGGTGCCAAAGGCGGATTTGAAACGGCCATCCGCATTATTCCTTATCTCGTGGGGTTACTGGTAGCCATTAGTTTGCTGCGCAACAGCGGTGTGTTTGAATTTGTGATGGATGGCATCAAGCAATTGTTTATATGGGTCGGTGGCGATACACGTATAGTTGATGCATTGCCTACTGCCATCTTAAAACCATTGAGTGGAAGCGGTGCAAGAGCAATGATGATCGATACGCTTAACGCACATGGTCCGGATTCGTTTGCAGGAAATCTTGCATCCGTATTTAGAGGATCGGCCGATACAACATTTTATATCATTGCCGTTTACTTTGGAGCAGTGGGCATCAAAAATACCCGTTATGCAGTGGGCACTATGTTGCTGGCCGACCTGGTGGGCATCATTACTTCTATCTTGTTGGCTTATTTGTTTTTTGGTGCAGCAGTATAGAGGTGTCTGACGTCTTCGGCGTCCTGACCCAACAGGAATGTTAAACATTTAAAAATTCCATCATCGGCAAAAAGCCACTGTCAGCAAACTTTATCTTCGCAACCATTAATCGATTTGCATGAGGAAATATTGTTACATTCTTTTTATTCTTTTCATCAGTTCTTTTTCCAGAGCGCAAACACCCACTACATTAAACAGCGCCGAAATTTTATTGGGATTAAAAAAACTGAAAGTAATTGGCAGTGTACTGTATGTCGCTGCACATCCGGATGATGAGAATACCCGTTTGCTGGCATATTTCAGTAAGGAACGGATGTACCGCACCGGTTATTTAAGTATGACACGTGGTGATGGCGGACAAAATTTAATTGGCGATGAACAAGGCATTGAGCTGGGATTGATCCGCACGCAGGAATTATTGGCTGCACGCAGAATAGATGGAGCTGAACAGTTTTTTACCCGTGCATACGATTTTGGTTTTTCGAAATCTACTGATGAAGCACTGAAGATGTGGGACAAGGAAAAAATATTGAGCGATGTGGTGTGGGTGATCCGCAAATTTCAACCCGATGTGATCATCACCCGTTTTCCTCCCGACAGTCGTGCCGGTCATGGACACCATTCAGCTTCGGCTGTGCTTGCCCGTGAGGCTTTTGATGCAGCCGCTGATCCGAATCGTTTTCCGGAGCAATTCAAGTTTGGAGTGAAGCCGTGGAAAACGAAACGTATTTTATGGAACACCTTCAATTTCGGAGGCAACAATACAACCTCTAACGATCAGTTGAAATTAGATGCAGGTACATTCAACCCATTGCTGGGAAAAAGCTATGGTGAAATTGCCAGCGAAAGCAGGAGCATGCACAAGAGCCAGGGCTTTGGCGTACCAAGTCAACGTGGGCCTGCAACAGAATTTTTTACACTCACTGCCGGTGATCCGGTTCAGCAGGATATTGCGGAAGGAATTATCAACGACTGGAGCCGTTTTGAAGGTGGAGCAGTGATCAATAAAATGATTGATGAAATAGTTGCTACATTCTCCATTCAACAACCATCTGCTTCGGTGAAACCATTAGTGGAATTATACAATGCGATTCAGAAAGTAAATGATGGCGATTGGAAAATCAAAAAACTGGAAGAAGTAAAAGCACTGATCGAAGCATGTGCAGGTTTGTGGCTGGAAGCAAGTACCAGCCAGGAGTTTATTGTTACGGGCGACAGTTTACGGGTGAACTTTAATATCATTAACCGCACAAATGTTCCGGTTCAATTAAACCGGGTGCAGCTCGACAGCAGCAGTTTGCTTTCGTTGCCGGATAGTGTAAAGTCAAGAATGAATTGGAATAGTGAATTTGTAAAAAATGATATCGGTACGCAGGGATATTTTGTTGATTCCATATTCAACAAACAACTTTTGTCTAATCAAAATCTGAATTTCAACCGACGCATTTATGTGCGGAAAGCTGCAACCGAACCTTACTGGATCGTTAAGCCAATGAGTGCCGGAAGTTTTACCGTAGATGATCAACAAAAAATCGGCTTGGCTGAAAACACAGCTTCTTACACTGCCATATTCAACCTCACAATATTCGGCACAGCATTTAGTTTTCACAAACCAGTGATGTACAAACACACCGATCCGGTAAAAGGAGAACTGTTTGAAAAACTGTTGGTATATCCGCCCGCATTAATTAAAGCAAGTAATTCGTTGCTGTTGTTTAAGGACACAACATCAAAACAAATCAGTTTTTCATTTATACCGCAGGCAACTATAAAAACCAACGGAGCTGTTTCAATCAATACGGGCAATGGCTGGCGTGTAAACCCCGATAACTGGAAGTTTGAATTTATTAAGGGTAACGAATATCAAATGAACACAAGAGTTCGTCCCGATCAGTTCAAAAACAACTTGTCTGGTTTTATTCAACCCAATTATACATCGGGTGTATCATCGGTTAATAAGCAGCGTGTGCGTACCATTCGGTACGATCATATTCCGGTGATCACTTATTTCCCGGATGCTGTTACAAAAGTGGTAACAGCTGATGTGAAGATTGTTGGCAAAAAGATCGGTTACATTAATGGCGCCGGTGATTTTTTACCCTACTGCCTGCAGCAATTAGGTTATACTGTTGATATTCTTTCAGAAGATAAAGTAACTTATGCCAACCTTAAACAATACGATGCGGTTGTTACAGGCATACGTGCTTACAATGTACATGCATGGCTGAGTAATACACACGATGAGTTGATGCGTTATGTAAAAGAAGGAGGCGTGTTACTGGTGCAGTACAATACCAGTAATCAGTTGGGGCAGTTGCGTGCAAAAATTGCACCGTATCCACTTACTATTTCACGCAACCGTGTAAGCGAAGAAGATGCAGTTGTGAAATTTTTAGCACCGGATCATGTGGTGATGAATTATCCAAACAAAATCAACGCAAGTGATTTTGAAGGATGGGTACAGGAGCGGAGTGTGTACGAAGCCGATAATATTGATCCTGCCTTTACTGCTCTTTTTGAAATGAGCGATGCAGGAGAACCAAAACATAATGGAAGTTTGCTGGTAGCTGATTATGGAAAAGGAAGGTTTGTGTATTCTGCGTTGGCTTTTTTCCGTCAGTTGCCTGCCGGTGTGCCCGGCTCTTACCGTTTAATTGCTAACTTGTTGGCAAAACCGCAAGTGAAAAAATGAATAATGAGTGATGAGTTTATAACGATGATCGTATGAGTAATAAAAGACAGGCGAGCATAGAACGTACCTTGTTGATTGGGTTAGGAATCGGTTTGCTGATCGGTTTTATCAGTAAACGTGTTGCGTATGGTCTGTTGCTGGGAATCGGGATCGCTGTATTTATGATGTTTTATCTGCGTCCACGCAATAACGAGGAATAAAAATACGAGTGTCCAAAAGCTGATAACAACGAACATGAACAACTTGCCAAATAAAGATGATGCAAAGTGGAACAGCTGGTACATTGCTGTTGCAGCAGTGTTAGTTGTTCTCATTATTTTCTTCTATTTATTCACCCAACAGTTTGCATGAATTTTTTACTCACCGATTGGATCGTATTGATTGCTACGCTGCTTGCGGTAATTGCTTACGGCGTTTATAAAAGTCGTACCTCAAAAAACCTGGAAGGGTATTTTTTAGGCAACCGGCAAATGCCTTGGTGGGTGATCCTGTTAAGTATTATGGGAACTCAGGCAAGTGCGGTTACATTTTTAACAGCTCCCGGTCAGGCTTACACCGACGGGATGCGGTTTGTACAGTATTACTTTGGCTTACCACTTGCAATGATTGTGGTGTGCATTGCTTTTGTTCCTGTTTTTCATAAGTTGAAATTATTTACAGCTTACGAGTTTCTTGAAAAACGTTTCGATTTAAAAACAAGAACATTTACATCGTTCCTTTTTTTATTGTCACGAGGATTAAGTACAGGTATCAGCATTTTTGCTCCATCGCTGGTGTTAAGCAGTATGCTGGGCTGGGATATTTATGCAACCAATTTAGTAACCGGTGGTTTGCTGATCGTGTACACAGTAACGGGCGGTGCAAAAGCAGTTGCGTATACTCAGCAGTTGCAGTTTGTGATCATTTATGCCGCCATGTTCATTGCAGGTTATTATGCCATCACTTCGTTGCCGCAGGGAATCGGTTTTACCGATGCACTGCATATTGCCGGCAAAAGCGGTAAGATGAATGTGATCAGCACCGGTGTTACAGAAACCGGATTCGACTGGAAAGACAAATACAATATCTGGAGTGGCATCATTGGAGGTTTCTTTTTAGCGTTGAGTTATTTTGGAACCGATCAGAGCCAGGTGGGGCGTTATTTAACGGCAAAGGATACACGTGAAAGCAGGTTGGGTTTGTTGATGAACGGATTGGTGAAAGTGCCGCTGCAATTTTTAATTCTGTTGATCGGATGTTTACTGTTTGCCTACTATTCATTTTTTAAAGCGCCGGCGTTTTTTAATAAAACACAGGAAACCGTTGTGTTGAAAAGTGAATATGCGCCTGCGTATAAAGAAGCCACCAGTTATTACCTGCAATTGCAGGAACAAAAAAATGCAGCCGCCCTGGCATTGACCAACGCAAGAAAAATCGATCATTCTGCCGGAGTTGATATGGCGAGACAAGAGCTGCAGGATATTGAAAACAAGAGCAAGGCTGTGCGGGATGAAATGAAGGGATTGATCAAAAAGGCTGATCCAAATGCAGACACAAACGATACCAATTATATTTTTCTACGCTTTGTGGGTGATGTATTACCAACAGGACTGGTGGGTTTAATCATCGCTATCATTTTTCTTGCGGCATGGGGAAGTATTGCTGCTGCATTGAATTCGCTGGCGTCCTGTACCATGTGCGATTTTCACCAGAAGTTTTCTAAGAAACCATTGACAGAAAAAGAAGAATACCGCTGGGGAAAAATTTATACGTTGTTCTGGGGTGTGTTTTGCATGGTGATTGCATTCTTTGCCTATAATTTGGGAAACAGTTTAATTGAAGCTGTGAATATTCTAGGAAGTTGGTTTTATGGTACAATACTTGGCATTTTCCTTGTTGCATTTTATTTGAAACGGGTAGGAGGCAATGCCGTTTTTATAGCCGCTGTTATTTCCGAAGTAATTGTAATTTCCGTGTATTACATGGATGTGATTTCATTTCTCTGGTTGAATGTGATTGGTGCAGTAGCGGTAATTTTGTTGTCGCTGATTATTCAACCATTTACAGAAAGGAAAGAAGCCTGATTTGCGTAAATGCAGTTAATTTTGAAACATGAAGAAGCGAAACCGTATTTTATTTTTTGCAGTTGCAGTGATGTCAGTAACAGGTATGAGTTGTGGTAATGATTGTGGAAGGACTGATTGTGGTAATCCAATTCCTCCGGGCTTTTCATTTCGTTTGGTAAATAGTGCAGGACGTGATTTAATTGGAAGCCCTGCTAAAATTTATGACTCTGCGAATGTGAAAGTACTGGGCAAGCGTACCGCAACCGGTGCTGTTGAAAATATCAGGCGTGCATATCAAATCGTTGCTGATACAATTTATCTTGCCGGCTTCACGGTTACAAAAGATTATTCCGTTTACTATATATCCATCAACAATACTGTTACAGACTCTCTCGTATTTGGATATAATAACCGGCAAACGGAGTGTTGCGACAATAGTTATTTTTCATTGAACAAAGTGAATACTGCTGATATTGCTCCTCCATTGGCATTGCCGCAAAGCGGATATTCGATCATTAAATAAATTGAGTGATCATCATAAAAAAACCTCACAAGATTCTTGTGAGGTTTTTTTATGAGAAACTAACTGCTTCTTATTTCAGTTCTTTCTGTAATTTTTCATTTAATGATACGTAGTCATCGTTCTTGGCTGCTTTAGCCAGTTCCATCGACTTTGTTGATGCTGCCATTGCTTCTGCTTTTTTACCCAGCTTGGCAAGTGCTTTTGCTTTTTGATAATGTACCCAGAAAGCGTTCGGGTTTTGTTCGATCGCCTTATCAAACCATGCAACCGCCTGGTTCAGATCTTTACCATTATCAGCATAATAAGCTGCTGCTGCAAAATAAGGACGATTGTCTTTTGTCATGATCGTTTCGATCTGCTTCATCACTTTGCCGTCAACATCAGTTGTGATTGGTAATGCAACAAGCGTTTTATCCCATGCGATCATCAGTTCAAGACTATTGTCTTTAATATTTTCAAACGACATACCAAATGTTTCAAAACTCCAGGGAAGTGCCATCGGTTTTACCTTTACACGTACTACATCCATATCCTGTTTGTAAGCTGCGGGTGAAGTAACATCAGTTTGTTTGCTGATGATGATGGTCCACTCGTTTGCAGAAGGGATTGATAATAAACCATATTTTCCAGCAGGAATTTTTGTTCCCCCAATCATTACTTCATCCGAAAAAGTTAATGTAGTAGCGCTGTTGGCACCTGTACGCCATACTTTATCAAAAGGAACCAGGTCGCCAAAAATCTTACGTCCTTTCATATTCGGACGGCTGTACGAAAGTTCAATGTTTCCTAGTCCAAAGTCTTGTTTTACAGTTTGCGTTGTAGATGGCTGGGGCGTTCTGAGTTGTTGTGCTTCAGTCATTACAAGTGCGCCCATGCAAATGGCAGCGAGAAGTAATTTTTTCATATACCAATGTTTATTTAGGCAGCAAAGGTAGGGAACTGAATGAAAGCCGGAAGAAGAATTGATGATTTGCAAAAATCAGAATTGAACGGTAAAGCGTGCCCGTTCCTTTTTACCTGTTTTTGACTTCCACTTAGGGCCTTCTTTAATGAGGCGGATGGCTTCCTGGTTGCAGGTTTCGCAGGTGGAGCGTTCTACTTTAAAGTTGGCAATGCTGCCGTCCGGATTTACGTCAAACGAAACCTCTACTTCCTTTTCGGTTTGTATTTCACCAAACCTTCTGATCTCATCGATATTATCAAGTCGGAGATTATTCATTACATATTTGGAATAATTATTCCAGCCATCTGCAGGTTCGCTTTCCAGTTCTGTAATTTCATGCTGCATGGCACTGGGTCTGTTCCGGTTGCGCAGATACAACTGATCACGGGTTGGTGCATTGGCAATCACAGCTTCATCTTTCAATGCAATGCGCTGCGGTTGATTTTTGCGGATTGCTAAAGTTGCATTGGAATAGCCGACCGATCTTGTTTCAATATTCAATACTGAGTCTTCAGCAACCAGTACAAAATTACCTTTTGCATCGGCATAAGTGCCTACACCGCTTGTTACCTCTGTGATATTTGCAAAAGGAAGTGGGTTGTTATTTTCATCCACCACCACACCGGTAAATTTATTCAGTGTGGAAGCTTTTGTTTTGGCGTTTGTTTCCATGCGTCCTTTAGCAACTGCTTCTGCTTTCTTTTCTGCAGCAATAATAGCCGGAGGCGGGGCACCTGCCACTTCTGTAGTTGCGGGCGGTTCCATATCTGCCACAGCAACATCATTGTTAGCAGATGGCGGTGCCGCAGGTGATGCGGGCAATGGTAGTTTCTGTTTTGCTTTTGGAGAAGTTACAGGAACTGTTGGTACCGGTTGTAGTTCCTGGATGGCAACAGCAGTAGAATCAACAACTGTTTCTTTCGTAATGGCCGTATCAGGTTGCTGTTGTTCAACAACCGCAATTGTTTCAACAGGCGTTGGCTTGTTCAACAAAAAATATAATGCTGCCCCTGCAGATCCAATAATCACAACCGCTGCGGCCATCCGCATCCACGGACGGAAAAAGCCGGTGATCAGCTTTCCATTTTCTTTTGGAGGAGTGAGCCGTTCTTTGATCGCAGCAAGATCTGTTTCAACAGAACGTTTGCCAACAACAGATCGATACCCATCTACTGCATCAGCCAGCATCGGGTTGTCCATCATCGCTTCCTCAAACGCATGCATCTCCGCAGCATTCATTTGCCGGTTGAGGTAACGTTCAATATCGTGTGCGTTGTAGTTGATTCGTTTACTATTTACTTCTTGACTAAAGACTATCGGCTGCTTTTTTATCCATACAAAGTTTCAAATTTCTTCGTCCATTCTGGATATAACTTCTCACTTTATTCCATTCAATACCGGTTTGTTCGGTTATATCGTTGTAACATTTTCCTTCAAGGTAAAACAAAGTAACACAGGTTTTTTGTTCGGCCGGTAACTGTTCCATGCATTTTTCCATACTGTTGAGCTGTTCTTCTTTTTCCTGTACAGCATTCAGATGCAGCATTTCATCGTTTTGCATAACCGAATCAGGAATTTCTACGGTCTGCTGGCCTTTTTCTTTCCGCAACTGCATCAGGCAATGGTTACGGCTGAGGGTGTAAAGCCAGCTTTTGAAATTACTTACCTCGTGTTGCTTCAGTTTGGGGATCAGTTCTTCATAAATATTGATCACGGCATCTTTGGATGCTTCCGGGTCTTTCAGGTATTTCAGGCACACACCATAAATCAGTTCCATGTAACGCTGATAAAGGGTGCTCAATACATTCAAATCAGCATTGGTCCGGTAGAGTTGTACCAGCTCTGCGTCAGTAAATGTGGTTTCGTCTTTTCCCTTTATAAATGCCAAGCCAAACAGGTTGAAGCGGGAAGTTAGGTAAAAATATTTTTGGGAGATGTTGTGTAATTCAGAAAATGCCTGCATCCAATTCTCAAATCTCAACTTATGCGTTACATATTCACCGCCCTCGTTTTTGTGGCTGCATTATTCAGCACTGCATTTTATGAACCCGTACTTGTTACCGGTAAAGTAACAGATGAAAAGGGAGTTGCATTAGCCAGCGTATCGGTAACCGAAAAGGGACAGGCAAAAGGAACCACTACAGATGCCAATGGAAATTTCAGTTTAAAAGTAACATCAGCAAAAAGTACATTGCTGTTTCAGTATGTGGGTTATGAAACGCAGGAAGTACAACTAAAAAACCAACAGTCGATTACTGTAAGTATGATTCCCTCTTCACAAGCTATGCAGGAAGTTGTGGTGATTGGGTACGGTACAAAACGAAAGAGAGCAATGACAAGTGCAGCACCTCCTGCTATTTATGGTTCACGTTCTCCCGGAATACATTTTCGTGAAAGCGAGCCTTACAACACCGAAGATTATGATGGCATTGTTGAAAACCGTTTTCGTAAAACAACCGATGAACCGCTTTCTACATTTTCGATTGATGTAGATGGTGCCTCCTACAGCAATGTAAGGCGTATGATCAATTACGGACAGTTACCTCCCGAAGGAGCTGTTCGGGTGGAAGAGTTTATCAACTATTTCAAATACAACTATCCGCAGCCAACCGGTAACGATCCGTTCAGCATCAATACAGAGATCAGTGTGGCCCCCTGGAATAAAGATCACAAACTGGTGATGATCGGTTTGCAAGGAAAAGAAATTGCAACAGAAAATCTTCCTCCATCGAATCTTGTATTCCTGATCGATGTGAGTGGATCGATGCAGGATGCCAATAAACTTCCGTTGGTAAAAGCATCGTTGAAATTATTGGTGGATCAAATGCGTGAACAGGATCATGTAGCCATTGTGGTGTATGCAGGTGCTGCTGGTTTGGTATTGCCATCAACCAGCGGTATGCAGAAAGAAAAGATCATGGATGCCATTGAAAAACTGGAAGCCGGTGGTTCAACTGCAGGCGGTGCCGGAATAAAACTGGCTTACAATGTTGCCAGAGAACAATTCAAGAAAGGCGGCAACAACCGTGTGATCCTTTGCACCGATGGTGATTTTAATGTAGGCATGAGCAGCGATGATGCGATGGAACGGTTGATTGAACAGGAACGGAAAAGCGGTGTGTTTTTAACGGTTCTGGGTTATGGTATGGGAAATTACAAAGACAATAAAATGCAGAAGCTGGCGAATAAAGGAAATGGCAACCATGCATACATTGATGGAATGAATGAAGCCAAGAAAGTATTGGTGAATGAGTTTGGCGGCACTATGTTTACGATTGCAAAAGATGTAAAACTTCAGATCGAATTTAATCCGGCTTTGGTACAGGCTTACCGACTTGTTGGTTATGAAAACCGCTTACTCAACAAAGAAGATTTCAATAACGATAAAAAAGATGCAGGTGAATTAGGAAGCGGACATACGGTAACTGCCTTGTATGAAATTATTCCGGTGGGAGTGGAGAGCAGTTTTCTTGGAAATGTGGATGAACTGAAATACCAGAAGCCATCGAAAGAAAAACGTTCGTCATTTAAAAATGAGATCATGACGGTGAAGTTTCGTTACAAAGAACCGGATGAAGAAGAAAGCAAGCTGATCATTCATCCGTTGGTTGATGCAAATATTCCCCTTGAAAAAACATCACAGAATTTTCGTTTTGCAACTGCAGTAGCACAGTTTGGGATGTTACTACGCAATTCCGAATTCAAAGGAAATACAACCTATGAAAAAGTGATCAGCCAGGCCAATGCAGCTATTGGTTCCGATAAAGAAGGTTACCGGTCTGAATTTGTAAAGCTTGTACAACATGTACAACTGCTGGCAAAGAAAAAAACAAAGCAGGATGAAAGTGTGGTGATCGATTAACGTGTGCAATTTTTATCGAGTCTGGCCGCTTTGAGCGGCCTGACTCTAACTCTCCGAACATTATTTTCCTAACATCAAAACAAATTGCCATGAGTGAAAAATTATTTCTCAGCATTGCTGATCCCTGTCATGAAGACTGGAGCAACATGACTCCTGTTGAACAAGGCCGTTTTTGTTCGTCTTGTCAAAAGAAAGTGGTTGATTTTACCATGCAAACAGATGAAGAGATCATCTCTTTCTTTGCCAATTACAATGGAAGTACCTGCGGACGGTTTACTGACGAGCAGCTGGACAGACCGATCCAGCACATCGAATTAAAACCGGCTTCCTCTTTTTTAAAATATGCAGCAGGGTTGTTGTTGCCGGCATTTCTGTTTGCAACAAAAGCAAAGGGGCAGGTAAAAGAAGAACCACTAAAAGTTACCTGCGATCTTGTTCAACCAGATATCAGCCAGATGATTTCCGGCAGAGTAGGTTTTGTAAGTATAAATCCTAAGTCTTCTTCTTTTCATATGAATGGTCGAGTGATAGATGAAGCTACCAACGAACCATTAGCCGGCGTATCTATTATCATTAAAGGCACCAACCAGGGAGTGGTTACCGATGCCAATGGAAATTATTCCATTTCTCTTCCTTCCAAAAAAGCAGTACTACAGTTCAGCAGTGTTGGTTACGAAATGAAAGAAATGAAAAGCAATGAGCTGAATAAAAAAGATGCTGCGATTGTAAAAATGAAAACCGCAACCATGGGTCTGCTTGGTAAAGTGATCGTTGTTGGCTATACATCTGTAAGAAAGGGAGGAGTAGGTGGAGCTGTTTCCATCCGAACAAGCAGCCGCATCTCATTTCTCGACAGCATCTTACCAGCCAAAGTAAATGTGTATCCCAACCCGGTTGCAGCCACCGGTACCATCAATATTTCGTTCCCCAATGTAAAGCCCGGCATGTATCAATTGCGGTTGTTGAGTGCCACCGGTCAATTGTTTTACAGTTTTCAAAAACAGATCAGCGGTAAAGCTGAAACAGAGCAAATTCATTTGAGCAATACCACTGCACCGGGCCTGTATATTCTGCAGGTACTGGATGAAAAGAAAAAAGTAGTGCAAAGAACCAAACTAACCATTCAATAAAAAGTTATGAAACAAGTTTACATGTTCATCTTCTTGCTGATCACAGTTTTTACATCAAACGCACAGTTCGCCGATTTTAAAATACCCACGACAGCACCAACAATTTCATCACAATTGCTGAAGGGAGGCATTCCCGGTCCATCTCCAACTATCCGGATCAGGTGTGGTACACGTATTACCACGGGCAATGAACCGTTGTATGTGGTGGATGGAGTGGTGTACGAAGCTGCTGAAATAAAGTGGTTAGAACCAAACGATATAGAAGAAATACATATATTGAAAGATAACACCGCAACAACTCTCTATGGCTTTCGTGCAATGCATGGTGTAATTATCATCACCACGAAAAAGGCGTTTCATCGAAAATTGTTTATCAAAGATGCTTCTAATTCAATCGGCATCGGTTCTGTAACTGTAAAAGCAGTAGCTGAAAAAACAGGGAAACAGTTTCAGTTTACGGCTGATGAATTTGGTCGTATCCAAACAGATTCGCTCAGGTCAACAGACTATATGATCACAATTTCGTCAACCGGGTATAAAACCAAAACCATTGGATTGAAAACGATTCTTCAAAACAAAGGAGAGATAAAACTGGAGCGTGCATTTATTGAATTGAATGAAATACTTGTTGTGGATTATCCAACTATCCGGATATATCCCAATCCCATAGCGTCTAATGGTACTATTCACATTTCCTTTCCCAATGTAAAGCCGGGCCAATACCAGGTTCGCTTGTTAAATACGGCCGGTCAGTTGTTTTACAGATTTCAAAAACAAATCGTAAAAGCTGAAACAGAACAGATCCAATTGGACAACTCCATTATTCCCGGCATGTATGTGGTACAGCTGCTCAATGAAAACAATCAACTGCTGCAAAGAACAAAGCTTTTAGTTCGCTAAAAAATGGATTCCTGTGTAGCATTCTTTATCTCAGCATAACTGTTTTTGAAGGCCGCTCGTGCGGCCTTTTTGTATAATATCCACATTTGCTCAGTTTGGTTTGATATTTGTTTCATGTTTTGCATCTCCCGATAATCCTTTTTGTTCTACTTCAGAGCCGATCCGTACTGCTTGTAAAACGTATATAAACAAGAATAAACATGATGGGTACAATGTCAGGGATGATGCCGTGTGCTATATACACATTGCATACAATGGAGTTGATCTTAACCGTATTTGCGGCCTTGCTCTCCGGATTTTTAATGAAGTTGCTGGTAGATCAATTCAGAAACGGATCAAAAACAACAATCACGGATGAACTGCAAACCGAACTCGAAACCTTGCAAAACCGTTTCAGTGCCGAAATGCTGCGGAAAGAAGAAGCGGAGAAGTTATTGCAGGAAGAAGTAAAAGCGGCCGATATGCGGAATGTGGAGCTGCAGGTACAATATGCAAAAGCACTTCATTTTATTGAACAGTTACGTGCCGGTGCAACGGCTGATGTAGAGGAACTGGAAACAGAAGATGGCCGGCAGATACTACACAATCTGCAGGAGAAAATTGCGAAGCAGGAACGCAGTTTGTTAGAACTGGAGCAACAGTTGGTACAGGCAAATAAATCGAAAGAAGAACTGTCTGGTTTGTATCAGCAATTACTCGATGCAGATGTTGAAGGAAGATCAGTAGCGGATCACATGAAAAGTGAAAACAGCGAATTGCTGTTGCAGTTAAAACAGCTGACAGCCGAAAAAGACGCATTACAATCACAATACGAACTGGGATTACAAACTGCTACTGCTGAATTGAAACAGGTGCAGGAACAGTTGAACTTCTTCAAACAAAAAGAGCAACAGCAATTGCAACTGGAAGATGAAGTGCAACGCTTACGGCAACAGGTAAACGAACTGCAACTTCAGCAACAGGAAAATACCAGCACGGAAATGAGTATGCAAAAAGCAGGTATTACAGCCATCCGCACAAAAGCAGGTGAAGTAGCATCGTCCATTGAACAGTTTCGTGATCATTTAACAACGATTTTGCGTGACAGTTATTCGTATGAACAACTGCTCGCCAGCAATGAACGCCTGCAGGTATCGATCCAAAAACTGCAGGAGGAAAAACGTACGGCTGAAGAACAGTTACTGTTATTGCAGCAGTTGCAGGACGAAAAAGCAAAGCTGGAAGAGCAATCGCAAAACAGTTTGGCGGAGTTCAAAGAAAAAGAACAAAGCTGGCTTAACCAGCTATTGGCATTTGAATCCGGAATTGTAAAGTTGAAAGAAGAGATCGCTGCCAAAGAAGAATTACTCAACGATCTTACCAGCGCAAAGCAGGATATGCAGGCAACCATTGATGAGCTCACTAAAAAACTGGAAGAAAAAGAACGGCAATCTGGTGAAATGTTGCGGGTGGTAAAAGATATCGAAAGCCGTTTTGCAGATTTATATATGAACAGCGGCGAACCTGCCGTGATCGATGAGAAAGGTGAAATGCAGTATCGTTAAAATCAACTATCCTCTATAAAAATGACGTTCAATACCAATGAAATCGTGGCTTCGCTCCAACAGCAGTTTGGAAGTGATGCAGTTCATTCAGCTTCTCTGTTACCAGTTAACAGAGAAGCTGTTTTTTTACAACCAATCTATCAGCAACAGGTGTTCAATTTCCTGTTTTACGAAAAGCAATGGCGGTTCGACCGGTTACATGATATCATGTTGTTGTTCCAACCCGGCATTGAACAAACTGATTATTGTTTACAATACGAAATAAGCAGTAAAAAGTTTGAGAATAAGTTGCGGTTGTTGCTGCCTTATCAATTTGAACATCCATCGATTTGTTCCCTGCGTCATCTATTTGACAATGCGGTAGCGTTGGAAAAAAAGATGACCGATATTCATCAATTGCATTTCAGGCATCGTATTTCACGTATTGGCTTGTTCAAAGAAAAGGTAAAAGCTGCTTTGGTGCTGCTGCCGTTCTGATCATTTTTTTCCAAAGCCGGGATGGAATTTTTCCAATGTTTTGCGGAGATACTCTCTGTCTAAATGTGTATAGATCTCGGTGGTGGTAATACTTTCATGCCCCAGCATTTCCTGTACGGCACGCAGATCGGCACCGCCTTCCACCAGGTGTGTAGCAAACGAATGACGGAACGTATGTGGTGATATATTTTTTTTGATCCCCGCCTGCATGGCCAGTTGTTTGATGATGAGGAAGATCATAACCCGGGTTAATTCACTGCCACGTCGGTTGAGAAAAACAAAATCTTCTTTTCCTTTTTTGGGCTGCACATGTACACGGATATCGTTTACATAAATTGTAATGTATTTGATAGCACTGCTGCCAATGGGCACCAACCGTTCTTTGTCGCCTTTCCCAATTACACGAATGAAGCCAACATCCAAATAGAGATTGGATAATTTTAAATTCACCACTTCACTTACACGCAACCCGCAACTGTACATGGTTTCAAGAATGGCTTTGTTACGGCCACCTTCCGGTTTACTCAGATCGATCTGGTTGATCATGCACTCAATTTCTTCGTAGCTCAATGTATCAGGTAAGGTACGTTTCAGTTTGGGCGCTTCCAGCAAAGCAGTGGGATCAACGGTAGTAACCTGTTCCAGCAAACAATATTTGTAAAATTGCCGCAAACCCGAAATAATTCGTGCCTGGCTGCCTGCGCTCATTCCCAGTTCTGTGATCCATTTTAAGAATTGTTGCAGATCTTTCAGTTCCACATCCTGCGGTGTTTTGAGATCGTTGTTCACCTGCAGGTATTGTGTGAGCATTTCCACATCATGCAAATAAGCATCTACTGAGTTTTCACTCAGCGATCGTTCTAATTGCAGATACGCTTTAAATCCTTTTTTATACGGATCCCACATACAGTAACAACAGTTGAAGTTTGGAAGATAAGAAGATTTTGAAGTCACAAGTCCGAAAGTCGGCATGGCCGAAAGAATCTCATTGCATATTTCAACTTAACCGTTGACTATTCACTATTGCTTATTGTTCATTATATTCGCTGCTTACTAATCAAAACCAGTATGCAGTCTTCGAAGCCCATGCACTTGCCTTTCTTTAAACGTTTAATGCAACAGAACCGTCGCCGTTTCCGTTATTTTCTTACCCGTTTGGAAACTGTGAAACCAAAAGGCGTTGATAAACTTGCCAAAGAAATGGACAAAGAAGTGTGGGCCGAAACGGATTGTCTTGCCTGCGCCAATTGCTGCAAAACCATGACGCCTACATTTACCAAGCAGGATATTAAACGTATTTCTGCACACTTCAATCAAACACCCGAAGAGTTTACAGATAAGTGGTTGTACAAAGAGCGCAGCACCGGCGACATGATGAACAAAAAGCAGCCTTGCCAGTTCCTCAACTTAAAAGATAATAAGTGTTCGATCTACGAAATACGCCCCGTTGATTGTGCCACTTTCCCGCATCATACCAAAAAGAATTTTACCGAGTGGGTGCATGTGTACAAACAAAACGTGGAGTATTGCCCTGCTACTTATAAGTTGGTGGAGAAGATGATGGAGAAGATAGGGAAGGTATAATGGATCTCTGATATGAGATGGCTGATATAGGATTTTTGATGCGGGTTTACGACTTGTTTCTTGAAACTTGTGCCTTGTTCCTTTGTAATTCATAAACCATCACCTCATCAGCTTCATGCATCATTGTGCCGGTAAAAACAAAACCACACTTCAACAATACTTTTTGCGATCCGATATTTTCAGCAACGGTTAAGGCATGTACTGTATTGCCGGGAATTGTGTTGAAGACATATTCAAACGAAGCCATCACCAATTCCGTAGCCAATCCTTTGCCGTGAAACGGTTTCAGCAATGCATAACCCAGGTGAATGTTTTCGCTGTTGTTGATGGAGAGTAATGAAAATGAACCGGCAAATTCATGGCTGTCTTTTGTAAACACGGCAAAACGTCCAAGCCCTGGATGGTCGTTATAAAATTTTAGATTTTCTTCGAGGAACGCATCACTTTCTTCTCTTGTTTTTGGCTCACGGATGTACTGCATGATCTCTGCATCGCCATTCAATGCAAAGAAAATAGCTGCATCATCCTTTGTATAAGGCTGCACATATAAGCGTTCTGATTCGAAGAGGATCATGTTTTATTATTTCGTCGGCACGGCCCTTCGGCCGTCAGACGTAAAATGATAATCAGGTATACTTAAATGGTCTGACGGTTTTCAACCGTACCGACCAATGTCAGCTTACTTCGCACTATCCACTTTACCTTATCCCTCCTTATGTATTTCACTTGTAAAGTGAAACGCAATATCGGGGTTGTTTTGCCGCTCGGTATTCAAGAACCATTCGCTCTGTGCTAAATAAACCAAATGTCCGTCCTTATCAGCTGCAATATTGTTGGTTTTAAAACGGGTGAATTCATCCAGCTTCTTTTGATCCTTACTGGTGATCCAGCAGGCTTTGTAATACGGCAGCGAACGGAACTCGGCACTGGCGCCATATTCCTGCAACAAGCGGTATTGAATTACTTCAAACTGCAGTTCACCCACACAACCAATGATCTTTTTATTTCCACCAAACTGCGTGAACAACTGTGCCACCCCTTCATCGGTCAATTGCATCAAACCTTTTTCCAGTTGTTTGGTTTTCATTGGGTCTTTGTTCACCACTTCTTTAAACAACTCCGGAGAGAAAGAAGGAATACCGGTGAAGTAAAAATTTTCACCTTCCGTTAATGTATCACCAATTTTGAAATTACCGGTATCAAACAAACCTACCACATCACCGGGAAACGCTTCTTCAATTACATCTTTCTGGCGTGCCATGAATGAATAAGGGTTGCTGAAACGCACATCTTTATCTAACCGCACATGATGATAGTATTTGTTACGTTCAAACTTTCCGCTGCACACACGCAAAAACGCAATACGGTCTCTGTGTTTCGGATCGAGGTTGGCGTGGATCTTAAAAATAAAACCACTGAATTTATCTTCCTGCACATCCAGGTGACGGGTTGAAGTTTCACGGCTTTGCGGCAAGGGAGCAATGCGGATGAATGTATCCAGCATTTCCTTCACACCAAAATTATTAACGGCACTGCCAAAAAATACAGGCGCTACTTTTCCTTTGAGGTAATCGCTGATGTTCAAATCGCCATACACGCCATCTACCAGTTCCACATCTTCACGTAATGTATTGGCATCAATTTCTCCTACTTTTTGATCAAGAATGGCATCGTTGAGATCGTTGATCTTCACCACATCTTCATCACTTGCTTTGGTGTTGGGTGTAAACAGAACAAGCGATTTTTTGTCGAGATCATACACACCTTTAAAATCCTTACCACTGTTGATGGGCCATGTCATGGGATGTAGATGCAGATTCAATTCTTTTTCTACTTCCTCCAGCAAATCGAAACGGTTTTTTCCATCACGGTCCATTTTGTTCACAAACACAATTACCGGTGTATCACGCATGCGGCATACTTCCATTAACCTTCGTGTTTGATCTTCTACACCATTCACACTATCAATCACAAGAATAACACTGTCAACAGCCGTTAAGGTACGGTAAGTATCTTCCGCAAAGTCTTTGTGGCCGGGCGTATCGAGCAGGTTGATCAATGTGCCATTGTATTCAAACGTCATTACCGATGTTGCCACGGAGATACCACGCTGCCGTTCGATCTCCATAAAATCACTGGTTGCGTGTTTTTTGATCTTGTTGCTTTTTACGGCACCTGCCACCTGAATAGCACCCCCAAACAACAGCAACTTTTCGGTAAGCGTTGTTTTACCGGCATCGGGGTGAGAGATGATGGCAAATGTGCGTCGGCGGTTGATTTCGTTTGTAAATTTCATGGAAAAAAGCTGCAAGCTTCCAGCTTCTCGCTGCAAGCCGGCGTGAATTGTTAACGGCTTGCGACTAATGGCTATCGGCTGATTTTAGAGCCCGCAAAGGTAAGTCTCCACAGCCTTCCATTCGTAATAATTTTCACTCCGGTTCAGCTTTTCCGTTTAAATTTGAGGCATGCGGAAAACCTTTGAAATTTTCTGGAACAGTCTCTTGTTTGCGATGCAGGAATTGCGTAAAAATAAACTGCGTACTTTTTTAAGCCTGCTGGGTATTACGTTTGGCATTTTCTGTATCATCAGCGTGATGGCAACGGTGGGCAGTTTGGAAAGCAGTATCAAAAATGAGTTTAAGACATTTGGCAACAATACAATTTATGTACAAAAGTGGCCCTGGGGGGGCGGCGGCGAATATCCCTGGTGGAAATATGTGAACCGACCCAACAGTAAGTTCAAAGAAGTAGAGCCGGTAAAAGAACGCATGAGTTTGGCCAGCAATGTGGCTTACACCTATTTTAATGCATCAGCCATTGATTATAAAGATGTATCGCTTGCGAGTGTAAGCTGGTACGGAATCACCGAAGAGTTTAGTGTGATACAGCCGGTTGAAATTGGCTGGGGCCGTTATCTTTCTTCCAACGAATTTGCATACGGAACAGCGAGTGTGGTATTGGGTTATAATGTGGCCGAAAAATTATTTGATAAGCCCGAGTATGCGCTGGGAAAAGTTGTTACCATCAAAGGACGGAAAGTAAATGTGATCGGTATCATCAAAAAGCAGGGACAAAACCTGCTGGGCGGCTGGGATTTTGATAATGTAATTATGATCCCGTATCGTTTTGCCAGCCAGATCGGTAACGAAAACCGAAGTGATGGTTTTATGATCGTGAAAGGAAAAGATAATGTTCCGGTAGAAGATCTGAAGAATGAATTGCGTGGTGTAATGCGTAGTGTGCGTAAGCTCAACCCGAAACAGGAAGATAATTTTGCATTGAATGATGTAAGCAGTGGTGCCACACAGATTACTTCTATTTTTAATGGAATGACGATCGGTGGTATTGCCATCACCATTCTTTCGTTTATTGTGGGCATTTTTGGTGTGGCCAATATTATGTTTGTAACGGTGCGGGAGCGTACCAGCATCATTGGTTTGAAAAAAGCGATCGGTGCAAAACGCCGTACCATCCTCGCTGAGTTTTTAATGGAAAGTGCCTTTCTCTGTGTACTTGGCGGCATCATTGGCTTGGCATTGGTATTTGGGTTAACCTTTATTCTTACAAGTGTCTTCAAATTCCAGGTGTTTATTTCCATGAGCTTATTCTTAGGTGCGGTAGCCGTTTGTATTCTCACCGGCATACTTGCCGGTATTATCCCGGCTTTTATTGCGGCGAAAATGGATCCGGTGGTAGCTATCCGCAGTAAATAAGAAACCCTCTAAATCTCCCTAAAGGGAGACTTACACCGTATTATCTTTGCTCATCTTTTAGCTAATGCTCAACATTAATTCAAATGATGGAAAGCCCCCTTTAGGGGGTGCGGGGGTTCACATTCTCGCTATTGAATCTTCCTGCGATGAAACATCGGCTTCCATTTGCGTGGACGGTCGCATTCTTTCCAATGTAATTGCTACACAAGCGGTGCATGAGCAATATGGTGGTGTAGTGCCGGAGCTGGCGAGTCGTGCACACATGCAAAACATTGTTCCGGTTGTTGACGAAGCATTAAAAAAAGCGGGCATCAAAAAAACAGAATTGCATGCAATTGCATTTACGCAGGCGCCGGGTTTGATTGGTTCTTTATTAGTAGGCACTCAGTTTGCAAAATCATTGTCGCTGGCATTGGATATTCCGTTGATCGCAGTACATCATATGCAGGCACATGTGCTGGCGAATTTGATTCCCGATGAAAAGCCTTCCTTTCCTTTTTTGTGTTTGACGGTAAGTGGCGGACACACACAAATTGTGTTGTGCGAAAGTGCCACGCAAATGAAAGTGCTGGGCGAAACCATTGATGATGCAGCCGGCGAAGCATTTGATAAAACAGCAAAACTGTTGGGGTTGCCTTATCCCGGCGGTCCATTGATCGATAAATATGCACAGTTGGGCAATGCTGATCGATTCAAATTTCCGGAACCGCAAATTCCTGATCTCAATTTTAGTTTTAGTGGCTTGAAAACGTCGATCCTTTATTTTCTTCGCAATGCAGGAACCAGTCTGGTTTATAAAGAAGAGTTTTTGGCGAATGAAGAAGAACAGAAGAAATTCATTGCTGACAATCTGAATGATATTTGTGCATCGGTGCAACAACGGATTGTTTCCATTCTGCTCAATAAGCTGAAGAAGGCTGTAAAAGAAACCGGTGTAAAACAGGTGTGCCTGGCCGGTGGTGTAAGTGCCAACAGTGGATTACGGAAAGCGTTTACTGAAATGGGAGAGAAACACCATTGGAAAACGTTTATTCCTTCGTTTGAATATTGTACGGATAATGCAGGTATGATCGCTATAACGGGTTATTATAAATACCTGGCGAATGATTTTGTTTCGCTGAACGTAAGTCCAAGTGCAAGGGCTGAGTGGTAAGAGAAGCCGGTAGTCTTTAGCCGGTAGTTAAACAGTTAGCACCTGCTCATCATTCATTACTCATCAAAATGCCCAACAACTATTTTCAATTCAAACAATTTACAGTGCAGCAGGAAAACGCTGCGTTGAAAGTGAGCACCGACAGTTGTTTGTTTGGAGCGTGGGTAGCGGAAGAATTAAGAAGTACGGACAACTCACTCACAATTCACCATTCACCCCTCACTATTCTTGATATTGGTGCAGGTACTGGTCTGCTGATGTTAGTGCTGGCGCAGAAATGCGATGCATTGATCGATGGAATTGAAATTGACGAACCATCTTATCGGCAAGCAAAAGAAAATATTGATGCTTCACCATGGAAAGAACGATTGCAACTGTTTCATGGGGATGTAAAGCAATTCAACTTCTCCAAAAAATACGATCTCATTATTTCTAATCCTCCCTTTTATGAAGGCGATTTGAAATCGGATGCCGCTCACAGAAATGTAGCCATGCATGATGCAGGGTTGAAACTGGACGAATTGTTGACTTCGGTTGACGCAAACTTGACGGTCGAAGGAAGGTTTGCAGTACTGCTTCCGTGGAGTAGAGCAAGCTATTTTATTGATCTTGCAAATAAGTCTAACTTTTACTTGGAAAAACAAGCAATTGTTTCTCAGACTGAGAAACATCAATATATACGAGCCATGTTTATTTTCAGTAGACAAAACTTGGGTAAAGTAAGACCTTTATTTATTCCAATTCGTAACGATAACGAATATTCGGATACGTTTATTCGCCTATTGAAGGATTATTATTTGTACTTATAAACTACGTCTCAACCTCCTTCAGGGTTTTCAACCGCTGACGGGGTTTCGTACTTCGTACATCTAACATCGTACATCATTTAACAACTTACATTATTTCACTCCAGCGTATTCTTTCAAATAACTATATTCATCTGTCAACACACCTTTCTTCAACATCGTAGCCCGTTCAAGAACTGCAGAACCACCTTTTACCAAATCGTCCAGTACAAATTTGATGAGTTGTTCACCAAAATAACGGGATGCATCTCTTGGTAATTCATTCGGCAAATTACCAACGGCCATTACATCAACCGAAGTGGGTAAGTAGGGTGCTGTTTTTTGCAGCGTGATCTTATCAACTCCATACACCGGATCAGCAATGGTAGAATCGCCGATATTGATGGGGATAGAACCACCTGTATCATTGGTTACATCAGCAATGGTTTGAATTTTGAATGAGCTATTGCGAAACTCATCCAATGTAAATAACGAAGGAATGCTTTTATCCCAATACACTCCGTTGAGCAAAATATCGGTTTGCTTTACAAAAGGAGAGAAGCTGCATTCATATTCTTCCGGGTGTTCGTGAAAGTTATCCCGGTTATACGTACCATCATCTTTTCGTTCGTACAAATCCCGACCTTTCAGATGCACATACACAGGGTATTCGTATTGGCGATGCAGATAATCAAACGGCTCTACTTCATTTACACCAAGCAGGTTCATAATCTCCAGTAATCCATGTGCTACACGACCGCTGCCGGTAATGGCAATTTTTATTTTGGGCAGCTTCAACCCGAAATAAGTATGGATCAACTGACGATAATCTCTCACATCGCCCACACGTCCCAGTTTAAATGCACCAGTACGATTTCCAAATGCCATCATACCATTGTGGGCGCCAACAACGCCTGCAAAAAAGCCGAAGCCAATAATACGTTGACCGTCATCATGGGTTAAACATTCATAATCGATCAACGTAATTTTCTTCTCCACCATCGCCCGCATGAGTTTTTGATTGTGGAGCTGTGCCTTTTTGGTATGGGAAAAAAACAAATAGGTTTTAGAAGGGATCAGTTCTTCAACAGGTACTTCTTTGATGCCAAACAAAATATCGCATTGCTGCATGTCTTCTACAACTTCAATTCCGGCTGAGCGGTATTCCTTGTCGGTAAAACAGCGGTGCAGCGATGATTGTACCACGATCTTTACATTGCTGCTGTTTTTGTGTACCCATTTGCATTGGGCAGGGGTGAGCGCTACACGGTTATCGGCCGGTGTTTTTCCTTCTCTGATAAGTCCTATCGTAAGCATGTCAATCGTTTAAGGGCTTGCAATATAAGATTTAAGAAAAAGTAGTTCGTATAAAAAATTTCATACGAAAGCAAAGATTCTGTAATATTGCAACCCCAAAGGAAAGTCTTCTGCCTTTATGGCGAAAATGCTTTAGCCGGCGGGATCAGTTCTTAAAAAGATATAGTCGCATGCCCATGTGGCGGAATTGGTAGACGCAGCAGACTCAAAATCTGCCATTCGCAAGGATGTGAAGGTTCGATTCCTTTCGTGGGCACATTTTTTTACCCGCACTTCGTTCAGTTGAAGGCGGGTTTTTTTATACCCGTCTTTCAAACAAATACATTTTCATCAAAACAAGCAACCATTACCCAGCAAAGTAATTTTCGTAGACTGGTTGCAGCATCACTTACGCAATCGATTCCGTCATTTACCAGAGTTTTAGCATGGATCAGCATGTTGAAGTTGTAACTTTGAAGGCCAATCGTTCGGTCAACATCTGTTAAAATCTATTGCTGAACGAACAATTTCGCTTCCCGTTTATTATTCATACTATAATTCAATCACCATGCGAAAAGGAATTGCCGAAGCCCGTAATGCCACCATCGAATTCAATAAAAAAGCATTAGATCAGTTGCAAAGCAAGGGCTACAAGTTTGTTCAGGTAAAAGGGTTAACAATAGATAAGCATTACGATTATGTAGAACCACATTTTTTGGTGTTGGTACCCATGAAAGAATTGCCAACCGATCCATTAAAGCGGGATATTTATGAACCGATCGGTAGTGAGTTGCTGTACCAATGGGCCAGTGAAAAGAATGAATATCCAGAAATCGTTATTGCAAACAATCTCTACAATTAATTCATGGCTACGTTTTCTTTAAAAACAGTCCAGAAAATTCCGGTTGATATTGATACGGCCTGGGAGTTTTTCTCAAATCCAGCTAATCTTCAGGCAATAACACCCGATAATCTCGGCTTCAAGATCTTATCGCAACATCACGGCGATAAAATGTATCCCGGCCAGATCATTGAATACAAAGTAAGTCCTGTGCTGGGCATTCCAATGTATTGGATGACGGAGATAACTCATGTGAAAGACAAAGAATTTTTTGTTGATGAACAACGCTTTGGTCCATACCAATTGTGGCATCATCAGCACCACTTTAAGATGATCGAAAGCGGCGTGGAAATGACAGATATTGTGCATTACCGCAATCCACTTGGTTTCCTGGGGAATATTGCCAACAGTTTATTTGTAAAGAAACAGTTACTCAAGATTTTTGAGTACAGATTCCAGGCTGTTGAAAAACGTTTTGGCAAGTGGCCGGATAATACGATTAACAAAGTGGAATTTTTTAAAGCAGCATAAACGAAAAACCGCTTGCATAAAAAACAATGGGCAGCCAATTGGCTGCCCATTGTTTTTTAGATTGCCTGGTGATTGAAGGGCTGCACCACCATTTCACTCACCACAGCACTGGTTGGTTGCTGGCACAAAAACCAAATGGCTTTTGCTGCTTCTTCTGCCATTACCATTTTATCACGCTGTACACGCAAATCAATTGTATCCCAAAAAGGCGTATCAACACCACCAAGAAATAAATTGGTGATGCGTATCTCTGTTCGTTTCACTTCTTCACGAATACTCTGCATCATGCCGTTCAATCCGTACTTCGATGCACTGTAAGCAGCTGCACCCAGCATCGGTACTTTACCCAGGATACCCGGAATATTTATGATCAATCCTTTCTTTGTTTCTTTCATGTTCGGCAAAAATGCTTTCACCAATAGAAAAGGTGCATAAAGATTGGTGTGGATGGTTTGCATGAATTCTTCTTCCGTTAATGTGTCGGACGATTTGATGATACCGAGCCCTGCTGCATTCACCAATACATCGATGGTTGGATATTGTGCAAAGAACTGTTCTTTCAATACAGCTACTTCAGCCGGTTTACTGATGTCGAGCGCCAGTGTTTTGGATGAAGGAAGATGTAATTCCTGTGCCAATGTCGCCAGTTTTTCGCTGTTACGACCGGCAAGGAATAAATGCGCTCCGCTGCCGGCTAATAATTTAGCCACTCTGCTGCCAATGCCGCCGGTTGCACCAACGATCAATACATGTTTATTTTTTACTGATTCCATGAAATAAGTTTATGCTTCAACAAAAAAGAAATGCTTTGGTTGAATAATGATTACAAATAGCGTTCACATTTTTTCCAGTAGCTGAAAAATGAATTGAAATAACCTGTTACCTGCGGAAACATCCACTCCCGACTGTCTTTTGTTCCTGTATAATGTTCAAAAGCCGGATGTTCTTTGGAGATGATGGGTGCATTGCCGCTGACTTGTAACAGCTCATTAAACTCGCCCACAAAAAGCTGTATGCCTTCAATGTTTTGCGAAAGATCAAGAATGAACTGTAGTACTTTTTCACTCACAGGATAGTTCTCAAAGTGTGATGGCTCCAGTAATAGTATTCTGTTGGCATCTTCTTCTGTACGCCAATTGGGATCGAGATTGTAAGAGTTGTAGATCAACACCGGTTTGGATGGAACGATATTAATCGCAGCAGCTTTTGGTAATTCGGTGTGTAATGATAATTCAACTGTTTCCCGCAGTGCATCGGGAATAGCTATTTCCGGTAATTCTTCATAACTCTTATCAAGGAATGTATGGCGTTGTTTGCTGTTACAATACTTATTGATGTTTTCCTGGTTGCAATAATATTTTTTGGATGAGAAGGCCGCTGCAACCCATTGCCAGCTGCAATTATTACTTGCCAGATCGCCATCGAGTAAATGATAATACATCCATTTGCTTGGTTGATGCCAATGTGCTTTTCCAATATTACAAACAATGGAAGCGGTGTACATACGTGCATGGTTGTGCATATAACCTGTTTCGTACAATTTGCTGATCTGTTCATCAATCGCTTCAATACCTGTAGTTGCGTTTGCAACACTGCTGATCATTTGGCTATGCTGCACATCAACCTGCTCCTGTTTCAATGCTGTGTTAATTGCTGCAGTTCCTTTTGTCTGCCAAACACGCTGAAAATATTCACGCCAGGCAAGCTCTTGTAAAAATTTCTCCACCTGGTAAGGTTTGTAGCCTTTCTTTAATACAATTTCCTTCACTTGTTTTACACTAATAACGCTACGTGAAATATAGGGCGACAGATACGTTACATCACCATCAATAAAATTTCTCGTCTTGCCATAGCGGATAGGATCAACGTTTTCAATACGTTCAAGAATAGCAGGATACTCAACTGGAAATGAAAGCATTTTCTTTTATTTAATTGTACGGCACTTGTATGCCCAATAAAGTAAAAAAGGATGTACAACGAGCAGTCGAACCCATGCAATCCATACAGGCACACAAAGTGCATCACTTAAACAACCACCTTTCTGAATGAAATAAATATGTGCAGGTAAAAAAGCGATTAATAAAAAAAGAATGGCATTGCAACCCAGCTTTCTGGTTGAAGGTAACAGCGCCGCAATGCCAGCTACTACTTCGCCGGCACCACTCAACATGTTCAGCAGCGAAGGATTGGGAAAATAATCGGGTATGAGCGGCAGATAAAAATCAGGATTGATGAAATGATTGATTCCGCCAAGAATAAAGAACACGCCTAAAACAATGACAGCAATTTTTGGAAACAATTTTTTCATGCGTTATCGTTTACTGATTTTGTTCATACTGATGCTGCGTTGCCGGTTGCATTTAAAACGGTTTACTTCGTCGCTACGTAAAACGGTGTGTTTGGTGGTACGACCTGCCATGCGTTTACGCCACATACGAAAACTCGATGGTTTGCTGTTGGCCCGCATAAATGCAATTACATCTTTTTCCTTCAGCCCAAACTGCAGTTCAATGGCTTCGAAAGGAGTGCGGTCCTCCCAGGCCATTTCAATAATACGGTCTTTATCTTCTATAGTAAAATTCATCGGTCGAGTTGTTGTAAAAATTTTTCAGCGTTCCGTAAATGTGTTTGTTGTTTTTCAATCGCCATCTTATCAAATGTTTTGATGAGCATACCAAGACGAGGGTTCTGCAAAAAGAAATCCCTGTGTACATGCATGAAGCGCCAGAACAAACCATCCCAAATCTGTTGCCAAGCCCCCTCCAAACCTCCCCCGGAAGGGGAGGCTTTATAATCACTCATCTTCATCAAATAATTACTGCCGCTGATGTAAGGTTTGGTGGTCATCAATCCGCCATCTGCAAACTGCGTCATACCGTACACATTCGGCACCATTACCCAGTCGTATGCATCAATAAACAACTCCATGAACCAACGATACACTTCATCGGGGTCAAACTCGCAGAGCAACATAAAATTTCCCAGCACCATCAACCGTTCAATGTGGTGACAATAGCCCGTCTTCAATACTTTTTTGATTGTTTCATCAATCGGTAAAATACCTGTTGTACCATTCCAGAAACTCGCCGGTATTTTTCGTTTGAACTGCCAGTAGTTGGTGGTGCGTTGTTTCGTTCCTTCACGTTCGTACACAATACGGATGAATTCACGCCAACCCATGATCTGCCGTACAAACCCTTCGAGTGAGTTAAGTGGAATATTGTGCTTGTCCGCTTTATTCAACACTTTATCCAATACCTGTTGCGGCGTAAGCAAGCCAATGTTGAGCATGGGCGTTAATACCGAATGATGCAGAATGTATTCTTTCGTTACAATGGCATCTTCATAAATACCAAATTGCTGAAAGCGCTGTTCAATAAATTCATCAAGCCATTGCTCAGCTTCCTCAAACGTGCACACAAAAAAATGCGGAGCATCAAGCGAACCATAGTTGTTTGCAAAATGCTTTTCTACATAAACAGTTGCTTCGTGGATGTACTTATTTGGCTTTGGAAAGTTGACTGCAGGCGGTGTTTGTTTTTTTGGATATTTTTCTCTGTTCTCTGCATCAAACGTCCATTTGCCACCGAGCGGCTTGCCATCTTTTTCTAAGAGTATCTTTCGCAGCTTGCGCTGATGTGTATAGAAATCGGTTTGAAAATAGGTTTTCTTTTTGCTGAAATAATCCGCCACATTGTTCATTGTATTGATGAAGCCCGGAGTAGCATGTACGATGAGTTTGATTTTGTGGTGCACGCAGCTTTCATTGATGCGTTTCAACAACCAGTTATCGGCCACATCTGCAAGATGAATTTCAGTGATCTGTTGTTTGGTTAAGGAAGCGATCAATTGACGCACATCATTTTCAGCCTTGCCTGTTTCAATGTAGTTTACTTCATACTTATTCTCCTTCAACCATTGTGCATAAAACTGCATCGATGCACGGTGCAGCAGCAGCTTTTGTTTGTGGAATTTGTATTGCCGGAAAAACAACCATTCTTCAACCAGATAAACTGCACGGCTTTTATCCAGTGCAGGATGTGCCTTAAATAACTGATGCGGAAAAATCAACGTAACGGAACTCATGAAACAGTAAAACAATTTTTCCGAAAGAATGTTTAGCATACAAAAAAAACAATGGCTTTCTACAGTCTGTCAACGATTAAGAGTTGGGAACGGTTTTACAGGGGTAATTTCATCAACAGTTTAAGTGGTTTTAAGAGTGCCAGTTTAATAGCTACAGTCGATAAAGAGGTCAGAAGCAACCTCGCCATTTTCAGCAATATTGTACACATCGGTGCCGATCCGGCTTTGATCGGTTTTGTCAATCGTCCACTGGAAGCAGCACCGCACACACTCAGCAATATTGAAGCAACAGGAGCGTATACCATCAATCTTATTCCGGCGAACTTGATTGAACAGGCGCACCAGACCAGTGCAAAGTATGCCGATGGTGAGAGTGAGTTTGCTGCTGTTGGATTAACAGAAGAATTTACAACACACAGCAAAGCTCCGTTTGTGTTTGAAAGTCCGGTGAAATATGCTATGGAGTTGAAGGAGATTATACCCATCAAATTCAACAATACAATTTTTGTGATTGGTGCCGTTACGGGTGTATTTGCTGATGAACAGATTTTATCTGCAGATGGTTTTCTCGATCTGGAGAAGGCAAACATTGTTACATCTCTGGGTATTGATGGATATTACACCACCGAAAAACTGGCCCGTTTCAGTTATGCAAAACCGGGAAAGCCACTCAGCCGTATTGATTAATGGCTTTCTTTATTTTTGATGTATGCAGAAAAAGAAATTGGTTGTATTAACAGGTGCAGGCATCAGTGCCGAAAGTGGCTTGCGTACATTTCGTGACAGTGATGGTTTGTGGGAAGGATACCAGATCGAAGACGTTGCCACGCCACGGGCATGGCGAAAGAATCCACAGCTGGTTCTTGATTTTTACAATTACAGAAGACGAGATGTATTGCAGGCGCAACCGAACGCAGCACATTATGGTTTGGCCGAATTGGAACATGATTTTGATGTCACCATCATCACCCAAAATATTGATGACCTGCACGAACGTGGCGGATCCACCAACGTATTGCATTTGCATGGTGAAATTTTTAAAATGCGGAGTGAACGGGATGAAGATTTGGTGTACGAGATCAAAGGCGACATTCACTTAGGCGATACAGCAGAAGACGGTGCACAACTTCGTCCGCATATTGTTTGGTTTGAAGAAGCGGTACCGATGATTGAAGTGGCAGTGCCGATTGTACATGCAGCAGATTTCTTTGCAGTAGTTGGTACTTCATTGGTGGTGTATCCGGCCGCCGGATTAATTACTGTTGCCGACGATGCCATACCCAAGTTTATTGTAGATAAAAAGATTCCTTACACGTCATCGGTGTACAATCTTACGGCTATCGAAAAACCGGCAACGGAAGGAGTGAAGGACTTACGGGAATTATTGTTGCGATTGAAATAGAAGCAACTGAATTACAAAAAAATAATGAAAATTATTTCATCCATCCTTATCTTTCAAAAAAACGAATGGGCGTACTTGCTATTTACGAATTGCTTTTCTTATTACTGTTTCTTGTGCCGTATGTTTTTTTTCTGTTTACACTTTACAGAATAGCTCAACAAATTTCAGTTCAAAACAGAAAACTTGTGCCGGCGCAGGTATGGCTGCTGCTTATTCCACTTTTCAATCTCATCTGGATGTTTGTTGTGATCAATAAATTGGCGGCTTCAATAAGGCAGGAGTGTGACCGATTGAATATTGCTTATACCCAGCAAACGCCAACAAAAGATATTGGAAACGTGTTTGCACTAATGTCGATCGCAAGCCTGATGCCCATTATTGGTTTGTTTTTTGGGCTGGCGGCATTCATCTGCTGGATTATTTACTGGACGCAGGTTGCTGCTTATCGGAAACGATTTATTGAAAACAAGGATAATGAACTGCTCGATGTTGAAAAGCTATCGGCCTGAAGATTGAATCCTCAAATCAATACATAAAAAAACTCCCGGTACCGGGAGTTTTTACATTCGTATCGTAATTTATTTATTGAAACTTCTTTGCGTCTTCTAAAAATTGAGCCAAGCCATTATCCGTCAACGGATGTTTTAACAAACCAAGGATGGAACTCAACGGACAAGTACAAACATCTGCACCTAATTCAGCCGCCTGGATAATATGCAACGGTGTACGGATGGATGCTGCGAGGATCTCTGTTTCAAAACCCTGCAGTGAATAGATGTTTGCAATCTGACCAATCAGTTGCATACCATCCCAACCGCCATCATCAATACGTCCAATAAACGGCGATACGTAGGTAGCGCCAGCTTTTGCAGCCAGAATTGCCTGGCCTGCACTGAATACCAGTGTGCAGTTTGTTTTAATACCGTTATCGCTAAACCATTTTAAGGCTTTGATGCCATCTTTGATCATGGGCACTTTCACCACAATATTCGGGTGAATGGCAGCCAGCTTTTTCCCTTCTTCCACGATGCCATCAAAATCGGTGCTGATTACTTCTGCACTGATGTCGCCATCCACCATTTCGCAAATGGTTTTGTAGTGCTGCATAACAGCTTCCGTGCCTTTAATGCCTACTTTGGCCATTAATGATGGATTGGTAGTAACACCATCGAGAATACCCAGTTCATTCGCTTCCTTAATTTGAGAAAGGTCGGCTGTGTCAATAAAAAATTTCATTGTAAAAGTTTGGTTGTTTTGAAGATAAAAAAATGCTCAGTCTGTAAAGGGGCATCTTCAAACAGAAAAAGATAAAAATGGCAGGTTACTTACATCGCACCGCTACAACCGCTTACCCTTGCTGCGTTCCCACCCTGGGGGAGTTCAGCAGGAGCTGGTCGTGCAAGACCTGCCGGCGCAAAGATAGGGGAATGATGATTAAGTGAAAAGTAGAAAGTGAAAAGTTGAAAGTTTGTTGAAACCCCGTCAGCGGTTCCAAACCCTGATGGCGGTTCTGTATGATGTCATTTGTAAAAAAACTAGCTGTTCAACTTAATAATGTCTCAAACGATCTTTGGAACACTAGGCACAGATTCTGAAAAAATAAAAACCCGGCGATGTGCGCCGGGTTTTGTTTCGGATAGAAATGATTTATCGTTTGGTAATGGTGAATTTTTGACCTGCTTTTGTAATCCGGGCAGGAAACAGAATTTAAAGGATCCTGTTACTATTAAAATTCGGACGGTTGGCCAGTGAGTTCACTTGTGTCATCCCCACCAGTTCATCCACACGGCCGCCCAGTGGTTTGTAATAGATCAATACAGTGTATGTGTTTTCAGCTTCCCACCAATTACCTTCTGTTACGTCTGCACTTACTTCGTTTGTTTTTTTATCTTTCGTTACATAGATGTAATCGTACAAGGCCTGCTTTAACAACTGTTTGTTTTCATACATGCCTGTTTCGGTATTAAACTGCAAACGGTTGGCTTCACTGAATTCATAGTTGGTAAATTCGCCCAACAGGTAAATATCTTTTCCCGGCATTTCTTTCCGGTCGGGTGTGCTGTAACGAAACCACACCGTTGCATAATCGCCTTGCCAGTAAGGATTATTCTGTTCAATATTTCCCAACTGGTAAAAACCATTGAAATCACGGTAATACATATAACGCAGGTCTTTGCGTTCACCTTCCGGTTTAATAAAGAGTGTTTGACCGGTGTTGCTGTAATCACCTTTCTCTACACGATCGGTTTGCAAACGAAAGCTGGTTAAATCAACCCAGCGCCATTCTTTCTGCGCAGGAAACAAGGCCTGGTTTTCGGTATTGTATTCCAGAATATTCTGACGGATAAACGTTGGTTGTAAATTGGTAATGCTGTTATCCCAGCGAAAGTTTTGCAGAATCACCACTTTGATCTGTTGAAAAATATTGGTGGGCTTAATGTTTTGAGCGTTTACATTAAACTGTAATTTCTGGTGTGTTTTTCCAATAAAGGTATTGAAGGGCTGCACCACCGTTGCACCGGCCGACACTTTTGTATCGATCACCAGGAAACGTTTGGTAAACGCCACCTGCGATGTATCGCCATTTAAAAACACTTTCAAAACATAGTTGCCGCTGCGGGTAGGAGTAGTGTTACGGTCGGGCAGGTTGGCGGTGTAATGCGTATAACGGGTAAGTACAAGCGAAGAGTTGCGGTAAGTATTGATGCGCACATTGGAAAAGCCTTTCATGTAATCAAACTGGCTCAGCATGGCGGGTGTCCAGTCGGCATTGCACAAGGTGAAGGTGTAGGAGTAATATTTTACATCTGCATCCATATCATCAAAATGCAGTTCCAATTGATCGTTGCTGTTGAGCCGCATAATGGGATAACTCAGCTGATCGCCTTTTACATGAAACTTTACCGAGCGGATATTGCTCTTGTACATTTTATCGGGCTGTTGGGCAGATGCCGAACTGCTGAAAAACGAAACAAGTACAAGGCAGGCAAAAAGGCGTTTGATCTGGTGCATGATGCTGTTTATTTAAAACCGTTCGTTACAGAGATTCAAAACAAATGGAATTAGTTGCTTTTTGTAAAAGGTTGGCAGCCTTTTCTCACAGAAACCATTAGTTTTACAACCTTTCAAAGATAAAGATTTGAACATTGCCTCTTTTATAGCACGCCGCCTGGTTTTTCAAAAGAACCAATCCTTTTCACGGTTCATTATCCGTTTGTCAACGGTGGCTACCGCCATCAGTGTGGCGGTGATGATCCTTGCCTTTGCGTTTGTAGAAGGGTTTCAATATACGGTAAGCAGCAAAGTATTTAGTTTTTGGGGACACCTGCGGGTGCAGCAGCAGCAATCCTCTGCGTCCGGTTTGGCTGAAGAGTTACCGGTGGAACAAAATGATTCGGTGTATCAATTGCTGAAGTCGCATAAGAATGTGCAACTCGTGGATGCCTTTGCCACCAAATCGGCCATGTTAAAAACAACGGAAACCATTGAAGGTGTTTTGCTGAAAGGAGTGGACAAACAATTTTCCAGCAAACGGTTACAACCGTTTATGCAGGAAGGGAAATGGCTTGCTTTTGATGACAGTGTGCAGAACAACCAGATCGTTATCTCCACCTATACGGCCAAACAGATAAATGCAAAAGTAGGCGACCGCATTCTCATTTATTTTATCGACAATAACAGCACGGCACCACGTGTGCGGCCCGTAACTGTAAGCGGTATTTACAAAACAGGTATTGAAGAGTACGATAAAACATTTGCCATTATTGATATGAATCTCATCCGTCGGCTCAACGGATGGAGCAATACACAGATCGGTGGTTACGAAATTACCTTGAAGGATTACCGCACCGATTATGCAACCAACAACCAACTGCTGGATCAATTACCTGTTGTATGGTTCAGCACACCTTTACGTGAAATTTATCCCAACATCTTCGACTGGCTGGCACTGCAAAGCACCAATAAAACCGTGATCTTAATTATCATGTGTATTGTAGCGGTGATCAATTTAATTTCCTGTTTGATTATTCTTGTACTGGAACGTTCCCGTATGATCGGCTTACTCAAAGCCACCGGCGCTACTAACGGACAGGTACAGGTAATTTTCTGGAACCAGGCACTCATCATTACATTGGTTGGGTTAGTAATTGGAACATTGCTGGGACTTGGCATTTGCTGGCTGCAGCAAACCACCGGCTTTATTAAACTCGATGAAACGGCTTACTATGTTTCCAAAGCACCCATTCGTGTGTTGTGGTGGCAGGTGGTATTGATTAATGTGGTTACGTTTGTAGTAAGCTTTCTTATTCTATTTATTCCTTCGTTGCTGGTACGAAAAATGAGTCCGGTGAAGGCGTTAAGGTTTGAGTGATTCGAGGTACGATGAATGATGTACGATGTACGAATGCCCGGCAATGTTGCAAAACCAAACAGCAGTTCCGATCTTAACTTATCAATTCAATCAACTTTCAGAATAATTATTGCATTTTTGGTATGACAGAAACGAAGCTTTTGTTAAAAGAATTAGACAGTGTATTGAGGAAATACAATATGTCAGAATACTTGAAACTTCAACCGCCTTTGTCTGATGAGGAAATTGATAAATATTTCGAAGAGTTTGGGATAGCGGATGAAGATTTAAAAGCATTGTTTCAATGGAAAAATGGCGAACAGGTAGAATCATATTGTCAATTGATGGATAATGGTGGGATACAATCTTTACAAGAAATAAAAAATTACTTATCATTTGATAAGCCATACGATTCTGATTTGTTGGAAATAATAAGCGATAATGGAGAAGAAGCTCTTCTATTTAATAAAAGAAAAGGACCTCATTACGGGAAGCTTTATTTCTATTCAGTTCCTTGCCTTTACATTGAGCATCCGATAAGTTATTTTGATTCAATCAATGCAATGCTCCAAACAACGATCGAAGCGTATAAGGAAGGTGTTTATCAATATGATAGTGAAGAAAGGTGGTTGAATATTGACTTGAAAAAATTTGCTGTAATTGCAAAAAAAATTAATCCGAATAGCAGATACTGGATAAAACATAATCCTTTACTTAACGAGGAATGGTATGAAATATGATCAGGCAAAAGAACACAGTAAATGAATAACGACATCAACGCATACAACAACGAGCAAGCAGCTGCTGATAAAGAAATCTGCAACCGCCTGGCCAGCATCATCAACACTGAACTCAGCGAAGCCGAAAGCAAAATATGGCATGCACACCCGGTTTGGTTTTTAGACGGGAACCCCATTGTGGGATACAGCAAACAAAAAGCAGGCATCCGCTTGATGTTCTGGAGCGGAGCTGATTTTGAAGAAGCAGGATTGAACGTTGTTGGCAAGAAGTTTAAAGATGCATCTGTTATTTACAATCATGTTTCTGAAATTGATGAAACGGCTCTCTGCCGCTGGCTCGAAAAGGGAAGAGCCATTCAATGGGATTACAAAAACATTGTAAAACGGAAAGGACAATTGCTCCGGTTAAAATAAATTGCAGCAACCTTCAAACAACATACACATGAACAGTACTGCACATCACGATGAACGGATTGCAAACATGAGCTTTGCATCGGTGTATCCCCATTATGTAACGAAAGTGGAAAAGAAAGGTCGTACCAAAGAAGAGCTGCACCAGGTAATTGAATGGCTCACCGGTTACAACGAAAAAAAGCTGCAACAACTCATTGCTGATAAAGTAACGTTTCAGCAATTCTTTCAGCAGGCAACCCTTCATCCCAATGCAAATCTTATTACAGGTGTTATTTGTGGGTATCGTGTAGAAGAGATCGAAAACCCATTAACACAACAGGTGCGTTACCTCGATAAACTGGTAGATGAATTGGCCAAAGGAAAAAAGATGGAAAAGATTTTGCGTGTAGGATAGTTGCTGCCGATTGAAACGCATGACATGTAGCGTTGTCTGTTCACCAGCACAACTAACCACTGAAGACGATGGACGATAGACGACAGACCACCATTGCCTTCGAAGCCAGGCACTCACAACGAATGGTACATAGTTCATGGTGAAGAGTCAGCAGACGACAGACGATTAACAACAGACCACCAGCGATTCTCATGCCAAGCACTCACAACTTACAACTCATAACTCATAACTGCCTTCTACTGCACCAACACCGCATCCGCCACACTGTTCCCCGACAATGATTTCGCCGACGGTAAACTTTTCCAATACAATGCTGCAGCTGTTAAACTGTTATCGGGATGAACCGATGGTACTGCTGCCGGAAAGAAATACGAATACCGTTCGATGTATGAAGTGTTATTCATCCATTCCGTTGACAGTTTCATAAAATACTTATGAATAGTTTCCGAACTGCGGTTGGGATTGGCATTGTACTCCGTTACCCAAATGGGCAAGGTGGGATACGCAGCACGTACATTTTGAATATAGTTTACAAAGCGGTTGAAGATCCGTTCGGCAGTGAGCGAATCGGTGGCGGCATTATTGGTTTGGTTACCCCAATCGTACCAATGCACGGGCAACACATCAATCCGCACTTTTTGTGCTGCGGCCTGCGCTATAAAATTGCTGAGCCATTTGCCGCTTCCATAGGCCTGGTCTTGCGTAACAACCGGTCCACCCAAACGCAAACCTGTTTTCAGCATGATCTTATAACGATAGATCGCTGTATCAATATTTAGAATATTGGATTGACTTACATTGTCGGGTTCATTAAACGACAGTAAATGATCTACATCCTGGCGGGCAGTAATGTATTTTACATTGTCATCAGTACTCGAACCTTTACCCCAGGTCATGGGAACAAACTGCTGATTCGTATACGACGGTTTGTTGAAACTCCATCCATAATACCAGCTGGCAGCAAAGTTCTGTACAACCGCATCATTCACTGAAGCCGTTCCTTTTTTATCCGGGTTGTTGATCTTCATATAGCGGATGTAGGAGATGCTGTTTTTTAACCGTGCCGGTAAGTTGGCTTTGATATCGCTATCCATTGCCACAATGCAGATCGATTCGCCGGTGCCATCAAAGTTGGCCGACATTACCAGTTGATATCCTTTGGGCAGAAAAAACGAAACGATCTTATCCTCAAATCCCGTTGGCATTGCTTTGAACAATACCGAACCAATGTTTAACGATGTGTAAACTGTATCGGCTCCCAACTCTACCCACGGTGAACCCACTTTTTCAGTTGTTGAAATGGTGAGGCGTTGTCCTGAATAATTTCCCTGCGGGGGAGTAACTGGTGGCGGGGGAGTGGGAGTATTGCCTTGGGCAGCTTCTTTTTTATTTTACAGGCACTGCCAATCAATAACAGCATACCAATGGCAACGGCGAAGAACGATCCTTTCATACTTTGTTTTTTATATGCAACCAGCATCTTTTTACACAACATCAACTGTTGTTGCTCTTAAAAGTAAATGAATGAGAAATCATTTTTGGGCCTGCAACACAGTATGAACCAACAGCCCCCCGAGGTTGAAATGTTTGGGGGAGGAGAATAGTTGTGAGTGGTGAGTGGTGAGTTGGAAGCCGTGAGTCGTTAGTCGAGAGTCGTGAGTGCCTGGCATGTGAAGCACTGGTGGTCTGTTGCTGATTGTCTGTCGTCTCTTCTCTATGAACCATGAACCATCAACTATGAACCATTTGTCGTAAGTGCCTGGCATGCGAAGCACTGGTGGTCTGTCGTCCATCGTCTATCGTCTTGTTAGCTGGGAGGTTTATGCAACTCAATTAATCCCTAAATTGCCGTATGCAAAAAATCGTTCTTACAGCTTTGCTCATTTTCATTGGCACTGCTTTGTATGCACAACAGAAACCTGCTTATGTGTTGTATAATGCAAAAGGGAAGAAAGTGAGTTACAAAAAGATGATGAAGCAATTAGTGAAACAAGACATTGTACTCATCGGTGAATTTCACAACAACCCCATCAGTCATTGGTTGCAACTGGAAATCACGAAAGATGCAAAGCAGAAACGTAAGCTGATACTCGGTGCCGAAATGTTTGAACAGGATAACCAGGCCGCCCTCGATCAATACCTGCAGGGAAAACTATCAGCAAAAGGTTTCGATTCATCTGCAAGACTGTGGCCCAATTACAAAACCGATTATGCACCACTGGTCAATTTTGCAAAAGCAAATAACATAGCATTTGCCGCAACCAATATTCCACGCCGCTATGCATCCCTCATTTCAAAACATGGATTTGAAGCATTGGATACCTTGCCCGATATGGCCAAGCAATGGATCGCACCATTACCCATCGCCTTCGATTCTACACTGGCCGGTTATAAAAACATGATGACGATGATGGCCGGCCACGGTACCATGAACATGGTGCGGGCACAGGCTTCCAAAGATGCAACTATGGCCCATTTCATTTTGAAGTATTTTAAACAAAACAGTTTGTTCATTCATTACAACGGCAGCTATCATTCCGATAAACATGATGGCAAAGCATCCAACGAATCCGATGGAATTGTATGGTACCTGAAACAATCAAGACCTTCCTTTAAAATTGCAACAGTAACAACCGTATCACAAACGAACATTTCAAAACTGCTGGCCGAACATTTGTACAAAGCCGATTTTATTATTTGTGTGGATGAAGATATGACGACGACGTATTAGGGGAGGGGGAGATGGTTCATAGTTGATAGTTCATAGTTCATGGTGGAAAGGCAACTGACGACAGACCATAGACGACGGACCACCAGAGCTTGGGGGGACGGGCACTCAGCACTGAAAACGACGGACGACAGACCACCAGTTGCTGGAGGATTGAACTGACCAAAAGAAGTGAGGTCAATGCATTAGCGGAGTGTAGTTCGGTGGGGGCCGGGG
>JAEYWX010000003.1 GCA_023428755.1 Bacteroidota bacterium
CTGCTAAGGAGGTCAGAGTGGGGCTTTGCAGTATTGCTGCAGTGGCAAAGCGCAGGGATGGTCGGTGGCGCTATTGGTGCAGTGTCCATAGAGCGAACGCCACCGGAAAAGGCGGCGTTGCTATGGATCGATGCTCTAGGCATGATGATGCGCCGATTGCTTCTAAGCACATCCTTGAATTGGACCCGACCCGATTTGCGGGCGGCATAGCGCTTTGGGGAGCCGTCCCGGCAGTCTATTCAACGGCGGTGCACGATATGGACGACCTAGGCGTTCATGTGCACGCGCGCCGACAGCCTAGGAAGAAGAAGCTAATCGATCAAACCTACAAGCTGGTCATCGCTCGTCTGAGCGGCGCAGATCGGTCCTGTAGGACAATTGACGTGCGCGCTGACGACGCAATTTCCTATATGGTCTCATCGATTTTTGGCCAGCAACTGAAGTATCTGGAGTGCGCTCACTGTGGAGAGCCGCATCTCGACAAGGATACCTTTTCCGTCACCCGGCATCAGACGCATCTTTGCTATGCATGCGGACGCAACTTTCGGGACGCGGTGCCAGGAATAGCTAATCCGCTTATGGGGCTCAAGGAATTCTGTGGCGACACTCAAGTTAATAGACGGACCATTCCCGCAAATCGCCCGTTGAACGTATCGCAGTCGCAGTTCCCCATGGGAATCGAGCTGTGGGGCTCTCACGAAGCCATCCTTTGGACCTCTAGTGCTCCCGAGGAAAGCGGAATTCACTTCCATGGCTACACTAATAACTTCATGGTTCCTACAATCGACGAGACATATGACTCGGTGACAATCGACGACATCCAACTTGATAATCTTCAGCTTCGCATTCTAATGGCTCAGCAAGTACTCCCCCATCTGAAGGGAAGAATAGTTTCTCTCGAGTGCTCTAGTTGTGGGGAGGCGCATTTCGATACGGGTGCAATGGCTCACACTCCACATTCCGAGCATACGTGCGAGTGCGGTGCAATACTTGTCTCGCCGGGAAGAGTAAAGAATGTAGTCAGCAATCCCATGATCGCTACGCTTGCTAGACTGGAACAGACAGCCGTTCGCCCCAGGCGTTGGTGATGGCCACTTTCAATCTTGCAATGTAGGCACGCAAAACGCACCTGTATCATTCCATAGCTACATCTTTGCAGCTTCATTCGCACGAGCCGCCGCATTTAATCCAGCATCGAACCTGAGCTTTATCTCCTTCATCGCATCCGCCTTGGACTTGTACTTCGAAGTCCCACCAACGTAGCGGAGTGCGATCTCGTTGAGTTCGGCTAGACGCACACGCTTGTCCGATCTCAGTTGTGAGAATGCCAACTCGAACCGAGCGCGGTCCCCTGCGGCTGCTTTGAACATATCCGAGTACTCGGTCACTAGCGAGCTATCGGCTTGCTTCGAAGGACGTGGTGCCGGTGGTGCCCCGTCACTTAAGGACAGCTGGTTCAGCTCTGAAGCTTCGATACCGTTGAACCGAGCGAGCCAGGCGTTTAGCTGCTTCAATGCTTCCCGGTGCTCGGTCCCACCGCCTACTTGTTCCAATAGCGTTTCGTAAGCAGCGATCGCCTTACGCAGCTCTGATATTTTCATGTGGTTCACTCGGTGGCGGCATCTTCAGAAGACCAACATCCTCAAGGATCGCGTTGCCCAGTTTAGCAAACATGCTCTGTATGACAGCCTCGCCCTGTGTGGGGTTGTTTTTGAATATGACCATGTCGTCGCCCTCGATATGGAGCAATCCGACCTTGTGCATGATCGGGAGGTCGTCCCACACAGGGATCGGCTCTGCTCTTCTCGAGTACTGGTTCACACGATCCTTGTACTTCCAGTGAAGTTCATCCTTCAAGTATGCCAGAGCCTGGCTTTCGCGATTGTTGTATCCGGTGGCTGTTTCGACCTTTGAGGGCACTACGCCGAATATCTTGAAGCCCAGCCCCAGCCGATCCCGGAAGTTCAGAAACATCTCAACAGATCGGAACACCGCTCGGCTCGATACCGTATCGAGGATCGTTGGCATCACCACGCGCGTTGCCGCGCACAATGCGTTCGCCGTTGCGGTACAAATCCGAGGCGGCGTATCGATGATCGCGATATCAAAATTGTCGCGAACGTAGGCGCTGCTCAGGTAGGCTCTCGTGTTGAAGCGAACGTCGCCATTTGACGAACCCATCAGAAACGTGAACATCAACTCGCTGTCGAGACTACTAAGCTCAGATTCCGCAGGATGGATTGCAGACCCACGGAATGAGCGCCCCAATTCGTCGGGCTTTCTGACCTGTTGCTCTCCCTTAAGCACATCATGAGCGCTAAAGGTGAGTTCGTTTCGATTGCGATAGGGAACGATGTCAGTGAGCGACCCCTGATAGTCGTAGTCGATGAGCAAGCAGCGATAGCCAATCTTGTCGTAGTAAGCCGCCAAATTAGCGGCAATCATCGACTTGCCGACACCGCCCTTGTAGTTTGCGATTGCAATTGCGGGGATCGAGGCATCGATCCTGCGCTGATAGTCTCGGCGATCCGCAGCAGAGGCAGGTTTGCTCCAGAACGTTTCTGGATCGACAAATACCTTCTGCACCTGCTCCCGAAAGACCCTGCGTCCCCAGTAGTATGCTGAGAACAGCGCCGCGATGAGGCTCAACCCGCCTGCAGTAAGCTTCATCCAATGCGGCAAAGCCCCGTCGTCTTTCAGCGCCGACACGATGGCATCGGAGAGCGCCGACGCCAATTCCAACGCAATCTTCGCAGCTTCCTCCCACATCGCACGCCCCCCGACGCAGTATGCAACTCCCAACCTAGTTAGCTTATGGGGTGACGTTAGTCCGAGCAAGCCGTGCTCTCGTGCTCGGATGCAACATTCGCGCGCGCGAGAGGATGGAATTGCGGGAGGACGATTGTCCGTGATTTCGCGTCCGCGGGATTCACGGGTAATGCGCCCCGCGCGCGTCCCCGACCCAAATGGCGAAAACAACCGAGTGACGCCAGATTCGACTATACTTTTGATATCACTTGTGATATTATGGAAGTATCAGTGAGAATGATGATGCGACTTTCTCAGTCCCCCAGACTGGTGCGCTAACCAGGCTGCGCTACGCTCCGATCCGCCCCCGCCGGCCCATTCAGGGATCCTGCAAGGGCTCCGGCCGCTGGTTCCATGGCGAATATCCCGCCCGGTCAGCCGGTGTCTGCCGCCGATCCGTGGCCTGCAGCGATCGCCTACACGGGTACTCGACACGCCGCAACCCGTCAAGGAACTTGGGGCCGAGAGGGCGGTTGCACCAGAATGAGCCCGCGCGATTTACCCCATACGGATAAGCCACCGCGCCAGGCTGGCCGCGAGACGCCATCCAGGGTAAATCGACGGACGCCCAATTCACCGCCCACGCGGCCCATCCCCATTATGCGGAGGAGAAACCATGACGATGACGCTTGAACAGGTTGCAGAGGCCATGGTCGCCCCCGGGAAGGGCATCCT
>JAEYWX010000019.1 GCA_023428755.1 Bacteroidota bacterium
ACCTATACAAACTTTTGACGAAGCTTTACCTTTGGCAAAAGAAAAACTGCTGAATCAACACAACTCAGCAGCTTAAAAAAATTGTAGAAAAATCCACAACTGTCAGATTATATCTTAACTATTACAAATTAACATTATGGCTGACGTATTTTTCCATAGCTGTAAGCCTTTTGCCTATACTTGTTTTTAGTTTTGAGTACTTGTTTAATTCACGCACTTCTTTTTTTATCTTTTCGATGTTGCCAGGCACCTTTTTAATGACGGTTTCACCAATAGTATGTATTATCTCTTCTTTTTTGTTGATCGGGCTACTAAACGGCAGGAAAAAAATAGTTGGAGTGATTCTTTTTTTCTTTACAGTTGGTTGGTATTTGTGGTTCTACAACTTAATAAAGAATGACTTTTAAATATTGCTTCAGGTGTTGGTATGCCAAAGAAAAAAAGCACGCCCCGGTTGTGTGTCCTCACCAACCGATTGTAACTAATTCCAACGCAATCGGCCTCAACGCTAGTTATTCCCGGCTTTTTTACCTGATCAATGTTACAATGCCTTGCATTCGAAATACAGTGCCATCGCCACATTCAATATCGGTAATGTAGGCATATACTCCCGGTGGCTGTGCAATGCGGTTGAAATTTCCATCCCAACCATCGGCAGCATTGTTGCCTAAAAAGTTTTCTTTTGAATAAACGGCTTTCCCCCAACGGTCGTAAACGATCATACGTTTAATGGTTTGTACACCTTCGCCAATTACAAAGAAACGGTCATTCAGTCCGTCGTTGTTTGGTGTAAATGCATTGGGTATATAGATGCGTCCGTTTACACAGCCTACAAAAACGGTTACGTTATCGGTAGTGGTACAACCGGCGATATTACGCACTTCCACTGTATACGTAGTGTTGTTCGATGGGGTAGCCAACGGGTTATTACAGGTTGTGCAACTAAGTCTTGTTGCGGGTGTCCATAAATAAGAAGTTATATCCGGTGAACCCGCAGCAAACAGTGGTACAGTTGCGCCGGCAAGGATAGTTGTATCATTTCCGGCAGAAACAGTGGGATAGTTGTACACAAAAACAGTAACTGTTCTTACATCCGTAAAACAGTTGCTGCTGTCAAATCCGGTAACGGTATACGTTGTTGTATTGGTTGGTGAAGCAAGTGGGTTTGCAATAGTTGGATTGCTTAAACCTGCAGCAGGCGACCATGTATAGTTTTCTGCTCCGTTGGCCGATAGCTGAATTGTTTCACCAATGCAAATTGTATCGTTGGCAGAAACGTTTATCGTAAATGGCTGGCGTACCCTTACAAAAACACTGTCTGTATTTGTACACCCGTATTGTGAAATGCCGGTAACATAATACGTTGTATTGCTGACAGGTGATGCAATAGGAGAAGTGCAACTGGTGCAACTTAATGATGGAGAACTGTTCCAGAAATAGGCCTGCGCACCTGTAGCTGTTAATGTAGCCTGATCGTTTAAACAAATGGTTGTATCGTTCCCTGCAAAAACAGGAGGAGGTGCATGTACAATCAGTGTAGTGAAGGCGGTATCGCTGCAACCGGAACCATTGGTGGCAATGAGTTGCACAGGTATGGTGTCGGCCAGTAATCGTGTAATAGTTGGCAATACCTGGGTATTAAAAATTGTTCCATCGATATTCCATTGCCAGTTAATAGAAGATGTATCAGGGTTCAGCAGTTGAGCTTGTAGCAAAATGTCCGCCGGTGCACAAAAATTACTGTCGCCAATAATTGCAATGGAAGGCGATGATACAACCCTTATCAAAGCGGGTTTGGTATACGAGTTTACACAACCGTTCAAAGTGGTAACCGTCAGCGTAACATCATAAATACCGGGCGTAGAGTATGTATGTTGTGGGGCGGTTACCGAGGTTGATGTGGTGCCATCGCCAAAATCCCAGAGATATGAAATGATCTGATCACTTGAATAAGTAGAATCAATGAACTGCACAGTTCCTGAACCACAGAAGAAGCCACTGTCAATACCAAAGTTGGGATTGGAACCATACGCCCGGATGGTATCAATCCCTTCAATAATACCCACGCATCCAAGACGGTCACGAATAATCACCTTTGGTACAAAGTAGCCGGCGCCATACGTATGCGTTTGTAACGAATCGGTACTTACTTCAGTATTTCCATCGCCAAAATCCCAGGAATATTCGAGCGGTACCGATGTGGTTACACGCAGGTTAGTTGTTAACGGGTTACAACCCACAAGTGGAGAGTAGGTAATGGTGCCTGTTGCATCTCCCACACGTATAGTTTGAAATGAACTGTCTGCGCATCCTCCCGGCGATACCGCAATTAAACGAACAAGGTAGGTGCCCGGCTGTGCGTATAAATGTGCAGGATTCGTTGCTGTTGATGTGTTTCCATCTCCGAAATTCCATACATAGCTGGCAGCATAACTACTGTTATTGCTGTATTGTGCCGGGAAGGGGCGGCAAATACTGATGCTGTCATTTACAGTAAATGATGAAACAGGGTAGTTGATCGAAATGGTACGTGCAAATGTGCCCGTGCATCCACCCGGCTCTGTAACCACCAGGGAAACAGTGTAGGTACCGGGCAAAGCAAATGCATGCACCGGGTTGCTGGCCGACGAAGTGGGAGAGCCATCCCCAAAGTTCCATTGATATTGCAGTACACCGGTTACGCCTGTAACAGTACTGGTGAATTGTACCGGAGCACCCGGGCATGAAATTGTGTCTGCTGAAAATGATACAACCGGACTGATCACTTCAACAATGGCAGCATTGGTTACCGTATCACTGCAACCAGATGCATCTGTAACAATTTGAGTAACCTGGTACGATCCGGGGTTTGCATACTGATGAAGAACAGGTGATGATAACGAACTTGTACTATTGCCATCGCCAAACAGCCATTGAATACTGCTGATAGGATTAACACCATCTGTTACAGCACTACTTGTAAGCGAAAGCTGGCTGCTTAAGCAGATCTGCGTTTGTGCAATGGTAAACGAAGCAACAGGTCCGTTGATTCGTATATAATTATTTTTTACAACCGTATCCCGACATCCGTTAATATCAACTGTAGCAAAAGTAACCGTGTAATCGCCGGATGTTGTATAGGTATGTTGCGCATTTTGCGAGGTAGCTGTAAACGAGTCGCCAAAATTCCAGTAATAACCGGCAATGTTGGCGGGGTTGTAATTGATACTTGTAAAATTCAACAATTGATTTCTGCATGCAGTTTGTGCACTAACGTTGAAGTCTGCTAACTCATCTACGATCCGAACCGTTTGCTGAACGGAATGTGTACATGGCCCGTCAGTTATACTGAGAGTAACTGTATATGTGCCGAGACTGCTGTACACATGTGTTGGATTTACAGCATTTGAAGTTGGGCTTCCGTCACCAAAATTCCAGGTAAATACTGCGCCGGGTGTAAAAGAAGATTGACTGCTGAAGTTAACAGCTCGTTTATTTACCTGGCATTGTATATTATACGTGAAGCGTGCTACCGGGGGAAGTACCTGTATGTCCTGCTCAACCGTATCGGCACATCGGTTATTATAAGCAATCAGCAAAGCTCTGAATGTTCCGGTGGTGTCAGTGTAAGTATGGATCGGGTTTCGCTGAACCGAACCATTGCCGTCCCGAAAATTCCAGGCCCATTGGTTTGGATTGCCGGTTGAAAGATCGGTGAACTGAATTTGTTGAAATGCACAGGCAGGGCTGGGTGCAAATGAGAATGCAGCAACAGGAGGAACACCCACCCGTATACTGTCGAACCGGACAGAGTCGACACAACCCTGTGTTGTTACGATCCGTAAACGGATAGCATAGCTTCCTGAGTCGAATGTAAATGTGGGGTTTTGTAAGGTTGAGGTATTGCCGTTACCGAAATCCCAAAACCAGGAAACAATGTTGTCGATTGACGAAGAGTTTGCCTGCATCTGAACGGTGAGTGGTGAGCAGCCTTCCCGTACCGAGAACAATGGATTTAGCACCGGACGTTGCACGACAATGTAATTTGAACGGACAATTGTATCGGCGCAACCAAAACTATTAAAAGCAATGAGCGTAACAGTGAAATTTCCGTTAGAAGAAAAAGTATGTGTTGGCGAAAAATCAGTTGAACTGGAACCGTCTCCAAAATTCCACAGATAGGAAACCGCTCCGCTTGTAAGGTTGGTAAATGTTGTTGTAAATGGTGCCTGGCAGGAGGTGGTAGCAGCAGCAGTAAAGTTTGCGGCTGGCGCACCGGTAACGGTTATATTTTGAGTTACAGTATCGTTACATGTGGGGTATTGATTTACCAGCCGAACCGTATAATTGCCCGCACCTGCAAAAAAAGTAACCGGGTTTGTATCGGTTGATGTATTACCATTTCCAAAATCCCAGTATGAGCTGATAGGAGCAGGAGTTGATGTGTTTTGAAAAGTAACGGTTGTATTAACACAAGCGCTATCGACAACTGACATGGAAGACTGATAATTATTCAAAACAATAGCATCAGCTTGTGTAATCGTATCAATACATCCTTGTGTGCTGGCAGCTATCAGTCGCACCGTGTATGGGCCTGTACCGGTGTATGTATGCGACGGGTTTGTGAGTACAGAGGTCGTTCCATCGCCAAAATCCCATTGATAAGAAAGGACAGCAGGCCCAACTGTTTGGTTGGTAAAATTGATTGTTTCCGGAGGCCTGCAGTTGGCCGGAGCGGTGAAGGAGAAATTCGCAGTAACACCATTCGATACATTAATATAGTTATTGCGTACAAGTGTTTGCGTACAACCGGCGCTGTTGGTAATCGTAAGACTAACCAAATACGACCCTGAACTGGTGTAGGTGTAAACCGGGTTCTGTAACGCAGATGTATCACCATTTCCAAACGACCAGCGCCAACGGGTAATGGTTCCGAAACCCGACACAGAGTTGTCGGTGAATTGAACTCTCAACGGGAAGCATCCACTGTTAACATCCGATGTAAAATCTACTGTTGGTGGTACGTTGACTGTAATATAGTTGGTACGGGTAATGGTATTTGTTCCTGAAGCATTGGTAACTGTAAGCCGGATGGTATACGTTCCGGGAAGGGTGTAAAAAGTGGATGGGTTTTGCGAAGTAGAGGTGACACCGTTTCCTAAATCCCACGACCAACTCGTTGGCGAACCGGTTGATAAATCAGTAAAGCTTACAATCAGCGGCGCACAACCGGTAACCGGTGTTGCAGAAAAATTAGCGACAGGAGCCTGAGATGCAGCTGCTCCCGTAAAAAATAAGAAGAAAAGGGAGACTACCCACTTGATATAATTACAAGGAAATGACGTACTTGCGTGTGCTCCCATAGAAGTAGTTTCAGCTAATGTTCAAAATAACGACAAAAACCATGCAATAGTATTGAACCGTTAAGGCTGCACATAAAATTGCCCGCTTCTTTAAAATGGGGGTTGTGTGTGGATTTAAAATCGAGAAAAAAGTACTAAAGTTTTTGTTATTAAATCTTAACCTCCTACCTTTGCCGTCCGAAAAATAAAAGGTTACGAATGCCTACAATACAACAATTAGTAAGAAAAGGAAGAGAAATCATCAGGGCGAAAAGTAAATCCCGTGCGTTGGATGCATGCCCGTTCCGCAGAGGTGTATGTACACGTGTGTACACAACCACTCCCAAAAAACCGAACTCAGCGTTACGTAAAGTAGCCAAAGTTCGTTTAACCAATAAGATAGAGGTGATTGCCTATATCCCCGGTGAAGGACATAACCTGCAGGAACACTCAATTGTACTGGTGCGTGGTGGTCGTGTGAAGGATTTACCAGGTGTACGTTACCACATTGTTCGTGGTTCGTTGGATACTGCCGGTGTAAAAGACCGTAAGCAGAGCCGTTCGAAATACGGAACCAAGAAAGAAAAGGCAAAAAAATAAACTGAAATAAGTAATTCTTATATACAATGAGGAAGACGAAACCGAAAAAGATAGCACTTGCACCAGATCCAAAGTTTAACGACACACTGGTGACTCGTTTTGTAAATAACCTGATGTGGCAAGGTAAGAAGAGCACTGCTTTTACAATCTTCTATGATGCACTTGATAAGGTTGCCAAAACAACTGGTGAAGATGGATACGAAGTGTGGAAAAAAGCTGTTGCCAATGTAACGCCTGCTGTTGAAGTACGCAGCCGTCGTATTGGTGGTGCTACTTTCCAGATTCCTTCTGAAGTGCGTGCCGACAGAAAGATTTCCCTCAGCATCAAATGGTTGGTTCGTTACAGCCGTGAGCGTAACGGTCGCAGCATGGCTGATAAATTAGCGAACGAAATTGTAAGCGCAAGTAAAGGTGAAGGTGGTGCTTTCAAAAAGAAAGAAGATACACACCGTATGGCTGAAGCCAACAAGGCTTTTGCTCACTTCAGAGCTTAATATCTACAAGCATATAATTGAAAGTCCTGCAGCTTCTGCGGGACTTTTTTATTACCCACAATTTTGCCAAAGATGCTTGATACAAAAGAATTATCCTTACTTTTGCGGCCGCCAAAGTTTCCAACCAAAGGTGTACATGAAGAGCGGATAGGAGGTTCGAAATTGATTGGCATCGTATGAGAGTATAAATCTTACATATCAGCCCCCATCCCCTAAAGGGATGTTACCTGCGGGCAGCATGACTCCAAACAGGAGACAGCAGTTCAATATAGTTTACAGAGTACAAGAGTGTCCTTCGACAAGCTCAGGATAAACTGAGAGAAAAGAGGATACAGAATTAGGAAAGGCGATCTCAAAAAAATAAATTCACGATTTTTTAAACGATAAACATTCAAACAAAACAGTCATGGCAGACTTAAAATTTCAGAGAAACTTTGGTATTGCGGCGCACATTGATGCCGGTAAAACCACAACTACTGAGCGTATCCTCCGCTATACCGGTATGATTCACCGTATTGGTGAGGTGCACGATGGTGCAGCTACAACCGATTGGATGGAGCAGGAAAAAGAAAGAGGTATCACTATTACTTCTGCAGCTGTAAGCTGCCAGTGGAACTTCCCAACTGTATTGGGTAAGCAAACTCCGGACACAAAAAAATATTCGTTCAACATTATTGATACTCCCGGTCACGTGGACTTTACTGTAGAGGTAGAACGTTCAATGCGTGTATTGGATGGTTTGATCGCTTTGTTCAGTGCGGTTGATGGTGTGGAACCACAATCTGAAACTGTATGGCGCCAGGCGAACCGTTACAACGTACCACGTATCGGTTTCGTAAACAAAATGGATCGTAGCGGTGCTGACTTTTTAAACGTAGTTAAGCAGGTACGTGAAATGTTGGGTTCGAAAGCCGTTCCGCTGCAGTTACCAATTGGTGCAGAAGATGATTTTAAAGGTGTGGTGGATCTCATTAAAATGAAAGGGATCATCTGGCACATGGAAACAGAAGGAATGACATTCGATGAGATCGACATCCCTGCTGATATGCTGGAAGAAGCAAAAGAATGGAGAGCGCAGCTGGTAGAAGCAGTTGCTGAATACGATGATCAGTTGATGGAGAAATTCTTCGACAACCCGGATAGCATTACAGAAGCTGAAATTCACGAAGCTGTACGCAAGGCTACCATTGACCTTTCAATTGTACCAATGATGTGCGGTTCTTCATTTAAGAACAAGGGTGTACAAACTGCATTGGATGCGGTTTGCCGTTACCTGCCTTCACCGGTTGACGTTGAAGCGATCAAAGGAACTGATCCTGATACAGGCGAAGAATTAAGCCGTAAGCCCGATGCAAAAGAACCATTTGCTGCATTGGCGTTCAAGATCATGACCGATCCTTTCGTAGGTCGTTTGGCGTTCTTCCGTTGTTACTCTGGTCACCTCGATGCCGGTTCGTATGTATTGAACGTACGTAGCGGTAAGAAAGAGCGTATCAGCCGTATCATGAAAATGTTTGCCAACAAACAAAACCCTGTTGATTTTATTGAAGCAGGTGATATTGGTGCAGCAGTAGGTTTTAAAGAGATCAAAACCGGTGATACATTGTGTGATGAGAATCATCCGATCACGTTAGAGAACATGTTCATTCCTGAGCCTGTAATCTCTTTGGCGGTTGAACCAAAAGCACAAGCCGATGTTGATAAAATGGGCTTAGCGATTTCGAAACTGGTGGAAGAAGATCCTACACTGCGTGTAAAGACTGACGAAGAAACTGGTCAGACTGTATTGAGCGGTATGGGTGAATTACACCTGGAGATCATCGTTGACCGTATGCGTCGTGAGTTTAAAGTAGAAGTAAACCAGGGTGCACCGATGGTGGCTTATAAAGAAGCGTTCAAACAAAAAGTTGAACACCGTGAAGTGTTGAAAAAGCAGTCGGGTGGTCGTGGTAAGTTCGCCGATATCATTTTCGAAATCGGACCTGCTGATGAAGAGTGGCTGAAAGAAAACCCCGGTAAATCATACCAGTTTGTAAACGATTTGTTTGGTGGATCAATTCCAAAAGAATTTGTACCTGCTATTACAAAAGGTTTTGAAACGGCTATGTCAAACGGTGTATTGGCCAACTACCCAATGGTTGATATGAAGGTGCGTGTATTTGATGGTAGCTACCATGATGTGGATTCTGATGCAATGAGTTTTGAATTGTGTGCGAAGAGCGGTTTCCGTGAAGCAGGACGCAAAGCAAAACCAACCTTGCTAGAACCAATTATGAAAGTAGAAGTAGTAACGCCTGATCAGTACATGGGTGATGTTACGGGTGACTTGAACCGTCGCCGTGGTATGCTGGAAGGTATGGATACAAAAGGTAATGCACAGGTGATCAGAGCCAAAGTTCCATTGAGTGAAATGTTTGGTTATGTTACACAGTTGCGTTCATTGTCTTCTGGCCGTGCAACTTCAACCATGGAGTTCAGTCACTATGCTCCTGCACCAAACAACGTTGCCGAAGAGGTAATTGCAAAGGTGAAAGGTAAAGTGAGTGCTTAATTGTAAGTAGTAACTTGAAATAGAAATCCCCTGCGATGAGCGGGGGATTTTTTTGTTTGTTTATTAAATTCTTAGTGTTGAACAATAATCCGATGTATTTCAATTTTATTTTTAAGAAATAATCGGACCGTATAAACATCTGACTTCAAGGCAGCCGCATCAATTGTTACATCTTTTGTACCTGATTGGTAGTTTTTTTCAAACACAATTTTTCCGAATTTGTCAAGTATTTGAACCTTAGATAAGTCGATATTGATTTCTTTATTGTTCTTGCTGGCCTCTATTGTTTTCTGTTTTGTTGGTTTTATGCTGAATGAAGAATGTACAGGATTTGGCGCAACGCTATAGTAATATTGATTTTCACCAACATAATAAAAGAGAAGCGGTTCAGTTGCCGTTCCGCACACATTTGTTCTGTGAATACTAAAACCGATATAGTCGCCATAGTTGACAGGCGAATTAAAATTTATGACCAATCCGTCATTACCCACAGGGTGATACCATGATACATTGCCATTTGTATAAAAGCCATCCCATGTAAATTCAGTCGGAGAACCTGACAGCGAAATATACACGGTATTGTTGTAAACTTCATTGTATGTACTCTCAAGTGGTTGATTTGTACCTGAGCCACCATCATTAAACGTTCCGCCAAAATAAGGACTTGGTGTACCTGCTGTAACCTGTTTGCTCACAACTACCGGCTGGTTATTACAGAACGAAAAACTACCTGTTAAGGTAATTACACCGTTATTTATTTTTGTTAGAGTAACGGATTTATCTGGGTTAGAGATTAAATTAACAATTCCTGATGGTGATACTGACCAATTAATTTGAGTTGATGGAGGGAGAGGGTTCAGTGCGTAAGTTTCACTCGTACAAAACAGATTGCTACCGGTAATTGTGAAGTTTGTGGCTACACAAGTCTGTGCGTCTTCACAATTAAGTAGGCTATTATCAAAACCTTCCATTTCATTGTACATCCATTGCGATTGACGTTTCGTAAAATCGGCATGCTCATAATTGTATAGGGTTGTGCTATTACCATTTACCGAAGCAGCGAAAGATTCATTTGCGATATACTTTACCGATCTTGAACCCGCTAAACCATTGATTGGATAGATGTACGATTGGTTAAACGTGGAAGTAGATACATTTTGTAAATCTAACGAACTGTTGATAGGAACGGTTGTAAAAATATCTTGTTGAAAAGGGATGTGAAGATTTGTTGAAATACCGGTAAATGTAATTATTGACAAAATTGGCTTAAGAACACCATCCCAAAATTTTGATAAATACCAATCCTTAGCTCTGGGATAGGTGAAATCTGAATTTATCCCTCCACCCGATCTTTCTAATGCAGAAGATGTTCCGCCAGGAACGCAATCATACGGAATCACGCCTATTGGAGAAAATCTTGCTTTCTCATACATTGTCTTCCAGCCTGTTCCGATTAACCCCCAAAACAATCTGATTTCTCTTTCCATTTTTACATACGAGATTCTTTTAGACTCACCTTGCTGAGGCAAAGCATTTAGTTCAACCGTTAGGTTGTATTTTGAAATTACTATTCCAAAGGCTACCCACCTTGCAGTTGCTGCATTTCCACTTGTACTTGTAAGAATTGTATGCGGCTGCATAACCCATGTGCCGCATTGTGAACCTTGCGAAATTGCCTTAAACTCGTATGAAGGGGGTGTGTTTGCCATTTGCGTTGCATTAAAGTCAACCATTGTACGGTAACTGCCGCCAGAAGCAAAAAATGTATTCTGTTGAACGGTACCGTTTGCGTCAGTAGCTCGTAATAAAAGTAGTTGGCTTGTTGCTGGTTGACTGCTTAACGTGTAAAATTGTGCTAACTCAGGGCTGCCTTCTTTGAACTTTGTACCGGCAATTTGTACCTCACCAAAGTCGTATAAGAAATGCTGAAAACCTAACGGCACATTACCGCCTTGGTGCGGGCTGTCGTACGTAAGAAGCAATCTCGTATCTGTACTGCTGGTGCCCCGGTTCTTTGTCATTTTTGCCAACGTAAACCTGCTGAGAACCCCGCCAAGGCTGATGCCCATCACCACATTTTTTTCACGAATGCCTGAAGCATTATTCACCTTTAAGGTATTAAGCTGGTCAATTACTTTCTCCAGCATGTTGGCATTGTTTTCAATATAATCCATGGTGTAATATTGCACAAACACCAAATCATAACCTGCATCGTCATCAAGCTGGTCGCTTAGGTCATAGGAGGTTTCTTTAAATAGATTATCCCATTCTTGCAACAAAGAATTAATTGTATAATTTTCTTTGTCAAGTAGAGGTGCCACATCGTTCAAATCATATCCTTCCACCACAATAAATGGTTTCACTAATTTATTAGCCAGGGCTGTTCCTTCTCTTTTTTTGCTGTACCTGATGTACACCTTAGCTTCAGAATGCTGGCCCGGCACTCCAGCTATTGTTATTGCCGGGTTGTTAAGTTCTGAAGGGCTCAGTGGGGCATACCTTCCCGCAACATTCGTTGTTGTGGTTGTTATTTTTACAAATTGCTGGCTGTAGCAGTAATAGATACTCCCATCGGTGCAGGTAACTTTTAGGGCAAATTTTTATACCCACTGCTATCGGTATAGGTGTAACTCACATTGCTGTTGGGGTTAATGGTTTGGTAGCCGCTGCCTTTTAAAAAATCAACCGCCACGCTGCTAATTGTTTTTCCGCAATTGCTGTAAACCAACGAAGGGTTGTAGCTTAAACTGATGGTGTTTGTTTGTGGTGCATCTTCTGCCACCGGGCAGGCAGCAAAAAAATTGTGCTCAATGTAGGGGCTTTGCGAACGCCCCGGTACATCAAGTACCTGGTTATTGCCATTGTTACTAAACAGGTTTAGATTAATAGCATCTTCTTTTGCCGTAGCATATTTCGCAAGTAAAAAAACTAACGGTGTATGGTTGCTTAAAGTAAGTTGGTTGATGGTGGTATTAATTGTACTTAAAGAAGGTAATACCGGCGCACCGCTGTAAATACGTGCCTGCTCCATATCGTTATACAAAAAACGGAAACCCGAAATAAACTGAATAAAATTACTGTCTGCAAGTACCCCGTTATACCATTTCTTTTCTGCAAACTGTGGCCCGTATTCATCTAAGTAGCCACTTGGTACCTGGCTTTTATCAACATACTGAAAAATAGCGTCTAATTCGTTTCTTAAAACATCGGTGGTTTGGGCGTTCAGGTACAGGCAAAAGACTACCTGTACAAGCAACATGCTTGTAAAAAACTTTCTCATAAGTAATAAATGTTTAGTGATTAATATTTCATGTCAAATCTTCCCTGGGTTATCCTTACTTCCTGGCATCCTTGTTTTACTTGAGCAAATTCAAATGTGCCGGAAATTATACGATTCGTTTTATCAAGTTTGGTAATACTCAAATAGGCATTGTGATTTATGGTCGTATCTTCCCAATAATAAACACAATAATTTTGCGGATTGTCAATACTGAAATACGTTCTGTGACTAGAAGTCAAATTCAGTTTGTAAGTACCAGGTGAAGTAATATTCCTCCCGGAAACGGAAAATGCAGAACGACCCTCTGTTCCATATCTATAACCTCCTATATTAAAGGAACCTCCATTATATGTTTCATCATAATCGCAAATTAAATTGGGGTATCCGTTATCGCCTTTTGGAAGCCACACCTGTCCATTTAATAAAAACCCACAAGTATTTTTTCCCTCCTGTGTTGCGGGTGGTAGTTTATCGCCAAACAAACCGCCTTTTTTACAATTACTGCTGCTGGAAAGAATGAGTAGTAAAATTGTAATGATTGAAATATGTTTCATAAGTAATAAATGTTTAGTGATTAATATTTCATATCAAATCTTCCCTGGGTTATCCTTACTTCCTGGCATCCTTGTTTTACTTGAGCAAATTCAAATGTGCCGGAAATTATACGATTCGCTTTATCAAGTTTGGTAATATTTAAATAGGCATTGTGATTTTGAATAGTATCAGTCCACAGGTAGGTACAAGAATTAACACCGTTTCGGTATCTACCAACACGACCACTTCGAAGATTTAATTTGTATATACCTTTAGTTTGAATGCTGTCACTTGCAACAACGAAACTGATTGAATTATTAGCCCCATCATCATACCTGTAACCATTTATATTGAATGCCCCACCCATAAAACCTTCGTCATAGTCGCAGGTGAGATTTGGATAGCCATTATCCCCTCTGGGCAGCCAAACTTTTCCATTCACTAAAAAGCCACAGGTGTTTTTTCCTTCCTGTGTGGCTGGGGGTAGTTTATCGCCAAACAAACCGCCTTTTTTACAATTACTGCTGCTGGTAAGAATGAGTAGTAAAATTGTAATGATTGAAATATGTTTCATAAGTAATAAATGTTTAGTGATTAATAGTTCATGTCAAATCTTCTATTGGAGATAAACGAACTTTATTTTTCACTGGTAACTAATTTTTAAAAGTTAGTTATCAAAAAAGTCAACTTGTAATTTTCAACAAGAACGGTCATTATGTTTTGCTCCATAAAGCTAAACATCACTTGCATTCAATTTTTATTGAATATTATCATAAAAGGCGAAAAGCAGTTGGCGATTTATCATTAAATGATAATAATTCACATTTCCGTACTTAATTTCTATTTTTACGAAACAGTTTTCATCACCAATTATTATCATGCAAACAGTACAACAGGAATTTCTACAGCAGCTTGCATCAAAGTTATCCAACGGGCAAAAACTGGCGGAGACCGTTGGTTCTGTTATTGGCATCAGTAAAGGCGAGGCGTATAAAAAAATCACCGGCAAATCATTACTAACCTTACCTCAGGTGCAGATGCTATGCAATCATTTCAATATCAACTTCGCTATTCACGGTGAACAAAACAGAAGCAGCAGTATTGTAAATTTTGCCCCGTTTCACACTGGAAAAATCAGCGTAAAGGATTATATCAACAGTCTTGATATGTTTTTGCAGGAGATTGCTTCTGCTGATCAAAAAAAACTGACCTGCGCTACAGATGATATTCCCTTATTTCATTTGTTTAAATACGCGGAGCTTACTGCATTTAAATTACATTTCTGGCAAATGCGTGTTATTGATAAAGCACCGTTTAAATTAAATATGAGTGATTGGGGAGCTTCTGTTTTAAAACCTGCCGTACACATGCATGAATTGTATTTGCAAATACCCAGTGTAGAGGTATGGACAAAAACCAGTTTACTCAACACACTTGAACAAATTAAGTATGCGGCAGAAACGGGCATTATTACAGACAAAAAACTTGGGAAACTGATTTGTTCGCAGTTACGAGATGCTATTGGTGATATTGAATTGTATGCTGTAACCCGCAGTAAACAATCGAATAATGAAGTGTTATTCGATTGGTATTTCTATGATATTATCGGTACTATTACTTACCTGGCAGAAATGGATGGTAAATGTACAACATACGTACGCTTTAATACTTTCAATACGATTCGTGAAGAAAATGGACCTATGTGCATCGAAGTAAAACACTGGCTGGATGGTCTTGTGCAGGATGCAACAGGTTTTAGTGGACAAGGAAGTGTACAGCGTAATAAATACTTAGGCAAAGCTTACGAGCAATGTGATGCTGTTGCAAACTTGTTTTAATACATTACTTTTTGTTAAGTATATTTTCCAGCAACGCTACTTTTTCTCTTTCAGTTTGCAATAAGCGTTCGTAGAGTTTCTTATTTTCTTCCAAAGCCTCAATCCATTTATCTATAGGGTTAATATTAAACGTACATTGATGAGCAAAGGAGTTGTCGTGGCTATTAAATGTAGTAGCTATGATATTGATCGCCCCCTCTTCATCTAGATTTTTAATTGCATTTACAGGAACTTTTAAAATTTTTGCTACATCTTCTAATATGTCAGGCTCGATCGTTTCTTTTGCTTCAAGTAATGAAATTTTCTTTTGGTTCCAGTCATCCCCCAGTGCACTTGCAAGTGCATCCTGTTTCATCCCCAGCATTTCACGGAAACGTTTCACATTACGGCCTTCGTGTATTGTTCTTTCGGTCATAAAAATTGATTTATTGGATCGCATGTTTTGCAAAAATAACTTTATAAATATAAACTAAGTCTGTCAGTTTCATACATTTTGGCATTCTAAAACAGTCATAGAGCAGCATAAAATATGCCGGTTAAAAGTAGGGTAGCAGGCAAAAACGAATTTGCTTTATGCTCATTAATTCAACGTATGAGCCATTCCAACCAAAAGTTAAACAGCAAGCTGCAACTGGAGTTGGTGAATTTTATAACCAATCACTCGCCAAACAGACTTTCCAGATTGATTAGGGATTTATTGCTGGAACATTTATTACAAACAAACGGTTTATATCTCATTAACGATAATTCTGTTACCGGTCTATCAGCTTTATTTGATTTATTAGAGAGCGCACAAAAACAGCGAAAAAAGTGGAAAAAGAAGAAGCCCCAAATCAATCGTGGATAATATCCTTGGAAACGCATGCTTTTTACATTCTTCAAATTCAAATAGTCATTATGCCAACCTTCATTTTCAACTCTAACCAATTCAATTACAACGACAACCGAAACGATCAGTTTTCGGAACCACTACATAAGCAGGAGTTAGCATCACATATTGGCCAATGTCTTCAGCATATTCCGCCAAAGCAACTTTGTCGCTGTCTTCGGGAGAGCTTTCTGCTACATTGGGAAGAGCTGCAAAGGACATCGCCAAATTTCACAGAACTGGTTACAGAAATGGTCGTATTACTGGCACGGCTTGATGCGGAAGAGGACAGACTTGCCAGCAATTCGTAGCGAATCGTGGCTTGACAAGTAAACGCTGCTGCATGGCTTTTTAGGACTAGGCACAAAGCATCATCCTTCGCTCATCCTGCGCTCCTAAAGGCAGGATACTCCCACTATACTCCGTAGATAAAGCGTACATAAAGCGTGTATCGAGTAAAAAAGCGCCATTCGTCATCGAAAGCTGATTCCACAAAAAAAACGCTACATCCAACGATGTAGCGTTATGATTTATGAAAGAGTCAGCTGCTTATCTGCTGTTCGCATCATTCATCCTTATGTTTCTTCCTTTGAACTTTTTGCCATCAATGGCCTTCATCATTTGCTTGGCGGCTTTGCTGTCTACTTCTACCCAGCTGTTCATTTCACGCATATCAATTTTACCGAGTACTTCTTTTTTCAAATCACTCATGTCTAAAATGAATTGCAGGAAACTAGCTTTGTAAAAACCATCTTTGGTGCCGAGGTTCACAAACAGCTTTGCATAACTGCCTGAACCGCCACCATTGAAATCACGGCCCTGTGTATCACGGTAGGGTTGACGTTCACGTTCACGTGTACGTCCTGATCCTGGTCGTTCCCGTTCGATACCACGACGACCACCATCGCCATCACGTTTGAACTTATCAAACTCACGGCCACGCTCACGGATGTTGAGGTCTTCTGCATTTTCGTAATACTTCAGGAAACGGTCAAACTCCATAGCAGCAATGCGCTTCAGAATATCTTCCTTCGTCATGTCTGCAAATTTTTCCTGCAGCATGGGTACATACGTTTCGTAGGCTTCGTTGCTTACATCGGTGCTGATGAGCTTATCCATAAACGAGAAAAACTGTTTACGGCAAACATCTTTACCGGTTGGGATTTCAAGCTTATTAAAACGTGATTGTACAATGCGTTCGATCTGGCGCACTTTACCGATTTCACGGCTGTGTACAATACTCATACAAATACCTGTTTTACCGGCACGACCTGTACGACCACTACGGTGGGTGTACACTTCAATATCATCAGGTAATTCGTAATTGATCACATGCGTAATATCTTTTACGTCGATACCACGTGCAGCCACATCGGTTGCAATGAGTAATTGCAAGGTGCGGTCACGGAACTGACCCATTACTGTATCACGTTGCTGTTGGGTAAGATCGCCGTGCAATGCATCAATATCATATCCTTCACGGGTAAGCTTCTCAGAGATCTGTTGTGCATCAATTTTTGTACGGGTGAAGATGATACCATAGATACCGGGATTGAAATCGATCAAACGTTTCAATGCTTCGTAGCGGTGTTGTGATGCAACCACGAAGTACTGGTGATCGATGTTAACGTTGGCCGTATTCATTTTACCAACGGTTACTTCCACCGGTTCGTTCATGTACTTACGGCTCACCTTACGTATTTCGGGTGGCATGGTAGCACTGAACAACCAGGTACTTTCTTTCTTGGGAGTATTCTGTAAGATGAATTCAATATCATCCTGGAAACCCATATTCAGCATTTCATCTGCTTCATCCAATACCACGTATTGAATTTCGGCAAGGTTAATAGCTTTACGCTCGATCAAATCAATCAGACGTCCGGGGGTTGCAACAACTATTTGCACACCACGTTTAATATCACGTATCTGCATGCCAATGGAAGTACCGCCATAAACGGCCACCACGTTCATGCCCTTCATGTGTTTCTTAAAGAGTTCAATTTCTTTCACGATCTGCAGGCAAAGCTCACGGGTGGGACATACCACCAATGCCTGTGGATACTTTTTACTTTCGTCTAATAATTGCAGCATGGGCAAGCCAAATGCTGCTGTTTTGCCGGTGCCCGTTTGAGCAAGGCCGATCAAATCCGTGGTTCCGCTGAGCAGAACGGGGATTGCTTTTTCCTGAATAGGAGTGGGAGTTGTAAAACCGAGTTCACTAATCGCTTTCATCAATCTTTCATCCAAGCCAAGGGCTTCAAATGTGTTCATTCTATGTTCTGTTAATTTAAGCGGCAAAGGTAGGCTTTTCAGGGGAGAATGGAATACGAAGTACGAAGTAAGAGGTACGAGGTACAGCGGAATTTCAGATTTCAGATGTACGATTTTAGATTTCTTGCCGATTGTATGGTTGCTGATTGCCTATTGCCTATTCACAATTGACCATTCACCATTCACCATTACCTTTGCGCCATGCGAAAACTGGGCATGGATGAGCTTAACCGCAAATCGGTTGCTGAATTTAAGGAAGCGGAAAAAAACAAGGTGATTGTGGTGCTGGAAAACATCCGCAGTATGCAGAATGTGGGCAGTGTGTTCCGCTCGGCCGATGCGTTTTTGGTGGAAGCCGTTTATCTCATTGGCTATACACCGCAACCGCCGCACCGTGATATTCATAAAACGGCATTGGGTGCTACCGAAACGGTGGCATGGAAATATTTTGCGACCGCAGCCGAAGCCATGGCAGAACTGAAAGCCAATGGCTACAAACTGTTTGGGATTGAACAGGTGGAAGGAAGTATTCTGCTGCAGGATTTTGAAAAAGCCCCCGCTGAAAAAATAGCCCTCATTTTTGGCAACGAAGCCGAAGGGGTGGAACAGGAAACCTTATTGCAATGCGATGGCTGTATTGAAATACCACAGTTTGGCAGTAAACATTCGCTCAACATTAGTGTGGCAGCAGGAGTGGTGCTGTGGGAGCTTGTGCGTGGTGTACCAAAGAATAATTAACTTTAAAATATGGAAACAATTGTGATCAATATCCGCAATAAGGAAAAGGGCAAATTACTTCGTGCTTTGCTCAAAGATTTACCTTTTGTTGAGGTGAAGGAACTTCCTAAAAAGAAAAGTAAGACCAGTAGTGGCGATTTCTTTTTATCGAAGGGTATTTGGAAGGATACATCAATTTCGTTAGCTGAAATTCGTAAAAAAGCATGGCAAAGGAAAGTTTAGTACTGTGTGATTCAAATATATTGATCGATGTTTACCGGGGTAATGAAGAAACAATCAGGCAAGTGAATGAATTAGGGAAAGATCGATTTGTTATTTCTGCTGTTACTGCCGCTGAGGTATTGTTTGGTGCAAGAAATAAAACCGAGCACCAAAAAATAAAAAAAGACATTGCCAATATACAAGTGCTTGAAATAAACGAAGACATTTCTTCTTTGTTTGTTAAACTTGTTTCTGACTACACACTTTCACATAAGCTGGCAATTCCCGACGCTATTATAGCGGCGACTGCAATTACTTACAAGCTGCCATTGTTTACACATAATCAGAGAGATTTTCGATTTATTACTGGCATAAAATTCTATAAACCATAGTGCAATCCGATGTCCACAGTAAAGAACTATTTATCACTTATTAAATTTTCGCATACCATTTTTGCATTGCCATTTGCATTGATTGGATTTTTTTTGGCACTTCTAAATGAAAGAGATTTTTATGATGGTAGTCTAACAGCATATCAATACAAAAAGAAAGTACTTGGTATAGATGATGATAGTATTTTATTGAACTATGGGTTAAAATTCGTCCTCGTTCTCCTCTGCATGGTCTTTGCCCGCAGTGCAGCCATGGCATTCAACCGATATCTCGACAGAAGCTTTGATGCAAAAAATCCACGTACTGCTATTCGTGAAATACCGGCGGGAATTATTTCGGCCAACAGTGCATTGCTGTTCACCATCGTCAACAGTGTTTTGTTTGTTGCAACAACATTTTTCATCAATACACTCTGCTTTGCATTATCGCCTGTGGCGTTGTTGGTGGTGTTGGGTTACAGTTACACCAAACGGTTTACTCCGCTTTGTCATTTGGTGTTAGGATTAGGTTTATCGCTGGCGCCTATCGGCGCTTATCTTGCTGTAACAGGTGTGTTTGCTGTATTGCCAATTTTGTTTTCATTTACTGTTTTGTTTTGGGTGAGTGGTTTTGATATTATTTATGCCTTGCAGGATGAAGAGTTTGATAAGAAATACGAATTGAAATCGATCCCGGCGTGGTTAGGTAAAACAAAAGCGTTGCGTGTATCAGAAGTATTGCACCTGCTATCGGCTGCCTGTGTGATTGCTGCCGGTGTATATGGTGGTTTTGGCTGGTTGTATTGGATTGGTGTAGTTGTATTCGTTGGTATGTTGATCTATCAGCATTCCATTGTAAAACCCAACGACCTCAGCAAAGTGAACATTGCATTTATGACGGCGAACGGCATTGCAAGTGTGGTGTTTGCGGTGTTTGTGATTGCGGATATATTGGCCCCCTAAATCCCCCAAAGGGGGACTTTTACATTAGTACAAATGATGAACGACAGAATAAACAGATCAACAGTATTACTTCAGCAAATCACCTCCCTTTCAGGGGAGGACGGGAGGGGTTTATGGCTCGTATAATGTGTATCGACTACGGCGGTAAACGCACCGGCATTGCAGTAACTGATCCCTTGCAGATCATTGCGACCGGTTTAACCACCATCGAAACAAAAAACTTCATTCCTTTTCTCAAAGATTATTTCAGTAAAGAACAGGTGGAGCTGATTCTTATTGGCATGCCTACCAATTGGGACGACAGCGACACCCATGCCACACCGTTAGTGAAACGTGCCATTGAACAGCTGAAGAAAAACTTTCCAACCATTCCTATTGAAACGGTGGATGAACGATACACCTCTAAAATGGCCAAAGATGCCATGCTCGAAATGGGCTTGAAAAAAAGCCAACGCCGGGATAAAAAACTGGTGGATGAAATTGCTGCTACTATTATGCTGCAGGAATACCTTGCGAGATTGTAGATTTTAGATATACGAATGCAGATTGATTCCTTCGGCTCCAGTGCTTATATTTGCAGTTAATTTTTACAGTTGTGGGTATAAATCTGCAACCTGAAATCGTAAATCTGAAATCGCATGATTCTTCCCATTGTAGCCTACGGCTTTGATGTATTACGGAAAGTGAGCAAAGACATTCCGCCCGATTATCCTGGGCTTGAAAAATTTATTGATGACATGTGGGAAACAATGTACGCCTCCAGTGGTGTTGGATTAGCCGCTCCGCAGGTGAACAGAGATATCCGTTTGTTTGTGATTGATAGTACACAGATGTTTGCCAATATGGACGAAACAGAAACATTGCTTTATCCTGATCGTCCCGGTATAAAGCAGGTGTTCATCAATGCGCAGGTAGAAGAATTGCATGGCGATGATTGGTTGTTTAATGAAGGCTGCCTGAGTATTCCGAAAATACGTGAAGATGTGTATCGTGCCGAAGAAGTGACCATCCGTTACATGGACGAAAACTTTACCGAACAGGTAAAAACGTATGATGGATTAACAGCAAGAGTAATTCTTCATGAATACGATCACATTGAAGGGAAATTGTTTATTGATTACCTCAAACCGTTGAAGCGTAAATTGCTCAAAGGAAAACTCGATGATATTTCAAAAGGGAAGGTGAGTGTGGATTATAAGATGGTGTTTCCGAAATAAGACATTTGACCATGAAAAAACTGCTGTTAGGTATTAATCTTTTGGTCGCATCCACTGCTGATGCACAAATTGAAGTGTTGACTGTTTTGAATCCGAAACCAGAATCGAAATATATTGTTGGCTTTGGTGCTATGCTGAAATTTGGTATTCCGGTGAAGGAAAATGCTGATCAACTAACGATTGAAGCAGGAGTGAAATACATTCCCGAAATTGAATATCCTGAATATTATGGTATTGCATATATCCCTGTAAAAGTTGGCTATATGTACTCACTCGACAGAAGCGGAACGGGTTTCTATGCAGAGCCGCAGCTTGGTTACAGTGTGTATGGGGCAAGAAGTTACCAGGATATGAATGGCGTTGATGTTGATGAGATCATTAAAGGACCGGTGAGTGGCCTTAGCTTTGGATATTTGTTTCCTTCTGAAAAAATTGTTCAGCTCGATTTATCACTTCGGTACGAGAACGTGTTTTACAAACAGGGATCGGTACATACAATCGGACTACGTCTCAGCAGCCGTTTCCGATTCCGCAACAGAGATTATTAATTGTTACCGTGATTTTTACGCATCATCGCCGGTAATATTCTTTGCCTTTGTATATACTCTCCACTTTTCAATTACCTTTTGCATATCGGTTGCAAGTTCGCTGTCGAACAGCATGCGCTCTTGCGATTTTGGATGTGTGAAACCTAGTGTTTTTGCATGGAGTGCGTGCCGTGGACAAATCGTGAAGCAATTATCAACAAACTGTTTGTACTTGGTATAAACAGTTCCTTTTACAATACGGTCGCCGCCATATGTATCATCATTGAATAACGGATGACCGATGTGTTGCATGTGTACACGTATCTGGTGTGTACGGCCTGTTTCCAATTTACATTCTACCAGCGTGGTGTAACCGAAACGTTCCAGTACGGTGTAATGCGTAATGGCTTCCTTACCATATTCTCCATCCGGATATACATCCATGATCTTGCGAAAACGCTGATGCCGGCCCACATGCCCGGTTATGGTTCCACTGTCTTCTTTGATATCACCCCATACCAGTGCCACATATTTGCGTTCAACTGTATGGTTAAAAAATTGTTTTGCCAGGTGAACACTTGCCTGTTCGGTTTTCGCCATGATCACCAGGCCGCTAGTGTTTTTATCAATGCGGTGAACCATGCCAAAGCGTGGCAATTCATTTTCGGTAAGATCGGGCTTCTGTTGTTGAAAATGCCACAAAGCGCCATTCACCAGAGTGCCGGAATAATTACCACAACCCGGATGCATCACCATGCCGGCCACTTTGTTTACCAGCATTACATGATCATCCTCAAATACAATGTTGAGCGGAAGTTCTTCGGCCTGCAGGTTGGTATCTTCCGGCGATGTATCGGTAAACGTTACAATTTCGTCGCCCGGCTTTACTTTGTAGTTGGCTTTTACAGTTGTATTGTTCACCAGTACCAAACCCGTTTCAATACCCCGTTGTACTTTATTGCGGGTGGCACCTTCAATTTTGGTCATTAGAAACTTATCAATACGCAAAGGCTCCTGGCCCTTGGTAACCACAAAACGCATTTTCTCAAACAGTTCTTCCGAACCATCACCATTCTCCAGTTCACTGTCTTCGTCCAGTAATTCTTCGTCGATCATAGTCTGCAAAAGTAAGCTGTGCATTTCATCCATTCAAATGATTGTAAATTTGCAGCCTATGACACAGTTGGTGCAGTTTGAAGACTTAGGAAATATGCCGTACAAACAGGCATGGGACTACCAGGAACGTTTGTTGAAAAAAAATCTGGACGTAAAAGCTGCCTTAAGAAATGCAGCCGATAGCCGTGAGCCGATAGTTGACAGAGAGCTTCACTCACAACTCACCACTCACCACTCACTTCTGTTTGTCGAGCATCCCCCTGTGTACACACTCGGCAAAAGCGGTGAAGTAAAAAATATTCTCATCAGCGAAGAGGAGCGAATTGAAAAAGGGATTGAATATTATCCAACCAACCGTGGCGGCGATATTACGTTTCATGGTCCGCAACAAATTGTAGGTTATCCCATACTCGACCTGGAAAAATTTGAAACCGATATTGGCAAATACCTGCGCAAGCTGGAAGAAGTAATTATTTTAACCATGGCCGATTATGGATTGAAAGGGGAGCGGAGTAAAGGTGAAACAGGTGTGTGGCTCGATCCTGATGTAAAAGGAAAAGAGCGGAAGATCTGTGCGATGGGTGTGCGTTGCAGCCGCTGGGTAACCATGCATGGCTTTGCCTTCAATGTAAATACGGATTTGAATTATTTCAATTACATCATCCCATGTGGAATTGAAAATAAGGCAGTCACTTCCTTAGAAAAAGAAGTAGGAGCTCCTGTTGATTTTGAAGAAGCAAAAGAAAATGTAAAGCGAAATTTTGAAAAAGTATTTGATGTGCAATTCGTACACCCCTGATGATTGTTAATAATCACGGGTGATCAGAAATTTATTCTTCTCTTTTAGTTTACCATCTTCGAGCAATTCAAAATGGTACCAGCCTGAACGCATAAAGTTTACTTTGTCAAGTGTAAGATAGGTCTCTGAAATTTTGGGTATCGTAAACAAAATACTTCCATCTTCTTTCATAAAACGTATGCTGTATTTTTTTGCAGCGGCATCCGGGAGTTTAATTACCGGATTGCCATCGTTGCCCGTATAAACAAATACAGAAGGTACCCAAACCGGTTTAGGTGGCGGTTGTGGTTTTTCTTCTTTTACCACCACAGGTTTTTCTTTTGGAGAAACAGCCGGTAGTTTTTGCTCTTTCACTACTTCCGCTATTACTTCCTTTGTAGTATCAATGAATAATTTACGTGATGGGGTGAAAATATAATTTGTTCCTTCAAACAATACGAAGATGCGGTAGTAGCCGCTATCGTTTTTTGCAGTCTTATCTGTATAGCTGTACGACTTCACATTGGGATTTGGCACAGAGTGTATTGTGCTGAAGTTCCGCAAGCTGTCTTTTGATCGTTGAATATTGATCTGTGATACATTTTTATAACCACTTACCCAGCTCAAAACGATTTCTCCGTTTTTCTTTTTTACTGCACTGAATTCGGGTAAAGTGTCTTTTTGTGCAAAAGCAAAAGAAACAATGGAAAAAAGAAAACAAGTAAGAATAAGCTTGTGCATGCGTGTAATTATACTGGTTATTTTACAAATATAATGCCGTTCAAAATAATAGCTTCCCCGGTGTTACACTCTTGTTGCCTTGCAGCCCTCCTGAGTGGATGACAAGTACTTTACTATTCGATATAAAAAAATCATTATTGCATAGTGTAATAACTGCCTGGAATAATTTTCCTGTATATATAATATCGGTAGGAATGGATGTTTTCGTATAAAACAAATTCATAAAATTTATCAGCAGTTCATCATAGCGGGCATATCCCTTACCGGCATAGCCGAACAGAATCATCTGTTTTGCCTTGCAATCGTGATTGATCAGTTGAAGTAAAAAACCAGCTTGATCTTGTTCTTTTATTTTTAAAGCCGGGATGCCAATTACCGTTTGCCCGGCAGATGCTGATGCTGCAACTCCTTTGAATGTTGTGCCAGTTCCAATTGAACAAATGATATGCGAATATTGCTGCACATTCTCTACTGGTTGCAATAGTTCCTTACAGCCTTTAAGGCCCGCCTCATTATTTCCGCCTTCAGGTACAAACAGTAAATGAGGATATGTTGCCGCAATTTTCATTACAACATCATTATCTAAAGCATATTCACTACGCCGGACAGGTATCAACTTCATGCCATGCATGGTACAAAACAACAGTGTAGGGTTAAGTGGTTCTGTAATTTCACCACGAATAATGGCCACAGATGTAATCCCTTGTTCATGGCAGGCGAAAGCTGTTGCAGCAAGATGATTAGAATAAGCGCCGCCCATTGTAAGTATACCGTGTTTGTTTTCGTCCCTTACCTGTTGAAGATTATATTTCAGTTTAAAGTATTTGTTGCCGGAAATAAACGGATGCAACTGATCGAAACGGGCTACCGTAAGCGAACAGTTATTCTTATTTGGAAATGATCCATCAATATGCGTGCAGGTAACTCTGAATGGTAACGTTTGCATGATGCTGCGCAACATTTGTTTCTTATCTTCGCAAACATCAAAAATAACTGAATCTATGCAACCTACATTATTGATCCTTGCAGCGGGTATGGCCAGTCGTTATGGAAGTATGAAACAAATGGAAGGCTTTGGCCCCTCTGGCGAAACCATTATGGATTATTCCATCTATGACGCTATTCGTGCAGGCTTTGGAAAAATTGTATTTATTATTCGCAAAGATTTTGCAGATAATTTCAAAGCAGTTTTCGAACCCAAGCTAAAGGGACGGGTAGAAGTAGACTATGTATATCAGCAACTCGATTCATTTACCGATGGCTTTGATGTGTCTGCCAATCGTACAAAACCCTGGGGTACGGCGCATGCTATTCTTTGTGCGAAGGATGCCATTAAAGAGCCGTTTGCAGTTATTAATGCGGATGATTTTTATGGCCGTGATGCATTTGAAAAAGCCTACTCCTTTTTAACAACAGCCTGCAGCCCGCAGCAACAATCTATCATTGGATATGAGCTGGCAAAAACACTCAGTGCAAACGGAACGGTGAGCCGTGGTGTATGTGAAGTAGATGATCACAACAATCTCGTAAGTATTGCAGAGCGTACCAAGATCTATGCAGAAGGAGACAGGATCGTGTTTGAAGATGCAGCAGGTAAACACGAAGTACCATACCATTCCAGTGTGAGTATGAATTTCTGGTGTTTTGATTCCTCCATTTTCAAATTAACTGAAAGCCTTTTTGCAACGTTCCTGCAAGAGCATGGACAGGAAGAAAAATCTGAGTTCTTTATCCCTATTGTAGCAGATGCCTATATTAAACATGGGCATGGTACAGTAAAAGTGATTCCTACCTCTTCAAAATGGTTTGGAGTTACCTACAAAGAAGATGCACCGGGCGTTCAACAAAGTGTTGACGAACTGGTTGCTGCAGGTGAGTATCCCCGCAGCTTGTGGAATTAGCAGTTACGTTTAATCTTAATAAATTATGAAAAGTCCCCCGCAAAACGGGGGGCTTTTCTTATTTGCGGAAGTTTTTATAAAAATTGATGAGTGCATTGGTAGATGTATCATGCGATGATATGGTATCATCTGTAATTAGCTCCGGTAAAATTTTATTGGCTAATTGTTTACCTAACTCCACACCCCATTGGTCAAAACTGTAAATGTTCCAGATAACTCCTTGCACAAAAATTTTGTGCTCGTACAACGCAACCAGTTCGCCTAACGCAAACGGTGTGATCTTCTTCAAGAGAATTGAGTTAGTAGGACGATTGCCTTCAAATATTTTGTACGGAACCAGTTCTTCTTTTACGCCTTCTGCAATCACTTCTTCTTTGCTTTTGCCGTTCATGAGTGCTTCTGTTTGTGCAAAGAAGTTGCTCATGAGTTTGGGATGATGATCGCTCAGTGGATTATGACTGATAGCAGGTGCAATAAAATCAGCGGGAATTAAATGTGTGCCTTGGTGAATTAATTGATAGAATGAATGTTGCCCATTGGTACCCGGCTCTCCCCAAATAATGGGGCCTGTGCTGTAATCAACTTTGTTACCACTGCGATCAACATACTTTCCATTACTTTCCATATTCCCTTGCTGAAAATACGCTGCGAAGCGATGCAGGTATTGATCGTAAGGAAGTATTGCTTCACTCTTCGCATCAAAGAAGTTCACATACCAAATACCCAGCAATGCCATGATTGCCGGAATATTGGTTTCAAATTTTTCTGTGCGGAAATGTTCATCAGCCTGGTAAGCACCTTTCAGCAATTCTTCAAAATTGTTGTAACCGATTGTTAGTGCAATGGATAAACCAATAGCGCTCCATAAACTGTAACGGCCGCCAACCCAATCCCAGAATTCAAACATGTTGGCTTTGTCAATGCCGAATTTCACTACATCTTTTTCATTGGTTGATAAAGCGGCAAAATGTTTGGCTACATGTGCTTCGTCTTTTGCATGCTGCAAAAACCAGTTACGTGCACTGTGTGCATTGGTCATGGTTTCCTGCGTGGTAAATGTTTTGGAAGCAATCAGAAACAAGGTTTCATCGGGAGTTACTTTCTTCAGTGTTTCAGCAATATGTGTACCGTCCACATTACTTACAAAGTAGGTTTCAATTCCTTCTACCCAATAAGGTTTCAGCGCTTCCGTCACCATTACCGGACCTAGATCGCTTCCGCCAATTCCAATATTGACGATGTATTTTATTTTCTTTCCGGTATAACCCTTCCATGCACCGCTGTGAATGTTGGCACAGAAATGTTTCATCTGCTCCAGTATACGTTTGATATCGGGCATTACATCCTTTCCATCAACCAATACTTCTTTGCCGGAGAAATTACGAAGTGCTGTATGCAGCACGGCTCTTTTTTCGGTATGATTGATCACATCGCCGTCAAACATTTTATCAATGGCCTCTTTCACTTTGCACTCATCTGCTAACTGCAACAGCAACTGTATGGTTTCTTCAGTAATGATGTTTTTTGAATAATCAAACACCAGGTCGGTAGCACAGGTACTGAATTTTGAAAAACGATTTGCATCTTTCTGAAACAAATCACGCATGTGCACTTTTTTCATTTGAAGAGCATGAGCTGCTAATTGTTGCCAGGCGTTTGTTGTTGTTGGGTTAATCGATGAGAGCATATTCGTAACGTTTAGTAATAGTTGTTTACTTGATCAGCTATTCAGCTAATTTACTGAGTGAGTTTTCTTTGTCTTTGTGTAATTGTTCCACCAGTTTTTCCAATCCGTCAAACTTCACTTCATTCCGTAAGTGAAAACGAACATACACTTTTAAATGACGGTTGTAAATATCTTCGTTAAAATCAAACAAATGCACTTCCACACTGCGGCGTGTACCATCCACTGTTGGCCGGTTACCGATATTCATCATTCCTTTCAGCATTCTGGTTTCACCTTCAATCTGCGCTTCCACTGCATACACGCCATTGGCCGGAACTAATTTATCAGCATCCTGTATTTGCAGGTTGGCAGTGGGGTAGCCCAGCTTCCGTCCGAGTTTATTTCCTTCAATGATATTGCCTTTGAAAAAGTAAGGATAACCTAACAATTGATTGGCTGTTTCCACTTCACCGTTCGACAAGGCCTGCCGGATTTTAGTAGAACTAATCGCCACTTCATTGATCAACTGCTGTGGAATTTCTTTCACCGTGTATTTGTATTGCCCGCCCATTTGTTCCAGCAGGCGGTAATCACCTTCACGGTTATTGCCAAACTTATGATCGTAACCAATGATAATGAGTGATGGATGAAAACGATCCACCAAAAAATCTTTGATGTATTGCTGTGCTGTTTGTTCCGAAAATTCTTTGTTGAAGGGAACAACTACAAGATTATCTAACCCCTGTTGCTTCAGTAATTCGATCCGCTCGTCCAGTGCGGTGAGTTCGGCAATGAATTTGTCGGGCTGCACCACTTTGCGGGGATGTGGATAAAAGCTGATGAGTACCGATTCGCCACCCGTTGCCGTTGCTTCCGTGAGGAGCTGGCGGATGATCTGCTGATGACCGAGATGCACACCATCAAAGGTGCCGATGGTGAGAACGGCCCTGTTAAAAACGGGCAACTGCTGCAGACTTCTGTAAACCTTCATAATTTGAAGTGGCAAAAGTAACACATTTGATGCGTGGAAGTGTTAGTTTTGCGGCTCTCAAACAAAGCAGTATGTCTTTATACAATCAACGGGGCGTTTCGGCACAAAAGGAAGAAGTACACAAAGCAGTTGAACATCTCGACCAGGGATTATACCCCAACGCTTTTTGCAAACTCTATCCCGATTATTTGGGTGGCGATGCTGATTGGGTGAATGTAACCCATGCCGATGGTGCCGGTACCAAAAGTATTCTAGCTTATTTGTACTGGAAAGAAACCGGTAACGCATCTGTATGGAAAGGCATTGCACAGGATGCCATTGTAATGAACCTCGATGACCTGCTTTGTGTTGGCATTTACGATAACATTTTATTTTCTTCCACAGTTGACCGGAACAAAACACTGATCCCCGGTGAAGTGTTGGAACAAATTATCAATGGCTCGGCTGAATTGTTTGCACAGTTGAAAGAGTATGGCGTAAACATTCATTACCTCGGTGGAGAAACGGCTGACGTAGGTGATGTAGTGCGTACCATTGCGGTAAACGGCACCATGACGGCACGCTGGCCAAAGAACAAAGTGATCTGCAACGATAAAATAAAAGCCGGTGATGTGATTCTTGGACTGGCAGGATTTGGACAGGCGAATTACGAAACATCGTACAACAGCGGTTTGGGCAGTAATGGTTTAACCAGTGCCCGACACGATGTGTTAGAAAAATATTATGCACATCATTTTCCTGAAACATTTGAAGCAAAGCTGAAAGATGAAGTGGTGTACATTGGTAAACATCGGTTAGCTGATGAAGTACAATTACCAAATGGCGAAACATCATTGATCGGCCGCTTGTTGTTATCTCCCACAAGAACCTTTGCGCCTGTATTGAAACAAATACTGGAGAATCATTTTGATGCAGTACATGGCTTGATCCATTGCAGTGGTGGCGGACAAACCAAGTGTATGAAATATTTACCAGGGCCAATGAAGGTTGTAAAAGATAATCTGTTTACACCACCCATTATTTTTGATTTGATTCAGGAAGCTTCCGGTGCTGATGCACGTGAAATGTACCAGGTGTTTAACATGGGAACACGTTTGGAAATCTATACAAACGAAAAAGATGCTGATACATTGATCAACATCTCAAAATCGTTTGGCGTAGATGCACAAGTGATTGGCAGGGTAGAAGCGAGTGAGAAAAAAGAGTTGCTGATTAAATTGAAAGATGAAGAATTAGTGTTTTAGTATAGAGAGAAAATAATTGTGGGCACTTTCTTGATTACGTTACCCGACATAACTTTTATGTCATCAATTGTTACAGTTGTTCCCGGTTCACATCTTTCTAAAAAACGGAGAACATCTTTTGTAAAGAGGTTGCCTTTTACATCAGTTAAGAATCCCGGTGCTGTTTCAAAACCTTGTCCCTGAAAATAAATTGTATAAGATGTAACTACGGCAGAGCTGTCAGGCCCTTTCACTTCTATCTTTTTTGCAGCTTTAAATATTGCTGCCTGAATGTTACCCCCAAATGATCCGGCAACCATTGCGGTAGGGTCAACAATTTTTTAGGACGAATCGTATCCGCTTGAGCAAATACGGTTGTAAAGCTAAGGGTCAAAAGAAATGTAAATATGTTTTTCATTTCGATTGTGGTTTAATAAAGCATTAGAAATTTTTCGTCATCATCTTTATGGCATCGCTATTGTCGAAAAAAGGATTCGTTCTAAATTAAATTAATCTACGGGAGGCCTAAAGGTTACCTTTTGTCTTCTCCATGCTTTTACAGGTTTGCCATTAATTGTAGCAGGTTTCCATTTTGGTCCTTTTTTAACGGCATTTGTAAGTACGTCAGCTAAACTTGTGCTTTTCATAGTAAGGGCTTCTACATTAGTAACGCTTCCATCACGATCAACGATAAATTGTACTTCGCATGTACCAACACTTGGCTTGTTCCGCATAATTTTTTTAATATTTTTCTCAATTGCAGTTCTGATATATTCGTTCCATACCGTTTCTCCGCCGGGGAAAGAGGCTTCCACTTCTACTTTTTGAAAAACTGAATCTGAAATAATCAGTTCTGTTGATTTAGTTGTATCAACTTGTTGTGCAGAAAGCGTGCAGGAAACAAACAGGGAGATTAGAATCAATAAGTTTTTCATAAAATCAAATCAGTGTCTTTATAAGTTTGTGAATTGTCTATTTTTGCCAAAAGCCAAATATAATGCCTCCAATTGTAGAAATAAAGAACGTAAACATTTACCAGAGCGGAAATTTGATCCTCAGTGATGTAAACCTTACTGTAAATCAGGGCGAGTTTGTGTACCTCGTAGGTAAAACCGGAACAGGCAAATCATCCTTGCTCAAAACACTGTATGGTGAATTGCCATTAACAGAAGGCGATGCAACAGTGGCCGGGTTTAACCTGCGACAAATGGATTGGAAGAAAGTGCCATTTCTCCGCCGCAGCCTGGGTGTAGTGTTTCAGGATTTTCAGTTACTCACCGACCGGAACGTACACGAGAATTTAAAATTTGTGTTGAAGGCAACCGGTTGGAAAGATGAAAACCTGATGGAAGAAAAGATCAACGATGTATTGGATAAAGTGGGACTGAAATCGAAAGGCTTTAAAATGACTTTTGAAATGAGTGGAGGTGAACAGCAGCGTGTTGATATTGCACGTGCCTTACTCAACTCTCCGAAATTAATATTGGCCGATGAGCCTACGGGAAACCTTGACCCCGAAACAAGCGATGAGATTATGCACCTGCTCATACAAGTGGCAAAGGATTACAATACGGCAGTAATCATGGCTACCCACGATTTCATGGTGATCAAAAAATTCCCTGCACGTCTTGTAAAAACAGAAGGCGGTAAAGTATGGGATAATGCTAGTGTAGAGTATGCATAAGCTGCTCTGCATTTTTTTTGTTATTGAAATGCTGCTGCAGCAAGCCTTCTCTTAATTCAACATCATCGTCTGTAAACGCTTTGTGAAACAGGCGGAACGCATGGTATTTCAATTCTGTTGGATTATTGGCCAGTTGGCATGCTTTTTCCAAGCCGGTACCATGCAACATCGCATCATTCACCAGTACATGCCGCCCTTTGAACAAAGCATTCAGCAACTTCAGTTTAATACCCGATTGCGTGAACGATGGCAGTATATGCAGTTGTGCCTTGTGCATCAGATCATTTAGCTCGGCTTCCGATGGATTGGCAACAATACAGGTATGCGGTCGTTTATGCGCCAGCTCAATCAATTTGGCTGATGGATTTTTTCCCGCCACCACAAACGGTATCTCAAGATCACGAAAAATTTTCTCCAGCAGCCACGTAGCTGTTTTTTCATTTTCAGCAACTGATAAATTCCCATGATACAGCGCAAATGTTCCTGTTCCGGTTTTACAGGTTACCATATTGTTGGGTATAAACGCCGGTAAATACGAAACATGATCTGCTTTGAACTGTTTTTTATACGTCGCACAATCCTGTTGCGACAGTGCCAGTATGGGATAATCTTTCAATGTGGCTTCGTATCGTTTGAGTAACCTGCTTTCATGATGCATGTATGCTTTCCGAACCATGGATATTTCCCATTGCCCTACTTGTTTGTAATATTCAAACTCAGTATTGTGCAAACGGATGGCGATGTTTTTTTTCGTTACAGCACCAGTTGCAAGTCCGTACGTTGTGTGTACCCCTTCAAACAAAACAGGATGTTCGTCTGCATTCAAACGTTTCCACAAAGCTTCATCGTTGCGGGAAGCAACAATATATGGCAGTTGAAGGGAGAAACCTTTATGCCCTTCCTGGCGGGGATAATAATGAACCGATGCACAATATTTTTCGAGCTCGGGTTGAATGCCTCTTCCATATTCAAAGCAATGCAGGTGTACGGCCACGCCAATTGCATGCAGTGCTTTTATTTTATAAAACACATCGATCACGCCTCCGTAATCGGCGGGAAAAGGAACATCAAACGAAACGATATGTAATTGTTTATTCAAGGATATGTTTGTAAAATGAAATAAGTATTTTTTCTTCCTGCTGCCAGTTCAACGCTTCCGCTGCCCTTCTGCAGTTTGTTCGTAAACGTTCATATAAAACAGCGTCGGTAAGCAAAAGGTTTAAACCTGCTGCAATTGCTTCTTCGCTTGTATCGGCGATCAGCCATGCAATTTCGTATTCTTCGTTGATCGAACGGTAAGCAGGATAGTCAACACATAGCTGCGGAATGCCTGCCTGTATATAATCAAAGAACCGGTTGGCCAGCGAAAGATAGTTACTGCGTCCGTTGTTTTCAAATAATGTGATACCGGCATAAGCCTGTGCTGTGATCGTTTTCAATTCCTGCGGTGTGCGTTTACCTTTCAGCAACACTTTGTTTTGCAGCTGCTGTTCACGAATCAACTGTTCTGTTTGCTGCAGGAAATTTCCATCGCCATAAATATGCAGCGGAACCGGTACATGTTTCATAGCGGGGATCAGTGTTTCAAAACTACGGCCTTCGTTAACTGCTCCCTGGTAGAGGAAGAAAGTGGAAGGTTGTTCGTAACCCGTAACATTTAACCCGTAACTTTTAGCGAACGGAACGTTTCTCACGAACTTATAATCTACACCATACATCTGCTTAAATTCATCTGCAATGGGTTTGCAAACGGTATATCCATGTTTGAATTGCGGAACAGCGTATCGTTCGATCCATTTCCAGATTTTGTAACGGGATGGACGTGTTACAATTTCTTTCATCTCACAAAACAACTCGTGTGCGTCGTACACACGTTTTGTATTTTTTAATTTCGATGCAAACAGGCAGGGGAGAATGGTATCCAGATCGATGGCACAGATACAATCTGCTTTTTGAAACAGCAGCCAAATAAACAAACGCAAATTATATTCAGCATAAAACAAAAACCCTTTGTTGGAAAAACAAGTCAATCGTTTTTGGGCAAATGGTTTACTGTCTATCGGCGAAGAATGGTTCAGCTTTCTGCCAACCAGTGTTACTGCATAACCCTGCTGCGCTAATGAACTGCAGATGCGGATCATCCGTTGATCGTAGGTCAGGTCATTGGTTACAGTACAGATGATGTGTGGCAATGATGAAAAAAGATTTTGCGCAATTTACTGATTTGAAATTTGAATTGCTTAATCAGTTCGCTTGCCCAGCCATATACCAATCGACAGGTTGGCGATCAATCCAAATTCCTTATCGATCAATGGCTGTAAAATGCTTGGTCCCACGTTCAGATCAAGACTGAAACGGTTCTTATAGTTTCGTTGCAGTCCCCATACAATGCCGGCATCGTAAACCGGTGTAGCTGTAGTTATGGCATCTCCATTGTCAGGATAAAACGTTTCAATGCTGTAACCGTACTTACTGCTCACAGCAAGATAGTTGGCTGAATTTCGGTTGATATTTTTACCCTTGTCCAACCGTTGCTGAAAATTGTAATAATATCTTCCCTCGGCAGTCAGCAGTGGGGTAGGTGCAAATGAAAAATGACTTCGTCCGTTGAGTAAGATGGTTTGCGAATACGAAAATCCGGGAAAAACAGAGGCTCTCAGTTTTACAGTAAATGCATTGCCTGCTGCCATTTCATACGATATACCTGGCGAAAAAATCGTTGCTGTCAATAGGTTTTGCGTGTGCTTTTTTTCCTGTGCTTTGCTTTGAAACAAAAACAGGCAGGCTAAAATTGTGATGATAGGTTTCATAAATAGTATTTCATCGAAAATAGAAAAACCTGTGAGGTTTTATCTTTTTTCGCCTGCCGATTGTCTATCTTAACTGTTCGTTATGAATGAGCTCATCCACACATTTTATACAGCCTTTGCTAAAGGCGACTGGCAAACCATGGCCTCCTGCTATCATCCCGATGCTACCTTTACCGATGAAGTATTTGTAGAGTTAAAAGGAAATGAAGTGATGGCGATGTGGCGCATGTTGCTGGAGCGGAGCAAAGGTGAACTGGAGATTACCCACAGCCATGTACTATCCAATGCGCAAACAGGCAGTGCCGATTGGGTGGCGGTTTACATGTTCTCCACCACCGGCAGGAGGGTCATTAACCGCATCCACGCCGAATTTGAATTCAAAGACGGAAAGATCGTTCGCCATACCGATTCGTTTGATCTGCACAAATGGGCCGCACAGGCGATGGGTTGGAAAGGGAAACTCTTGGGTGGCACCGCTTTTTTTCGCAAAAAAGTACAAAAAACAGCCTGGGAAAGCCTGAATCGCTATCTTTCCCGGAATTTTTAGGCTGCCTTTTTCTTGCTTTTAAACAGTTTTCCCCTACCTTTGCCGCCAATTTATAGATGAAAAATTTGGATGTCAATTAAAAAAATCTGAGATGTCAGCAATTAAAAAAGAAAAAAAAGCAAGCATTTTTGCAACGTACGGTGGTAATGAAAAAAACACTGGTTCAACTGAAGGGCAGATCGCTCTCTTAACTGAGCGTATCAACCACATCGCAACGCATCAGAAAGCAAATAAAAAAGATTTCTCCACAAACCGTGGATTGATGCAGTTGGTAGGTCAACGCAAGAGTTTACTCAGCTACCTGAGCAAAACTGATCTGCAAGGTTACCGTGCATTAATTGAGAAATTAGGTCTCCGCAAATAATTACGGATATGTAATACAGCATTGTTCCCAACACGTTTTTGATGCGGTTGGGAATTTTGTTTTTGTTACAGGTTTCTCCCTTCATTTCATTATTCACTGAATTGCCTGTACGGCTCACTTCCCGCCTGCCTGCTTGTCAATTCAAAAACACATGTAGTATGTTATCACAACCTATCAGTAAATCATTTGATTTGGGTGGTGGCCGTATTGTTACCATCGAAACTGGTAAACTGGCCCGCCAGGCCGATGGTGCTGTAACTGTGCGCCAGGGCAATTGTATTTTGCTCGCAACAGTTGTTGCCAATAAAGAACCAAAAGAGGGACAGGATTTCTTCCCTTTATCAGTAGACTACCAGGAAAAATTTGCATCTGCAGGCCGTATTCCCGGTTCATTTTTTAAGCGTGAAGCACGATTGAACGATTACGAGGTACTCACCAGCCGTTTGATCGACCGTGCTTTACGACCTTTGTTCCCCGAAGATTATTTGTGCGATGTGCAGGTATTGATCAGCCTCGTTTCATCTGATGCAGAGGTAATGCCCGATGCATTGGCTTGTTTGGCTGCATCAGCTGCATTAGCTGTTTCAGATATTCCCATCAAAGAAATTATTTCAGAAGTACGTATCGCTACCATTGATGGTGAAATGGTGATCAACCCCACCCGTTCACAATTGGCAAGGGCCACTTCTGAATTCATCATCGCAGCAACAGAAAAAAACCTGATGATGGTGGAAGGTGAAGCAAAAGAATGCAGTGAAGAAGATTTGGTAAAAGCATTGGAAATGGCGCATGATGCCATCCGTGTTCAGATCAAAGCACAGCAGGAGCTGCGTGAGGCAAAAGGCGTCACTACCAAGCGTGATTACAAAAAGCCCGAAGCAAATGAAGAGATCAATCAAAAAGTGATTGCTTTTGCAAAAGATAAAATTTATGCGATTTCAAAAGCAGGCAGTGCCAAGAACGAGCGGAGTGAAGCTTACAGCAAGCTGAAAGAGGAACTGGTTGCCAGCCTTGGTGAAGAAGCAACGGATGCAGATAAGAAATTTGCAAAGAAATACTTCGAAGATCTGAAGTGGGAAGTGGTACGTAACATGATCCTTGAAGATCGTGTTCGTTTGGATGGCCGTAAGTTAGACCAGGTTCGTCCGCTTGCAATGGAAATTGAACCATTGCCAACGCCGCACGGTTCTGCTTTGTTTACACGTGGTGAAACACAATCGTTAACCACTGTAACATTGGGTACCAAGCTGGATGAGTTGTTGGTAGAGAGTGCAGCCAACAGCAGTTATTCAAAATTCTTCCTGCATTATAATTTCCCGCCGTTTTCAACTGGTGAAGTAAAGATGATGCGTGGAGTTGGTCGACGTGAAGTAGGTCATGGTAACCTTGCACAACGTTCATTAAAACAAATGATGCCCGGTGGCGAATATCCATACACTGTTCGTGTAGTGAGTGATATTCTTGAATCAAACGGTTCGTCATCAATGGCAACAGTATGTGCGGGTTCATTGGCGTTAATGGATGCAGGCGTTCCGGTGCAGAAACACGTTAGTGGTGTTGCAATGGGATTGATTACCCGTGGTGATGGTAAGTATGCAATTTTAACTGACATCCTTGGTGATGAAGATCATTTGGGTGATATGGACTTTAAAGTAACCGGAACACGTGAAGGTATTTGCGGTGTGCAGATGGATATTAAAGTGGATGGTTTAAGTATGGATGTAATGCGTGAAGCATTGAACCAGGCAAAGGCCGGTCGTTTACATATTCTGGATGCAATGTATGAGTGTGTGTCTGAACCACGACCTGAGGTGAAACCACATGCACCACGCATGGAGAAACTGATCATCGATAAAGAATTTATTGGTGCAGTGATCGGACCAGGTGGTAAAGTGATCCAGGAAATTCAGCGTGAAACAGGTACAACTATTACCATTGAAGAAGTAGGTAATTACGGTGAGGTGAGCATCTTCTCACAAGAAAAAACCGGCTTGGAAAAAGCAGTAGCATGGGTAAAAGGTATTGTAGCGGTTCCTGAAGTAGGTGCAGTGTACGAAGCAACTGTAAAAGGCATTAAAGAATTTGGTGCGTTTGTAGAATTCCTGCCAAAGAAAGAAGGTTTGTTACACATCAGTGAAATAAGCTGGAAGCGCCTCGACAGCATGGAAGGTGTGTTGAATGTGGGTGATGTGGTGAAAGTAAAGCTCATTGGTCTTGATCCAAGAACCGGTAAGTTTAAACTCAGCCGCAAAGCCTTAATGCCAAAACCGGAGAGTGGTCCACGTCCGCAGGTACAGCCAAAGCAGGATGAAGGAAACAAAGGTGAAGAGCGTCTTTAATAAGCAATAAATTGAAAGCGAATCTCCGGTCTTAAGACCGGAGATTTTTTTGGCATTTATATTTTACGAAATTAAATTTCGAAATTGTAAATTTGCAAATATGGTTGTTATCAGTTACGGTACACTAAAGGCTTTTTACGAAGTACATGCAGATGCTGAAGAAGCATTAAATAACTGGTATCGATTGGCAATCAATTCTGATTGGAAGCAAATAGCCGATATAAAAGCAGTTTTCAACTCAGTTGATTATGTTGGAAATGATCGGTTTGTATTTAACATAAGAGGGAATAAATACAGATTGGTTGTTATGATTTTTTTTAATATCAGGACAGTTTTTATAAGGTTTGTTGGCACACATGCTGAATATGATCAAATTGATTGTTCAACTATTTAAAACAATAACGATGATACAATCTAAAGAGCAATACGATAGTGTTATGCAGCAAATTAATTTGCTGATGGGTAAAGGCAGTGATAACATCAGCAATGAAGAATTGATTACACTAAAGTTATTGGCCGAGGCTGCGCAGGCATATGAACAAAAGATTTATAACGTTAAAAGCCCCGAAACCCTGCAGGGAATATTGGAGTTGTTCATGTTTGAAGCAAAGATGAACCAAAAACAGTTTGCAGCTTTTCTCGGCATTTCTGAAACCAAACTTTCCTTTGTGCTAAACGGCAAACGCAGACCTGATGTGGATTTATTAAAATTGCTGCATACCAAATTGAATCTTGATGCAGCAGTGTTACTGCAAGCTGCTTAGTTTTTTAAACTTAAAATACCGTTACGAATTGCATATCGACTTACAATGAATAATTATATAAAAATCAGCATTGATATCGACACTGAAGAAGAGCAGGAATTACTGCTTGCTTTACTAAGCGAAGCAGGGTATGATGGTTTTGAAGAAACGGAAGATCAACTCAATGCCTATATCAACGAAGCAGCATTTAATGAAACAGAACTAAAAACATTGTTACAATCATTTTCGAAAGAGTTTGGCAAAGAGGTCATCGCTCCCCGCAACTGGAACCAGGAATGGGAACAGCATTACGAACCCGTTATTGTAAATGATTTTGTGGCAGTGCGTGCTCATTTTCATGCGCCCATTGCAAACGTGCAGCATGAGATAGTGATCACTCCCAAAATGAGTTTTGGTACCGGGCATCATGCCACTACCTGGCAAATGATGAAGCAAATGCAGCAGATTGATTTTAACGGTAAAACAGTTTTTGATTTTGGTTGCGGTACGGGTGTGCTGGCCATCCTTGCAGAAAAGCTGGGCGCAGCAGAGATATTGGCAATTGATAATGATGACATATGCGTTGAAAACTCGCTGGAGAATGTAGCAAACAATCAATGCACACATATTCATGTGGAAAAAGCAACGGCACCGCCCAACGGAAAAATGTTTGATGTGATACTGGCCAATATCAATCGACATATTCTGCTGTCAACAATGGAAACCATGGCAGCAACATTGAACAGAAACGGTTACCTGCTGATCAGTGGTTTTTATGCATTTGAAGATCAGTTGCTGATTGATGCAGCCAATAGTCATCAATTGCACATGCAGCAATCATCGCAACGGGATCAATGGAGTTGTTTATTGTTCAGCAAACAGGCGTAAGATGAACCTGGCAATCCTGACCATAGCTGCGTATTTAATTGGATCCATTCCAACTGCCTTCTGGATCGGAAAGATCTTTTTCAATATTGATATCCGTGAACATGGCAGTAAAAACATGGGCGCTACCAATACCTTTCGTGTGTTAGGGGCTGTGTGGGGCATTGTAGTATTGCTCATTGATATGGGAAAAGGAATTGCGGCTGTGCAACTGGCACATATGGTGCAGCCGTCTGACTGGTTAGGTACAGAACATACATTCTGGAAATTGATTTTCGGGTTGGTTGCAATTGCCGGACACATCTTTCCCATATTCGCCGGCTTCAGAGGTGGTAAAGGTGTGGCTACGTTGTTTGGAGTAGTGATAGCTATTCAACCATGGACAGCACTCATTAGCGTAGGCGTTTTTTTAGCAGTTGTATTTTTAACGAAATACATTTCCTTAGGCTCTATCATTGCAGTGGTTGTATTTGCTGCCTGTGTGTGGTTCGCTGTGTTTGAAACCAATGTGTACATGCGGTGGTTTTCTGTAATCGCAGCCACATTGGTGATAGGAATGCATTGGTCAAACATTATGCGGTTGGTTGCAGGGAAAGAACATAAGTTCAACGGTTTCAGAAAGAAAAAGAAACCTTAACATTCCTTACCACATTCTATCTTTAAACTTGGTACGTAAATTGAAATCTATTTAAAAAATCAACGAAAGATGAAAAAGATACTTAGCTCATTTGTGGTCGTAGCTTTTCTGTTAGCGGGTTGTGCAAAGAACCAGGTGACCGGGCGTAGTCAACTTCGGTTACTACCCGAAAAAGACTTGCAGTCAATGGCAACACAACAATACCAGCAGTTTTTATCGGAAAGTAAAGTTGTGCCTGTAACAGTGAATAAAGATGCAGAAATGGTACGCCGTGTAGGTACACGTATCGCAGCGGCTATTACCCAGTTTCTGCAAAAAGAAGGAAAAGGCGACTTGCTCGAAGGCTACAAATGGGAGTTTAATCTCATCGATAATAAAGAAGTGAATGCCTGGTGTATGCCCGGTGGTAAAGTGGTCGTGTACACTGGTTTATTACCCGTAACACAAAACGAAGCAGCGCTGGCTGTGGTAGTGGGACACGAAATTGCTCATGCGATTGCATTGCACGGAAATGAACGCATGAGCCAGGGTTTGATGCAGCAGTTAGGCGGTGTGGCATTATCGGTGGCAGTAGCCAATAAGCCGGCCGAAACGCAGAACCTCTTTATGACGGCCTATGGTATTGGTTCAACGGTAGGAGGTACCTTGCCGTTCTCCCGCAAGCAGGAGTTGGAAGCCGATCAGTTTGGACTTCGTTTTGCTGCCATGGCAGGTTATAACCCACAGGAAGCCATTCCTTTCTGGCAACGCATGGCACAGGCCAGCGGCGGACAAAAACCACCTGAGTTGTTGAGCACCCATCCGTCGGATGCCACCCGTATTCAAAAAATGCAGACCTATGTAAAAGAGGCAATGCCTTATTACAAACCACTGGCTAAATAATTAACAACCAGTTTTTTAAATACCAAATCCCTCCAAGGTGGAGGGATTTTTTTTGGATTTGTTTCGTAAAAAGATGCCCGTTTTATGCGCATTTACGGGTAAAATGGACTACTTTTGCACTCCAACTCTAGTTCTCATCAAAATTTACATTGGCATGTCTATTTCTCTCTTGGAAAAACTCCAATTGAACGAAGAAAAGAACTTACTCATTCAGGGATTACCCTCTTCAATCGAAAAACAATTTGTGAAGCTGTCGTTTGCAAAAAACGTCACTCCGTTGTTACGTAGTAAGAAGATTGACTTCGCCCTGATTTTTGCGGTAAATCAGAATCAATTGAACGGAATCTTAAAGGAAGTGTTACCTGCTTTGGCATCCAATGCCAAGTTTTGGGTAGCATATCCGAAAACAGCTTCTAAAATTGTGAGTGATTTAAACCGTGATGGAAGCTGGCAGTTTGTTTGCCAGTGCGGATTTGAAACTTCAGAAGAAGTGGTGTTGGATCATGTTTGGACAGCGATGCGTTTTGAACACGCCATGGCATTAGCTCCAAAGCCAACAAGAACAAACAGAACTTCAAGGTTAACACCGGCTGAAGCGTAAATCCGTTCACCAACTAATTACACTAGCCGTCTGCAAAGGCGGCTTTTTAGTTTTACATGAGTCATCAGAATATTGAAATAAAAGCACGCTGTGCAGATGCTTCCTTTATCCGGCAGTACCTGCATCAACAGAAAGCGTTGTTTAAAGGAGTTGATGAACAAACGGATACCTATTTTCACGTGAACAGTGGCCGGCTGAAATTGCGGCAGGGAGCCATTGAAAATTCACTCATTTTTTACAAACGTGATAACAGTGCAGGCCCGAAGCTGAGCGAAGTATATTTAGTGCAGGTGGATCATAACAGCGAGCCGTTGAAAGAATTGCTTACACATGCCAACGGAGTGAAAGTAGTGGTGAAAAAGAAACGGGAAATTTATTTCATCGAAAACGTAAAGTTTCACATAGATGAAGTGGAAGGGCTGGGAAGTTTTGTGGAAATTGAAGCCATTGATGAAGACGGCACACTTGGTTTAGGAACCATTCAACAGCAATGTGCCTATTACCTGCAGCAATTTAACATACAAACCGATGATCTTTTAACGCATTCTTACAGCGACCTGTTGTTGAAAGCAACGTAGTTTTGTAACGGACATGAACTGGAAGTACAACCATCCCACTCGTAATCTGTTTACCTATGCAACGATTCTTTTTTTGTTGCTGGGTACGGCTTCCCTGTTTTACTGGAATAAAGAACAGGTATTCTTTTTTCTCAACCGGCAACATACATATACGGCTGATGTGATCCTGAAATATTTCACCTATATCGGTGATGGCATTTTTATGATCGGGTTGGGTTTATTGTTGCTGCTGCTACGCATGCGAAAGCTCGGCGTGTTAATGTTACTTTCATTTTTACTGAGTGGCTTATTGGCACAATCCATCAAACGGATCGAAGAACGTCCACGCCCGGGATTGTATTTTCAAAATCCGGATGTCATTCATCGGGTAGATGATGTATTACTGAAAGGGAAAAACAGTTTTCCCAGCGGACATACAACCACGGCTTTTGCAACATTCAGCTTACTGGCCTTTGCATCACGAAACAAGTTTGTACAATTTTTATACTTTGCCATTGCTGTAACCGTTGGCTATTCCCGTATTTATTTAGGACAGCATTTTACTGAAGATGTGTTGATGGGTGCTGCTGTAGGATTTCTCAGTTCCTTTTTCTTAAGCTGGCTGTTGCGAAAGAAAGATTGGGATTGATCATCGAAAAATAACGGTCCCCATTTCCTTGGTAAGCGCCATTTCCAGTTGTTTTAAGTGCTGATGTGTTTTAATAAGCGTTACCAATTCTTCCGACGTATGTGGGCGTTCCATATCACGCTGGTTTTCGTCCACCATCTTTTTGATTTTTCGTAGTTTGAGGTAAGTAACAACCGACAACACTTCCTGGATATACATTTCTTCTCGTGTAGCAAATGGTTTTTCGTAGATGCGGATCCAGTTGGGACTTAACTCTTCGCTGAAGTCGGCAAGGGCAACCACATTTTTACTGATGGTTTGATTTTCATGAAACAAAAAGTTTTTCATGTTGGGCTCTAACCCTTCGTTGAGCCACTGTTTGTATTGATCCGTGATCTGCAGCAGATCAGGATGATCGATCATTTCCCATTCTTCTGCTTCTGCCATGATGTATTGAGCTACGGTTTGCGTTTCATCCCACGGCAATAAACCAAAATCGAGCAGGCAGCGAACGAGTGCCCGTTCATGTTGCTCATCGGTTGTAAACAACTCGGCTGTATCACTAATGCCATCTTCATACACAGGCATATCCGGTGGCATATCAGCCGCTTGTTGCTCCTTCTGTTCAAACTTGGTAACACGTTCACGAATAAACTTATTCACCAATGCATGCAAGCCTGTTTCATCAATACGTAACAGCTCTGCGCTCTTATGAATATAATCCTGCTGACGGGTAAAGTCTTCTACCTTGTTAATGCGGCTGATACTTTCTGCGATCGTATTCACCGCTGCCGCTTTCTTCGTTGTATCATTCCCCGCATCTTTCAGCATTACTTCCAGCTGAAAAAGAATAACGTCTTTTTTATTTTGTTTGATGAACTCAATAAAACCGGACGCACCTACTTTATTTACATAACTGTCCGGATCTTCTTTATCAGGAATCAATACAAGATTTACATTCAATCCTTCTTCCAATGCAAGATCCAATCCACGCATGGCTGCTTTTACACCGGCCGCATCACCATCATACAAAATGGTGAGGTTGTTGCTGTATTTTTTGATCAAGCGTAATTGATCGGGCGTAAGCGATGTACCACCACTTGCTACTACGTTTTCAATACCTGCCTGGTGTAACGATACCACATCGGTATAACCTTCCACCAACAAGCATTCATCGTTTTTATCAATGGCCTGCCGTGCAAAATAAGTACCGTATAGAATTTTACTCTTTACATAAATTTCATTCTCCGGTGTATTGATGTATTTGGGTGCATTTTCTTTTTTGCCAATGATACGTGCACCAAAGCCAATTACTTTTCCCGTACTGTTGTGTACAGGAAAAATGATCCGTTCACGGTAGTTATCCATTAACTCACCGTTACGCTCAGCTACCAGTCCTGTTTTAGTGAGTAGCTCAGGGTTGTATTGCTGTTTGATAGCTTCGCTGGTAAATGCATCCCGTTGCCGTGGAGAGTAACCGATCTGAAATTTTTTGATCACATCTTCACGAAAACCTCGTTCTTTCAAATACGTTAATGCAACACTTGTTCCTTCTTCGGTTTCAAATAATTGCTTACTGAAAAACTGTTGTGCAAACGAATTGATGATGTGCAGACTGTCGGCGGTTTGCCGTTGCTGTACCACTTCAGGCGAAGAATAGGTTTCTTCAACCGTAACATTATACTTGGCCGCTAAAAAGCGAAGTGCATCTACATAACTGTATTTCTCATGCTCCATGAGAAAGCTCACCGCATTGCCGCTGCGACCGCAACCGAAACACTTATAAATTTCTTTGGTAGGCGAAACGGTAAACGACGGCGTTTTCTCATTATGAAACGGGCAAAGACCGAGATAACTACTGCCTCTTTTTTTCAGTTTCACAAATCCGCCCACGATCTCAATAATATCGATGCGGCTGAGAATTTGTTGTATGGTATCCTGTGTGATCAAGGCTGGCAAATTACGAAAATGTGTGAAGAAAGTCGGAATGTGAATAAGACCGAAAGTCAGGAAGCCGGAAAGACAGAAAATAATCAGATTGATAAATCTTCAGCTCCTTTCTTTCGGACTTTCCGACTAAAAGCTTTCGGACTATTTCCCTTACATTTGCACCCATTATGACAATCGAAAAATTAAACGATATAAGGGAACGCATTCTTGTCCTGAGGAGGTTTCTTTGACGTCGAGAACCGACTATATAAAATCGCAGAAGACAAACAACTCTCTCTAAGTCCCGGTTTCTGGGACGATAATAAGCGGGCTACTGAAATTCTAAAGGAGATCAGGAACAATGAGTATTGGGTAAAACTCTACGAGGATACCAATACAGCCGTAGAAGACTTTGCTGTACTCTTCGAATTCTGGAAAGGCGGCGACGCTACGGAAGAAGAAACAAAAGAAGCATACGATAAAGCCATCAACGCCATTGAAGATGCTGAGTTTAAAAGCACACTGAATCAGCCCGAAGACGAATTGCCTGCAGTTTTACAGATCAACTCCGGTGCCGGTGGAACCGAAAGCCAGGACTGGGCCGAAATGCTGGCACGTATGTACCGCATGTATGGCGAAAAGCAAGGCTGGAAAGTAACGGAAATGGATTGGCAGGAAGGCGATGGTGCCGGTATTAAAACCTGTACCTACCAGTTTGATGGTCCGTTTGCATACGGTTTTCTGAAAGCAGAAAGTGGTGTGCATCGGTTGGTGCGTATTTCACCTTTTGATAGTAATGCAAGAAGGCATACTTCCTTTGTAAGCGTGTATGTGTATCCGTTAGTGGATGATACCATTACCATTGAGATCAACCCGGCAGACGTGAAAATGGAAACATCACGAAGCGGTGGTGCGGGTGGACAGAACGTAAACAAAGTAGAAACGAAAGTACAGTTAACGCATATTCCTACAGGTATCGTAGTCGTTTGTCAGCAAGACAGAAGTCAGCTTGGTAACCGTGAGTTAGCAATGCAAATGCTGAAAAGCCGTTTGTATGAAATGGAACTGCAGAAACGCAACGAGCTGAAAGATGCAACCAACGCCAAGAAAAAGAAGATCGAGTGGGGCAGCCAGATCCGCAGTTACGTATTTCATCCGTACAAAATGATCAAAGATCATCGTACCGATTATGAAGTGGGCAACGTCGGTCCTGTAATGGATGGTGAATTGGATGGTTTCATCAAAGCCTACCTGATGAGCGAAAAAGAAGCTGAAGCAAAATAAGAAATTTGAAAATTTGACAATGAAGCAATTTGAAAATGTAATCTGATCTGCTTCTGCAATTTTCAAATTTTCAAATTCATAAATTTTCAAATTATCTATTATGAACTTAGGTTATTTCAACTATCCGCTGCCGGTAAATGAGCCAGTATTAAACTATGCTCCCGGTTCCGCAGAAAAGAAACGCTTAAAAGAAGTATTAGCTGAATTAAAAAGTACGGAGATCGATGTACCCATGTACATCGGTAACAAAGAAGTACGTACCAATAAAAAACATGCCATGCGTCCCCCGCATGAACACAAGCATGTACTCGGTTATTTTCACGAAGGCGAAGAGAAGCATGTGCAAATGGCCATTGATGCTGCGTTAGCAGCAAAAGAAAGCTGGGCCAACATGAGTTGGGAAAGCCGTGCAAATATTTTTCTCCGTGCTGCTGATCTTATTGCTACCAAGTATCGTCCGTACATGAATGGTACAACCATGCTGGGCCAAAGTAAGAATGTGTACCAGGCAGAGATCGACAGCGCCTGTGAGATCATCGACTTCCTCCGGTTCAATGTTCATTTCTTAAGTGATATCTATCGTCAGCAACCCATTAGTGGTGCAGGTATGCATAACCGTATGGAATACCGTCCGCTCGAAGGATTTGTATTGGCGGTAACGCCATTCAACTTTACAGCCATTGCAGGGAACCTTCCAACAAGTGCAGCGATGTGCGGAAATGTGGTGGTGTGGAAACCTGCGAACACTGAAGTGTACAGTGCACAAATGATCATGCGTGTGTTGAAAGAAGCGGGCTTACCCGATGGTGTTATCAATTTGATTTATGTAAGCGGACCAACCGTTGGCCAGGTATGCTTCAATCATAAAGATTTTGCGGGTGTGCATTTCACCGGTTCAACAGGTGTATTCAACAACATGTGGGAAACCATTGGAAAGAACATGGGCATGTATCGCAGCTATCCACGCATTGTGGGTGAAACAGGTGGTAAAGATTTTGTACTGGCACACAAAAGTGCAGATCCGGATGTAGTGGTAACAGCGTTGTTACGTGGTGCATTTGAATACCAGGGACAAAAATGTTCGGCCGCATCCAGAGCATATATTCCGAGCAACATAGCAGAAGAAGTAAAGAAGAAATTGATTGCCGGTGTAAAGAGTTTCAAAATGGGAACGGTGGAAAATTTCTCCAACTTTATCAATGCTGTGATCGATGAAAAAAGTTTTGATAACATCAAACGTTACATCGATAACGCAAAGAAAGATGAGAAAGCAGAAATTTGGGTAGGAGGTAAATGCGATAAGAAAGAGGGATACTTTGTACAGCCAACGATCATTGAAGCAAAGAATCCGAAATACGTTACGATGTGCGAAGAGATCTTTGGACCGGTGTTGACCGTTTACATTTATCCTGCCAACAGTTTTGAACGTGCATTGGAACTGGTTGATACAACATCACCGTATGCATTAACAGGTGCTGTGATTGCGCAAGACCGGGATGCAGTAGAACTGGCAACCGCAAAACTCCGCAACTGTGCAGGTAATTTTTATATCAACGATAAACCAACAGGAGCTGTAGTTGGTCAGCAACCATTTGGTGGTGCACGTGCAAGCGGTACCAACGATAAAGCTGGAAGTATTTTGAATTTATACCGTTGGTTAAGTGCAAGAACAATCAAAGAAACATTTAACCCGCCAACAGATTACCGGTATCCGTTTTTGGGTGAAGAATAAATCATCTATACAGTATAAGAAACACAGCCACCAGCAATGGTGGCTTTTTTATGCACCTGTTTTGTTACTTACTATCAGTTTGTTAGAACAGGTACACGCTCTTTTTTTTCTTTTTCAGATTTGTTTTGGCACGGTTTTTTAGAAACCCTAAGCATCTCCGTGCACGGGATACGTAAGCTGAAATCAGTTACAATGGAATACGTTGCTGAGCAATGGATATTTGGTGTACAAGCCAACGAAATTGATTCAGTTGTATTTCATACATCGATCACACAAAAAACTATTCAGATGAAAGCATTATTTATTGCAGGAGCATTGTTATTGGCAGGAGTTGCACATGCGCAACATAAGCACGACGTTCATTTTGGTTTAAAAGGCGGGGTAAACATTACAAATCTTGCCAGTTCGCCTGATGTTAATTACAAAACAAAAGCCGGATTTCATGCCGGTGGATTAGCACATATTCACTTGAATAAATCGTGGGCATTACAACCGGAGATCATGTATTCCGGACAAGGAGCCCAATTAAACAATGCAAAAGTAAACCTGGGTTATGTAAATGTGCCTGTACAATTGCAGTATATGTTTGACAAGGGATTTCGTATTCAAACCGGACCGCAGTTGGGAATTATGGCAACTGCAAATACAAAACAGGGTGATACAAAAACAGATGTGAAAAACGGATTTAAAACAGCAGAGCTTGGTTGGACGATCGGTGCCAGTTATGTAGGCGAATCAGGACTTGGAATTGATGGAAGATACAATCATGGTATTACACGCATTAACGATGGTGGAGGAACCGATCTGTATAACAGAGGGTTCCAGGTGGGTTTATTTTATGTCTTCGGGCATAAATATTAAGTCGACCCATGAAGAACGATAAGCTGTGTGCACTTGTGCATGCAGCTTATTTTTTTATTGAAGATGATGAAGTCACCGCTCATTTCAGCTTGCAGTAAAACCATTTGAAACATTTTACGACGAAGTGTTTATTTTTATCAAAATTTAGAGCAGTGAAGACCATCTTATCAAACGAACAGTTACAACTTACCATACAACGCTTAAGTCATCAGTTGATCGAAAACCATTATCCGTTCACCAATTCGGTGATCGTGGGTTTGCAGCCAAGAGGAATTTTCCTGGCCGATCGTATTGTGGCAGCGATCCGTGAACAATATCCCTCCATTCAACTGCCCTACGGCAAGCTAGATATTACGTTTTACCGTGATGATGCACACAAAGAATTGCATATTGCCAATCAAACCACCATCGACTTCGATATTGAAAATAAAAATGTGATCCTCATTGATGATGTGCTCTACACCGGCCGCACCATCCGTGCAGCCATGGATGCATTGGTTGATTTTGGCCGCCCTGCAAAAGTAGAATTGCTGGTACTCGTCGATCGCCGCTTCAACCGCCAGCTTCCCATCCAGCCCGACTATACAGGGAAAGCTATTGATTCTATTCTCAGCCAAAAGGTGACTGTGGACTGGGAAAAACCGGAGGTCGTGCTATTGTAAGGCACAAGGCACAGGGAGCAAGGCACAAGGAAGGTTCGGCCTGTAAAACAAATTGAAACACTATAAAAAAGAAACCTATGTCACTCGAATTAGAAGTACGCTTTTATAAGTTTGCAGAAAGAAGCCGTGATTTCTGTCTCTCTGTTAAGTGGGATATTATCAACACCGAATATATCAAACAACTCATCCGATCCAGTGGATCCGTATCTGCCAATTACATCGAAGCATCTGATGATTTGGGAAAGGCAGATGAAAAGATGAAACTCAAAACATCACGAAGGGAAGCAAAAGAATCGATTCAATGGTTCAATCTTATGCTTTTGTATGGGAATACGGACTTGGAAAAAGAACGGATATGGCTGGTTGACGAAGCAGAGCAAATCCGCAAAATTCTATCCGCTATTATCAATAAGCTCGGAGGTTGACGCTTATACCTTGTCCCTTGATTCTTGAAACTTGTCTCTTGTACCTTGCACCTTGTTTCTTTCTTGCGCCTTTCACCTTGTCCCTTGTTCCTTTTCCTCTTTTCCCTTAGCTTTGCTTTTTAATGCAACTATCCACTCGACATCTGCTCGGCATTAAAGATCTAACGGCACAGGATATTCAGCTCATCCTCGATACGGCCGCTCAATTCAAAGAAGTTTTACAACGTCCCATCAAGAAAGTGCCATCGCTGCGTGATGTAACGATTGTAAACCTGTTTTATGAGAACTCTACCCGTACACGCATCTCATTTGAGTTGGCAGAAAAAAGACTGAGTGCCGATACCATCAACTTTACCGCATCCGGATCATCAGCTGCCAAAGGCGAAACCCTGCTCGATACGGTGAACAATATCCTGAGCATGAAAGTGGACCTCGTGGTGATGCGCCACAGCGCCAGCGGTGCACCGCATTTCCTCGCCAAACATATTCCGGCGGCCATTGTAAATGCAGGCGATGGTATTAATGAACATCCCACACAGGCATTGCTTGATGCATTCTCCATAAGGGAAAAATTAGGCACACTGGAAGGAAAAAAGATTGCGATCCTCGGCGATATCATGCATAGCCGTGTTGCACTCAGCAATATTTATCTGTTGAAGAAGATGGGAGCAGAGGTAACCGTTGCAGGTCCGCCCACACTCATTCCCAAATACCTGCAGCAGGCATTTGGCGTAAACGTATCGTACAACATTGAAGAAACCTTGAAATGGTGCGATGTAGCCAATGTGTTGCGGATACAACTCGAACGCCAGAACCAACCCCTGTTCTCTTCGCTGCGGGAATACAACCTGGCTTATGGTATCAGCCGCAAGCTGCTCGATTCACTCAATAAAGAAATTGTGATCATGCATCCGGGGCCCATCAATCGTGGTGTGGAATTAGACAGTGATGTGGCCGACAGCAAACAATCCATTATTCTGCAACAGGTAGAAAATGGCGTTGCAGTACGTATGGCTGCGTTGTATTTACTGGCGGGTAAACGTTCTGAAAATTAACCGACGATGATCCGTGCAATCCTGCTGTTGCTCTTCTCGAATATTTTTATGACCATTGCCTGGTACGGACATCTTCGCCATCAAAACGTACCGCTGTGGAAAGTAGTTCTTATCAGTTGGGGCATTGCTTTTTTTGAATACTGTTTGATGGTACCTGCCAACCGCATCGGCTACCAAAGCGGTGTCAATGCATTTGAATTAAAAATGATTCAGGAAGTAATTACACTGGTAGTGTTTGGCGTATTTGCAGTTGTTTACCTGAAAGAACCCTTTCACTGGAAATATGTGGTGAGTTTTCTTTTTCTGCTGGGGGCAGTTTATTTCATGTTTAAAAAATAAACAGCGATCATCAGGTTTTCAGTTCATCAAATCCTTCCTCGTATTCATCAACCAGGTCTTCATCCGAATCATTTTTGCTGAACTGGTTTACGTCTTTCAATGTAAACATATCCATGCCGGTGGTTTGTGTCCACACTCCCTGTTCCATCCGCAACACCTGCACCGGTAAACCAAACCTGCGTTGAAATTCAAACTCCAGGTCAGTTACTTTTTCAGTAGGCTGAATATCGATGACGCCATCAATGTGAATGTCTTTGATGTCTTTTAATCGTTTGTCGTCGGGTAATACATCCCATTCGCTCGATGCTTCATAAATGAGATGAGGCTTTGAATAAAATTCAAGCTTTAAATAAGGATAGAAATCAGAAAAAACAGTTTTGATTTCCTTCAAAGTAATATGATCGTGTAACTGGATATGCATGGCTTTTATTTTGAACGAAAGGTAGAAGTGTCTTTCGCAAAACCCTATGCCTGTCATCAAAAGAAGCGGTGATTGTTGTCAGATTTTTTTGGGGAGGTTCTTGTCATCCCGACGATAGGAGGGATCTGCTGAAGTATTTTGTCATTCCGAGGTACGAGGAATCTGATCAGCCATTGTACAAGTGCCCAACAGATCCCTCGTGCCTCGGGATGACAGTGCTATTTGGGTTTATTCTATCTCATCATTCAAAAATCTCCATTCAGGATTAAACGCATTGATCAGCTCTTCTTTTTTACTTCTTCGCCAACCCTTGATTTCTTTTTCCCGTTCAATCGCATGTTCAACCTGTCCGAATCGTTCAAAGTAAATAAGGAAATGAGCATTGTATTTTCCTGCGAAGCTGGAATGAGTAAAGGGCGCTGCGTTTTCTTTGTGTTGAAGAAGTCTTGTGTAAAGGTCATTGGTTACACCAACGTACAGAACAGTCTTGTTTTGATTGGTAGTGATGTACACAAAATAGTTGTGTGTTCCGATAGGTTTCATGAAGTTGCGTTTTCTCCAGTTGAAAATAATACAAAAGATGATTTTTTTTGTCATCCCGAGGTACGAGGGATCTGCCGAGGTCTTTTGTCATTCCGACGCAGGAGGAATCTGCTCAACTATAGTACTACAGCCCAACAGATCCCTCCTTCGTCGGGATGACAGCTATCTTCATCACCACACCAACTTCGCCACCCGTCCCTTACCACCAGCTAAGAAAACCGCTTTCCCTTTCTTTGCTTTCCGCACCACATGAAAACCTTGTGCGGAAATATTCCGCCAGTTGGTACCACCATCTTCGCTCACATCCACGCCACTAATACCACAGGTAATCAATTTAGATTTCGATAAATATTCAACGCAGCTTCTGTAACCAAACGGTGGAGTAGCAGGTGCAAAAAACGTTTTCCCTCCATCTTTCGACAGCACACAATTTTTTTCTGTTGATGTAGCGTTAGTAAAATCACCACCCACAATCGCAAATGTTTTTTTATCCCACACGGCTAACGAATTCGCACCCGTAGTTTCTTTTCCCTGTATGATGGGTAAATCAATTTTGTCATTCCGTAAAAACAATCTTGATCGTGTACCACCGGTGATGAACAATAATTCCTGTTTACCAACCGTCCGCACATTGGTACCACTGCTGGCAAACATTGCTTCCCCTTTTTCAGCAGCAGGGGAAAGACTCTCAGGCATGGCCCTCCACGTATCGCCGCCATCAACCGTTACAGCAAGAAAAATTTTTCCATTGATCGGATCACCAATCACCACACCGCTTTTCTCATTAAAAAATTCCATCGCATCCAAAAACATACCCGGACGTTTATCTTTGAAAACAATCTTCCACGATTTGCCGCCATCAATGGTTTTTAAGATCACAGCCGGTGTATCAATCCCCATGATGATCGCTGTGTTGGCATCAAAGGCTTCAATATCCCGGAAATCTGTTTTGGTAAAACCATCTACTTTATTCCACGTAAACGTGGCACCACCATCAATCGATCGACCGATCATACCATTGGCGCCACTCACCCAAACAATATTATCATTCACCACACTCAATCCACGAATGGAAGGTGTTTTTGCACTGTCGAGGAGTTGAATGGTTTGTGCAGATACACCACCTGCGATTACCAGGAAAAAGAAAAGAAGGGACTGTTTCATATGTTCAAATGTAAAGCCCCTATCTCCGACTCTTTCCCCAAAGGAGAAAGAGCGGTACAGTTTTACAGAATTGATCTTTTGTTCTTCCATATTATCAAATGTACTGGATTCAGCAAAAATCAATCCGATTCATTCGAAGCAGGGGCGTTGAAAGGAGAGGGCTGTGCAATGATGGCTTCCCCTATCGGGGGAAGTCGGATGGGGGCTTTTTCTTCTTTATTTCCTACATTCGTCCCGATTGCATCAACTATGACCGAATACAACTATCTCCCCCTCGACGAGCAGCCACTCACCTTCGATGAAGTGAAGAATTACCTGCAGTTCAACCAGTTTGTTTCCATCACCTTTCGTGCACACCACAAGATTGAAACATGCCGGAACTACCTCGATCAGAAAATTGCAGAAAGCGATACACCGTTCTATGGCATCAACACCGGTTTTGGTTTTTTACAGAACGTCGTAATACCCGATGATCAGTTGGAGCAACTGCAGAATAATCTGTTGATGAGTCATGCATGTGGCATGGGTGAAGAAGTACCTGCAGACATTGTAAAGCTCATGCTCGCCTTAAAAATAAAATCGCTCAGCTATGGGTACAGTGCTGTGCAGGTAGATACGGTAAAGCGGTTAATGGACATGCACAACAACAATGTGCTGCCGGTCATCTATCAGCAGGGATCGTTAGGTGCAAGTGGCGATCTGGCTCCGCTCAGTCATTTGAGTTTGCCGTTGATTGGTATTGGCGAAGTCAATTATCAAGGCACAAGGTGCAAGGCACAAGAAGTGTTGCAACAACTCAACTGGAATCCCATTCATTTAAAAAGCAAAGAAGGATTAGCACTCATCAACGGTACACAATTCATGAGTGCGTATGGCATGTATTGTTTGGTGCAGGCCGAACGGTTGATGCAATGGGCTGATCTTATTGCAGCCATTTCCTTTGATGCATTTGATTGTATCGATCAACCGCTGCACGAAAAAATTCACAGCATCCGTCCGCACAGCGGGCAACTACATACCGCACAACAATTACGAACTATTCTCAGAGGAAGTGAGATCGGCAAACAAACCAAGCAACAGGTGCAGGATCCGTACAGTTTCCGTTGTATACCACAAGTACATGGCGCAACAAAAGATGCCATCGCACATGTAAAGAATGTATTCTTAACAGAGATCAATTCTGTAACAGATAACCCGAATGTATTTCCGGAAGATGATCTCATTGTAAGTGGTGGAAATTTTCACGGTCAGCCGTTGGCGTTAGCGTTGGATTATTTTTCGATAGCGATGAGTGAACTCGCCAACATCAGCGAACGCCGTACCTATCAACTCATCAGCGGACAACGCAACCTGCCGATGTTCTTGGTAAAAGAAGCCGGACTCAACAGCGGCTTCATGATTCCGCAGTACACAGCTGCAGGCATTGTAAGTGAAAACAAACAACTCTGCACACCGGCGAGTGTTGATAGTATTTCAAGCAGCAACAACCAGGAAGATCATGTAAGCATGGGCGCCAATGCTGCAACCAAGGCCTATCGTGTCATGAAGAATGTAGAGAAAGTATTGGCCATCGAATTACTCAGCGCTGCACAGGCATTGGATTTTCGTCGTCCATTGAAGAGTTCAGCGAAAGTGGAAGAGGTGATGAGTGCATTCCGCAAGCAAGTAAGCTTTGTAGATAAGGATCGTGTATTGCATGAGGATATGATCAATGCAGTAAACTTTATCAGCAGCCCCCTCTAACTCCCCCAAAGGGGGAGAACTGGCATTCGCACAGCCCAAAGCCCCATGCCGACCTTCCCCAAAGGGAAAGGCCACCAATGCACAGCCCTTGCTTTTTAAAAGGGTATAAGCAAAAGCAAAGTGTTTGGGGATTTGAAGAGTCGAGGTTAAAAGTTGATATGGAAGAACTGAAGATTAATTGTGTGATGCAGCACCGCTCCCTTTCTACCGGAGAGGGAGAAGGAGGGTGAGGCCAATGAAGCAGACCCTCTAACTCCCCAAAGGAAGAGAACTGCTGCACACAGCCCTTGCTTTTCGAAAAGTAAAATTGTAATCAGGCTCTCCGAAATGTGATGATAAAATATTCAATGCCGAAGTGGAAGAACGAATTGTTTAATTTAAATAAGCAGCACCGTCCCTCTCATCAAGGAGAGGGATAAGAGGGTGAGGCCAAAATATTGCCATATGTCAACAACTCAACACTACGACGCAACAAAATACAAAACCCCCACGGGCAGTGAACGCACCTGCAAAGGCTGGATCCAAGAAGCAGCCCTGCGCATGCTCCTCAACAATCTCAATCCCGACGTAGCCGAACGCCCCGACGATCTTATTGTATACGGTGGTCGAGGAAAAGCAGCACGCAATTTCGAAGCACTCGACAACATCATTGCAGCGTTGAAAGTATTGGAGAACGATGAATCACTCCTCATCCAGAGCGGTAAACCTGTCGGTATCTTAAAAACACACAAAGATGCACCACGTGTTCTCATCAGCAATAGTCAGTTAGTACCCAACTGGGCCAATTGGAAACACTTCGATGAGCTGGAGAAAAAAGGACTCATGATGTACGGACAAATGACCGCCGGCTCCTGGATCTACATCGGCTCACAAGGCATTGTGCAAGGCACGTACGAAACCTACGCTGCCATCGCCAACAAACATTTCGGCGGCACACTCAAAGGAACACTCAATGTTACTGCCGGACTCGGCGGTATGGGTGGCGCACAACCGTTGGCCATCACCATGAACGAAGGTGTGGCGTTAATTGCAGAAGTAGAAGAGTGGCGCATCGATAAACGCATCGAAACAAAATACCTCGACGAAAAATATACCGACATTGATGCTGCTATTACTCGTAGCTCACAGCTCAAAGCTCAAGGCTTGCCTCGAAGCATCGGCGTTTGTTGCAATGCGGTGCACTTGTTACAACGCCTCATCGAACGCAACATTATTCCCGATACACTCACCGATCAAACCAGTGCACACGATCCGCTTATTGGTTACATACCGCACACACTCAGCAATGCCGAAGCAAACGAACTGCGTACAACCAATCCCGAACGTTACCTGCAACTCAGTTACGAAAGCATGTACCTCCACGTGCAACTGATGCTGCAACTCATGGACCAGGGAGCCATTACGTTCGATTATGGAAATAACATCAGGGCACGTGCTGAAGAGTTTGAGAGCAAACAAATTAAAGCCGATAGTCCTAAGCCGATAGTAGATAGTAAAGAACCTTCTAAGGATGCATCACTACCGACTACCAACTATCGGCTATCGGCTACCCACTTTCCAACTGGAAGATGTTTTTCTTTTCCTGGATTTGTCCCTGCATATATAAGACCCCTCTTCTGCCTCGGCAAAGGTCCCTTCCGTTGGGCGGCGCTCAGTGGCGATCCTGAAGATATTGCCGTAACCGACGAACTCATCATGAACATGTTTCCCGAAAACAAAGGCATGATCCGCTGGATGAAAATGGCCAAAGAAAAAATTGCTTTCCAGGGATTACCTGCACGCATCTGCTGGCTGGGGCAAGGCGAGCGGGAAAAAGCAGGACTTGCCTTTAACGAACTCGTTCGCAGCGGCAAGGTAAAAGCGCCCATTGTCATTGGTCGAGATCATTTAGATACCGGCTCGGTGGCCAGCCCCAACCGTGAAACCGAAAGCATGCTCGATGGCAGCGATGCGGTTGCCGATTGGCCCATCCTCAACGCACTCGTAAACACCGCAGGTGGCGCCAGTTGGGTAAGCCTGCATCATGGTGGTGGTGTGGGTATGGGTTACAGCATCCACGCCGGTATGGTGATCGTTGCCGATGGTACCGACGATGCCGAACAACGGTTGAAACGTGTACTCCGCAACGATCCGGGAATGGGCGTGATACGACATGCGGATGCGGGATATGATATTGCAAAGGAAACGTTGAAAGAAAACGATCTTGATTTTAAAGACAGACTGAAATAATTCCCCTCCAAGGAGGGGTTAGGGGTGGGTTTGTAGCAGAAGCAAGTGCTGCTATTGAGCTGTCGTTGCGTCGCACTCTTGTGCGGTGGGAATTCTATGCAGCAAAGCCTCTATCTTGGTTCATGTATCCATGAATCAATTTTCATTTTTTTTCAGTTCGTGAAGACACGAACCGAGGCAAAAACGGTTGGAATTCTATAATTGGTCGTTTTTAAACAAACTCGTAAGTTGCTATCTTTCATGAAAGGATAAATGGATGTTTATTACGTCTGTTTACGATAATTTTGATTTAATGAAAGAAGTTGATAAGATATTAAACCAGATTGAGGAATGCATTTCGAATAATACGTATGTTCCTGTTGAGACCGAAAGAGTTGAGCTAAAGCCAACTCCGCCGAGTCTCAAAGAAGCTAAATCTCTGCTCCAAAGTGTTTGTGCTTTCATGAATACCAATGGAGGGATATTAATTGTTGGAGTTAAGGACAACAATAATGTAACGAATAAGAATTATGAATTAAAAGGATATAACGAGGAGTTTGAGAGTGCTTTGAAAGAAATTGGAAAAGTATTTACGGATAAAAATTTCAATGCAGTTGACCTCAGTGATTATATTTTGAGTTATGAGATTAAAGATTTTTTAGATTCAAGAGTTTGTGTGATTTATATTGATAAACTTCCTGATGAGTTAAAATTTGCCTTCTTTGATAAAGTTGCTTATAGAAGAGAATTAACAGGAGATCATAAAGTAACGAATTCTCAAATAGAAGCTCATGAAGAATTTAAAGAAGAGATTAGAAATGCCAGGGAATTACAAATTGTATCTGATGCTACGTTGGAAGATATTGATCTGGATAAATTGAATAGTTACATTCACCTCTTAAATCGTGAAACAAAAATCGAAACAATAAAAGCTACTATAGAAGATGCTAGAAATTTTTTAACACGGAAAAAATTTATTATCGGAGGCGACATAACCACGTTAGGTATGTTGGTGTGTGGTAAACATGTAAAAGACTTTTTGGGGTGGCGCTCACAGGTGGATGGATTTGTTGATACTCCTTTTGATGTAGCACAAGATAAAAAATCATTGGTTGATAATGTTATCCCATTGATGGAGAAAAGCTTAGGTTATATTCTAAAGAATATTCAAGTAGGAGTTTCAGTTGAAAGGGGCGGAACTAGTAAGCCTGAATATCCAGAACAATTGTTGCGAGAAACTATCAATAATGCTTTGGCTCATAGAGATTACAGTATTGATAAATATGTAAATATTAATATCAAGCCAAATGAGCATATTGAGATAAGGAATCCTGGTTCATTCAAAAAGATGTTGTTGATAGAACAATTAGGTAGTGTAATTCCAATTCGAAGAATTATCCCTGACTCAAAACCACGTAACCCTAAGCTTGCCGATGTTCTAAAAGTTTTTGATAAATGGGAAGGCAAGTCAAGAGGTATGAGTAATTTGGTTAATGAGGCGCTTCATAATAAAATTGATTTACCATATTATAAGTTTCATTCAAAAGATGATCTTTCTTTATTTATAAAAAAAGGGAAGTTGCTGGATGAAAAGATGGAGTCACTTTTTAATGCATACAATGGATATATTGAACGTAAATTAAAAGGGGAAGAATTGACAATAGAACAAAAAGTGGTCTTGTCATACTTTTATAAGTCTGAACTTGAGAATAGAAACGACAGATATACTATACTCTTAACTAAAGATAATAACCATCTCGAAGCAATAAATTCTTTAGAAAAGAGCGGGTTAATATATAGGCATGAGGTGAGTAATGAACTTTATCCAGTTTATGTTATTGATAGAGAGTTATTCAAGAATGATTTCATCGATGAATTACGAACTTTATTTGGTGCAGACTTTGATGTATTAAAAAAGGAAGCTAGGGAAATACTTGCTTGTATTTATGAGTTTAATAAATATGCTAAAGATCCTTATCCTAGTGCAAATGTTATAGGTAATACTCTTTGGATTAAAGCTGGTAAAGCTGATATCTTGACTGGATATGAAGATTTTAAAAGGCAGGTCCGGTATTTTGTAAATCAAATGGAAAAACGGAAACTAATAAAGCGTGTTGAAGATAAGCCTCGCTATGAATTAAACCAATCCTTCAAACGTCGCCCTTCTATTTACGATTAAATTCCCCCATCTAGTCCAAGTATAGTAATGCTGGCGCAAGAATGAGGCGCAGCTTTGTGTATTGGCTTCTTGTGCCTGAATAGTAGAGTGTATAAACTTATTGATCAGTTGTGCAGTAAGGCACAAGAGGCTTTGCTCTGTCCATCGCCTCATTCTTGCGCCAGTCAACAATGTTGCTATTCTCAACTTGTAATTCTATTTTTTAAGTAGTTGGTCTTTTGCCGTTGTTGGTGTCCCTGAAAATTAGTAATTCTATTGCCCGCCGCCGTTGCGTGTACTGAGCGAAGTCGAATGTATCAGCAACCATGCACTACTGCAGAATAAAAATCCCTTTTTTTCCCAGCAACGTCTCCCAATAAATAAAGCCGATCAATTGCACTTTGCTATGTGGGGACGTTGCGTACTACGGAGCAAGCAATTACTTTTTGGAAAGTTGATTTAACGAAACAGGATTACGCAATCAAACGCAACGTCCTCCACCGGCCGTTGTGCAAAAAGACAGCTGTCTGCAAGGAGAGACATTACTGAGAAAAAAAGCTTTGCTCTGTTAAATGCCTCATTCTTGCGCTATTCAGCTCACAAACTAAGGCGCTCGGAAATAACGTGCCGTTGTTCCCTCCCAATGTATTATTAAACTATCCTTATCAAGTTTTGTAATTATCCATTTTCGTGGTTGGTACAAGTGGGTGGATGTGAGTTCAAAGAGTGTGTCATTTTGAATACGGTATTTAAAGCTCTCTAGCTTTCCATAATTGTTGGTATCAGAACGCTCAATTAATCCGGTACTGTCATTAATAAAAGTTGTAACCATACCATTTTCAATCCTATTCCACTTGCCTATTATTGACTTTTTATTTGTGCATGATATGTATATCAAAACAAATAGTGTAAAAGAAAATAAAAGCTTTTTCATTCTCAAATTTAGTAAAAGGCTGCAATTAGCAACCTTACCCCCAATACCGCAAGTGTTTTGCTGCTGTTGGTCTTCCCAGCTAAATAGTAATTCAATTGCCGCCGCCGTTGTGTATACTGAGCGAAGTCGAATGTGTCACCAACGGCACATGTATCGCAGCAGAATAAAAATCCCTTGTTGGTGAAAACACACAACAAGGGCAGTGGTGCAAACTCTTTTCTCAGCAACGTCTCCCAATAAATAAAGCCGATCAATTGCAATTTGCTAAGTGGGACGTTGCGTACTACGGAGCGAACGATTACTTTTTGGAAAGTTAATTTAGAAATAGAATGCACAATCAAACGCAACGTCCTCCACCGGCATTTGTGCAAAAAGGGCTGCTGATTGCAAGGAGAGACATTGCTGGGAAACAAGGGGCAGTAGTTAAAGTTCATTTGTTGGGTTACCATGAGCATTATTTAAATGCCGGCAACACCAATTCATTCAGCTTACTTTTTTTCGCTGCCATTTTTTCTACCTCCTCAATGCTGCGTGGTGCAGCAGCTGAAATATTTTCGCCGCTTGTTTTTCCTATCACCACCACATCTTCGATCCGCACAGCAATATCCCACCATTTCGGATCGCAGTTGCTTCCCTTGGGGATATACAAACCCGGCTCCACGGTCAGCACCATGTTTTCTTTTAATACCGTACTCGAAAATTTATCATGCACATCAAGTCCCACGTGGTGCGAAACACCATGAATATAATACTGACCTACTTCTTTCACATTCTTGATAATACCCAGCTTCACCAATCCGTTGGCAAGAACTTCGGTAGCCTTTGCATTTAATTGCGGGTAGGGTGTTCCTTCTTTACAAAGTGTAAATACAGCTTCCTGCGCATCAAGCACCAGTTGATAAATAGCCCGTTGTTCGGTACTGAATTTTCCATTGGCCGGTACCGTACGTGTAACATCCGATGAATAACCATGGTACTCCGATGCCACATCCATCAGCACCAGTTGATTATTCACCTGTGTAACATTGTTTTCGATATAGTGGAGGATGCAACCATTGGCTCCTGCACCTACAATGGGTGGATAACCTTCGCCTTCGGCGCCGTATTTTTTATGAATGTATTCAAAGGTGCCCATCAGCTCTGTTTCCGACATAGCCGGATGAATGGCCTTCATCACTTCCACATGTGCAATAGCCGAGTAATAACTCGACTTACGCATCAGCTCCAGCTCTTCCGGTGTTTTTATTTCACGCAGTAAACCCACCAGCTCATTATATGCATACGACTCAAACGACTTACGCTTCAGTTGTGCCATCACTTTTACAAACGTGGCCGAATCCGGTTGTTGAATAAGCTCGTTCAGCAGCGGATCTTTTTTGTATTCATCGTCCTGCAACTGCTCCATTCTGGTTTTAAACCTGTTTACTCTCGCTGCAATATTCGCCACGGTTGAATATTTTAAGAGAATGGTATAATCTTCAATCAGGTATTTGCTCATACTTTTTTGGATGCCTGCCTTTTGCTTAAATGCATTGATCAGTGTTTGAAGCATTCCGGCTCCGGCATCATCGGGAAACGCATCATACAACACATGACTGAACCGGGTGAAATCAAGCGGAGAAGCTGCGAACTGTTCATCGTTGTACACATGTGTAAAACCCAGTTGCTCTTTCACACCTTCTATACCCAAACGCTTGCCGGTCCATCGCTCCATCATCGCATTTCGTTTCTGTACAAAAAATAATTCGTTGTATGCTCCATCTGTGCCCTGTTGCATTTCCTTAAAAATGAGCAGCACAGCATTTGGTTCTTTATAGCCGGCGAAATAATACAGATCAGGGTTGGGATGATAAGCATAATTCACATCTCTTGAAAACACACGTTCGGGATAAGCAAAAATGACTGCTACCGAATTGGCGGGCATCAGTTTTCGCAAGGCATCACGTCGGCCCTTGTGAAATTCTTTACTTAAATAATCGGATGGCAAGGGTTGTTGTGCCATTGCGGTAAAACACAATACACTCAAAAGCAGTGCAGCAATTGGTTTGGTCATGCGGATGCAGTTATTACAGGTGAGAAAGAGACTATACAAGCTGAATGTACAAAAAATATAGAAATCCCTTGTTGGTGATAGCTTCAACTTCGCACAACATGCATAACAAGGGCAGTTACACATAATTTAGTATGTGATAGTGCCGAACAGATCCCTCATGCTTCGGGATGACAGCTTTGGTGAACAGAATGCAGGAACATCAGCTATCAAGCATTATGCAGCACAGAGGATGATCGTATAAGTATTGCCGATGTTCACCACAGTAGTACAAATGCCTAATCAAGGCGTAAACCGAAAACCAAGCTGTATATTGGTTTTCGGGGTCCTTTTTGGTTACTTTTTGGACAAGCAAAAAGTGACAAAAGAATCTTTGCGCAGCAAAGCCATTTCGCTAAATCCCCATTGCATTCTTCATCGATAATTTCTACTTTGTTCTAAAACACTTTATATGAAAAACAGAAAACAAAATGTGGTGCCCGATAAAATTGATATCCGGGACAGAATGTATCAACCAGCCGTTACAACAGCGCCACGCAAAGAATTTATTCAGCAAATACAGTTGCCCATCCTGCATCAAAAAGAAACCAGTGCCTGCACCGGTTTTGCATTGGCAACGGTGGTGAATTATCTCGCACGCAAGATCGATTATGAACACAATAAAGATTTTACGGCATCACCGTTTATGTTGTATTCCATGGCCCGTCGTTACGATGAGTTTCCGGGCTATGTAAAAGATGAAGGTTCCAGTTTACGTGGTGCCATCAAAGGCTGGCACAAACATGGCGCCTGCGAAAACCGTTTCTGGAAATCACTCCAAATGCCCAAGCCAAATATCACAGCTACAGAAGGTGACTGGTGGCTTAATTCAGTAAACTATCCGTTGGGTGCGTACTATCGTGTAGAACCAAAAAGTATTGAAGACATGCATTGCGCCATTAACGACCTGGGTATTTTGTATGCAAGTGCTGTTTGTCATGCAGGTTGGGATGAATTGAAAACATCGAAGCATCATGCATACAAAGAAATTCCCAATACAAGAGTAAAAGAGAGCGATGGTGGTCATGCCTTTGTGATTATTGGTTACAATCAAACAGGTTTTATCATTCAGAATTCATGGGGCAAAAGTTGGGGCACGGGTGGTTATGCTGTATTAACGTATGAAGACTGGCAACAGAATGCGATGGATTGCTGGGTAGCACAAATGGGTGTTACCACCGATCTGCATTTAGCCATTGCAGAATCGGCTACACTGCGTCTCGATAAAAAAAGCAAAGTAGCCATTGCAACCGATCCGATTCTTAAAAAACGGGAACTCGATCCGTTTATCATTGATATGGAAAACAATGGCCGCTTAAGTAACTCGGGTGAATACCGTACCACCGAAATGGATATTGAAGCATTAGTAACACAACACGCCGGTATTGCAAGAGAACGCTGGGGGTTAAAAAACAAACCGATGGATGTAGCCATTTATGCACACGGTGGTTTGGTGGGCGAAAAATCGGCAGCCGAAAGTTATGCAGTGTGGTGTAAAAAATTATACGATGCACAGATCTTTCCCATCATGCTCATGTGGGAGACAGATATTTTCAACACCGTCAAAAATATGATCGAAGATAGTTTGCTCGGCCAGGAACCACGCATGACCGGTGGGCTCATCGACCGCATCATCAATTGGAAAGATGAACGGCTCGAACGACTGGCAGCACCTATTGGCAGCAAAGTATGGAAGGAGATGAAGGAGAATGCAAAAGCCATCAGTTACCAGAAAAACAGTGGCGGACAGTTGTTGTACAAACATGCAACTGCGCCGAAGAGTGAGTTAAAGAGTCATGTAAATATTCATTTGATCGGTCACTCGGCAGGCAGTATTGTGCACAGTCATTTGGTAGAGAAATTAGTGAGCCTTGGCTGGTCGTTTAAAACAATTCACTTTATGGCACCTGCTGTTACGAATGAATTGTTTGATGCCACGGTTTTAAAAGCCATTCAGCAAAAGAAAGTAAGCAACTATTACCAGTATCATTTAAGTGATGAAATTGAACTGAAAGATAACTGCTCCATCTATTCCAAATCACTGTTGTACTAAGTCTCTAATTCATTTGAGCCCGGCAGGAAAACACCCATCTTAGGCATGCAGAAATTTTTTGAAAAAGAAAGCCGGTATAAGATCGCAGCCATCAGATCATTTCACAGTCCGGGTGTGCACAGCAAAAGCACATCGCATGGCGGATTTGATAATGATGTAGCAACGATCGATACGATCATTAAGCAGATTAAGAAGTAGGGTGGTAAAAGGAATCCGTCATGTCGACGATAGAGCCTGTGCAGCTTTACGTCAAGACATCTCTGCGTACACGAATTGTTACAATACAATTATACAGATCGAATAACAACACTCTAATGATGTAGAGATCCCTCCTTATGTCGGGATGACAGCTTTATTAGGCGGCAGTGTAAGCTCCAATCATTGATCACTATGTAACACCGTTTGATGATCGTGTGCGTACAAATGTATTTCACTACAGTAGTAAAGGGCTTAATCAAGGCGTTAACCGAATTCGTGTTGTATATCGAATTCGGGGTCTTTTTTGTTTCTTTTTGGACAAGCAAAAAGAAAAGAGAAATTTCTTAGAGAAAGAATAATCAAGATGCTATTGACAAATAAAAGCAGATTACGAAGTTGTGTTGTATGCATCAACAATTAACTGCATGCAAACATGAATACATTTAAAAAGTTGAGCGGGCATTACGAATTACCGGGAAGAGATGACTGTACTGCAGTTAATTTCTCCTCAACAATTTCCATATTTCAATCCAGCAGGTACTTACCAACGCAACCGCAATACAGGTAAGCAGAACGGGAGCCGTTAATGATTGCAGGCGAAACAGATCCTGCAGAAAAGGTACATACAGCAATGCGGCTATAAATAAAACCGTGAATGAAAGAATGAGCAACACAAGGTTGTTTTTATACCGGATGGTTTGAAACACAGAATAACGAAACGAACGGTTGACCAGCGTAAGGAAAATATTACTGCATAACAGTGTAATAAAAATAACGGTGCGGATCATTTCTTCCGCACTGCCGGCCTGCATATAATAATAGCCAATACTGAGGCAGCCGGCTGTGATCATAAGCCCCTGTATAATACTGATGGCTAACTGTTTCAGTGAAAGAAAGGTAGCACCCATTTTTCGTGGTGGCCTGTTCATGGTGCCGGGTTCCATTGGTTCATTTTCATAAATGATGGAGCAGGTGGGCCCCATGATCAACTCGAGGAAAATTACATGTACCGGAGAAAAAATATCTGTAAAGGTCCAGGCAAGTAACAGGGGCAGGGTAACAATCAGTATGATGGGGATATGAATGGATACGATATACTGAATGGCTTTTTTCAGGTTATCGTAAATTTTTCTACCCAGTGCCACTGCATCTGTCATGTGAACAAGATCATCATCTGTGAGTATAAGCGATGCGGCATTCTTTGCTACTTCACTGCCACGTTTTCCCATGGCAATTCCAATATGAGCGGCTTTCAATGCCGGACCATCATTAACGCCATCGCCTGTCATCGCTACTACTTCTCCGTTTTCTTTTAACGCATCAATTACTTTTAATTTTGCTTGGGGAAACATGCGTGCAAAAATGCTGACCTGTTGTACCCGTTGCTGCAGTTCTTCGGTGCTGAGTAACAAAACTTCTTTACCGGTTACTACTTCCCGGTTGTGATTGAGTTGTATTTCATCTGCAATAGCGACTGCTGTTTCAGGATAATCACCGGTGATCATTTTTACTCTGATGCCTGCATCATTAAAGGTGCGGATGGTTTGCCGGATGTTTTCTTTCGGCGGATCATGAAATACAATCAATCCCAAAAACTCAAATGCAAATTCCTGTTGCGAAACCGGCCACTTGTGTTCGTGCCAGCTGCCTTTTCCAACTCCTAATACACGATAACCCGATTTTGCATGGAGCAGTACCTGTTCTTCAATTTTTTTTAATGCAGCGATCGGTAAATTGGTTTGATGAAGAATCGCTTCCGGTGCACCCTTGGCCGCAATGATCACTGTTCCATTTGCATCTTTAAAAATATGCGTCATCATGGGAGGTGTGCCGCCAATTGGATATTCATGTATCTGTTGAAACAGCGTTCGCTTATCGGTTGCTGCAGTGGATGCATACAACTGGTGAATAGCTTTTTCCATCGGATCGAACGGCGTTGTTTCGCTGCTCCACATTGCATATTCCAACACTTGTTCCGGAAGAGGGTTGTTTTCTTTTACAGCAATGGAACTGCCGGTTGCTGCATCATACAGGTACGCAATACTCATTTTGTTTTGAGTAAGTGTACCGGTTTTATCGGCACAGATTACTGTAGCAGAGCCGAGTGTTTCCACAAACTGCGGTTGCTTTACAATGATCTGGTTTTTTAATAAACGAAATGCGCCCAATGCCTGGAAGGTGCTGAAGGCAACCGGAATTTCTTCGGGCAAAATACTCATGGCTAACGTAAGCCCCTGCAGAAACGATGCAATAAAATTTCCTGATTGATAAAAATGATAACCAACTACCAGTACAAATGCAACTGCACCTGCCCACACCATTTTTTTTACAAATGATTTGATCTGCTGCTGCAGCGGTGTTTTTTCGACTCGTATATCTTTTAACGACAAACCAATTTTACCAAACATGGTCTTCAATCCAACTGCTTCTACTTTTATGGTTGCACTTCCGCTTACTACAAGTGTGCCTTTGTACACAGTATTTTTGTTTGAAGCTGTTTTCGTTACGGCAAATGATTCGCCGGTAAGGATCGATTCGTTCACGGAAAAATCATTTGATGCAATCAATAGTCCGTCAGCCGCTATGATTTCACCTTCTTCGGCCAGCAAAATATCGCCTGTTACAATATCCTCTGTTGCTATTTCTGTGATACTGCCATTCCGGATCACCTTTGCATGTGGTGCTGATAATTTCTTCAGCGCCAGTATGGCGTTTCTGCTGCGATACTCCTGGAACAGGGAAATGCCGGCCACAATAAAAATTGAAATGAGCATGATGATGCCTTCCTGGAATTGCCCCACGGCAAAATAAATAATGCAGGCAGCCAGTAACAAAATGAACATGGGCTCCAGTACTACTTCTTTCAAAACATTGAGCAGTACCCGGTCTTCCTGCAGTTCAAATGAATTACTGCCATGTTGCTGACGGCTGAGATCGGCTTCTGCAGTTGTGAGTCCAGTTGGGAGATTTGTTCTTGTTTTCACACTGAAATTTACCAGATTTTTTCTGTTAAGTCAGTTGGGTTTTTTAAGCATGCGTGTTGACAGGAAGCTGACTCCCATTCAAATTGGTTGTTAAACCTGTGCGTTCGGTAATAAGTAATCAGGAATAAAGTGTCAGCAGTTCCTAAACGTATTTACATCCCATTCTGTTTGCCAACCAGCATAGGTACAAACGAAAATGCATCAAACAGTTCTTCACTGTACGAGCCATCAGCAAGTTTAGTTAAGCGTTTCATGCGTTGTATATCGCCTTCATCAACCGGTATCACCATTTTGGCACCGGTTTTCATTTGTTCGATCAGCTTCGGGGGAACAAATGGAGCCGCTGCAGTAATAATTACTTTGTCGAACGGGGCATAAGTGGGCAGTCCTTCAAACCCGTCACCAAAAAAGAATTTAATGTTGAGGTATTTCTTCAGAAAGGGGAATGCGGTTTTATTAAAGTCAAATAGTTTTTTTTGCCGTTCAATGGTAAATACTTGTGCATTCATTTCTGCCAGTACGCATGCCTGGTAGGCACTGCCGGTACCGATTTCCAGTACTTTTTCGTAAGGTTTTACTTCCAGTAACTGTGTTTGATAGGCAACCGTATAAGGCTGTGAAATCGTTTGCCCTTCGCCGATCGGAAATGCACGGTCTTCGTAAGCAATTTCATCAAATGCAGTGTCTAAAAAATAATGGCGGGGGAGATTGTTGATGGCTTCCAGCACCCGCTCATATGTAATGCCTTTGCTGCGCAGCACATCCACTAACTTTTTCCGTAATCCTTTGTGGCGGTAACTATCTTCAAAACGTCTCATAAACAACTGCAAAATAAGAAAGCTGCGTCAATTGATGCCGGTTTAAATTTCTTCTCACAGCACCGACGGTCTGTTATGCCTGCTACACCCTTTTCAAAAAAAGTTTAAAAATTTCTGTAACAATTCTGTAACCCCTGTATCATAACTGAAATTTTAAAACATTCCGCAATGAAAAAACATGTTATTCTCTTTGTCGTTGGTCTTTTCCTGCTCGTTCAAAGCAATGCACAGCAGGCGTTTCGTGTAACTGTAACCGGCAAAGGTGCCCCTGTGTTGTTATTTCCGGGTTTTGCCTGCACCGGTGAGGTGTTTGATGAAACAGTAAAAGTATTGTCAAAGCAATACGAATGTCACGTGTTCACCTTTGCTGGTTTTGGAACGGTGCCGGCAATTGAAATGCCCTGGCTGCCGAAAATAAAAGACCAGGTTGCGGCCTATGTAAAAGAGAAGAAAATGAAGAAGCCAACGATCATTGGTCATAGTTTGGGTGGTACCCTGGGCTTGTGGTTAGCTGCAACAGAGCAAACATTGTTTAAAAAAGTAATTGCGGTGGATGCTTTGCCCTGCACAGGCGCATTGATGATGCCCAACTACAATGCTGCAACAATGGTGTACGATAATCCTTACAGTAAACAAATGCTGGCGGCCGATACCGCTACTATACGGATGCAGGCCATTCAGCAGGTGTCGTTTATGATGTTGAATAAAGAGAAGCAAAGCAAGGTGGTGGACTGGATGATGATGACCAACCGGAAAACATATGTGTATGGTTATATTGATTTGCTTAAATTGGATTTGCGTGACGATATTGCGAATATCAAAATACCGGTAGTGGTATTAGCAGCAACACATCCCAATAAAGCTATGATTGAAAAAACATACAATGAACAATTTGCAAAGCTGGAGAACAAAGTGATTCACTATGCAGATAAGTCGGCACATTTTGTAATGTATGATCAGCCGGAGTGGTACATAACCAAAATCAACGAAAACATTCAATAAAGTGGCAGATCAGCAATTGTTTAACAGCATCTATGAAACACACTACGACAAAGTGTTTCGTCTCTGTAAGGGTTATTTCAACGGGCATGAAGGAATGGCGGGCGATGCTGCACAGGAAATTTTTCTGAAAGTATGGCAACACCTGGATGGTTTTCGTGGCGACGCAAAGATCAGTACCTGGCTCTACCGCATTGCCGTAAATACCTGTCTGTTGCATTTGCGTAGGCCGGCTGTTAAGAAAGAAATTAAAACCGAAGCGTTGCCTGATGTGGCGGCTGAGGAATACAACCCGGTGATGGAAGAGCGGTTAAAGAAAATGTATGGCTGTATTCAGCAGTTAGATGAAACAGGGAAAATGATCATCCTGATGGTACTGGAAGGATTGGAATACAGTGCCATTGCAGAAGTGGTGGGCAGTACCGAAGAAACACTGCGTGTTCGCATTCACAGTATTAAAAAACAACTTTCAATTTGTGTACAGTTATGATATCATTTACAGATTTAGAAAACGCATGGCAGCAGCAGGGAGCAGGAGCAAAGCCTTCGCCTGAACGTATGCTGCAACTGGCAGAACAAAAAACAAAACAGGTAAAAGCAAAACATCTTATAACGATTGCTCTTCTGTCAATCACTGTGCTGCTGATCATTTGGTATTTTGCAACCTATGCAGCAGTAACATTCAATCAGTTTTCCATAGGATTGTTATTGATGATTGGTTCGCTGCTGATCCGTATTGTTATTGAAGTGATCAGTTACAGCAAACTCCGGAAAATGGATATGCGGGTTGATTTTAAAACGTATGCTGCGCATTTAACCCGGTTTTACAAAAAGCGTCGGGTGCTGCATTTTATTCTTACGCCGTTACTATATGCTGCTTATGTAACCGGGTTTGTTCTGCTGTTGCAGGTATTTCAGGAACAGTTTACAAAAGGATTTTATTATTACTTGCTTGTTTCCGGATTCGGAAGTTTGCTGGTGCTGGCCTGGGTGATCCTGCAATCAAACAGGCGTGAATTAAAAATGCTAGCACATTTACAGCAAAGCCTTGATAACGTGTAGACAAAGAGAAGGCTACGGTGCAGATTTGCAGTGCGATGATCGATCATGTATGTTTTTTGCTGCAGATTTTAATCTTAACAATGTTTTACTGTCAACAATTTTTGGTTGTGCAATGCGTTTTTTAATTTGTTAGAGCAAATCCGAGCGGGAATCAGCATGTTGCCGCAACTTTCATCTAAACCGTACCCATATGCTCACAACTTTACGCACCTGCACATTTCTGTTGTTATTTTCTGCTTGTGCTTCCGCATCAAAGCAGCAGTTGAATCATCGAACTCTTCCGCAAACGCAAAGTTCGTTTGCGCCCGTTCCTGTCTCACTCGATACGCTGCAGAATGGAGAGCAACCACAACCCTTAACCGATTTACAGCAAACGGAAGAAGGAGAGATCGTGTTAGAGGAAGGTTATTACGAAGCAGTGTATAAAAGTTATTGCCTGCAACCCGGCACACCCGATCCTACCGACAGAGATGCGTATCTGCAAATGCCTTTGCAAACAAATCAAAAAGAAATTGTAGAAACCGTATTGCGTCAATCATTAGAACAACCAAAGCTGGATCAGAAAAATATACAGTTGCTTTTATGGTCGGTGGTGAGCGGTTCCGATTACAATAAACTTTCATGGCCCGTGCAGTTAACTGCTCAGCAACTATTAACCAAGAAGCAGATCTTCCAGTTAAAAGGTGGTGTAATGGGTGTGGTAAAACAAGTAGCCCAGGCATTGCCCGATGCACGTATTACCGGCGCACAGGTGAGTATGAAACGCATGTTTGAAACAGGTACCAGTACCTACGAATCATTTGAACGCATTGCAGTGTTGCGTGAGCCATCCGTACTACACAAAGCCGATTATAAAAAAGAACAGTGGTACCGGCAACAGGGTGGGTATTATGTACGCTACTTTCCTAACGGTTACCAGCAAGTGAAAATTCAGGTATACGTTCCGAAAGGTAGTTTGGATTCAACCGGTATGCAGGATGGAAACTATCTGTTATTTGATCCGGTGAACCGCATGGCGGTTCCTGCCAACTCGAATGCCCAACGGTTAGGCGTGGGTGCACCAGTGGTGGAAGTGATCCGTAAGATCATTCGCATACAGAAAGATGCGCCACGACCAACACCACCAGCTCCAAAGCAACAACCAAAAACAAGTAAGGAACAGCAATAAGGAATCACTGAATTTTGCTTGATACTCTTGTTACATTTGCAATGTGAACGATCTTTTGCAAAATCCCGTTTTCAACGCCTTATCAACCGGTGATCGCCATCTCAGCTTCGGCACAAACAATGTCAGGTATTTTGATGCAGCGGTATCACCTTATGCCGGCTTTCCCGAACATTATGCAACAGGATTTGCAGAATTACATGCCATGCTTCCGGCAGGCAGACGGATTTTATATGCAAAGCCAACACCCATTACTATCCCCAACAGTTGGCAACTGCAACATGAAATTGAAGGACTGCAATTTGTGTATGAAGGAACGGAAAACATCAAAGCTGATTTTTCAAGCATCGTTCCGTTAACGGAAGCGCATGTTGATGCCATGATGGAACTGGTGAAATTAACAAAGCCAGGTCCATTTGATAAACGAACCATCGACTTTGGTTATTACCATGGCATTTTTGCAAATGGAGAACTGGTTGCTATGACGGGGCAGCGATTGCATCCGGGAAACTATACTGAGTTAAGTGCTGTGTGTACACATCCTGCTCATTTGGGAAAGGGGTATGCATCGACATTGATGCTGCATCAAGTTCAGATTATTTTAAATAACGGTCAGCATCCTTTTTTACATGTACGAGCCGATAACGACCGTGCTATTGCTGTGTACGAGCGGCTGGGTTTTGTAGTATCAAGGCCTATGTTTTTCTATTTTCTGAAACGTGCAGAGTGATCATTAATAAAAAGAGCAGTTGTGTTGCCAGAACTGCTCCCAAATATACCAACTGATTCAGAGGTTTTATTTTCTCGGTATCAATACCCACTCTCCATCCAGCCTTGTAAGCAATACCCAGTTTACCGGTGCTGTTGAAGTAGGTGGTGTATCGTTCTCTTCATCATCGTTTGTTGCTTCGATAGTTTGCAACACAGCAAGATAATTTTCATGTTCCTGTTTGGTAAGGGTTACTTCGCTTCCCTGTTCTTCATAGTAATAATGAGTAGCAATAAAACGTTTTACATGATCTCTTGATTCTTTGGGAAGGTGTTGTTGCAGTTTCCAGAAATTTCGACTGCCGGAGTTTTTGATCGCTTTGTATACATTGCCTGCTCCGCAGTTATAGGCTGCTACTACCAGCAGCCAGTCGTTGAACTGTTTATATAGTTGCTTAATGTAAGATGCTGCAGCATTTGTACTATAATAAATATTCCGGCGCTGATCGGTATGTGTATTTACTTTTAAACCAAGCGATCGTGCGGTGGCGGGCATCAGTTGCCATACGCCTGCTGCACCCATGCCTGATGTTGCAGTGTTTTTCATTTTTGATTCAACCACTGCTATGTACACAAGTTCTTCAGGGAGATTGTGTTTGGCAAAGATGTTTCGCATGGTTGTGAAACTATTTTCATTCCGTTGCATGATTTGATCCAGCAGGTCATCATGCTCGTTCAGATAATTATTTACGTAATGCTTTACAGCAGGCTGTAATTCAATAACAGGTATCGTTTGTTTTTTCTCTGTTGTTGTTTTTTCCATCAACGAATCGTGATGAATATGTTTCGCAACAATAGCGGTGAGCATTGGTTCCTGTAATTCAATACTGCCGGCTTTCACCTGCTGCAATGCAGCAAGCGGCAAACTGATCAAAACAAACTGCTTCCATGAAGTCGTTTTCATTCAACTGTTTTTCGTTAAGAAATATTCAGAGGAAACGGATTTCTAAAAACAGTTTTTCAATAAAGTATTGGAGAAAGTTCGATCCGGGAAAAACAAGTAGATCGGGTTACGGCGCAGATTATTCAAGAATCGTGCTAAAAAGGATAACGCAAAAGTAGAAGGCCGTTTTTCAAGCTCCTAATAAAACGGCATGAAAAACTACGCTGACAGGTTAACGAACTGAGTTTCATGGCACTAACTTTTCCACAGCAATTCTGTCAGGGACATTTACGATACAGATAAAAAACTGATTTTATTTTTTTTACCAACTGCCGCACAGTGAGTTAGCTACAGTTATAGCCTTAAATGAGCATTTTTTTTCTTTTTTCGAAAAATTATTTCAGTTGTAATTGTAGTTCGCCCACATTGGTTGTTTCACCATCACGCACCTGTATATCTTTCATAAATTTATGGGTGTATGGTTCAATTGCTTCAATTACCAATTGATAGGTGCCCGGTTTCAATTTGGCTAATTGAAACATGCCACTGATCACATTGCAAACACTGGTGTCCTTACCCGAAATGGCAAATGCTTTTAATGCTTTTTCAGATGGTACTACACGGCCTTCAATGGCTCCTCCATTTTGAAACACAAACGCTGTTAATGTAAACAATAGTGCCAGTAACAGTACAAAATCGATTCCTCTTGTTTCCATAACAAAAAATGTAAGTGTTTAAAAGAAGATGACACGGAATAACAACAAGCACCATGCCATCAACAGGTTTCAGCAGAGAAAATAAGTGGTTCAACTTGTACACAGTTGCTGTATGTGTAGTTTTAATTGTGATACAATATTGAATAAAGAAGAATTACGATCACTGTATTGTTCATTTATTGCAAGTATGATTTATGTGAAATAAATAATGCCTTTACCGGTTTACTTGCGAAACACAATTGTACAATTTCTGAAAACCCACGTAACTTCAATTTCTAAATGATTGATATATGAATAAAGAAACTGCTCAATTGAACCTTTTACGTACCATGGCAATAGCTGCATGGAATTCACAAAATAAGTATCTCGCCAATCTTATCAACTCCTTGTCGGAAGAACAGTTGATGAAAGAAATTGCACCGGGAAGGAATACAGGAATTTATTTGCTGGGGCATTTAATTGCCGTGAGTGATGCATTGCTTCCGCTGCTGGGCTTTGGTGATCGGTTGTATCCCGAAATGGATGAAGTGTTCATTTTGAATCCTGATAAATCAGGACATACAATGCCATCAATTACTGAGTTGAAAAACCGACTCACTGCTGTAAATGAAAAACTGGATACACATTTTCAATCGATCTCTGTTGATGAATGGCTGGAACGGCATATGGCTGTATCGCCGGAAGATTTTGCAAAAGAGCCGCATCGTAACAAGTTAAATGTACTGCTGAACCGGACCGGGCACATGGCCAATCATATCGGGCAGATGTTGTTGTTGAAATAATTTATTTATTTGTAACAAATGAAAATGCCCATGTTTATTGCATGGGCATTTTTGTAATTAGTGCTACTGCTCTTCTTTTACAGCCGCTTCACTTGCTTTGCTGTCTCTTGTATTTTTCTGCACGGCAATGGCCGCAAACAAACTCAGTGTAAATGCCATGGCATAAAATCCTTTTTCGCTGCGTGTAAGATCAGCATTCCATAGCCCAACAGTAAGGAGTACAATCGCAGCAATGGTTGCAAACCATGCAATGCCATAGTAAAGATTTGTTACAGGAATTCCTTCCATTTGATCCCGCACCGCTTTTTGTACCGAGATGGCTGCAAATAAACCAAAGAGCAGTACGGTAAAGTAATAGCCCTTTTCATTCAGTTCCATTTCAGCATTCCATAAACCAATGATGAATGCAATGATGCCGATGATGAGCGAGGTCCATGATGCTGCAATAAACGCAGGGGAGGGTGCCAATGTTTGTTTCTGTTCCATGATAGAATTATTAGTTGCAGCAAACCTATTTGCACGGCAGCAATTAATTTTTGACAAAAGTCAAAACTCCCGATTGGAAATGTTAAAGACGGCTCCGGATACGGCTGAGCGTTTCCTGGCTGATGCCGAGATAGGATGCCACATACCCCAGCGGTACACGTTCCAGGATATACGGTGATTCCTGCAGCAGTTGCTCGTACCGTTCAGCAGCCGTTTTAAACTGCGCATTCACAAACCGTTCTTCAAGGCGGATGTAATACGTTTCGGTTGCAATGCGTACCAGCCGCTCAATATCATGATGGTGGTTGAACAAGGTCGTTAGTGTTTCTTTTGAGATCGACCACAGCACACTGCCTTCCAGTAACTGGATATTTTCTACCGAAGGTTGCTGTGTAATAAAGCTGTGAAAAGAAGTAACAAAATTATTTTCAAACCCAAACCAATAGGTGATCTCTTTTCCTTCGAGATTGTAATAACCCCGCAACGCACCTTTCTCCAGAAAATAAAGATGCCTGCAAATTTTTCCTTCCGTAAGCAGATGTTGCTGTTTGGCAAGTACAACCTGTTCAAAACAGTCGTACAAGGTTTGCTCTGCTTCCTTGCTCAGCGGGGCGTATTGTTTAATATGTTGCAGCAGTTCCTGCATGGTTAGATATAAGCAGCAATGGTAAAATAGAAAATAATAAGCAGAAAAGTGGAATGATGGTAATAGTTCTCATCTTGTTTACATCTGCAGCAGGCGCATACGGTATGCATTCATAGCGGTAGTGCCAAGCTTTTTCAGTAAGCGGTAATTCACTACAACACCAACCGGTGCACCGATCACTGGAATAAGCTGCGCCATTTTTGCCAGATCAATATAATCACGGTATTCCTGTTGAAAATTGCGCCAGTCGAATTGGTTGATATCATCAGGCAGTTGTTGTTTTCTGGTTTCCCAGTTTATCATTTTTAAATAAATGGTTTTCCGATGCGCATGACTGGAAAACGACAGTTCAAAAATATGCAACAGGTACACCCGTTCTTTATAATCATTCACATCAAAGCCATACAGGCTGGCGATGTCAAATAATAATTTGAGTTTAATACCGATCAACACAGGAAAATCTGCAAGGCCTAGTAATATTCCGCCGGCACCGGTAATACCACCTTCAACCGCTGCCGTTTTTTTATAGGTTTCAATTTTCTTTTCAATTTCAATTTCCCGTTCCTGCAGACTTGTATTTTTTAATGATTTGGCGGTTGTATGTTTAGCGCCAAACAATACGGCTTTGATGAGTTGTTTGATGGTGGCTGTAACTGCTACATGAATTTTTTCCGGTATCCAGTTATTGATCTTTGTTTGCATGCGTTTCGAAAAACGATTGATCAAGGTTGGGTCCTTCAACATGGTACGTTGCCACGCACGTAATTCCTTTTTGATTATATCTTCGTAAGTAGTTGGCATGAGTAATTGTAAAGATAACTTCTGTGCTTCAATCGGTTTAGATTATCCATTAGAAAGGGTTTGTTCGATTTCATCGCCTGTATCAAAAAAGTGTACATGCAAAGTAGGCATATTGTTTGCGGGTTCAGCAAGAAATCAAATTTAGTATTTGAAAAATCAACAGATAGTATCTATCTTTTATTTTCATTAACCTCATAAAACAACCATGATTGATACTGCCATATTATTAGCATGGGGTGCTACCTATAAGCAACTCGCTGCCGGAGAACTATTGTTCAAAGAAGGACAGGTGTGCAATTTTTATTACCAGGTAGAAGCCGGACAAGTACGGTGGGTCAATATTGATGAAGAGGGAAAAGAATATTTGCAACGGTTGGTAGAGCCCGGTGAATGTATCGGCGAATTGCCATTATTCGATGAGGGGACATTTGCTGCCACAGCGATTGCTAATAAAGAATCGTTGTTGTTGCGTTTGCACAAACCTGTGTTTCATCAATTATTAAAAACTCAGCCGGAGATCCATTTTGCTTTTTCAAAGCTGCTTACGGAACGCTTACGGTTTAAATTTTTTCTGCTCAAAGAAATGGCCAATCATGATCCGGAAAAAATGATCCTGTCGTTATTGAATTATCTTAAGCGTACAGATGATCATGTTTGTACAACCTGCAATAAAATAAAACTTACACGAAGGCAGATTGCAGAAATGACATCGCTGCGGGTGGAAACCGTGATCAGGGTAATGCGAAGATTGCAACAGAAACAAATAGTAGAAATTAAAAACAGAAAAGTATATTTCGGTGAAGGCAAAGGTTGTTGTGAAAACTGTGCAGAGGCGAAACAGGATGTTCAGCCGTCTTCATCTTATCTACACGAATGATCTTTTTCTAATCGGATCAATAGCTGAAATTAAAATCCCGCAACAAACATATTTTGTTGCGGGATTTGTTGAACTCGAATATCTCAGAATTTGATCATTGTATATCCCTGCAATTGCAATGTGCTGATGGTGGTTAAACCCGAACTGGCAATTTTTGTACCCGGCATCAGTTCTTCTTCTTTCATGTTGCGTTTGATCATGGTTTGTCCGCAAACAAAAAACTGTACACCTGCATCCTGTAACTCTTTCAGCAGTTGACGGTTTGGATTTTCTGTTTTGAAATATTTACGAAACAAGTCATCGCCCAATACAGCATAGGTAGCCGCTTTTCGTAATACAACAGCAATGTGAATGTTCTTGGCAGATACTCCTTCTGCAGCATGGAGATTAATGAGTGTTGCAATTGCTTCCAGATAAATATTGAGTGAATCGGCTTTGGGTGTGTTTTCTGTCAGTTCAACAACGATCTTATAGTTGATCGAAGGATCAGGTTTGTGATCGGCTGTTGGGATTTCATAAACAGTGCCATACGATTTGATGACGGGATTTACTTTGTTTTGTGCCATTCCGCTTCCACTGCATAGTAACAAGGCGATGATAAAGTAGTAAGGTTTCATAAAAATGTTTTCATCAAAATAAAATGAAATTCGGAAACCTGATGCTGCTGAAACTACAGGCGGTAGTTTCCTGTGTTTACTGGCTTTTGCTGTATATAAATAAAAAAAGTTCGTGTAAGCACGAACTTTTTTTATTTATATAATGCGTCTTTTATTGCTTACTGATCCGGTACATGCTGCCGCCATCGGTTACAGCATACAACATGCCATTGTAATAGGCTACATCACGGAAACGTTCGCCTTTATCGGCCAGCAAACGTTCTTCGCCCACCACTTTGTTGTTTACAATAATGAGGCGTACAATATGAGCACTGCTGAGACCACCAATAAACAAATTGTTTTCCCATTCAGGAATGGCATTGCCTTTGTAAAAACTCATACCGCCGGGTGATAATACAGGATCCCAATAATACACCGGTTGTTCCATTCCTTCTTTTTGCTGAATGGCATCACCAATTTTTGCACCACCATATTCAATGCCATAGGTAATGGTTGGCCAGCCATAATTTTTTCCAGCTTTAATAATGTTCAGTTCATCACCACCACGTGGGCCAAACTCGGCCGCCCATAATTCACCGGTTACAGGATGAATATCCAGGCTTTGCACATTACGGTTGCCATATGAATAAATTTCAGGCATTGCACCTGCCTGGTTAATGAACGGATTGCCGGGCGCAGGTTTTCCATCTTTGGTAATTTTAAAAATCTTTCCCAAACCTGAGGAGAGCGATTGTGCCTGTACACGACCTTCCATTACAGAACGTTCGCCGGTACTTGCAAACAGGTTGCCATCTTTATCAAAGATCAAACGTGATCCATAGTGATAGCTTGTATTTTTCAATGCTGGTGTTGCACGAAAGATCACTACCGCATTATCAACCGTGCCGGATGCTTCATTGAGAGTACCTTTTGCAACAGACATTAAATTGCCACCGTCATATTTTTCGGAGAACGACCAGTAGATCATTTTGTTTGCTGTAAAATCGGGATCCAGTGCCACATCAAGCAAACCACCTTGCCCGCTTGCATCAACTGCAGGTAAGCCTGTTATTTTTTTAATCGACACACCATTGGCATCAAACAACTGCATAAAGCCGGTTTTGTGTGTGGTGAGCAAACGGCCATCGGGCAGGGGAATAATGGCCCAGGGACGATCAATTTTTTCAGCCAGTTTTTCAACCTTGTAAGCGGTTGTTGTTTTGGCCCCTGCAATTCTGGTTTGTCCCGCAAAAGCAGGTTTGTATGTGGTGTTGGCTTGCTTGGTTTCTACCGGGGGGAGTTTCGTAGTATCGTTGTTGTTCTGAGTACCTTCGCTTGTACCCGCATTCTTATTCGAACATCCAAAAGGCGATGTAATAAGAAGGATCGCTGAAACGTAAAAAAATTGTCTGGCCTGCATGTGTTGTAATTTAATTGAAGCGTAAAAGTAAAGAAAGTACAACGAACGGCAGGCAGATTGGTTCGCCATTTCCTTCACCGTTTTATTTCTTCGTACTTTCAAATCCAAATCATCATTAAAACATCAACAAAATGAATACCATAAACGGGAAAGTAGCCTATATCACCGGCGGCACAAAAGGAATCGGCTACGGCATTGCCAAAGCGTTGCTGGAACAGGGCATGCGGGTGGCCATTACCGGCCGCTCATTGCAGGCGGCAAAGGAAGCGGCTGCAACATTGAGTTCAGATCCTTCAAAAGTATTGGCACTGCAATCCGATGTAGGTTCCATGGAATCGGAACAACAGGCAGTGGCAGCCACCATCAAACAGTTTGGACAGCTCGATGTACTGGTGGCCAATGCAGGTGTTGGTCATTTTGGATCAATCGAAACCATTACGCAGCAACAGTGGAGCGAAACACTGGATACAAATCTCACCGGTGTGTTCAACAGTGTAAAAGCAAGTATTGATGCATTGAAACAAACCAAAGGTTATATCATCACCATTGCAAGTTTGGCGGGTACCAATTTCTTTGAAAACGGTTCGGCTTACAATGCCAGTAAATTCGGATTGGTTGGTTTTACACAGGCCGTAATGCTCGACTTACGGAAGTACGGAATTAAAGTAACCACGATCATGCCCGGCTCGGTAGCCACCTATTTTAATAATCATGTGCCCAATAATGCAGATGCATGGAAAATACAACCCGAAGATATTGGAGAGATGGTTGTTGATCTTTTGCAAATGAATCCACGCACATTGCCAAGTAAAATTGAAGTGCGGCCAACCATGCCGCCAGGTAAATAGAAAACAGCATTGAGTTGAATCCTATGTTTTTTAAAACAATCATTTTATGGAGCAGAACCGAAAAGATTTTTTGAAACAGTTAGGCAGTGGTTTACTTGTTGCAGGATTGCCGTCTATTGCATTGGCGGATAATTTAAACCTGATTGATGAAGCTGATTTTAAAGAAGAGGGTAGTGCAACGGATGAAAAATTCTGGAAGAAGATCGCTAAGAAATACTATGATGTTGCCGATGATCATATCAATCTTGAAAACGGTTACTACGGCATACAGCCAAAACCGGTGTTGGAGGCATTTCTGAAAAACTGTGTGTTGGCCAACAAAGAGGCAGCAAAGTTTGCACGCAAACAATTTCCTGCCATTGCTGCGGATGCAAGAAAACAGGTAGCTGCTTTTTTAGGTGTTACGGATGAAGAGATCATCATCACACGCAATGCAACAGAAGCGTTGAACATTGCCATACAAGGGTATCCATTTCAACAAGGCGATGAAGTGATCGTAAACCAACTCGATTATTTCAGTATGATTGAAACATTCCGCATGCTGGAGAAACGGGGAGAGATCATTGTGAAAGAATTTGAAATGCCCTTGCTGCCCGGCAGTGAAGATGAGATCGTAGAAATTTATAAGAAACAGATCACGAATAAAACAAGAGTGATACTGCTTACCCATGTTTCAAACATCAATGGTTTGATTGTGCCGGTTGCAAAAATTGCAGCGATGGCAAAAGAAAGGGGAGTGGATGTGATCACCGATTCAGCACATGCATTGGGGCAACTAAAATTCAACGTAAGCGAATTGCATGCAGATTTTGTGGGGTTGAATCTGCATAAATGGATCGGTAATCCGGTAGGGGCAGGTGTGCTGTATGTAAAGAAAGAACGCATTAAAGAAATGAAACCCATGTTTGGTGATACAACTGCTGCAGCAACAAGTATCAACAAGCTGGCACATTTTGGCACCACACCTTTTGCAGTGATCATGACCATTCCAACAAGTCTTGCATTTCAACAGCAGTTAGGGATCGAACGTATTTCAGCACGACTCCATTATTTGAAATCGCTTTGGGTAAATGAAGTAAAAGTGAATCCGGCTGTTGAAGTAGTGGTACCTGCTGAACTTTCCTGTGCCATTGCTTCTTTTCGCATCAAACAAAAAACAGCAGCGCAGGTAGCAGATGCTTTGCTGAAGCAACACAATATTTTTACAGTAGCACGCACACTGGGCAAAGATGGTTGTGTGCGTGTAACACCTTCCATTTATAATTCAGCAAACGATGTAAAACAATTTGTTGCAGCAGTGAACCTATTGGCTGCATCGTAAGAAAGTCTTCATTCATCGTTTTGTTTACCGCAAACTGTTTATTACAAAGGCTTCGTTAGACAGCTATGTTAAATCATTGTTTTTTACAAAATGCTTTGAACCTTTTTATTTTGGTCGTGTAATGATTGCCATAAAAACACACATCATTATGAAAAAGTTTATCATGTTGTCTGCAATCGTATTTGCAGTTACGTCAGTTGTATCTGCACAAAAAACAGTTGTAGACATTGCAGTTGGTTCTGAGAGTCACACTACATTGGTAGCGGCTGTTAAGGCTGCTGACCTGGTAGCTACCTTACAAGGTGCTGGTCCGTTCACCGTATTTGCACCTGTAAATGCAGCGTTTGAAAAATTACCGGACGGTACAGTACCTACCTTATTAAAACCTGAAAACAAAGCAAGCTTAACAAAAGTATTGACCTATCATGTTGTAGCCGGAAACATTGATGCAGCTGCAGTGGTAAAAGCAATCACCGATGGAAAAGGCAAAGCCGTTTTAACAACAGTAAGCGGTGGTAAGTTAACAGCATCGATCGTTGATGGTAAAGTAATTTTAACCGATGAAAATGGCGGAACAGCAACAGTTACCGCTACTGACCTGAAAGCAGAGAATGGGATTGTGCATGTAATTGACGGAGTAGTTCTTCCGAAATAATTACAAGGTTTGTTTTATGAAAAACAGGTCGGTTATTGCCGACCTGTTTTTGTTACGGTTGTTTTTTATGACAGCTTAATGTAAATGCACCAGCGAATTAGTTGGGTTGAATACGCCTTCAGGATTGTGATACCATACCCAGGCATGTAGCAGCCAGAGATCAAAATCAGTATCATACTTCCATACATCATGGTCTCCTGTAAAACCAGCGGGTGCATTATAGGGAGAGAGTGGAATAGGTACTGCATATTCTAATGCTACCAATTGCATACTTCCATTGTCCATTTTGTTATACACCAGTATTTCCGGCTTTCTGAAATCAAATGTTGCATCAAGGTTTTCCGTTTTTAGAAAATGATAACCCATATTTTCACGCACAACATCAATATCAACATAACCGTCTTTTACTGCATTTTTAATATCCCGGTAACGGGCAGTAGCAGCACGTGCCTGTTGCAATTCCCACAGCGTTGTTGCTTGTAGCCCGCTGTAATTGGTAAGCATGTCGCCGGGTATCAACATACTTGTTTTGTTTGTCGTCATTTCTGCATGTAATTGATCCGTTTTCATACTGGCTTCTTTACTGCAACCTGCTGCAAAAAACAATAATACAAGCAGTGTAAAAGGTAAGAACGGATTAGCAACGGCCTTTTGAAAATTTGCTTCGGTGTGGAAGATCTGTTTCATGTTATACTCCTTTGTTTTGGTTATAAAAAATAGGTGATTGTGTATGACGAAAATGGTTTGGATAATCATTGGTTTTTCAAGGGCATAGCTCCGCCATGCTTTCTGTTACACAAACAAAAAATCAATACGATTCTGTTTGCAGCAACACAACAGCAGAATGGTTGGCCTTAACTTGTATTGGAAAAATAGAGAGGACTGTTTCCGGTACTGTTGTTCCTGCAGTTTCAACCTGCAGGAACAACATGCAGCAGAAGTTTTGCAGAGTGCTTAGTCTTTCGCAGTAGCCGGACTGATCGTAGTTCCGATCTCAGTAATGTTGGTAACAGGGAAACCACCTTTCTTTCCATGCTCACGCAGGAGTTCTTCGTTTTCGGCCTGGTACACACAATAAATTTTATTTCCTGTTACATAACTGTGCAGCCATTTTATTTTCGGCCCCATTTCAGTTAACACCGTGCAGGATTTTTGTGAAATACTTTTCAGATCGGGAGGCGTAAGTTGTCCGGCACCGGGAATATCACGCTCGATCAAATAGGTTTTCATTACCGGTTCTTTTTTTGTGTTGTTAGAAGTTTGCGCCATAGAAGTAAACCCGGCGAATAATAACAGAGCAAGCAGCAGATAACGATGTGGAGTGATTGATTTCATAACAAACAGTTTAATTGGTTTAGAATGAATCAAAGATAAATTCATGCAAACCTGTTTGCCTATCACAATTCACCCAAGAAATGGTAAAATTCTGTCAACCGGTAGTTCAGCTTTACAACAGATCGAGATACGCCATGGGAAGGATGCCGTATTTCTTTTTAAAGCATTTTGTAAAATAGGAGGGACTGTTGAAACCTGTATGGAAGGTTACTTCTGTTATGTTCTGATTTTTTTTCTTCAGCAGTTCTCGTGCTTTTTCCAGCCGGTATTCTTTCAGCAGGTTGTTGGGAGAAAGATCACACAAGGCCATTGTTTTACGGTAGAGTTGCGATTGACTCATGGCAACCGTACTGCCATATTCATCCATATTAAAATCCTGGTCGCTGTAATTTTCATCGAGTGCGGTAAACAACAGGTTCAACAAAGTTTGATCGTTGGCCGATAAACTGTGTAAATTATTTTCATTACTCGCATAAAGATCTTTCGACACCAGTTCTTTTACCGTGGATGTAATACTTACCTGTGCTGGTTTACCAATAAAACACAGCCGTTCGGCCAGTTGAATGGTTTCACCAAATAACTGTTCATTGGTGGAAACAGCTTCACCTGCATGGATGCTCATGCGTAAGCCCGCCTGTTGCAGATCGGTATCATTTATTTTTTGCTGAATGGCACAGGCGCAGGCAATGGCTTTGGCAGCCGATGTAAACGATACCACAAAATCAGAACCGGCATGTTCTGCCTCCACGCCATTGTGTGCAGCGATCTCGTTTCGGATCTGCGCATTCAACTGCCTGATGAGCTCCGTTGTTTTTTCAACACCCAGTTGGTATTGCAGCAACACGGGATCATTCATTTTCGTAGCAAGGATAATACGGAAAGAAGGTTCGTTGATCAGCTTCAAACCAGTGTCGGTAAGTTCCGCTTCTTCCGGATCGCTGATGCGGCCCAGAAATGATTCAACAAGATTGGGTTGCACTTCAATGATCTTATGCGGCGTTAACCCATGTGCTTTGTTATGCAGCTCGGTCACTTTTTCTTTCGATGGTGCATCAATTAAACAAAAGACATGCCCCCGCAATTCATCCACCCAATAGGTCATGCAGGTACAGTTATGATCTTTTTCAAGATATACATCTAACTTATGTGCTTCCGCAACATCCTTGGCGGTTACACCAGGAACAATGTGGAGGTCCATGTAAATGGGCATGTGTAATTCATTTATTCTGAAATATAAAAATAAGAAGTGGAAAAACAAACACTGCGTCCAAAAGCGGGTACAACCTCAGTTTTGTTTAACTTCGGCACAAGCATTCTTATATGAAAAAAAAGATAAATAAAATAGGAGCCTTTACATTCTTCTTTGCGTTCTTATTGCTCACGTTCGTCAATGGAAAAGCAGCACCGGCACGGGAGTTTTATCAACTCTCCGTGTATGAGTACAGCACAGCTGCACAGGAGCAACAGCTTGATTCGTATTTGCAACAGGCGTTGTTACCCGCCCTGCATCGTATCAGCATCAGGTCGGTAGGTGTGTTCAAAGCCATTGCAAATGATACGGCTGCTGTAAAAAAATTATACGTGCTGATTCCGCTTGCATCCTTGCAGCAACTTACAGCGATTGCAGCCAAACTTTCTACAGACAAGGATTACCAGTTGAAAGGAGCAGGCTATCTCAATGCGCCGTACAACGCCGCACCTTATACACGTATGCAAACCATCGTACTGCAGGCTTTTTCACTGGCACCGGTTATGAAATTGCCGCAACTGAAAGCACCAAAAAACCAACGGGTGTATGAATTACGCAGTTACGAAAGTGCAACCGAAAAAATATTTCAGAACAAAGTGCATATGTTCAATGAAGGTGATGAGATCGGCTTGTTCAAACGCTTACATTTCAACGCTGTGTTTTATGGAGAAGTGATCGCCGGAGATAAAATGCCCAACCTGATGTACATGACCAGCTTTGAAAATATGGCCGACCGGGATGCGCATTGGAAAAGTTTTGGTGCTGATCCTTACTGGAAACAATTATCAGCCAAGCCTGAGTATAAAAACAATGTATCGCATATTGATATCATGTTTCTTCGCCCTACGGACTATTCAGATTACTAAATGAAAAACGGCAGATTCATTTTTTGAATCTGCCGTTTTTATTACGTTAACCTTTCCCGTTCTTCTTTTCCTTTTTTACTTTCTCAGGTTTTTCTTTCTTCTCTTTCTGTTTGTCTTTTACTTTTTCTTCTTTCTCTTTAGCCTTGTCTTTCATTTTTTGGTTTTCATTTTCCCTGATGCGGTCATAATCTTTTGCTTTGTCCTTACCAATCAAGGTTTGAATATCCTGTACCCTTCGTTTATTCAAGGCCTGTATCTGTTCCTGCTTTTGCTGCTGGGTAAGTGCATCGTTCTGCATGATGGCTTTGTGCTCATCCCGGTAACGGTTATTAATGGTTTTGATTTGCTGCCCCTGGTTACGGTCGAGGTTTAAATTCTTTACCTGTTTTTGTTCCTGCTTGATTCGATTCTTTTCTTTGCGTACATCTGTTTCCTGTGCAACAGCGAATGCGCCGATGAAGAACAATGAAAAAACAAACATGAGTACCTGTTTCATAAAATCATTTTAAATGTGAATAATCGGCTCTGACAGTTTTTTTACAGATCAGAACCTGATATGGCTATAGTTATATCTGTCAATAATTATGCCTGCTTAGTAATAAACAGTTTTGGCAGAGATGTTATTCTTTCAGCACCGCACCGCTGAACTGGCAATTGGTAAAAGTGGCTTTTCCAACAAACTTCATAGGATCGTTTTTACCATAGTACCGGAAAATACAATTGCTAAATGCAACTTTATCGTTGTTGCTGCGGAGCAATGTTTGTTTGCCGATTTTGTTGGCATACACAAAATGAAAGGTACTGTTGCTGATGTTCATCGGTATTTGTGTACTGATGTTGCCAATACTACCCAAACTTTCTGCAAACACATTACTGATATTGGTACTGTACCAACCGGCCTGTGAAATATCAAACAGCCGGATGCAGCGTCCGGCAATATTGCCGCCATCAATGGTATAACTCCCGGCCTGTGCTTTGCCATATTTACCGGCAACGTATAATGTATGAAGGCTGCCCCAACTGTAAATGCCACGGATCACATTTCCTTTTTCCTGCGCCTGCCCGGTAGCAAAACCAACTTTGCCATTGCCGCAACGGATATTTTCAAACAACAGGATATCGGCATTCACTGTTTTCCCATTGGGACTGATGGAATAGTTGATGGTAAAATTGCCAACATGCATGTCGTGTATTTTAATACCCGTTGAGCCGCTTGCATTTTTGCTGCCGTCGTAATCGATTACCAAACCTGCATAGTTGGGTGTACACTTCCCGTTTACGTCATTGAATTGTTCAAACGGAATATTGTAGTACAGCGAATCAACATCGGCCGGTGCTTTGAACATGCCGAGAATGGTAAGGTTGTTGATCTCACTTCCTTTGTTGAGTTGTAACCCCAATGCAAAACCATCGGTAGCCGTGTACTGCAGGGTAGTGCCCGTGCCACTGTCCCAAAACGAAGATTCGCCGTAGATATGAATGGTACAGCCACCGTAATTTCCTTTGTACAAACTGGCAACCGTTAATGATTTGCTGAACGGGTACACACCACGTGGAATAAATAATTTCCGCAACGTACCGCTGTTGGCCAATACCGTATTGATGGCTTTTTGTAACACTCCTGCATTGTCTTTCACATAACCTGCACCAAACCATTTTGCGCTGAACACATTGTTATATGTGCCCTCAGGCGAAACCGTTAGTGTACTGTCGAAGATCCATTGCGTGTAAGCTGCATCAATAATACCGCCTTTGACAGTACCGTTGCCGCTGATCTTTCCGTTGCTGCCAAACTTGAGGATGGTGCCTTTGGGAATGTTCCAGGTGTTGTTGATGGTAGTGTCTTTGTTGAGATAGATATCCTGTGCGTTGGTACACAAAAAGCAAATAACAACAAATAGAAGATATAGCGATGTTTGTTTCATAACCCGGTGGTTTTCTTATCGGTTGGTGTCTTCACCAACCGAAACGTATAGTAGAATATGGTTGGTGAAGACACCAACCAATAAGTAAGTGACGCATATGCACAGGTCGGGAGACCAGCGCAAGCAAAGAACTATTTTGTTGCTACACTATTCATAATACCCCTCAATCAACCCAAACTGCCGTTCCGGTGCTTTGTTTTCAATTTCGTGAAAGGCAGTAGGGGTAAGGCCGGTAAAATCTTTGTATTCTTTGGCGAGGTGCTGGTAGTCGTGGTAGTTACATTCCACTGCAATGCGGAGCCAATCGTAACCGGGTTGTGCATTGCGCAAACGAAATGCTTTATCGAAACGGATTATGCGTTCGTACAGTTTGGGGTTTACACCCGTACGTTCTTTAAACTTCCGCTCCAGTTGTTTGCTGCTTAAACAGGCTTGTGCGGAGAGTTGTTTCAGATCAGCTTTGTTGCCCTGCAGCAACAACAGGAATACATCATCAATGAGCAAGCGTTGTTTCTTCTGTGTGCGGATGAGCGAACGGATAAACACCGTCACCGCTTCCAGCATCTGTTCGTAACCGTTAGCCGCCGCCAGTTGTTCGTTTACAAAACGGATCTGCGAAGAGAAATAAATTTCTGCATCGAGATAACGGTTGCACAGTTCGTGTGCCGGAATGCCGGTTAAGCGATACAACGCACCGGGCTGAAACACCACCTGCACCACCAAAAAATTACGGCCGATCATGCGGTTGGTTACCTGCGAAAACTGTCCGTACAATACAACAGGCAAATGTTTCACCTGCAGTCCGCTGTTGGGGTATTCCACCACTTCTGTATCGAAGGGATAGAAGGCCAGGCATTGTTCCGGCCTCGGTGGATAAGCTTTGAACGGCAACGGTTGTTCTTTCTCAAATTGAAAATGAACAATACGGAACAGTTGTACAAATTCACGCACATCGGGTGCAGGTATAAAATCTTTGAGTAACAAATGCTGTTTCTTTTCGTGTTTAAGATACAACGAATGTTTACAATGTAAGCGGCGGACCTACCACTTTCATATCGTGTGCGGCATGGATGCGATCCATTTCTTCAGGAGAGGGACGTTCTTTTAAACTGTTCATCAGTGTAAAGAACTCTTCCATTTTACCGGCGGGTTGCAGAAAGTAGATCATGCGTCCTTTATCGGTGAGCTGGATCCAGGTGTGCGGAATACCACGGGGCAGAAAAATGGTTTGTCCGGCTGTAAGTACATGTGTTTCCTTGCCCACTACAAAACGGTAAGAGCCTTCCACCACCGTAAAAATTTCATCCTGTTTAAAATGGACATGCAGGGTAGGTCCAACTTTTCCCAGTCCTGTATAATCGAACATGGAGAGTTGACCGTCGGTATCCTTCGATGAAATTTTTAAATCGTTGGGATGCACACCGAGGAACTTCACCGTATCGCCAAAGCGTGATTTACCGGCATCTACAATAAACGGTTTTTTGGTGGAAGCATCGCCTGCGTTTGCTTGGTTTGCAACGGCCATTGCTGGAATAGCCAGCAGTGTTTTGGTTAAAAAATCTTTGCGTAGCATGGTGATTGTTTTTGTAACCTAAAATTGAAACAACCGGGTAGAAGGTTAGTGGTAGGAAATAGACATTTTTTCGGAGAAGGGACAAGGAGGAAGGCACAAGGGACAAGGTGCAAGGCACAAGTAAGAAGACAAGGCACAAGGTATAAGGTGGAAGGAAAAGTATTGCTTCGGTTGTGGCTTTACGTTACGAAGAAAACTGTTGCTGATTTACCGTCATTGCGAGGAACGAAGCAATCACCCTTTACGGAGAATAAATTGTGTAGAGCAGATTGCTTCGGCACAGCTCCTTGCACAAAGCCCGCAACCTCGCAATGACGCTTCGGTTGTGGCTTTACGTTACGAAGAAAACTGTTGCTCATTTATCGTCGTTGCGAGGAACGAAGCAATCTCCCTTTACGGAGAATAAATTGTGTAGAGCAGATTGCTTCGGCACAATTCTTTGCACAAAGCCCGCACCCTCGCAATGACGCTTCGTTGGGGGCTTTACGTTAAGAAGTAATCGGATTACCAATTTTTTATGTCGTCCCACAAATCTCTCCATTCAGGATTCATTTGTTGAATCAGTGTTTCTTTTTGTTTACGACTTCCACCTTTAATTCGTTTTTCTTCTTCAATAGCAGCTTCAATTGTTTCAAAAAAATGATAATACACTAACTTAATACAATTATATTTTGCTGTAAATGCTTTTGGATCTTTTTTGTTTCTATGTTCTGAAATTCTGGCAACAAGATCGCTGCATACTCCTGTATAAATTGTTGTGTTGTGTACATTACACATCATGTAAACGGAACATCCTTTAGCCATACTGGTGTTTTTCTTACAAAGTAGGTTCTAAAAAAATAAAATGCAAGTGGTTCAAAACGCTTAGATCAGATTGCTTCGGCACAGCCCGTTTACACAAAGCCTGCACCTACCGACGCTATGGTCGGCACAAGGGCTCGCAAAGACGCTTCGGCTGGGGCTATACGTCGTAAAAGTCCTGCAAGGTTCATGCTTGTAGTTTTGTTTGTATAGCTAAACGCAAATTGCATAAGTGAAATTAACCTGTCAGCTCGGAAAGTTCTAGTTTACCGTCATCCGTCGACAAGCTCAGGACGA
>JAEYWX010000015.1 GCA_023428755.1 Bacteroidota bacterium
TAACATTACTGTTATCTCCCTTGCGGCTTGCTAATGTTTCGGAGCGTTACCCCCGCACATAAGAGACTTTCACTCTCTGGCTTTCTCAGTTCTAAGAACTATATTTATCATTCAGGGCACACACAGCGGTTTGGCGTAATGGCGGCTGACGTTCAAACCTGAACATTTGTGCTTTTTATTTACATTTGTGGTAGGCTGAAAGTTAGTGCTTCTAATGCCCCCACTACGCCAAGCCACAAAACGTTACCCGTTATTAGCAACACCATGAGATTACTGTCATTTATTTTTATCCTAATGACACTTACCGCTTGTTCGGATGACTTCGAGCATTCGTATGATACCTACTCCGATTTGCAAAAGGCAAACCTGAGACTTAAAGGTTGGTTTCCAAAATTGGTAGATTCCAGTTGCTATGATTTTAAAGAGATACACACAATTGGCGACATAGAGTCTTACGGACGATTTTCGTATAGACAAAATTCAGGTGTTGAATCCGCATTGTCCGATACAATGAATTACAAACCGGTTCCTCAAGACTCGATGATCTTTTTTCTCAAAAAATTTAAAGATCCAAAACCTCCGAGGTGGTTCATAGATCCAAGCAAAATGGACGGAGCGTCATTCTACCGACACGAATCCACATATTTCATAAGAGACACAAAGGAAAAGACCATCTTTTTCGTATATATGTTGAAATAACAACGCATAAAATGAACTGTGCAAAAAACTCATGCTAACACAAGCACCTGATTTCTGCCTCCCTTATAAATAAACACTTTCAGTTTATTGCACAACCGATTGTTCAGGGTAGCTGCTGTTAGTGAAATAATGTTACTTTCGAATTCAATCGTTATCTACTTATGCGCTATCTTTTATCCATCGCTTTTTTTTCCGTTGTTTTTTTATACGGCTGTAAGTCATTCAACAAAACAACTGCACCCGGTCAATGGGTTTCGCTCTTCAACGGCAACGACATCAACAACTGGATCGTTAAAATTCAGCACCACGATGTGGGTGTCAACTTCGGCAATACGTTTCGTGTGGAAGACAGCATCATCAAAGTGCGGTACGATCAGTACGATACATTCAATGAACAGTTTGGTCATCTCTATTATCAAACACCTTACTCTTATTATCATCTGAAACTGGAATATCGTTTCGTGGGCGAATGGTTTAAAACAGCACCTTCCTATACGTTACGCAACAGCGGTGTGATGTTTCATTCGCAGGACCCTCGTACGATGCCCAAAGAACAGGACTGGCCCATTTCTGTTGAAATGCAATTCCTCGGCGGGTTGAGCGATGGCAAACCTCGCCCCACGGGTAATATGTGTTCGCCCGGAACTGAAATTGTGTACAAGGGAACGATGTATCCCGGTCATTGTCTTAACTCCACTTCCAAAACATACGATGGCGAACAATGGGTAAGTGCTGAATTAATTGTGTTAGGTGATTCACTCATCACCCATATAATCAATGGTGATACGGTGCTGCAATACTCGAAACCGCAAATTGGTGGCGGCGTTGTGAACCGGTATGATCCCAACATAAAACAGGATGGAAAATTATTGAGCAGTGGTTTTATTGCGCTGCAAAGTGAAGGGCAGCCGATCGATTTCAGAAATATCCGGATCAAAGATTTATCGGCACAGTACCGAAAAAATTAACTGCTGCTTTTCGGCAAGCAAAGCTTGATGCTTGTTCCTGCATGCAGTTTACTTGTAATGGTAAGGTTGGCATGGATGGATGCCGCCCGTTCTTTCATTACCGTTAATCCATTGCTTTCTTGTACTTCGTTTAATGCAAAACCTTTTCCATCATCAATAATTTCAAAACAAATTTCTGTATCGGTTTCTGAAACAGTAACAGATGCGTTCAATGCATTGGCATGGTACAACACATTGTGCAGGGCTTCCTGGCAAATGCGGAAAATATCGAGCTGCACTTCTTTACTGATCAGTTCATCATCCAACGAACCGTTGAAACTGCAATTAACAGAACCAATCATGGCAAACTCATTGCAATGCCAACGCAGTGTTTCCACTAAACCAAGATCGTTCAACATACCCGGGCTGATGGTAAAGGAAATGCGTTGAATGGTTTTGATGAGCAGTTCGGTTACTGCACCTGCATGTTCTAACCGTTTTGAAACAGCATCGGGTAATTCCTGGTTCTTTGCTTTTACCCAGTCGATGTCCATTTTCAAAACCGCCAGTAATTGCGCCAGCTCTTCGTGTAATGAAACGGAAAGATATTTTCGGTCCCGTTCAATACTTCCCTTGAAATGATTAGCCAACCCTTTGAAACGATTGTATTTCTCCTCAATTTCAAGTTCGGTTTCTTTACGCCGTGTTACATCTTTAGCAATGGCAAACACAAGTTCTTTTCCGGGCAGGAAAACAGAGGTCCAGTCGAGCCAGATGATGGCTCCCGACTTTGTAACATAACGGTTTTGAAAATTCACCAGCGGCTTGCCATTAATCAGATCATTGCGATGTTGCTGAGTTAATGCTTTATCGTCGGGAAAAATAAAACTACTGATGGGGTGTGTATACAACTCTTCCTCTGTGTAACCCAGTTTTTGAATAACCGCCGGATTTACCTGTTGAAAATAACCGTCCTTCCGGGCAATACAAACAAGATCGGGAGTAAGCTCGAAAAAAGGCAATAGTTCTAATGCGGAATGTTGTACGATGTCCTGCATGTGCATTTTGTGGTAAGCAATAATACATTGATTTCAGCTTATACAATCATACAAAAACATATATAAAAATGCAGCAACTCTATGCAACACATTTACAAAATCATACAGCCTGGCCGACTCAAAAAAAATAAAATCGGCAATTGGCTTTAATAAATAATTTTGCAGTACGAACTTCCTTCTATGCTCAGGCACCCATTTCGAACAACCGTTGTTGCAACAGTTTACCTGCTGCTGTATATTGTGTGCTTACAGTTTCCGGCAACCGCCAATCTTGCATCGATCCTGTTTTTCTTTTCGCCTGTTGTATTACTTCTGCTTGCGTATAGTATTCTGCGGTATGGAACTTATAAAGGGAAAGAGTTCAGCAATGAGGAAGAATGGGGTTACCAGGACAGGTGTGCAGAAAAACTATCATAACAATTGCAGTATCAACCATGCTACTGCACTATTGCACTCAGCAATTCATCAGCTCAAGCAATGGTAATAAACAGCCAGCCAGTAACAGCATCAGCAATGAAAATCCTCCGTTTATCCTGTCCGTCTGCAGCTGAGTAAAAATCAAGCCATACCTTTCCATTTACAAAACTTATCATACATGAAAAAAATCTGTTTGCTGTTTGTCAGCAGCGCTCTCTGTATTTTATCGTTCGCACAAATTCCATTAACGGTAGCGCCAAGTGGCGGCAACAAAAAAGCAAGTGTAAGTGAACGCATCGGGTTAACCGATGTAACGATCCGGTATGATCGTCCGGCAGTAAAAGGCCGTGAAGGAAAAGTGTGGGGCGAACTGGTGCCTGTTGGTTTTACCGATCCCGGTTTTGGCAGCAGCAAAGCAGCACCGTGGCGTGCGGGTGCCAATGAGAATACAACCATTGAATTCAGCACCGATGTATTGGTAGAAGGAAAACCTGTGAAAGCAGGACGCTACGGTTTGTTTTTGGCATACGATCCCAACGGATCAACATTGATCTTATCAAACAACTCCACTTCATGGGGTCATTATTTTTATGATGCAAAAGAAGATGCGTTACGTGTTACTATAAAAGCGGTTGTGCTTACTGAATCGGTTGAATGGCTCAAGTATGAATTTATGAATGAAAGTGAAGCAGGTGCAACAGTTGCGTTACAATGGGAAAAGCGGATGTTCCCTTTTCGGATTGAAACCGATTATATGAAGGAACAGATCGCTTCGTTTCGCAGAGAATTACGTACTGAAAAAGGATTCATCTGGCAAAGTTGGAACCAGGCGGCTGGTTGGTGTTTGCAACGCAATACCAATTTAGAGGAAGCATTGCTGTGGGCCGATTCTGCTACCAGCCGGAGTTTTGGTGGCGATCGTGTGTTTGCTGCATGGGCCGTTAAAGCACAGTTGCTTGAAAAACTTGGTCGAGCCAACGAAGCAACTGCTGTGATGAAACAGGCAATGACGTTTGGTAATATGCAGGATCTGCATCAATATGGACGCCAGTTGTTGCAGTTGAAAAAAACGAAAGAAGCACTGGAAGTATTCCAACAAAACCATTTAAAAAATCCGAACCAGTTTACCACGTTAATGGGACTGGTGAGAGGATACTCCGCCAATGCAGATTATAAAAATGCATTGAAGTACGCCAACCTTGCATTACCACTGGCGCCCGATCAACCCAATAAAAACAGTGTGCAGACGATGATCGCAAAACTGAAAGAAGGGAAAGATGTGAACTGATGATGTTTCATGCTCTAAAAAAGTTCTTCTGTTTTGAAAGAGCTTTTTTACGAATTCAACAGGCGTTTTTCACCCGAAAAATAATTTTTAAAAAAAATTTTTTAGAAAACCTCTCACCCTTATCTTTGCACTCCCCAAACGGGAGCATAGCTCAGTTGGTTCAGAGCATCTGCCTTACAAGCAGAGGGTCCGCGGTTCGAGCCCGTGTGCTCCCACAGAAAGAGGTTCACTTCGTGAACCTCTTTTCTTTTATAGCTTCTTGTTTATTTTTTTGTTGGAATAATGAAATCCATCGGCCGTTTGCGAATATATCGCCAGAGAATTCCTAAAAACTCGGGATAATCTTTCAGCTTGATGCCTCTTGATTTTACGGCTACATAAAACGCAAATCCAAAACTTACAAAGAAGTTGAGAAAACCGATCAACCCTACCCCCAGCATAACGGTAGCAAGGTAACGGTAACTCACCGGATCTTCCAGTCCAAAATATCCAATGGCTGTATTACCGGCCGAAATGGTGATATGACGAATGTCAAATGGTAACCCGAATGTGTATCCAATAAATGCTGCCATACCCAGGAAAAAACCAAGCGATACACTACCGGCAATAGAGCCCAGTTTATTTTCCACAGTATATACCAGCCAGCGTAACTGTCGTTCACCCAAATAATGCCGTAATGTTGGATGCAGCTGAATGCGTTGCGGCAATTGTGCATACACCACATAGTTCTCCACCCAACCTGCTATCAATCCACTCAGGAATAAAAAGAAACCGGTGAAACAGGCATACAACAGTGCCATGCTTTGAAACGGATGCTGGTTCTGTAATAATTGTAATGCAGCTGCTCCGGTAGCGATCTTGCTGCCCGTGATCTCAAAAAACAATACGGCCAGTAAATAAGTAAGTGGAAAAACGACGAGCAGGTTACCGGCAAACGAAGCCAACTGACTTCTTGAAACCTGTGCAATCGTTACAGCAAGATTGTCGAGATCGGGACGCCCTTTGAGTTTGTTACTGTCGAGCGAACTGGCAACTGCCGATGCTGTAAATGCAGGTTGCTTGGTAGCCAGTGTAGAACCGGTTGACTGAATCAATAAAAAACCAATACTGTAGTTTGTACTATAAGCAACCGCTTGCCAAAAGGGAGCCAGTGTAATTTTTGCGAGCAGATTTTTACTGATGGCAATAAACGAAATGATCAATCCGCCACCCATTGCACTCAGGAAAAGTATATTGAATTCTTTCCGTGTTTTTGTAATAAATGTTTCACCTCTCCTGCCTCCGTGTTCCGATATCTGGTAGGCTAATAATCCCATGTTCTGCGAGAGGAATTCTTTCACACTGTTTTTCCTGTTTTGATTTCGAACAACGGTAATAAAATAATTAATGAACCGGGTTACATCAAACTTATTATCATTATCGATCGCATCGAGTACCATCAACATCCGCTCCACATGTTGCTCCATGCGTGTCAGCAAAAATGTTTCGGCAAGGCTTGTACCGGCTTCCCGGCGTTGCTCTTTGATCCATTGAATACTTTGCAAACAATTATGCAATGCTTCTGAAATACCCGCTGCAATTATTTTTTCATCGCTCAACGGATGGGCTTTTTGCTTTCGCTCAATAAATAAATTCACCAATCGGTTTTGCTCCATAAATGGAAATACAGCATCGTTCACTGCACTGTACTGCCGGGTCACTTCTTTTTCCAGACCCATCATCGCCAAACGGTACGATAACACCTGCATGGAATGTATGAGTTGCGATGTAAGAGCAGGTTCTGATAAATTCACTTCAATTCCGATCCGTTCAAAAAAAGTTCTCCATAATTCCGGATCTATTTTTTCCATCCACACATAATCATTCCGTTTGTAAAAGATACGTTCAATTACAAACAGAAAATCAGTTGGCTTTAATAATGCCGGAATAATTTTATGTTTCACTTTGGAGCTGAGTTCCTGGATAAATCCCCTGGAGCTCAGCAGTCCGCTTTCGGTTAATGCGGTGGTAAGATCGCTGCCGGTGAACTGCGACAGCAATGCCCTGCGGAGTGAAAACAGCAGGGAGCGGTCTTCCTGCAGTTGAAATAAAAATGCTTTGAATTTCAGCTCAATGCCTTCGGTATTTGAAACATCTGCCGGACGAATTTTCCGGAATAACTCTACCAAAAAATCCAATCCACGGTTGGTGGAATGGATGGGCACCACAATGGCTTTGCCTTGTTCATCTGGTTGTTTCTTCCGGGGCAGTAGTTTGAATTTCATACAATTGAGCAGCTGCAAACGAATATATGACAAGTATTGTGCCTTGTAAGTTGCCTGAACAATATGAAGTAATTATATTTTTATTTCTTCTTTTTATAAATTTGCATCTATGGCCGATTATTCAACATCTACCAAAGAATTATTTGAAACGGACGTATTGACCGATGTGGAAGAACCATGCCGGTTAATTATGTGGAATGATGAAGTGAATACATTTGAATGGGTGATTGAAACGCTCATTGATATTTGCGGCCATACGCCTGAACAGGCCGAACAATGCGCCTGGCTGATTCATACCAAAGGGAAATACGCCGTAAAAAACGGCAGCTACGACGACTTGAAAGCAATGTGCGATACCATTACCGAACGTGGTATTGGTGCAACCGTTGAAGTGGTTGCCTGATTTGTTGTTCCCGTACGCATTCCGTTATTTTACACATGCCCCTTGCTGTTTTAACTGATGAACTGTGGTTTCCGCCTGTTGACAAAGCAGCGGCTGATGGTTTGCTGGCCATTGGTGGCGATTTGAAACCTGAACGTTTGTTGCTGGCGTACCGCAGTGGTATTTTTCCCTGGTTCAACGAAGATGAACCACCGCTGTGGTGGTGCCCCGATCCCCGTTGCGTTATTTTCCCTTCTGAATTGTATATCAGTAAAAGTATGCGGCAGCTTTTGAAACAGAAAGCATTTACTGTTACCGTTAATAAAGCGTTTAATGATGTTATTCATCTTTGTGCCGAAACCCGTCAGAAAAAAGAAGGCACGTGGATCACTGATGAAATAAAAGAAGCATACGGATCATTACATCGGTCAGGCTATGCCGTTAGTGTGGAAGCCTGGCAAGATGGCGAGTTGGTGGGCGGCTTGTATGGCATTCGGATGGGAAAGCTGTTCTTCGGCGAAAGCATGTTCAGCAAGGTAAGTAATGCCAGCAAGTATGCATTCATCAGTTATGTGCAGCAATTACAAACAGAAGCGGTGGTACTGATCGATTGCCAGATCTATACGCCGCATTTGGAAAGCCTTGGCGCACGCATGATACCAAGAAAAGATTTTTTGGAGATTGTAACGATGAATGTGTAGGCGTTTCCTGATCATGGCTAAAGCCATACAACTACTATGCTTTTCCCCGGGCTGAAGCACCGGGGTTATGGAAAAAAAGTAACAACAACATTAAGGAACATCAGTAGCAGTACTCATAGGTTTGTCAGATATAAGTAGCAAAACATCCTTTCATAACCCCGACTTTTAAGTCGGGGAACCAAGACAGAGATGCTTGGCTTTAGCCTTGACTACAATCACAAGAACGAAAGCGGAATAGTCGCTGAATATTTCAACTGAAAACCAGATACAGCACATCTTCTTTCACGGCTAAAGCCTTCAGCTCTCTGATTAAAGGCCCCGGGCTGAAGCACCGGGGTTAGGAGGAAATATTAACAACAACATGAAGGAGCATCAGCGGTAATACTCATCGTTTTGTCAGGTATAAGTAGCAAAACATTCTTCCATAACCCCGACTTTTAAGTCGGGGGAATCAAGACGGAGATGTTTGGCTTTAGCCTTGACTACAATCACAAAAACGAAAGCGGAATAGTCGCTGAATATTTCAACTGAAAACCAGATGCAGCACCTCTCATGTCATGGCTAAAGCCTTCAGCAACCCTACTAATAGCCCCGGGCTGAAGCACCGGGGTTAGAAGTAAATATTAACAACAACATAAAGGAGCATCAGTAGTAATACTCATCGTTTTGTCAGGTATAAGTAGCAAAACATTCTTCCATAACCCCGACTTTTAAGTCGGGGAATAACCATAGTGAGGTTTGGCTTTAGCCATGATTTTTGTATTTTGTTACAAACACAGTAACATGGCCTATGTAAAAATTCTGATACATGCAGTATGGGGTACAAAAAATCGTTACCCGTTTTTCACAAAAGAACTTCGACCGTTGATTTGGCAACACATCTACGAGAACGCACACCAAAAGGGTATTTTTAGTGATACAGTGAATGGACATACAGACCATGTGCATTGCTTATTTTATCTGCAGGCAGACATGAGCTTATCCAAACACATGCAACTCATCAAAGGCGAAAGCTCGTTTTGGCTTACTAAAAGTGATTTGCTGAATACCAGGTTCGAATGGGCTGAAGAATATTTTGCAGCATCAGTAAGCGATGACAAAGCAGCTACCGTCCGTAACTACATCAACAACCAGGAAGAACACCATCGTACAATTTCATTTCAAGAAGAATACAATAAATTCCTCCAACATTACGGATTTGAAGAGCACCATGATTGATGCGTCATTATCAATCAGCATCGCAAATAGTTTTTCCAATTGCAATTACACCCGTGCATGCTTTTTTGTAGCGAGTCGTTTAAACAAAACGGCAACAACAACTCCAATTAACAACAACGGCCAGATATACACTAACCCGATTAACACATCTCCTACTCCATTCCATCCCGTTAAAAAAGCAGACTTCACTTTTTCCCACAAACTACTGCCGGGCGGATCTGCAGCAGTTGAATTGAGGATTTGATAAAATGTAAGATGAATGGTGCTCATCGCCGATGCATTGGACAAATAGTTGATACGGCCGGCAGCACTTTCGATTTCTTCCTGGATCTCGTTGATCTCGCTTTGCACCTGCAATATCTCTTCCATGTTTTTTGCCTGCTTCAGCAAATCCAGATAACGGAGACGTACCTGCTTCTTTGCTTCCAGCCTTGCTTTCGTATCAACGTATTGTGTTGTTACATCTTCAGAACTGATCTTCTTTTCGTTGATACGTCCATCACCGGTAGTTAAATGATCAACAGCAGATTGAAATTGGTCCACCGGTATTTTGACGGTAATAGTATTTTCAATTTTATATTCTGTTTCTGTTTGCTGCTCATCGGCAATATAACCACCAAACTGAGTTGCTGCAGCATGTACCAATTGATTGAACTTCGTATACTCTTTTACTTCTACATTGAGCGTACCTGTTTTAATGATCTTCTTATTCCAGTCAGGTTTGCTGTCGGGTGTTTGTGATGGAGTTGATGGCTTCTTCACCTGTTGCGGAACGCCGGGCTGTGGAGGAGTAAATGCTGCGGCCGAGGAATCTGTTGCCACTGTTTCCATTGTTGACTCCGTCATGTCAGGCACAGGCGACTGTAATGTAATATCAGCGACTTTACTCTTTGCAGATTCGGATTGATTACAGGCAATGAAGAGGATGAATACGAAAAGATAATGCAGATGTTTCATAAAAAATTTATTGAAGGATGCAGAAAAAGTTGATTTGCATAAAAGAAGCCGGTTGGTATAGCACACAACCGGCTTGCATCGTTAACGGCTCTGTTTCTTAAAATAGAATACGGAACTGTCGGCATTCATAATGGAAAATGCTTCTTTCGTTAATGCAAGCACCTCAACCGGTTGCTGTTCTGCATCAGCTTCTTTGAAAACAAGATGCACACTGTCTTTCCAGACATAGGTGCGTTTTACAGGAACAACACTATCATTCAATAACTGAGTAATACTTCCATCTTCTTTAAACTGAAACCGGTACTTTGTAAAATTTGTATCCAACGCCAGTACCAACAAACCAATGCTGCCCGAATCGCCTGCAGCAACAGAATCAATTGTCCATTCTCCAATAAGTTGTTGTTGATGTGATGCTGCTGTTTGTGTTGCTGGTTGTTTGGTTTGTAAATAATAGTACAAAGCTCCGCCTGCGGCTGCCAATAGTATGACAGCCAAAATGATTTTTTTCATTTTGAAAATTTTTGATTGTTTTTAAATGAGAAGCAAGATGCAGGAGCAGCGAAGTACTTGCTGAATTCATTTGCCGGCGTGCAAATCATTCAACTGCTGATGTATCGTTCATAAGTAATAATTGATACGATCAACTACAAAAATGTAACCGTTGCGAATTGTTAAAAAAAGTTAAGGCAAGAGGAATGAAAAATGAAGAATTAAAAATTAGAAATAAAAAAGGAAAAGGCAGCAAGCTGAGGATCCGTCAAATATTAGTAGGTAAAAAAGTTATAAGTAGAGACTCACTAACAAATTGCCGAGCATATCTTTTTAGCTGAAGTGGAAAAACATAAAGTAAAAAAAAGGAATACAGCACCGCTCCCTCTCTTTCGGAGAGGGAGGTGGAGGGTGAGGTCCTATTTCTCCCCGGCTAACTCCAATACAATATCCCACTCTTCATCTGTTACTTTTCCCACACTCAGACGTCCTAAACGCAGCAGATCCATATTGGCTAAACGGGGATCCGCTTTCATTTGTGCAAGCGTAACTGGTTTCTTTAATTTACGCACGGGTTTAAAATCAACAACCACCCATGCATCTTCATCGGTTGTAGGATCCTGGTACGATTCCTTTACCACTTTGGCAATGCCAACAATTTCCAAACCTTCGTTGCTGTGATAAAAAAACACTTCATCCCCTTTCTTCATATCACGGAGATTGTTACGGGCTGCATAATTGCGTACGCCATCCCAAAACGTTTGCTTGTCTTTTACAAACTGATCCCAACTGTATTTAAACGGTTCTGATTTAATTAACCAATGAGCCATGTTAATTTGAGAATTTGAAAATTTGAAAATGTAAAAATGAAAATACAGAATCTGAGCCGAAGTTAATTTTCAAATTAACTCATTACCTCATTTTCAAATTGTATTCTCACCATCCATTTGCTAACACATCAGCAAGGTGTAATGTTCGCAGGTTATGACCTTTCTGTTTGATATAACCATCCAGGTGCATTAAACAACTGAGATCGGTTGAGATCATGTACTGGGCACCGGTTGCCAATGCATTGTTTACTTTCTGATCGGCCATGGCAATCGAGATGGGTTCAAACTTTACGGCAAACGTACCGCCAAAGCCACAACAGGTTTCCACATCATTCATCTCTACCAACTCCAATCCTTGCACGTTTTGCAATAATTTGCGTGGCCCTTCTTTGATCTTACATTCACGCAATGCAGCACAACTGTCATGATAGGTTGCTTTGCCTTCCAGCTTTGCACCTACCTGTTCCACTTTCAACACATCTGTTAAAAACTCACTGAACTCATACAGGCGCTTCCCAATTCCTTTGACTTCATTATGGACAGATGAGTTATCAAATAGTTTTCCGTAATAGTTGCGTACAAAGCCGGAACATGATGCACTGGGTGCTACAATGTATTCGTTACCTGAAAAATCGTTGAGGAATTTGGTAGCTACGTCTTTGCATTCGTTCTGGAAACCTGCATTGAAGGCCGGTTGTCCGCAACAGGTTTGATTGCTGTTGTATGTTACCGTGCAGCCCAATTTCTCCAGCACCTTTACCATGTTAAAAGCAGTGGAGGGATATAACTGATCTACAAAGCAGGGAATAAATAATTGAACCTTCATGCTGCAATTCGCTGAATGCACAGCGTCTTTATTTCTTTAATGATTCATTCAACACCATCATCTTTAATGCTGTAATTGCACTCTCTTCACCTTTATGACCATGCTTGCCGCCAATACGCTCTTCGGCCTGTTGTTGATTTTCTACAGTAAGCACACCGAAGATTGTGGGTATATCCATCGATAGGTTTAACTGTGTTACACCATCAGTAACAGCCTTGCATACATAATCGAAATGCGGTGTATCGCCCCGTACCACACAACCTAACGTAATAAATGCGTGGGGTCTTGTTTTGATAGAGCGTGATTTGTTTTCCCAAAAACACTTTACTGCAAATGGAATTTCAACTGCACCGGGAACGGTTACTGTTATGATTTCTTTTACAGCAAATGCTTCCAGCGTTTTCCGGCAGCCTTTTTCAAGTTCATCAACAATGGCTGCGTTCCATTCGGTTCGAATTAATACAACACAGGCACCCGAAAAATCGTAAGTGCCTGCATTTAATTGATATAAGTTACTATTGCTAACCTCTGCCATAATACAATGGGTTGAGCGATGTTGAATTAATCATTGTTCACCACACCAAGACGTGCCAGGTATTTATCTGCCTGTCCGCCGCCAGCTGTTTTTGGATATTTTTCTTTGAGTATTTTCAACAACTCAGTGGCTTTTTCTTTTTTACCAATGAGTTCATAAGCCATTGCTGCACGGAACAGATTTTCAGAAGAAGTGTACTCATCTTTTTCGTTGAGCTTACCCGCTTTCTCATACATACCGGCACCTTTTTCTTTTTTATCTGTGCTCATGTATGCATCACCTAACATGCGCCATGCTGCACTTTGAATTTGGGTGGCATCAGTTGAAAAATCTTCCAGATGTTTGATCGCATTGTTATAATCTTCTTTGCGGAGATAAATAGCACCTGCATAATAATGTGCAAGGTTGGCTGCTTTTGTGCCGCTGTAGCTTTTGATCACTTTTAAGAAACCGGCAGCAGAACCATCACCATTCAACGCAAGATCAAGTGAGTCTTGTGCAAAGTAGGCCTGTGCACGGCTCATCGCTTCGTTGCCTTTGGTTTCTTTGGGCGCTACAATAAAATTTTTGTAAACGAGGTAACCGCCAGCAAGTAAAATCACCAATCCACCGATATACGTAATGGGCTTTGAAAAACGGCCCCAGAAATCTTTCGCCTGTTTAATGGCCTTCACATCGTTCAGTTCTTCCGCTGTTGTTTTTTTTGTTTCAGACATTTTGAAAATGATTCTTGTTAAATACTGATTGTTTTACTGTTGGGATTAATCTACTATGAATGGGTAATTCTGATCGATGTACACATCTTTCAGCAATTCATCTGCTTCAGGGTATGGACTTTCTTCGGCAAATTTCACACTTTCTTCTACCTCTACACGTACACGCTCATTGATCACTTCAATTTCTTCTTCACTCACACCAAATACTTCAATTAATTTTTTCTTTGATGTTTCAACCGGATCACGCTGCTTGTATTCTTCCACTTCATCCTTTGTACGGTATTTCTGCGGATCACTCATGGAGTGACCTTTGTAACGGTAGGTCTTGATCTCCAATAAAGTTGGTCCTTCACCTTTACGGCCACGCTCTACTGCACGGAACACTGCTTCGTGTACAGCTTCGGGATCCATTCCATCAACCATATCGGCCGGCATATCATATGCATCAGCCAGTTTATAAATATCAATTACGTTACTGGTACGACCAACAGAGGTACCCATTGCGTAATTATTGTTCTCACAAATAAACACCACCGGCAATTTCCACAACATGGCCAGGTTAAAGGTTTCGTGCAACATACCCTGGCGGGCAGCACCGTCACCAAAGAACGCCAATGTTACATTATCGTTCCCTTTGTATTTATCAGCAAAGGCCAAACCGGCACCTGTACCAATTTGAGCACCCACAATTCCATGTCCACCAAAGAAACCAACATCCACTCCAAAAAAGTGCATACTTCCACCCTTTCCTTTTGAGCAACCGGTTGCTTTTCCATACAACTCAGCCATACAGCTTTTGGCACTAACGCCTTTTGCAATGGCTAATCCATGATCACGATACGCAGTGATCATTTTATCTTCTGCTTTGGTTGCCGTCATACATCCTGCAGCAATTGCTTCCTGACCGATGTACAAGTGACAAAACCCCCTGATTTTCTGCATACCGTACAGCTGACCTGTTTTTTCCTCGAAACGACGGAGTAACAGCATCAACTCGTACCAGTATAAATATGTTTCTTTTGTGAATTTAGTGGCCACGTCGTAATTTTTTTAGAGTGGCAAAGATAAGGGGACGGGGTTAATTTCAGATGGGTGATTTTTGATTGTGGATTTTTGGAAATCAGCTGCTAACAACCGGTTGGCACAGGACTGTTTTCTACTCAACTTTCTTTAAAAGAACTGCAGCGAAATCACTTACAGCCGGGCACGAATGGGCTTTACATGTAACACATAATATGCAACCCCTGCACTGGCCAGCATAAAAACGGCACCGAGTAAAAAAGCTGAACCTGGGAAATAAAAAGGTGCTGATTTACCTGTGAAAAACGCAAAGGTATTCGTCATCAATGGCGGGCCAATAATAGTGGTTGCACTCATTAACGCCGCCAGCGAACCTTGCAACTCGCCCTGCTCATTGGCCGGTACATAGCCCACCATAATGGATTGCAGTGCCGGACCACAAATCCCACCCAGGCAATACGGTATCAGAAACACAAACATCATCCAGCTTTGCGATGCGAAAGCGAATAACAACATACCCACTGCATACAAAGCAAGACCGGTGTAAATACTTTTTTCGTTACCGATGCGTGGGTTGACGACTCTCGTTAAACCGCCTTGCACCGCTCCCACCAACAAACCAACTACAGCCAGTGAAATACCGATCATTCCCGGCGACCATTGAAAGCGTTCGATGGTAAAAAAGCTCCAGTTACTTTGCACGGCATGTCCGCCAATGTACACGAGTATGAGCGAAACGAGTAATCCGCCGAGGGCGGGATATTTTTTCAGATTGTAAAGACTTACACCCGGAATAGCACGCACCCAATTAAACTTGCGCCGGTTCTCCTGTTTCAATGATTCAGGTAAAATGAACAAGCCGTATAGAAAGTTGAGTAAACACAAACCTGCTGCCACCATAAACGGAACCCGTGGACCAAAGCTGCCGAGTAACCCGCCAATGGCCGGACCAATGACAAAACCCAACCCAAAAGCCGCACCGATCATCCCGAAATTCTTTGCCCGTTCTTCGGGCAGGCTGATGTCTGCAATGTAAGCCGATGCGGCCGTGAGGCTGGCACCGGTAATACCCGCCACAATTCGCCCCACAAATAACCAGGTAATGGAAGGTGCAAAAGCTAAAAAAAGATAGTCCACTGCAAATCCAAACAGGGAGGCAAGAATTACCGGCCGGCGACCATACTTATCGCTGAGGTTACCGATAAGTGGTGAAAAGAGAAACTGTGTGATGGCAAATGCAAATAATAACCAGCCCCCGATTTTAGATGCCTGGCTCACATTTACATGTGCAAGTTCTTCGATTAATGAAGGCATTACCGGAATAATAATTCCAAAACCAATAACATCAATGAGCAGTGTAATAAAGATAAAACCGATTGCAGCGTTTTTGCCGGAAGCCATAATGGATGATTGAGGTGCAAAGATGATCGGCTGCGAAAATAGTTCATCAGTTTATTCGGGCAATAAAAAAGGGCAACGGAAAACTCCATTGCCCCAAAAGCACTCGTGCTTTTTTTACGCTCTTTTTTTAGCCGCTGCTTTCGCAGGTGCTTTTTTGCTTTTTGCCAGTAGGTCGATCACTTTGCTGAATGCATTTACGTTTACCGGACCGTCGTATACTTCACCATTAATGTAGAAGTACGGAACATCCCTGATGCCTTTATCGGCACCTTCCAGCAAATCGGCACGTACACTCCAGCCATAGACTGAATCAACCAGTTTGGTTAAAAAGTTTTTATCGGTAACACCCACATCTTTTGCATAACCTTTCAGGCTGATAGTGCCCAGGTTGCGGCGGTGTGCAAACAAGGTATTGTGCATATCCCAAAACTTTCCTTCCTGTGCTGCACCAATGGAAGCCTCGGCTGCCTTTTGCGCACGCTGGTGAATACGTGTAAGCGGAAAGTGACGGAAGTTGAATTGCAATTTGTCTTCATACTTCTCCATCAACTGGTTTACCACATCGTTTGCTTTTGCACAGGCTTCACTTTCATAATCGCCATACATCACTAATTTCACCGGTGCTTCACGATTACCTACCCAAATATCTTTTGTTGGAATAATTTCTATTTCTGCTGCTTTACTGTGTGCCATATGTGCTCCTTTTTTATATTGTTATGTCCTGTTCGGTTTTTCAACAGATCAACCTGCTACCGGTTGTGATTTGCTTTTAGGAATACTGTTTCCGTTTTTTTCGTTCCGGAATACAACCACACCATCAAATACATCCACAAGCACGGGTATGCTTTTATCAATCTCGGCAGCAAGTATTTTGCGGCTTAAAGCGTTCACGATCTCTTTTTGTATCAGTCGTTTTAACGGACGGGCGCCAAATTGCGGATCGAAGCCGTGTTCAGCCAGGAATTCAAGGGCGTAGTCAGAAAATTCAAGCTGAATTCCATTTTCTGCAACCAGTTTACGGAGATTATTCAGTTGAATACGAATAATTGATTTGATTTCCTTTCGAAGTAATGGCGCAAACATAATGATTTCATCCACACGATTCAAGAATTCGGGACGAATAGTTTGTCGTAACAATGTCATAACCTCGAGTTTGGCCCGCTCTGTTGCCGTATCTATTTCATTATCAGTACTTACACCTTCAAATGCCTCGCTGATGAGGTGGCTGCCAATATTGCTGGTCATGATGATGATCGTGTTCTTAAAATTCACCACCCGGCCCTTGTTATCTGTAAGGCGGCCATCGTCGAGCACCTGCAACAGCACATTCCATACATCGGGATGAGCTTTCTCAATTTCATCGAGTAATACCACGCTGTACGGTTTGCGGCGAACGGCTTCTGATAACTGTCCACCCTCATCGTACCCCACATAACCCGGAGGCGCACCCACCAACCTGGAAACGGTATGTTTTTCCTGGTACTCACTCATGTCGATCCTTGTCATCATACTCTCATCATCAAACAAATATTCGGCCAGTGCTTTTGCCAGTTCGGTTTTTCCCACACCGGTTGTGCCGAGGAAAATAAAGGAGCCGATCGGTTTTTTGGGATCGCTCAATCCTGCCCTGCTGCGGCGGATGGCATCTGCAACAGCAGTGATGGCTTCATCCTGCCCCACTACACGGTTGTGCAGTTCATCTTCGAGATGCAACAATTTTTCACGTTCGCTCTGCAACATTTTCGATACCGGGATGCCCGTCATCTTTGCAATGTTTTCAGCAATATCTTCTGCATCTACTTCTTCTTTCAACAAGCGCTTTTCGCTGCTTGCTGCAAGCTGCTTACTTAACTCAACAATCAATGCTTCCTGCTCTTTTACTTTTCCGTAACGAATTTCGGCCACTTTTCCATAATCGCCTTCACGTTCAGCACGCTCGGCCGTGAGTTTTAAATTTTCGATCTCCGCTTTTGCATTTTGCACTTTTTCCACCAATTCTTTCTCTTCTTTCCATTTTGCTTTGAGTGTATCACGTTCAACTGAAAGATTAGCGATCTCTGTGTTGAGTTCCTTTAATGTAGTTTCATCTTTTTCCCGTTTGATTGCTTCCCTTTCAATTTCCAACTGACGTATCTGGCGCTCCAGTTTATCTAACTCCTCGGGCATGCTGTTCATTTCCAACCGGAGCTTGGCAGCACTTTCATCGATGAGGTCAATTGCTTTATCGGGCAAGAAACGATCGGTGATATACCGTGTACTCAATTCAACTGCTGCAATAATTGCTTCGTCTTTGATGCGTACATGGTGATGCGTTTCATAACGATCTTTCAATCCACGTAAAATAGAGATGGCATCTTCCACACTTGGTTCATCGATCATTACACGCTGAAAACGACGTTCAAGTGCTTTGTCTTTTTCAAAAAATTTCTGGTATTCATTTAAGGTAGTGGCACCAATGGCACGGAGTTCACCTCTTGCCAGTGCAGGCTTTAAGATGTTGGCTGCATCCATGGCACCATCACCTCCGCCTGCACCAACAAGCGTATGAATTTCATCGATAAACAAAATAATTTCACCATCGCTTGTGGTTACTTCTTTCACCACACTTTTCAAACGTTCTTCAAACTCTCCTTTGTATTTGGCACCGGCGATGAGTTGCCCCATGTCCAATGCGTAAATGATTTTTGATTTTAAATTCTCCGGCACATCGCCATTTACAATACGCATGGCCAGTCCTTCGGCAATGGCGGTTTTACCAACACCGGGTTCTCCCACCAGAATGGGATTGTTCTTACTGCGGCGTGTTAAAATATGCAGCGTTCTGCGAATCTCTTCATCACGACCGATTACAGGATCTAACTTACCCTGCCTTGCCATTTCAATTAAATTCTTTGCATACTTATTCAATGCATTGAATTGCGTTTCCTGTGTTTGACTTTTTACCGTTTCGCCTTTGCGTAATTCTTTAATGGCAGTGATCAATCCTTTTTCGGTAAGTCCCGCATCTTTCAAAAGTTTGGCGGTTGAATCATTACCCTGCACAATTGCTAACAATAAATGTTCAGGCGTTACGAACTCATCGCCAAAACTTTTCAAGGAAGCACCGGCACGCAACACCACATTGTTTGCTTCCCGACCAATCGATTGAGCCGCATCGCCACTTGTTTTCGGCAACCGATCAATGGCTTCGTTGAGTTTTGTTTCAACAAGATTGATGGTGACATTATTTTTCTTTAACAGGTATTCCACCGGACTATCCTGCTGATCGAGCAATGCTTTGAGAATATGCTCTGTTTCAATGTTAGTGTTCTTTGCATTAAAGGCCAGTTGTTGTGCCTGTTGAACGGCTTCGGCTGCTTTAATGGTAAAATTTCCTAAGTTCATATAGTGTTTTTAATGTTTTTGATTTTCAATTATCCATTTCAGATTTCAGATTGGCGATTGCAGATTTCCAAGTCTTTCATCTTTGTTAAACATTCTCCCAACCTGCAAAAGCTCATCTTCCTTCCATCGTTTCAAGTAAATTTGACTATTCAAGGCCATGAACCATGATCAATCAACTATGAACAGTACAACTCAAACCACTATCCAATTCAAAAATTCAGAAAGAATGTCACTTAAATCATTGAAAATCCGCCCCAAAGTCAGTGCCCTATTGATTTTCCTGTTATTATTTCAGGTGGGCTTTGCCCAACAGAATTTCAGTAAAGTGAATGACTGGCTGATCAAGAATGTGCCTGATCTTGGCGGACGTGCTGTATTGATGATCTACAAGGATGGAAAGATCGTGTACAGCGAAAGCATAAACAACCTGAGCAAACAACAACAAACAAAAGAAAAGATCAAAGCCAAAGTAAAAGGTCAGGATGCGGAAGATGCCTTGCAGGATTATACCACTACCACCCGTGAACGCATTGCCAGCAGCAGCAAGTGGCTGACCGCTGCGTTGCTGATGACTTATATTGATGAGAACAAAGTGCGGCTAACCGACTCCGTTGGTAAATTTTTACCTGTAATGACGAAGTATGGAAAAGGTGGGATTAAAGTGTGGCAATGTTTAAATCATACAACAGGCATTAAGAGTAGCGGATTACGTGATATGCTGTCAGGTATGCGAAATGTAAAAACAATGTTTGAATCCATTGAACAGATAGCGATGCTGCCAATGGAAGGAACACCGGGCAAATATTTCCATTACAGCAATACCGGTTTACAGCTGATTGCTGCCATCATTGAAAAAGTAAGTGAGAAAGATTTTGAAACAGCATTTAAAGAACGTATTGCTGATCCACTGGAAATGAAGAATACCGATTTTGGAAAAACCGGCGTGCCACTGGCTGCAGGCGGTGCTTACAGCACACCCGAAGATTATATGAATTTCCTGGTGATGCTGTTGAATGAAGGTGAATTTAATGGCAAACGAATCATCAGCAAAGCATTGGTGAATGAAATGCAGAAGAACAGGATGGGCCGTGATGTGGAGCGTGCCTATGCGCCGGAAGAAGCCGGCAACTGGGGCTATGGTTTTGGTGCATGGATCATGGATGCACCACTGGCCATCAGTGAAAAAAAAGATGCCATGCCTGTATCAAAACGTGGAGTGGCTGTTACAAGCCCCGGTTTGTTTGGCAGCTTTCCGTGGATCGATAACGACAAACAATACTGTGCATTTTTATTTGTACACAACTTAAAGAACAAAGGACGACATACACGTTATACTGAACTGAAAGAAATTGTGGACAATGTGATGCGGTAGAAAAGAAATAAAAAAGAAACCGGTTCATCATTGCAAAAAAACATTTTAAGAAATAGTTCTTGGGATCTGCCATATTCAGGAGTCTGCCTGCATTTTAATACATTCAAGAATTTAGTCTCTCTACCTTACCTACCTTCACTATCCGTGGTCTTATATGAATTTATGAGAGCTCGAGTAAATCCGTAAATACAAAAAAGCACCTATTAAAAAATGGAATTGTACTGAAAATGAATAACATTCCAAACTACAATACAGCAAAGTAGCGGAATGTAGTTTTGCACAAATCCATTATCCAATGAAACAGTTTCTTACCCTTTTCATGTATGTATGTATCGCAAACACAGCTTTTGCGCAAGCTCCCACTATTACTACAAATTTTGGCTTACCTATAGCACCTGGACGTGGTGTTGCTTACGGCAACAGCGTATATGTGGGATTGGTTAATAACAATATCTACCGTTCTGCAAACGGAGAAAGTTGGATCAGATCAACGAGCGTTACTATTCCGGCGGGCAATTACAATAACATTAGTTTCGGTGCTGGTTTATTTGTAATAGTTGGTAATGGTGGTTTACTGTTTACGTCTCCTGATGGCATTACATGGACCACACGTACTTCCGGAACAACAAATCCGCTTCACAATATCGAATTTATCAACAGCAAGTTTTATGCAGTTGGGAATAACGCAACACTAATTACGTCTGGAGATGGTATCAGCTGGTCAACTGTAACTATCGGAACCGGACTGGCGAACGATCAGTTTCTGAACATCACTTACGGAAACAGTATGTTTGTAATAGGGGTCAGAGAAAACAGTACCGGGAACCTTATTATTTACCGCTCGGCAACTGCATCATCCAACACATGGACGAAACAAAACCTGGGGTTTGCCAGTATAAACAAAGTTCAATACCTGAAAGATCGTTTTTTTGTGTTTACTTCCGGAACTGCAGTGTATACATCTACTAATGGAAGCACCTGGACAAACAGCACCGCTTCCATGCCCTTAACACTTCCGAACTCTTCCACACAAACCATCGGCTCACCCAACCAGACATTTCATGGTATTTATGACGGATCAAAAATTTATCTCTTCGGCTATTCGAATTATCATTTAAGTTATGGCTCCATTTTTTCTTCAACCGACGGTGTAAACTTTACATTAGAACCCAGAACAGCATATATTGTAGCGCAGGGTTCTGCGTTCATCAACAACCGATACTTTCAATTTGGAAATGAAGGCATCGTGTCTTCTGTAAATGGTACATCATACAAATATCCCGGTGGCAACTTTTATTCAGTAGCATCGAGCGGAACAGCATATGTGGGAGTAGGGATGATAGGGTCTGCCGGTATTACTTTCCACTCTCCTGACTTTAATAACTGGACTGAAAACACACCGGGCATCATTAATGAATTATATGCTGTAGTGTACAACGGATCAAAATTTGTTGCTGCAGGTGAGGGCATTGTGCTTGAATCAATCGACAATGGAGAAACATGGTCTACAATTGCCACTCCTGATGATGTTATCACAGCCATGACTTATGGATCTTCGAAATACATTTCAGCAGGCTATGATATTAATACCTACCAGGCAAAAATTATGTATTCGGCTGATGCCGTTAACTGGACAGTAGCCAGCACGGCAGACAATTACTACTTCCGTGTAAAATATGAAAACGGAAATTATTTTGCGTTTGGATATGATAATGCTTCATATACCGGCATTATCATGCATTCGCCAGATGGAGTGAATTGGTCTAACATAACTCCCAACCTGCCATATGATGTTGCTTATTTTAGCGATGTTGTATTTGATGGGATTAAATATCATTTCATGGGTGTAGAATTTGCAGATCTTACAAACTACGTTTATGACGACTTCTTTTCTGTATCAACAGCTACCCTCAACGACCCTGGTTCATTTACAAACAAGGGCAGTATTACCTCTGCACCTGTTGGTGCACAGCTAGGTGGAATGTGGGGCGAAGGTGTATTTGCATACAGTAACGGACATTTTGTTGGAACGATGGTAGATATAAACACGAATGAAGCCTTTTCCGTTTACTCCAACAACGGAACAAGCTGGACAGCCGAAGCATTAGGAGAAACAGGTGCTGCAATGGGAATGATAAATGAAGGAAATACATTTCATTTTCTTGGCACCAACGACTCTAAGATTACCATGAGTTATGCTGGCAGCACGTTACCGGTAACATTCCTTGAATTCAATGCCATTTTGCGAAACAATCAATCATTGCTCAACTGGAAAACCGCTCAGGAAACAGACGCAAAAGATTTTGTGATTGAGCATAGCTCTAATGGACGCAGCTGGAGAGAAATTGGCACAAAAGCAGCAACTGGCAACAGCAATACTACACAGGTTTACCAGTTTACACATATCTCCCCTGCCACCGGCATTAACTATTATCGCTTGCAGCAAAGAGATATAAGCGGACAATCAACCTACAGTAAAACCGCAACTGTTCTCGTAAAAGCAAAAGCCGGAACTGTTCTTGTTTATCCAAATCCTGTTACCAACGGGCAACTGAATCTTCAAACAACAGAATCAGGCGCAATTCAAGTTTATAACAGTATGGGAGTATTAGTAATACAACAACAAGTAAAAGCGGGAACACAGCAGATTAATGTGAGCCAACTGCCGAAAGGATTTTACACCTTACGATTCCAAATGGAAACAATTAAGATACTGATTCAGTAACCGCCCGGAATGTTACTTCTATAACAAAGCCTGCAATGTATTGCAGGCTTTGTTATTACAGCAACTGTTAGTGCCGCTATGGGTACATGTTTTTACTTAGTAAAATTACTCATAGAAGACAACTTCTTGTTATTCATATAAATATCTTTAATATTGTTATAATCTTTACATCCCTTTATCCAACAAATTATCATGCATCATCAATTTATTGCTATCGACCAACCGGATACTACCTAAACCAAGCTGTCTCTAAAACCGCCGTCATTATTGTTCCTTATTATTACAGTGCGTAAACTTTAGCGACAAAAATTGAATACCAACAGTACACTTTTCTTCAAAGCATCTGCACTATTTGTAATTGCAGTAGGGCTGCTTGTATTAACCGGATGGCAAGCAGATTCCATTATTTTAAAAAAAGTATTGCCACTAACTGTTGCAATGAATCCCATGGCCGCTGTAGCCTTTGTTCTTTCGGGATGTTCCTTTTTTCTGTTACTTCAACCAAACCGAACAATTAATCAACAACGTACAGCGATTTTCCTGAGTTTGCTGGTCGCACTTATTGCAATCGTTAAGATAGCAGCTACCCTCAATTTCTTTGATGCAGGTATTGACCGTTTGCTTTTTGCCCGCAAAGTAGATACCACCATTTATAATGGAAAGCCCAGCTTCATTACCCTCAATACAGCTATTGCTTTTGTACTCATCGGCATTTCACTTCTTTGCATGGCTTTGCAACGAATAAAAGCACTGCAATGGTTTACATTACCGGTTACAGCAATTGGTTTACTCTCTGTAATTGGATACAGTTATCATATCAGTTCGTTTTACAGTGAAACGTCGTTTGTACCTATGTCGATGCACAGCGGTGTTTGTTTTTTTGTGCTATCGTTAGCTATACTTTTTGCAAACAGCAACACAGGTTTCATGGCGCAGGTTACGCACTTACATGCCGGCGGCCAGGCAGCCCGTTTCCTTTTACCTGCTGCTGTATTGGTACCGTCGGTACTGGGTTATTTGGTGTTGAATGGTGTGTTGCACGAACGTTTCTCCATTGCTGTTTGGATGTCGTTGTTTGTAACAGCCATCATTTTACTTTTTGGTTTTTTAGTTTGGGTAGCAGCTTACAGTATCAATAAAGTGGAAACCGAACGGCAAAAAGAAAAACAAGTTACAGAAGAAAAACTGAAACAGTTTAACCAGGAACTGGAAAAGCAGGTACAGCAACAAACAAAACTGATCCTTGAAAAAGAACAACAGTTTCGTTTCTTAATGGAAAATATGCAGGAGGGCGTTCAACTGCTGGGGCTTGATTGGCGTTATCTTTTCGTCAACAACTCATTCGTTAAACAAAGCAGGCGTTTGGCCGAAGAAGAATTTGTAGGAGTAAGATTTACTGATAAATTTCCCGGCATTGAAAAAACGGCATTGTATACAACGCTGCAGAAATGCATGACGGAGCGTGCAGCAGCACAACTTGAAAATGAATATGAATTTCCTGACGGAACAAAGGCATGGTTCCAATTGAGCATACAACCCGTACCGGAAGGTTTATTTATTCTTTCAAAAGACATTACAACACACAAAAAGGCTGAACAGGAAATTCACGAATCGCAGCAACGTTATCATACATTGATGAATAGCGTAGAAGGGATTGTATGGGAAGCCGATGCACAAACACTGGCATTCAGTTTTGTAAGCCAACAGGCGGAACGATTATTGGGCTATCCCATTGAACGTTGGATCAACGAACCTGATTTTTGGCCCCAACACATTTATGAAGATGACCGTACTTGGGCTGTCAACTACTGTGCAAAAAGTACCAGCCAAGGGAAATCGCACCAGTTTGAATATCGCATGGTTGCAGCCGATGGCAGAATTGTATGGCTGCGTGATATTGTTGCGGTAACAATGGAAAATAACATCCCCGTTCGGCTGAGTGGTATTATGGTAGATATTACTGAAACCAAAAAGATGGAAGCGGAGCTGTCGAAAAAAATGTTATCGGAGCAAAAGTTAACAACTGAAATAACCATACTGGCGCAGGAAAAGGAACGGAACGAACTCGGACTTGAGCTGCACGATAATATCAACCAGTTGCTGAGTGTTGTAAAACTGTATCTCGGCATTGCAAAAAATGAAGAAACCTATAACCGTGAGATCATTGATAAATGTTACAGCCATTTGGAAGAAGCAATGACAGAGATCCGAACACTATCGCATTCACTGGTAACACCTACTCTCGGGGAAGATGGACTGAAAGATGCATTGAAAGATTTAATTGACAGTGTACCACCGGCCAATAACATACGTATTGTTTTATGCATTGATGAGAAATATGATTCACTGGAAGTGGATAAAAACAAAGAATTGATGATCTACCGTATTGTGCAGGAACAACTGAGTAATATCATCAAATATGCAAAAGCAAGTGATGTAACCATTTCATTAAAACCGCAAAACGAAATACTTTATTTATCTGTTGCAGATAACGGTGTGGGCTTTGATACCGAGCAAACATCGGGCAAAGGGATTGGTTTAAAAAATATCAATACAAGAGTTGGCTATTATGCCGGTGAAATGAAAATAACGGCTGCTCCGGGTAAAGGCTGCACACTGGAAGTATCTATCCCCAATTAACCCTGTCTTGCTAAGCTCTTCATCGTTTCCCGTTTAAAATGTTGTAACTTACTCATATCACATACATTTAATCATTCAGCAATGAGATATTGTTTTTTCGCTTTACTGTGGATGATGGCTGGCTGCAGCGAACCGGCAGAAAAAGAATCATTGGCGCAAGTATTAGCTGCAGGCAAATGGATCGACCTCAGTCATGATTTTTCAGCCGCAACAATTTACTGGCCCAATAACCCAACCGGGTTTCAGTTAGATACACAATTCAATGGCATAACTGCCGGTGGATTTTATTATTCGTCAAACGCATTCTACTCACCTGAACATGGCGGCACACATTTAGATGCACCTGTACATTTTGCAAAAGGCAAATGGAGCACCGATGAAATTCCTTTGGATCAGTTAACCGGCGAAGCGGTGATCATTGATGTAAGTGCTAAAACAAAAAACAACCCTGACTATCAAATCACCGAAGCAGATATTACGAATTGGGAAAAAACAAACGGAGCTATACCTGCCAATGCCATTGTACTATTTCATACCGGCTGGGCTGCATTTTATCCTGATGCTGCAACATATCTTGGCACAGCTGCCAAAGGCGAGGCGGCAACAGCTGATCTGCATTTCCCGGGCATACATCCAAAAACTGCAAGCTGGCTTCTTCAAAACCGAACCATCAAAGCAGTAGGGATTGATGTAGCCAGTATTGATTATGGTCAATCAAAAGATTTCAAAACACATCAACTCCTATACGAAAAAAACATACCCGGTTTTGAAAATCTTACCAACCTTCATTCGTTACCGGCAACCGGCACCTATGTTATTGCATTACCTATGAAAATAAAAGACGGCAGCGGCGGACCATTGCGAATGATTGCGTGGGTGAAGAAGTAAACTCAATTTACATCAATCTCAGAATATCCAGACTTTGCATGCAAGTGATCTTTCTGAATGAAAGATTTACGCAGTTGTTACGTTATTCTACTATTTCTCAGCTCTTCAATTTGCTGTAGTTTAGCAGCAAATCCATAACCCGTGAAACGATCTGTATCGCTCCTTTTTTGTTTTATTCTTTTTTCCGCAGGCTTTAGTCAGCCTTTTGCAGACACTACAGGTAAAATTGTAGAACAGAAAGAAAACATCATCACAGAAAATACCATTATCAAAATTGAAAATCTTGGGTTTCGGGTGAATTCTGAGTTAGCTGAGTTACGTCCAACCATTTCGGCGGATGGTAATCTTTTGTTTTTTATTTGTGAAGGGCATCCGGAAAACAAACATGCACACGAAGTACGAAATTCACAAGACATCTGGTATTCGATACGTGACACTTCTACCGGTAAATGGACTGATGCTGTTCATTTAGGCCCGCCTTTCAATACAGCACATTACAATGCAGTGTACTGGATATCGCCTGATAAAAACAGAATACTGTTACGCAATGCTTTTGTAGATGGTGATTACTACGGAAACGGAGTGAGCATGAGCATCGTACAAAAAGATGGACGTTGGAGTAAGCCGCAAATGCTGAAGATCAAAAATTATCCGAAGTATGATCGTGGATTTCAATCGGGGGCATCGATGTCGAGTGATGGACGTGTACTGTTACTATACATGAGTGAAGAATCAAAAAGCCGTATCAACAAAATTTATGTCTGCTTTTTGCAACCTGATGGCACATGGAGTGAACCAAAAAGTATCGGCAAAAAAATCAATCTGCCCGGGTATAATCAAATGACGCCTTACCTTGCTTCAGACGGCACAACACTTTACTTCAGCAGCGACAGGCCCGGAGGATTTGGCGATCATGATATCTGGAAAACAAAGCGACTGGACAGCAGTTGGCAAAAATGGAGCGATCCTGTAAATCTTGGTGAGCCGATCAACACAGCAGACTTTGATGCGTTTTTTACATTGGACGCAGGGGGCGAATACGCCTATCTTACAAGTAGTTTTCAATCATTAGGCAAGAGCGATATTGTACGTGTAAAATTACTGGAGATCGAAAAGCCCGATCCTGTTGTATTGGTAAGCGGCAATGTGTACAATGCAAAAACGAAACAACCATTGAGCGCCAATTTGATTTACGAAACACTTCCCGATGGAGTGATTGCAGGTAATGGCCTGTCGAGCCCCGGTGATGGCGCATTCCAGATTGTGTTGCCATACGATAAAAATTATCTGATACGTGCTACGGCCGATCATTTCTTTGCCCAATCAGAAAACCTGAATCTAGATTCGCTGATACGTGCTGGCTATAAAGAAATTCATAAGGACCTGTATCTTGTTCCCATTGAAGTGGGACAGATCGTTCGGCTGAACAATGTATTTTTTGATTTTGACAAATGGGATCTTCGTCCGGTTTCGTTTATTGAGTTGAATCGTGTTGTAAAAATGCTGAATGATAATCCGGCCATCAGTATTGAACTGGGAGCACATACCGATGCAAAAGGTTCTGATGAATACAATATTAAACTAAGTCATAACCGTGCACAGTCGGTGATGCAGTATATTTTATCAAAAGGTATTCCGGCCGAACGGGTCTCATTCAAAGGCTACGGCGAAACAGTTCCCGTTGCAACAAATGATACTGACGAGGGAAGACAATTGAACAGACGGGTAGAGTTTAAAATACTTACGAACTAAAACAACAGCACTTATTTTTTCTTTGCAGCTTTTTCAAGATTTTCTTTTACCCGGTATTTCACAATTTTTGTAACGAGTGCTAAAGGCAGTTTCTTGTCAAACGGAAACTGGATCGCTCCTTTTGATGTAACGTAATCTTTCAATTCATTTTCAAAAGCAACTATAGCCGATGGTGCCGGATAAAATCCAAGATGTGCTTTATTGGCTGCAAAATGTACCAGGTTGCCGTGCAGTTTGAAAGTTGGCATTCCATAACTGATCGCTTCGTCGGCTTTGGGTGCCGCTTTTTTTATCGTTGTTCGAATTTGCTGAAGCAGTTCCTGAACAGTGGCCGGGTATTGCGAAATATATGCATCAATTGAAGCTGATTTTACTGTAAGCATCTGATAAAGTTTAACTGGTTTACTAAGATCAATACAGCACTGCTGCTGCTTCTTTATGATATTTATTTTTATATGCCAACGGTGATAACCCTGTGATTTTCCGGAACACAGTACGAAATGCTTTTTCATCGGAGTAGCCCGTTTCGTACATCACTTCGTTTACATTTTTACGTCCGCTTTCCAGTTGTTTTTTAGCAGCTTCAATCTTTACCCGTTGAATATATTCCACCACTGTGTTGGCGGTCGCTTTTTTAAACCGGCGTTCGAGGTTACGGCGGCCCAATGCCAGCATTCCTGCCAGTTGATCGACCGTTATCTTATCCTGGTAATTACGTTCAATATATTCCTGTGCTTTTTTGATCGGTTCATCTTCATGTGCTTTTTGTCCGTTGAAGATGATGAAAGGCGATTGACTTTCCCTGTCAATATCGATCATAAATGTTTTGGCAATACGCACAGCTATTTCACGCCCCGCATGTTTCTCGATTAAATAAGCCAGCAGATTTAAAAACGAATACGCTCCCCCACTGCTGTACAATCCATCTTCTTCGGTCATGATACGATCATCCACCAACTCCACATCGGGAAACATTTTTCTGAAATCATTCGCAGCGATCCAGTGCGTTGCACATTTCCGTCCTTTCAGTAAACCGGTTGCTGCCAATAAAAATGCAGCAATGCAAAAGCTGGCCACTTCTGCACCGTTGTTGTATTGCCCTACGATCCATGGAAGAAATGCTGCATTGGCTTCCATTGCTCTTTGCAAATCGCCATGCATAGCAGGAATAATGATGATATCTGTTTTATGAACATCAGTAATCAGTACATCGGGTTGTATGGTGTACAAACCATTGCGTTGCGGAATAGTTGTTGATAATCCTACCAACTGGATTTTAAACAACGGATCCATGTCCATTGCTTTACGAATATTATTGACCTCCGAAAGTATCTGGTGGGTACCATCAATATTGGGCAGACTGGTATGGCCATGAGGAACAAGAATTGAAATGTGTTTCATTGTACTGGTTGTTTTATAAAAGCAAATCGCCGGTTAAGAGATGTCAAATGTATGAAAAGCATTTGTCGGAATCAACCCCAAAGAAAGCCGCAAACACACCCTTCTTTTTACATACTGCATGAGTAGGTTTGTATCAAAGTCGAGCACATGATCACAAGCACCATACAACTGGCAACGCTCATCAACGAAATGGAACAAACTGCAGCAAGCCTGATCGACCAATTGCATCTGGTGAGCGACAAGCATTTTAATCGCAAACCCTCTGCCAAAAAATGGAGTGTTGCACAGGTGGCTGATCATATTTATTTATCAAACCGATCCATCATTAAGGCATTGCAGTTAGATGGCACCGAAGTTGACCGGGATCCGGCAGAACGTATCGAAGAATTGAAAGTAATGTTTCTCGATTTCAGCAAATCATACAAAGCACCTTCTTTTATTGTTCCGCAACAAACCGATTACAACAGGGAGCAATTGATGCATGCATTGTTGAACTCGCTGCAACAGATCCATCGCTTGATGTATAAAACAGATTTAAACGTACTCATTAATCATCCTGCGTTTGGCGATATCAGCAAATTAGAGATCCTGTATTTTGTATTGTATCATACGCAACGCCATTTGCGGCAGATAGAACAAACCCATGCAACACTGCTTACTGAAAAAGATGAACCGGCAACATGACTTCGATTGAATTGTTTAAAACAAATGTTGATGATACAGGCGCTGCACAATACCTGATCGGCTTGTTGCAGCAAAGGTTCCCTTATTGCCGTATTACAATTGACCTGCACGATTGTGATAAAGTATTGCGACTGGAAGGCATGCGTATAGAAAACAGATTGGTAAAAGAACTGGTAAGCGGAAACGGATTTCTATGCAGTGAACTGGAATAATAAAAAAGCATTGCAGAATGCAAGAAAAGTTTATACATTAATCAATCAATTAAACCTTTCAATCAATCATTATGGAACGATTACATTTTACAATTAACATCAACGCTTCGAGGGAGAGAGTCTGGCACATCCTCTGGTCGAAAGGAAACTATGAAAGCTGGACTTCCGTTTTCAGCGAAGGCTCCACTGTTGTTACCGACTGGAACGAAGGAAGTAAAATCTTATTTGTTGATGGTAGCGGCGACGGCATGGTAAGCAAGATCGCCGAGAAAAAACCAAACGAATACATGTCGTTTCAACACCTTGGCGAAATCAAAAATGGTATTGAAGATACAACCAGCGAAAAAGTAAAGATCTGGCAGGGCAGTCATGAGAATTACCGTTTAACAGAAAATGGTGACACCACTACACTTGACGTAGAACTGGATATTTCGCAAGAATTCAAAGAGTATTTTTCTAATACCTGGCCCAAAGCAATGGAAGCCATCAAAACATTAGCAGAATCAAATAACTAAACACATGACATCGATCAAATCAATTTATGTAAACCTTCCGGTGAAGAACCTTGCACAAACAAAAGCGTTCTGGACAAAACTCGGCTTTACTTTTAATGAACAGTTCAGTGATGAAAAAGCTCTTTGCTTGATATTGAATGAAGGGCTGATGTACTCCATGCTCATCACTCATGAATTCTTTTCTACTTTCACCAACCGCTCGATTGCTGATGGAACATCTACACAAGTGCTGCTTGCCATTGAAGTAGAAAGCAGGGAGAAGCTGGATGAAATTGTACAACAGGCGCTGGCAAATGGCGGTAGCCGTTACCGTGAGTCGGCCGATCATGGCTGGATGTACTACGATTCATTTGCAGACATCGACGGGCATCAATGGGAAGTGATGTACACTGATGCATCAAAAATTCCAGGCTAAAAAAAATCAGTTAATCTTAACACAAAGGCTTTCTCCAAGCCTGTTTCCCTTTATCTTTAGCAGCATAAAGTTTCATATATGAAATCAATGCTGCTTTTTCTTTTTGTATCGATTACAGTTGTAGCAACGCAGGCGCAGAATTTTGCTGAAGCTGAACAGATCATGCTCAACAATCAAAAATTGCTGGGCGATGAACAGGTACTCATCATTTATAAAGATGGGAAAATAGCACACCAAAAAATGCTGGGCAATTTCCGGCCCAACCTGCAGGCACCAGTTGGCGAAAGCAGTCAGTGGTTTACGGCTGCATTGGTCATGATCATGGTGCAGGAAGGCAAACTTTCATTGGATGATAATATAGGAAAATACCTGCCCATTTTTCCCAAATGGATGAAAGGATATATCACCATCCGTCATTGCCTGAGTCACACAACCGGCATTGAAACAGAGAAACAAGGTGCAGGAAAATTATTCCAGAAGAAAAGCTTTGCAACACTGGAAGAAGAAGTGAACTACTATGCTGAGAAGCGGGCCATCGCCAACAATCCTGGCGTATGGTTTCAGTACGATCAGATCGGACCGGCTATTGCAGGCCGGGTGTTGGAAGTAATTACCAAGAAAAAATTCGACCGGTTGGCGCAGGAAAAATTATTCCGCCCACTCAACATGCGCATTACCAGTTTCAGTAATTATACATCAGCCATCAGTCCGTTCGATGGGGCCAAATCATCTGCGGTTGAATACACTAACTTTTTAAGCATGTTACTGAACAAAGGCATGTTCAATGGCAAACAGATTCTCACAGAAGAATCGATTGCAGAAATGATGAAACTGCAAACAGGTGACGCATTAAACAAATACACCCCACCGTTTATGACTGGCTTCAGCTATGGGCTTGGTACCTGGCGTGAAACAACGGATGGCAAAGTTGTAAACTGTGTTTCACAAAACAGTCCCTTCGTGTGGATCGATTACTGCCGTGGCTATGCCTGTATATTGCTTTCAAAAAAAGAACGCAGTGGATTGAAACGTGAATTGTATGATCAACTGAAAACGGCTGTTGATGCACAATTAAAAAGCAGTTGCAACTAGGTATTGCTGCAATATGATGCAACTTTGTATAACCCGTGCAACATAAAACAAATTATACTTCATTTATAAAACATACGGCTGCATCGCTGGGCTTTAGTTATTGCGGTATTGCCAAGGCTGAGCGGCTTGATGAGGATGCACGAAAATTAGAAGCATGGCTGAAGCAGGGCATGCACGGGCAAATGCACTACATGGAAAACCATTTTGAGCTGCGTATTGATCCAACGCTGCTGGTGCCCGGTGCAAAATCGGTGATCACACTCATGCTGAATTATTATCCATCGGTTCAGCAAAAAGAAAACACGCCCCGTATTTCAAAATATGCTTACGGCAACGATTATCATGAAGTAATACGTGGTAAATTAAGAGAACTCCTTTCGTTGATCAATACAACCATCGGTGATGTAAACGGACGTGGATTTGTTGACAGTGCGCCTGTGTTAGAACGCAGTTGGGCACAACGCAGCGGTTTAGGATGGATTGGTAAAAATGGAAATCTCATCAGCAAACAAAATGGTTCCTTCTTTTTTTTAGCGACTTTGATCTGCGATCTTGAACTGGAATACGATGCACCGTTTGCAAAAAATTACTGTGGCAGTTGTACAAAATGTATTGACCACTGCCCTACTGATGCCATTCTACCCGACAAAGTAATTGACGGCAGCAAATGCATCTCTTACTTTACCATTGAATTAAAAGATGCATTGATCGATGAAAGTATGAAGGGCAAATTCAATAACTGGATGTTTGGTTGTGATGTGTGCCAGGATGTTTGTCCCTGGAATCGCTTTAGTAAACCAACCAAAGAAGAACGCTTTGCACCCATACCGGAAATTTTAAACCTCAGCAGCAAAGAGTGGGAAGAAATGACTGAAGAAACATTCAAGCAGTTATTCAAACATTCGCCATTGAAACGAACAAAGTACGCAGGCATCCAACGCAATCTGAAATTTATTCAGCAATAAGCCGGAACAAAATCAAAAATTAATTGCAGAATTTTTCAAACTTACAGTTCACAAAGTCAGGCCCTAAAAGCGGCTTGACTGGAATAACTCAAAACATCAATCCAAACTTCAGCACAATACGGTTAAAGTAGTAGTTATAGCTTAATTCGTTTTGTCCAACGCCGGGCGGTGGCCACGGTCCCCATACAAATCCATGTTGCTTTTCGGAAACATGTTTGTAACTGTATCCTGCGCTGAATAAAAATGCATCGCCTTTTTTGGTAGCCAGTTGCAAACCAACACCTGCATCGGTATAAAGTCCGGCACTTTGCGAAATAATATTGCGTTGCTCTTTGTTCTTGATCCAGGGGAAATGTGCACCTGCATCAGCATACATAAAAAATGATTTACGTTGTTTTGAAAAATTGTAACGTACATCTGCAAACAACGGAACACCCCGTTGCACATAAAAATCAATCCCTGTACCAACACCGGCATACCAGTTACCAAATGCAAAACCATTGATCGCCTGAAAACTGGCAGCTTCAGCCGTACTGCCGATCAATAGACCACTCTGCAAAATAGTTTTGAATTCAAAAGGCTTTGCCGTTCCCGTTGCTTTCTCTTGTGCTGCTGCACTGAATGCCATGTAGAGAAAGAGAATTAAAATTGTGTTCTTCATCGGTTTACTTTTGAATGGCAATACTGCTGCGTTGACTGATATTTGCCTGGTTGCTGTAATCGAATTGCAGGAGGGCTGTTTTTGTTACTACCAGCGCATTGTTATTCCATGCAATTACATCATACGCTTCAAACCCTTTGAAATGTTTCAGCAACACAAGGTTAGTTGGGGTTGCAGCATTGTACACTCGCAAGCCATCTTTACCATCGCATACAAACAACAGGTTTCCGTCTTTCGATAAACCATGCGGGTTTGTAAGCGGATAAGTTTTCAGTAAGGAAGGCGACTGAAGATTTGTTATATCCAGTACATCCAACTGGTTGATTGATGCACGGCAATTGGTACCGCTGCGTAAGGTTACATACGCATGTGTATCGTCAGCAATAACCGGATCGCAGGCAAAGGCATGTGAAAAGCTGCCGGTTTTTTGTGGTGCTGACGGGTTCTGCAAATTATAAATGAACATGCCTGTATTGGAACCGATGAATAAATTTTCCTTGAACGGATAAATAGTTTCAATACCCCACCCGATTTGTACTGTATTGAGTTGTTGCGGCTGATCCGGGTTTTGCAAACCAAATACTTTCAGATCGCTGTGCGAAACAGTATACAGATGATAATTTTTCAACGCAAACCTCGACATGGAACCATTTACTCCCAAGGTAACGGCCGAACGTGTTGCAGGCGAAAAGCTTGAACTTGAAAATGCGAGAAAACCTCTGTCAAATAAAACAGCCGATTGATTATTGGTGCAACTAACGGTTACGGTTGTGTCTTTTTGTAGCCAGTCAACGATCACCAGATTCGTATCGGCCGAAAATCCATTGCTGAAGGCACGGTGTGGAAATACTTTTTCTTTAATGCTTACTACCTGCACGCTTTGCGGATTTGTAATATCGATCGTGATGAGATCATTGAACAAATCAGCATACAAGCGGTTTCCCATCACAGCGAGATCAACATTCCCCGGCACTTCAATAAAACTGATATTCTGTGGCTTTGATGGATTACTGTTATCAATCACATGAATACCTTTATCAACTTCATTGAGAAAAATAGTTGTTCCAAACAAAGTGATCTTACCGGGATTTACAATTGCTCTTGCCGGCTTGCTTTTTATTTCACTCCACACTTCCTGCTTGGTTTTGTAAACGGGGCGTAACAGTGTATAGGTTTGTGTGCATTTGTCTTTCAGGCAGCCGGTGAAAAACGAAACCATTACAAACAATAATGCAAGGGTTGAAAAACGTTTCATGTGAATAAGTTTTGGTTTTTGATTCCTGCAGCAAACAAGGAGCAGCTCTATCGCCGGATTGTGGATGCTATTCCTTCCTTGCTGTGCAGTTGTTCAGAAGGTTGACACTGCACACTTCAAAACCGTTGCGTTGAACTGATTTTATTTATCGCTTCAAATAAATGCGATAACGTACTCCTGCCTGCAGCCAGTAATCCGTTTCAGATGCTTTGTAAGCAGGACGTAAACCGTAATTGAAATAAAGGCCCAGCTGCGAGGAAGACTGCTTTGATGTCCATTCATAAGAAGGCGACAAAGAAAGCATCGGCTGCCATACAGTTGCTTTTGTAATACCTGTAGTTATACCAGAACCTAAACCGGAACTTGGGCCAAATGATGAACGATCGGTTGTAGCTGCATAACGGAACGAATACAAGGCATCTGTTTGTGCTGATGCAATGGTAAAGTTTTGCAGTAGCCCAGTATTAAACAACAATCTTCCTTTTTTAAAACTTGCCAGCTTCCATTCCATTTCAAGCGGAACACTGATTGTGTGCATTTGAAATCCGGAACGTTTTTCATCAGTAGATAAATTGCTGAAAAAGTTATTAGCAGTAAGAAATGTGTCAACCTTTTGAAGCTGCGTAACAGTGTAACTGCTGTATTGATACTGCAAGCCTGTTACAAACGCATGTTTCTTTTGAAATGGTTTTCGCAAAATGAAACCTGCACCAAAATGCATGGAAGGTTTTACTGCATATTCATAACGGGTAATGCGTGAAATATTTGTTGCCGGTTGATTGTTAAACCCGCCACCAAAATAACTCACGGTTTCAGCCTTCATCATTCCGCCGGGGAAAAGGCTTTCCCTGATATCAGAAACACCTGCATTTACCTGGAAACCCCATTGCAGTTTTGGTTTGGGAATAGTTATCTGTGGCACCGGAAGCTTAGCTGCGGTGGTATCCGTAACTGCAATATCTGTACTTGCAGCGGCACTGTCCTTTTCATGCACAACATCGGCAGTAGTCTTATTCGTAGTTGTATTTGTTGTTGTTACTGCCACAACTGAATCAGCTGGTTGTTGTGTTGTAACAGTTACAATCTCCGTTGGATTAAGATGTGCAACAACCGGCTTTGTTTCTGCTGCAACAGCATCGTTCTCTTTCGTTGTAGTTGAAGTACGTTTTATTTTTTCCTTTCTTGATTTTGTAACCGTAACGGATTGTTGTGTTGCAGTTGGCTTTTGTTGTTGTTGCTGAACGGATTGTTTTTCTTCTGCTGTTTCTTTCGTTTCATTTATTGCAACAATTTCAGAACGATCTTCTGTTGACTGTGCCTTTGTTTGTTCTTTTACTGCTGCAACCTGCTTAGTTTTTTCTTTTGTTGTTTGTGTTGATGATGGAGTAATGGTTAATGATGAATCGGTTTGATAAGGTTGTGTTTTTTCAGCAGTTGTGTTGTTCAAAGTAGCAACGGCCTCTGGTTGGGTGTTTGTGTGTATTGGCCACACTGCATACAGCGTAACGCCCAGCAGTAAAGCAGCAATGGGCAATATGAAAAACCATCTGCGCCGCTTTCTGTCTTCCTGTATCTGACTTTCTACACGTTGCCACACATCGGCCGACGGCTTCAGTTTGAAGTCGGCCATTTGCTGGCTTATCTTTTTTTCAAATTGATGATCCGCCATACACTTGCTTTTGGGGTTCGGAATTATATTTTTCAATCCATGTGATCAGCAGATTGCGGGCCCGCATGTATTGGCTGCGGCTGGTGCCCTCGCTGATGCCCAGCATCTTTCCAATTTCCACGTGGGTAAACCCTTCTACTGCATGCATGTTAAAAATTGTTTGATAGCCGGTTGGTAACTGCCGGATGAGTTCGGCCAGTTCTTTACTGCGTAGCTGAATTTCAGGGTTATCGTTGCTCACAGGGTGTAAAGGTTCGCTGAGGAACGACATATCGTATTGATACTCCTTCTTCTTTTTGAGATAGTTCAGTGCGGTGTTTACCATTATGGTGCGAATCCATCCACCCAGCTCCCCCTCAGCCCGGTAGCTTTGCAGGTTGCGGAACACTTTTACAAACCCTTCCTGCAACACATCTTCCGCATCGGCCAGCGATTTGGTATAGCGGTAACAGATACCCAGCATGGTTTCGGCAAATGCATCATACAATTGCTTTTGTGCCATGGCATTGCCCCGCAAACAGTCTTTTATTAGTTGCCGCTGATCGATCATTCCGGTTTTGTAAAGGGTTGACAAAGCTATTTCCCCAATCGTTGCTCCCCTGTTAAAATTTTTTATACAAGAAGCCCCGTTAGAAAACGGGGCCTGACACTTAAAACATAACTACTGAAAAAAGCTGTTTATAAAATCTCAATTCCTGCTTTTTTATAACTGTCAAACACTTTGTTATCGGGATTTAATTCGGTAATAAGCATATCCAGTTCATTTGCCTTGCAGATCTGAATATTCTGAACGGTATTTATTTTTTCGGAGATGGAAAGTGCCACTACTTTGGAAGCAGAGCCAAGCATTGCTTTTTTAACCTGCACTACATCGTAATCATTATCGGTTAATCCGTGTTCAAGATCCAATGCATTGATACCAAGAAAACAAAGGTCTACTTTAAACTGCCTGATCTTCAAAATTGCATCTGCACCAATAGTGATCTGCGAACTTTTTGAAAGTTTATCGCCAATAAAGATCACTTCTATTTTGGGGTGATGGATATACTCCAATGCCGCAGGCAAGCTGCCGGTAATAAATGTGGCTTGTAAATTTTCGGGCAATGCTTTTGCCAATTCAATAATGGTTGTACCACCCGTACTCATTACAAACATGCCATCCTGAATAAGTGAAGCTGCTTTTTGTGCAATTGTTTTTTTAGCGTCGATCGAATAAACACTGGATGAATTGATGGAACTGCTGAATGATTTTGACAACGCACCGCCATGCACTTTAATAATCTTGCCCTTATCAGCGAGCTCCTGCAAATCCCGGCGAATAGTATCTTCCGATACATTGATCTGTGTACTGAGGTCGGATGAAAGTACACGGTTGTGCAGGTTTACCTGGTGCACAATAAACGCTTGTCGTTCCTGCTTAAGCATGCTGGTTTTGGCGGTTAAATTAGTTTTGAATAACAAACCTAAAGTACAAAAGTTCACGAAACCTGCAAAAAAATGCATTACTTTTAGTAAACACCTGCTAAAAACCGCAAAAAATACTAAACAGAGATTCCTATTTTAGCAGCCCCTATACTTGTATTATGAACCGGAACATGCAACAACTGTTGGCGATCGCTCAGAAAGAACAACGCCATATTATTGGGTTAATGAGTGGCACTTCTGTTGACGGGCTTGACATTGCCTATTGCCGTATTTCGGGAGAAGGACATACCACTGCTGTTGAGTTACTGGCATTTGAAACCATATCCTATGATCCGGATTTTAAAGCAGAGATCAGATCGGTATTCGCAAAAAAGGAAGTGAATTTGGAAAAATTGTGTTTGTTGAATCCATGGGTGGCGGAGCAGCAGGCGGCAATGATCAATCAGTTTTTACAAAAGCACCAGATCACAAAACAAGAGGTGGATCTCATCGCCAGCCATGGACAAACGGTTTATCATGCACCCAAAGCATTGCATCAGCAACAAAAATTCAGCAATGCTACCTTGCAAATTGGCGATGGCGATCATATGGCAGTTGCTACAGGTATCATTACTATCAGCGACTTCCGGCAAAAACATATTGCAGCCGGTGGCGAAGGTGCACCGCTTGCTGTTTATGGAGATTATTTTATTTTTTCGAAGAAAGGCGAAGACCGCATTATGTTGAATATGGGCGGCATTGCCAACTTCACCTTTTTACCCGGCTCGATGGATGCCAATCAAATTTTCAGTACCGATACCGGTACGGGCAATACCTTAATGGATGCATTGACGCAGCAACATTTTCCGGGCAAATATTTTGATGAGGATGCCGCTGTTGCAAAACAGGGAACAATCAATGAAGCATTGCTGCACGCATTAAAAGATCATCCTTTTTTTCAGCAACCATTTCCCAAAACAACGGGACCGGAATTATTCAATCTACATTATTTGCAACAGGCAAAAGAAAGATCGGATACTACTGAGTTGAATGTGTATGATACAATGGCCACACTCAATGCATTTTCTGCACAAACAATTGCTGAAGCCATCCGGAAAACAATGCCGGCGGATAGTACATTTCATTTGTATGCAAGTGGTGGCGGTATGCACAATCCATTACTCATGCAACAGATCAAACAGTTGTTGCCGGGTGTACCCATTCATTTCACCAGTGAACTGGGCATCAATCCCGATGCAAAAGAAGCGGTTCTGTTTGCCATACTTGCCAATGAATGTATTGCCGGGGGAAATGTAACCTTTAATAATAAGCTGCAGGGAATTCCATCTGTTACAATGGGCAAGATCAGTTTTCCTTGGTGAGGAAAGCAGAACTGTTGGTATCATTTTGTTGCTCTGCATAATTCTTCAACTGCTCCAACCCTTTTTCAAACGCAGGACCAATGATATGGTCAACAAATATCCCGTAGAAACGTTCCCACGGATACCATTTGAGTTTGTATTCCATATACCATAGCACTTCTGTTACTTCGCCTTTTGTTCCCGTGCTTCTGATGCGGAAACCACCATCAGCTTTGCTCATGCCTTGTAACTCGTGCAGTAACAGTATTTCATCCTGTTTGATTTCTTTGATGCTGATAGTGCCGGCACTTTTATATCGTACGCCCTGCCAGCGGAAAAACGATCCCGGCTGATTGGTTACAGGCGATAGTTGTACAATAGCTCCACTGTCGGTTGTAATCCAGGGTAACCACTGGTTCCAGTGTTTTACATCACTCAATGCACGGAACAATGTACTGCTGTCGGCATTTACAATTACACCTCTTGAAATTTTTACAGAAGAGGGAATCAGCAAACCGATGATCGTTACCACAGCAAACAATCCCAGCAATACAAACAAAAACATTTTTACTAAGCGCATAAAAACAAGTTGATAGTTAATAGTTCATGGTTCATAGGGCAGACACTCTTACCTCTTACCTCTTACCTCTTACCTCCTACTTCTTACTCCCATCTAAATACTTTAATGGCTAATGCATATATCGCAATGCCCCACAATGCAAGAATACCTAATTGTTTACCACAGTCGATCAAATGACTTCCTTCAAACGCAACATTCCGCATCGCATCATTCAAATGGGTTAACGGTAATATCCGGCAAATGGGTTGCAACCATTTGGGAAATGTATCAATGGAAAAAAATGTTCCTGCTAATAAAAACTGCGGCAATGTAAACATGTTGGCAAAAGGAGGAATGGTACTTTCATTTTTTGCCAGTCCGCTCACCACAAAACCAAAACCCATGAACACGATCAACCCAACCAAACTCAATACCAGCATTTCAAGAAAAGTAACAACACCATGCACCAATGTAAAACCAAATACAAACCGACCGATCAATAAAATAACAACAGCTGTAATCAATTGAAACAACACACGACTGATTCCTTCACCAAATAAAATATATCCTTTACGAATGGGAGTTGCAAAAAAACGTTTCAGCACCAATTGCTGACGCAGATTGAAAAACAAAAATGCTACGCCAAATACACCGGCACTTAACAACGAAAACCCCAATTGTCCCGGCAAAATAAAATCGATGGTTTTATACACACGTCCCGGCATGGGCGGCGGCAGATCGATGGTTGCATACGTAGGCGCATCGGGTGCAGCACGACGGTCGAGGTTTACAATTACATCCTTCAGCGTTGATTGCAAAATCGTCAGCCTGTCAACACTGGCAGTAGACGTTTGAATACTGATTTTGTACAATGGAAATGAATCGCTGCTGTTCGGTTGCATATCAAGGATCGCTGTTATTCTTCCTTTCGATAAATCGTTCCGCAATTCATCTTCCGATTTTTCTACAACCCGGATGGTTTTGTATTTCAGCAGTTGCTGATACACCGCATTGTTCAGCGATGTATCGGTTGTTGTTGTAAACCCGATACGTACCGTGGGACTTCCGCCTCCAATAAAACCAAATACCAAAATAAAAATGAGCGGAAAAGCAAAACTGAAGATAACAGCCGACGGGCTGCGAAAGATGGCCCTGAAACTTGCTTTGGATATAGCCAGCATTGCCTTCCACTGGCTGTACGATTCACTCATGCCGCAAAGCTATTTGTTTATGCTGTTGCCCGGAAAACTTTTTACGTTGTCAACCGGCAATGGTTGCCAACCTTGACACAGTATGATTACTTTCCAGCGCAACGCTGAAGGTTGGCAACCCTGGCGGCAAAGAAAGCCCCGCAACGTTTGAAACCACAGGTTCCCTATTTTTACAACATGCCACTGCATCACGTTTATATTTTACTGGGGAGTAACAAAGGTCAACGCAAACGCTTTCTCGAAAAAGCAATCCAACATATCCAACTGCATTGCGGTGGTATTACAAAACGATCGTCGATCTATGAAACAGCTGCCTGGGGAAATACCAAACAGGCTGCATTTCTCAACCAGGTAATTTCCATCCGCACCAGGCTTTCGCCCGACGAACTCATGAAAAAACTGTTGGCCATCGAGTTGGAACTGGGACGGGTTCGCACCGAAAAATATGGACCCCGCACCATTGATCTTGATATTTTATTTTTCGATTCCCTCATTTTTCATTCAGGCATTGTTACACTGCCCCACCCGGCTATACAAGACCGGAAATTTGTGTTGATACCGTTGGCCGAACTTTCGCCGGGAAAAATTCATCCTGTTTACAAAAAAACGATCAACACATTATTAAAAGAATGTGCCGACCAGCTGGCTGTTACAAAACAAGCATAAGTGGATGACTTCCCTGTTGCTGCTTGAAGCAGACTGATGAAAACATACTTTTCCACAAACTGTATAAATTGATGTGCTGATTTCGATGCTTGCTTTAATTTGCCGCCCGGATGAAGTACAATTTTGTAACAATAGAAGGAAATATTGGAGCAGGCAAAACCACGCTGGCACATTTACTGAGCAAACATTACAATGCCCGTTTGATACTGGAAGAGTTTGCAGACAATCCCTTCCTGCCAAAGTTTTACGAAAATCCACAACAGTTTGCGTTTCCGCTGGAACTGTTTTTTATGGCCGAACGCTACAAACAGTTAAAAGAATTGCTGCACACGCAGGATCTTTTTAATTCAATCACCATATCGGATTACCTGTTTACCAAATGCCTGTTGTTTGCAAAAGTGAATTTACCGGCCGATGAATTCCGGCTCTACCAAAGTTTATTCGACATTATTCACCAGCAATTAGTGCAGCCCGAAATCCTGATCTATCTGCATTCGCCGGTTGCCCGTTTACAACAAAACATCAAACGGAGAAACCGCAGTTACGAACAGCAGATTGGCGACGATTACCTGTTCAGCATTCAGGAAACATATACCCAATACATCAAACAACACAATATCAAAACTTTGTTTGTAGATGCAAGTAATGCCGATTTCCTTGGCAACGAAAAGCATTTGCAAGTGATCATTGATGCGCTGGATAAAGAATACGAACAGGGGCAACATTATATTACCTTGCCTTAATTCTTTTACCCTGCAGCAAACATGATCGTTTCCTCCTTAGTTTTGTTTGGTGACAACTCCACAATCAACCGATCCATTCCAGGCCGTTCGCATTACCGAATTCAGAAACTTTGCTATCGCAAGATTTTTATTCATTATGGGTTTACGCATGATGGGCACCCTGGTTGGCTGGTGGATGTATGAACTTACCGGCGATCCGCTGGCGTTGGGTTTAATTGGCTTGGCCGAAGTGATACCGGCTGTTTCCATGGCATTGTATGCAGGACATGCAGTTGATCTGAGCGACCGGAGAAATATGATCATCCGTTCGGCACTTGCTTACGGCGGTTGTGTGGCACTGTTAGTGTTTATCTCCACTTCGTTTTTTGAACAGCAGTTTGGAAAAACCTCCATCATTACATTAGTGTACATGACCATTTTTGTAACAGGTATTATCCGTGCTTTCAGCGGACCATCGTTCGGTGCTATCATTTCGCAATTGGTACCAAGGCCTGTATTGCCAAACGCTGTTACCTGGAGCCAGGGAACATGGTTAACCGCTTCGGTAACCGGTCATGCATTAGCTGGTTTTTTGATTGCAGGTTTTGGAATTACCGGCACATTATCGGCCATCATTTTATCCATCACAATGGCCATCTTTATTTTCTCAACCATCGGCAATAAACCTGCACCAGCACAGGCCGAAAAGAAAACCTGGGAAAGCGTAAAAGAAGGGATTCGTTTTGTTTACAAAACAAAAGAAGTATTAATTGTATTGGTGCTAGATATGTTTGCCGTGTTGTTTGGCGGCGCCGTTGCAATGGTGCCCGTGTTTGCAAAAGATATATTGAAGGTGGGGCCGATCGGTTTTGGATGGCTCAATGCAGCCGCTGATTTTGGAGCGATCGTAATTGTGGTATTATTAACTGTATTCCCACTGCGCAAACAACAAGGTAAATTGCTGTTATATGCAGTAGCTGGTTTTGGAGTTTGCATCATCATCTTTGGTATTTCGCAATTGTTCTGGTTATCGTTCATGGCGTTGTTTTTGGCAGGTTTGTTGGATGGTATCAGCATTGTAGTGCGTGGCACCATTCTGCAACTGAAAACTCCTGATGAGTTAAGAGGAAGAGTGATGAGTGTAAACAGTATGTTCATCAACAGCAGCAATGAACTGGGACAATTTGAAAGTGGCGTGGCTGCACGGTTGATGGGCGTGGTTCCATCTGTAATTTTTGGCGGATGTATGACGGTTGCTGTTGTGGTTGCCACCTGGCTGAAAGCTCCACGTCTGCGAAAATTAGAATATTGATCTGCGGCAGCAACAAAATACTGTATTAACTTGTATAGCATTTACAAACTGATAATTGCCATCACATGAACAGAAAATTTTTTCTCCAGTCAGCTACACTTGGTATTGGTGCTCTTGCATTTCAACAATCGTTATTAGCACAACTGTTGCAGCAGCAAACATGGAACATTAAAATGTTAACCAACGATATTGGCGTATTTACCGAACGTGGTGGCACCATTCTTTTTTACTTGAGTAAAGAAGGCATCGTTGTGGTGGATACACAGTTTCCTGAACAAAGCAAACACCTGATCGATGAACTGAAGAAAAGATCAGAACAACCGTTCAAATTACTGATCAACACACATCACCACGGCGATCATAGCGGTGGTAATATCTCATTCAAAGGTTTGGTTGAACATGTACTGGCGCATGAAAATTCAAAAACCAACCAGGAACGTGTAGCCAAACAAAGTAAAACAGAAGACAAACAGTTATTCCCTGATCAGACATTTGGAAAAACCTGGAGCCAGAAAATAGGCAACGAAAAAATAACCTTGCATTATTTTGGCGCAGCCCATACTGATGGCGATGCGTTGATCCACTTTGAAAATGCGGACATCGTGCACATGGGCGATTTGATCAACAACCGTCGTTATCCTTATATTGATCATACTGCAGGCGCATCAATCAAAAACTGGGTGGAAGTGTTAGAAAAAACAACCAAACACTTCAGTAAGAAAACAACATTTGTTTACGGTCATGCTTCCGAAGGATTTGAAGTGTATGGAAAAGCAGACGATATCAAAGCCATGCAACAGTATTTTGAAAAGCTGTTAACCTTTGGCGAAGCGGAACTAAAATCGGGGAAATCAAAAGAAGAATTTCTGAAGAATAAATCGATACCCGGTGTTACCGAATGGGTAGGCGGCGGTATTGAACGTTCGTTGACTGCGGTGTATGAAGAGTTGACAAGCAAATAAAATCAATGTGGATCGGTATTTTCATAGCAATTATTGCAACAATACTTTTCTTTAGCTGGGGAAAGAACAGGACTACTCCGCTTCAAACAAAAGAAGATACAGACAGTAACTATACCGGTGATGGAGGAAGTTATGATTCGTATGATAATGGCGGAGATAGTTCTGATGCAGGTGATAGCGGTGGTGGAGATTGATTTAACCCTTCATTCATTGATGCAAATAGGTCAGGCCGCTGGAACAGTTTGTATATAGCAAAACCACAAAAGAGCGGCCAGACCGGGCAATCATCACTCATTATTCATCACTCATTATTCATCACCTCCCCCAACGATACGTTTTTACATCAATACCTGCCAGGTCTAATACACGATCTACAACCGTAGCAGCAACTTCTTCAATCGTTGTTGGCACGCTGTAAAAACTGGGAGTAGCCGGACAAATGATTCCACCTGCTAACGTAACGGTTTCCATGTTACGGATATGAACAAGATTGTAAGGCGTTTCACGTACCACACAAATCAATTTTCTTTTTTCTTTCAATACCACATCGGCCGCACGTGTGATTAAATCGTTTGATACACCTGTTGCAATTCGTCCCAATGTACCCATGCTGCAGGGAACAATGATCATGGTGTTGTATTGCCCGGAACCTGATGCAAAAGGTGCTGTAAAATCTGTAGTTGAATATACTCTGAAGGGAAGCTGTTTGTACGCTTCATCCTGCAATTCGGTGCGCCATACTTCTTTCGCATTCTCCGTCATTACAACCGATACTTCTGTCCACTGCTCTTTTACAGCTGAAAGCTTTTGCAGTAAGAGTTTCGCATAGATCGATCCGCTGGCGCCGGTAACAGAAACAACAATTTTATGCACGTGAAAGCGTTTAATTTTGTACAAGTAACAAAAATACTATGCAAAAGTTGTGTTTTTATTCTACCCTGCTCATTCTTTTGGTTTGCATCAATTCGTTTCAGCAACCGCAACTGAAGGAAAAACTGCATTGGATCAGCCTGGAAGAAGCCGAGCAAAAAATGAAAGAAGAGCCTCGTCCATTATTAATTGACTTGTACACCAATTGGTGCGGCTGGTGTAAAGTAATGGACCGCAAAACATACAGCAACCAGGACCTCATTCAATACCTCAACGCAAATTTTTATACCGTTAAACTAAATGCAGAAACAAAAGCCGAAGTAAAATGGAAAGGCAAAACTTATAAGTTTAACCCGTCTTATAAAACCAACGACATTGCAATTGCTCTTACAAACGGCGAGCTTTCCTATCCAACAACAGTGATAATTCCCACCGTAAATGATGATCCACAGCCAATTGCAGGCATGCTGGAAGTGCATGAGATGGAAATGGTGGCCAAATATTTTGCAGAGAAAAAGCATGGAAAAATCAGTTTCGACAGGTATGCAAAGAATTTTAAACCAACGTGGAAATAATTTAACGTTTCAACAATAATTCAAAAAAAATCTCTATTTTGCCTGCGATGATAAGGTTTAATGGTTAATGGTAACTGATTAGCGCCTCTTCCTTTACGGAAGAGGTTTTTTTTTGCCCATAAAATTTCTCTTTCTGCTATACCGCCAACTCCTTGCATTTTTTTGACAATTCCATGCAACTTGTAAAAAAACTATTCAGTCTATTTGTGTGATGATAAGGTTTAATGGTTAATGGTAACTGATTAGCCAAATCCCCTCCTTTCCAGGTGGGGATATTTTTTTGTATGCCGTACAAAAGAAAAAGGCCCCGAAAGGCCTTTGAAAAATATTACTGCAATGCAGTTTACTTCGTATCGATTACAGAACTGGCAAAGATCATATACATGGGGCCGCTGGGAATAAAAGAGGCCGGCATGTGTTGATTTTTTTCTTTTGGAACACTTACAATAGTTCTGCTGCCAAAGGTTGCCACTTTGTAAAAATTATACTTGCCCATTGTTGTGCGGCTGTTCAATCGGTCGTCCAATGTGTTTACACCATCGGGCCATGTGTTCTCTTTTGAATAGCGGATAATTTCATCGAGCAATGCTTTGTTGTTTAACTGAGCACTTACTTCTCTGCGTTCTGCTTCCGACATATTGTAAGTTGAATACATTTCACCTAAATCGCTGACAGTAACCTGCCGTGCTTTTTTTCCATCGATCATAAATGATTTGGAGCAAGCGGTAAAAGAAGATACAAGTACTACCAATAAAATAGCCTGTTGAATTGTTTTCATACTATAAGTTCATTGTTTTGATGAAGACTAATATTGTTCATGCATATACTCTATGTCCACTCACACACATCATTTTGTTTAACCACATGAAAGTAAAGATTAATTCCCTATCAACAGGAATTTACCGGCAGAAGCTTGTTAAAACCAAATCAATTTTATTTTTCTGCACGCAACTTTTCTAACACATAATACGTGATGGGACAAAAGCTGCTGTTCTTTAGTGTAAGCTGAGGACGTTTTAGAATCACATCTTCATCGGTATAAGGAAAGCGTTCGCAATCCGACGGACGAACATCATAAATATCGCAATAGTTACCTGCTCCGAGAAAAGGACATGGTTTCGACTTCACTACATAATCACCTTCTTCATCTAACCGCAAATACGTTTCAATAAACACACTCTCCTTCATCCGCAAATGTTTGCTGATGCGCTTGATGTCTGGTGTTTTGAAACGGGGTGAATAATTTTTACAACAATTGGCACATTGTAAACAATCCACTTTTTCAAACGCTTCATCATGCAGATCGGGTAATTGTTTCAGCACCTTGTTCTTATCGGCACGTTTCAGAAACCGGGCATACTCTTTCTGGTGCTCCGCCGCTTTTTTCTCCCAATTTTGTAACAGGTCTTCTGCCATACAGCAAATGTAAGAAAGCTGCCCGCCACTCGCTGTAAGCAACTACAAAGGATTTCATCATTCAGGTAATATGAATTTTGTTGAACTTTTCCATCATCACGCCACAACTGGCAGCGAACAGCTTGAAGCTGGAAGCCTTTTATGCGCAACCGTTTTCACAGACTTTCCCCACCTGCTAACATGTGTTTATTTGAATTAGTTCTGAACGTAACTTTGCACGTCCTTAATTTACAAGTTAACCAAGAGCATAAATTAAGGGAGGCTGCACAGCAGTTTTACAATTTCAGATCTGAAAAAAAGTAACACAACACATGAATCTCTTTGAAGCGCAACAAAACGAATTTTCCCGTCGCCACATTGGAACCACCGGAGCCGAAGCAAGCCTGCTGAAAACAGTTGGTGTGAACAAAATGGAAGACCTTATCAGCAAAACAGTACCTGCATCCATCCGCAACCACGAAAAACTGGATATTCCGGATGCCATGAGCGAAGCTGATCTGCTGAAACACCTCAAAGAGATTTCCCTCAACAACAAACTGTTTAAAAATTACATTGGCCAGGGCTATTACGATACCATTACACCGTCGGTGATTTTGCGTAATATTTTTGAAAACCCGGGCTGGTACACACAATACACGCCTTACCAGGCCGAAATTTCACAGGGCCGTTTGGAAAGTTTGCTCAACTTCCAAACCATGGTGAGCGATCTTACCGGCTTACCCATTGCCAACGCTTCTTTACTGGATGAAGCAACGGCTGCTGCCGAAGCAATGAACATGCTGTTTCATCATGTAAACCGCACCGATGTTATTAATGCGCCTAAGTTTTTTGTAGATAATGAAGTATTTCCGCAAACAAAAGACCTCCTGATCACCCGTGGTACGCCTATGGGTATTGAAATTGTATTCGGCGATTATAAAACAGCATCCATCGACAATACCTATTTTGGCGCACTGGTACAATACCCCAACAATATTGGATCCATCGAAGATTACCGCCAGTTTATTCAACAGGTACAGGCTGTGGGTGGTTTTGTGGCAATGGCAACCGATCTGCTGGCCCTCACCCTGTTAACGCCTCCCGGTGAACTGGGTGCTGACGTTGCGTTTGGTTCTGCACAGCGATTTGGCGTTCCCTTGGGTTATGGCGGACCACATGCTGCGTTCTTCACTACAAAAGATGAATTCAAACGTTCCATTCCAGGACGCATCATTGGTGTAAGTATTGATGCGCAAAACAACCGTGCATTACGCATGGCGTTGCAAACAAGAGAGCAACACATCAAGCGTGAAAAAGCAACTTCCAATATTTGTACAGCACAGGCATTGCTGGCCAATATGGCTGCGATGTATGCCGTGTACCATGGTCCGCAGGGACTCATCAACATCGGAACCCGTGTTGCGTTGCTGGCACAAACAGTTGCAGACGGATTGAAAGAAAGAGGTTTTGAATTAGGAAGCGATTTCTTCTTCGATACCATTGCAGTGAAAGTAAAAGACATTGCAACCATACTGGCAAAAGCAGAAAAACAGGAGATCAATCTCCGGACCATTGATGCGCAAACCATTGGTATTTCAATTGATGAAACCACATCGTTGGAAGACCTGTACGATCTCATCAATTGTTTTGTGAACGATGTTGATCCAGTACATTTTTCAGTGGAAGAAGAAGTGATCCTGAAACATATCCCGGTTGTATTGGCGAGAACAAGTGCGTTCTTAACACATCCCAACTTTAATACGCATAACAGCGAAAGCCAGATGATGCGTTACATCAAACAACTGGAGAACAAAGATCTTTCGCTGAATACTTCCATGATCTCATTGGGCAGCTGTACCATGAAGCTGAATGCTGCTACGCAAATGATGCCGCTCAGCTGGGCACATTGGAGCAAAATTCATCCCTTTGCACCGGCTGAACAGGCAAAAGGTTATCAGCAGATCATTGAAGAACTGGGACAATATTTAAATGTAATCACCGGGTTTGATGCATGCAGTTTACAACCGAACAGCGGAGCGCAGGGTGAATATGCAGGTCTTTTGGCCATCCGCAATTTCCATTTAGCAAATGGTGATGCGCATCGCAACATTATTCTGATCCCTATTTCGGCACATGGTACCAATCCTGCAAGTGCAGTGATGGCAGGTATGAAAGTAGTGGTGGTAAAAGCACTCGATAACGGATACATTGATGTAGCCGATTTTAAAGCCAAAGCTGAACAGCATAGTGCAAATCTTGCCGGTGTGATGATCACTTACCCAAGTACCTACGGTGTATTTGAAGAAACGGTAAAAGAAATTTGTGAGATCGTTCATCAGCATGGCGGACAGGTGTACATGGATGGTGCCAATATGAATGCGCAGGTTGGTTTAACATCTCCAGGTTTAATTGGTGCCGATGTTTGTCACCTCAACCTGCATAAAACATTTGCGATTCCACATGGTGGCGGTGGCCCCGGCATGGGACCTATTTGTGTGAAAGCACACTTGGCTCCTCACTTACCCGGGCATATCAATCAAGGTACGCATGGTGCAGTAAGTGCCGCACCGTATGGTTCTGCTTCTATCCTGCTCATCAGTTATGCGTATATCCGTTTGCTCGGTGCCGATGGTGTAAAACGTGCAACTGAATATGCAATTCTGAATGCCAACTATATGAAGGCTCGACTGGAAAACGATTTTGACGTACTGTATAACGGGTCGAACGGAACCTGTGCGCATGAATTTATTGTTGATCTGCGTCCATTTAAAAACACAGCGGGCATAGAAGCAGAAGACGTGGCCAAACGTTTGATGGATTACGGTTTCCATGCTCCAACAATGAGCTTCCCGGTACCGGGCACGATCATGATCGAACCAACTGAAAGCGAAGACAAAGCAGAGCTGGATCGTTTCTGTGATGCGATGCTGAGCATTCGCCAGGAAATACGTGCAATTGAAGAAGGCAAAGCCGACAAGGCAAATAATGTGTTGAAGCATGCACCGCATACGCAACATGTAGTTACTGCAGACGAGTGGAATCGTCCTTATACAAGACAGCAGGCTGCCTATCCGCTTTACTATGTTACGTTGAATAAATTCTGGCCAAGTGTAAGCCGCATCAACAATACCTACGGCGATCGTAATTTGATTTGTACTTGTGAGCCGGTAAGCAGTTATGCAGAAGAAGAAGCGTAATTCAATCGGCAATAGATAATTGGTAATAAGCAAACGTCCTGCTCAATGAGCAGGACGTTTTTTGTGGAATGATTCTACATCGGATTTCGCTAAGCTTTCCATACAACGATAGCTGTTGCCGTGAAATATTTACATTTATAGAACGATGCGTTGCTGTTTCCTGATATGTTTGTTATACATGGGTGTACTAACATCAACAGCACAGCCATGCAATTTACCCGGCCAAACACCCGCCACCGCATTACCCATCTGCGGCAATGGAAATTATGAACAGGTAACACTTACTCCCTGCCGAAACAATGGTTTTTTTGTTGCAGGTTGTACAAACTCAAACACCAGTTATGGAGACAATAATCCTGTTTACTATAGATTCACCAGCAACACAACAGGTACCTTTTCATTCAGCATTCTTCCCAAAAACAATATTGATAATTACGATTGGTTTCTGTTTGATATTACCGGTCGTGACCCGCAGGATATTTTTGCTGACAGAAGTTTAGCGATGATCGGCAATTGGTCGGGCAGTACCGGGCCAACAGGTGCATCGCCTACCGGCGTCACATTAACACAATGCCGATCGTTACCGCAGGATGGATTGAAACCAACATTTGCATTATCGCCACAAATACAGGCAGGGCATACCTACTTGCTGATGGTGGGGAATATGGATAACTCAGCAGCCGGATTTACATTGGCAGTTGATGGCGGATCAGCAGATATCAGTTCAGCCCCGGCACAACTGCTATCAATCAACAACAGTTCCTGCATTAATAACGAATTGGTTCTTCGCTTCAGCAATAAAATACGCTGTAACAGTATTGCAGCCGACGGGAGTGATTTTCGTATTACACCGGCTGCAGCTTTTTCTGTTGTTACCAACAGTTGCAGCAATACTTCTGAAACAGACTCTATCATCCTTCGCTTTTCAAACAGCTTACCGTCGGGAACTTACACGATCAACTTGCAAACAGGAAGTGATGGAAATACACTCACAGATATTTGTAGGAATAACCTTCCCAACGAAACACGCACATTCGATATGTATCCGTTTTCAGCAATCACTTCCGTAATACCTGAAGGTTGCCGACCAACAAAATTGAACATCCGGTTCAGCAAAGCAATTAGCTGCAATTCTGCAGCAACCGACGGAAGCGATTTTACCATCACCGGTCCTTCAACAGTTACAATTCTGAATGCAGCAACAAACTGTGCCGGCAACTATTCAAACTCGATTGAACTTACACTGCAACAACCCTTACTGACTGCAGGCATGTACACCATTACCATCAACAACGGGAGTGATGGCAACACATTGCTCAATGCCTGCAACGATCTTACACCCGTTGCCACCTCATTCAACTTTGAACTACAAGATACGGTAGACGCAACCTTCTGTTATACCATTGCAACAGGTTGCAGCGAAGACAGCGTTTCCTTTACACATGCAGGCAATCATTCAATCAATAATTGGTACTGGACTTTTGGAAACAACGGGATCAGCAGAGAACAATCGCCTCAATGGCTGTTTGCTGAAGCCGGCTTTATTCCAATACGACTTGTTGTGAACAATGGATTTTGTGCGGATACGAGTATGCAGGAAATATTTCTGCGCAATAAAATGAAGATTGATTTTGAAATGGCAGATACGATTTGTGCAGGAGAACAGGCATTGATCGTTGATAAAAGCAGCAATGCAACCAATTGGCTGTGGAATCTCGGCAATGGCAACAGCAGTACATTAAAAAATCCACCGTTGCAGGAATACCGGCAATTGAACAGCTCCCACCCTGTTACACTCACGATTTCCGACAGTACCTGTTCGCTTTCACTTACAAAATATTTGTATGTGCAGGCATCCTGCAACATTGTTATGCCCAATGCATTTACACCGAACGGCGATGGTTTAAACGATTCCTTCGGACCATTGCAAACCGGTTTGGCAAATGACATGGTATTATACATTTATAATCGATATGGTGAATTGATCTTTCAGTCGCAGCCAACGGTTGTAAAATGGTTTGGCACAACTAATGGAAAAAAACAACCGCCCGGCTTGTATAGCTGGCGGTTGATCTATACCGATAAATTATCGGGCAAAACGCTTCATCAAAAAGGAATAGTTCAACTACTCAGGTAATGAACAATCATAACGCAGTTTTCTTTTTCCAGAAATAATAAGAAAGCACACCCGGTACGATCCACATCAACATACCCAGCATTTGCGGATCAAATTTTCCCGATGCTGCAATGCCTGAATAAACGGCAGCAGAAAGATCAAAGAACAAACCGGCATACGCCCACTCTTTGATGGTGCGGAAACCGGGAATCAGCAGCACAATGGCTCCAATAATTTTTGCCCAACTGATAAACTGAATAAAATAAATGGGATAACCGAGTGATTTGTGAAAAATTTCGACGGTCTGTTCGTTAGGGCCAATTCCTCCCACAGAAGAAAAGATCATAAGTCCGGCAAAGAGCACAGTGAAAACCCAGTACAGAATGTTGATTTTTTTTGGTTGCATGATGATTGATTTATGATTGTTGGTTAAATACAATTGTAAAACTAACGCTGCCTTTCAAAGAAACGCCTGTGCAGATACGACAAAGCACAAGGCTGTTTCCGACACATTAATTTAATGAGAATACTTCATTTGTATGAACGGTTGAACCAAAACATCAAAAAGATTGTAACTTCTGCATCTAAATCAACATGCAATGGATCAGCAAATCATTAATCTTTACGACGAATACACACACAAACCGCTTCCCCGCAAAGAGTTTATGAAGCGGTTGGCTATTTTAACCGGCAGCACTGCAGCTGCGGTAGCGATTCTCCCCTTTCTCGAAGGCAATTATGCAAAAGCAGCAGTAACACCAGCTGATGATCTGTTTACAGAATACATTACCTATCCTGCTGTTACCGGTGAAATGAAAGCTTATGTAGCCCGACCAAAAAAAGAAGCGAAATATGGAACAGTAGTAGTGATACACGAGAACCGTGGCTTGAATGCACATATTGAAGATGTAGCACGCCGTGCAGCAACAGCAGGCTTCTTAGCCATTGCCCCCAACGCACTGGCTCCACTGGGCGGCACTCCTGCCAATGAAGATGAAGCACGAACCTTGTTCACCAAACTGAATCAAGCTGAAACGCAAACCAACTTCATCAATATTTTCAATTACCTCAAAACAAGAAAAGACAGTAACGGTAAATTCGGCTGTGTTGGTTTTTGCTGGGGCGGCGGTATGGCCAATACATTAGCCGTGAATGTACCCGACTTAAAAGCGGCCGTTGCATTTTATGGACGACAGGCAGCCGTTGCCGATGTGCCAAAAATAAAAGCAGCAGTGCAATTGCATTACGCTTCGCTTGATGAACGCATCAACGCAGGAGCAGCAGCATATGAACAGGCATTAAAAGATAACAAAGTTACGTATGAACTGTACATGTATCCTGATGTAAACCATGCTTTCCATAACGATACAGCACCTACCCGTTACAACGAAGCAGCAGCGAAACTTGCATGGCAACGCACCATCGATTTTTTCAAAAAGCATTTGGCTTAAAAATAATCATTCAACTTTTTTGAAAGGAAGCCATTGGCTTCCTTTTTGTATAAAGGCATTCTTGTAATAACTAATTTCTTCTTAAATGTTTGTTGAGAGAAATTATACTCTTGAAAAAACTTATTTTGCACACCTATCAACATCTTATGAATCGACTGATCATTTGCTTCCTGAGCCTTTTTCTTTTTATTGCAGTTGCTAACGCACAAACTCCACCCAAACGGGAGTTACGGGCAACCTGGTTTTCTACCTTTTTAAATCTCGACTGGCCAAGCACGGCTAACCGCTCGGTGCAGCAGGTAAAAGATTCTGTAAGTAAGATGCTGGATCTGCAACTGCAAAGCGGTATCAATGCTATTTATTTCCAGGTGCGGAATGAGTGTGATGCAGTTTACCCAAGCAGTATTGAACCATGGAGTGCATCTGTTACAGGAACACAAGGTATTGCTCCTGCAAACAATTTTGATCCATTACAATTCATGATCGATGAATGCCGCAAACGAGGTATTGAAATTCATGCCTGGTTCAATCCATACCGTGCAGTGAATAATTACAATGCCATTGGAAGTTTTGCACCCAATCATATTGCCAAACAACACCCGGAGTGGTTGCTTGCACAAGGTTCGTTACGCATTCTCAATCCCGGTATTCCTGCTGTGCGTGATTATGTGTTGTCGGTTGTAATGGATGTTGTACGCAGATATGATATTGATGGTGTGCATTACGATGATTATTTCTATCCGTATCCCGGAGCTGGTGGCACTGGCCGTTTCAACGACAATGCAACGTTTGCGGCACATGCAAGAGGCTTCAGCAACCAGAACGATTGGCGGAGAGATAATATCAACCTCTTTATTCAACGCAGTTACGACAGCATCAAACAACTAAAACCCTGGGTAAAGTTTGGAGTATCTCCATTCGGTATATGGCAAAATCAACGCAGTGATGCAGCCGGATCGGCCACTAACGGTTTACAGAGTTACAGCGATGTATATGCCGATACAAAAAAATGGTTACAGCAGGGATGGGTTGATTATGTAACGCCACAGATCTATTGGAGCACGGGATTCAATACAGCCAGCTACAGCGTGTTGGTTCCCTGGTGGAATAACAATGCACATGGCCGACATGTGTATGTGGGGCATGCTGTTTATAAACTCAATGCAGATGCAGACCGGGATCCGAATTGGTACAATGGTTCGCAGATCAACAAACAAATACGCCTGAACAGAAGCTACAACAATATTCATGGCAGTACATTCTTCCGCTCCTACTATTTTGGAAGCAACCCGTTAAAGTTCAGAGATTCACTCACTGAACACATGTACACAACACCGGCTTTGCTTCCAACTATGCCCTGGCGTGATAATGCAGCACCACAACCTGTAAAAAATCTTACAGCAACCATTCGCAACAATCATGTACAACTCAACTGGAATGCACCTGCTGTTGGCAACAATGAACTGGATAAAGTACGACAGTTTGTTGTGTATCGTTTTAACAGCGATGCGATTGATCTGAATAATGCAGATGCAATACAATTGATCACAGGCAATGCACAAACAACTACATACACCGATAGTAACCTGATACCCGCTGAATATTATTATGTAGTTACAGCTCTCGATCGTTTTCACAATGAAAGTGAAGCAGGCAATGTGGTGAAAGCATCGTTTATACCCATTACACAGGTAATTGTTACCCAACCTGAACCTGTTAGTAAACCGGTAAAAGTAAAACAAGATACCATTGCTGTTGCAAAACCGGTGGTCGAGAAACCAACTGAGCCGGTAAAAACAACTCCGGTTGCAGACTTTGTACTGCTGGCCGAACCCAACCCTGCTACTTCGTTCACCATCATCAGCTATACCTTACCAAAACGGATGCAGGTAACACTCAGCGTTTTGGACAATAGCGGAAAAGAAATGCTGAAACTGGTAGATGGTATTCAATCGACCGGTAAACAACTGATTCGTTTTAACACAACAAACATTGCAGCCGGTAATTACCAGGTGAAAATCAGTGCAGAGAATATTGAGAAAACAATAAAGGTAGAAGTGAAGAAATAAAATCAATTGGCAATAAACAATTAGCAATTGGCAATAGGCAAAGCCTGCACAAAATCGCAATGTTTTCGATTGCCTCTTGCTTATTGCACATTCACTCTTGCCTATTCCCCATTCTCCTACCTTTGCAGAAATCATTTCCCATGGCAGAAGACTTGCTCATAATACAAGGCACCAAAGAAGAACAATACCGTCAATTGATTCCACAGATCAAAGGATTACTGGAAGGCGAGCCTGACCTTGTGGCCAACCTTGCGAATGTATGCGCTGCATTGAAAGAACAGTTTGGCTGGTTGTGGGTTGGTTTTTATTTAGTGAAGCCGAGTTCGGCCAAGGCATTTTCTGAGAAGAGTGAAGAACTGGTGCTGGGCCCGTTCCAGGGTCCTGTGGCATGTACCCGTATACGAAAAAGCAAAGGTGTTTGTGGCACATCATGGGCTGAAGCAAAAACACTGATCGTTCCTGATGTAGAACAATTTCCCGGTCATATTGCCTGCAGCAGTTTCAGCAAATCAGAAATTGTAGTGCCGGTGATTCGTAACAACAAAGTACTGGCAGTACTGGATGTGGATAGTGTTGATTTGAATTCGTTCGACGAAACAGATCAACAATACCTCGAAGAAATTATTGCACTGATCGAATTTTAATTTCACATCAATGCAGAAAAATCAAGTATTGTTGTACGGAGCAAATGGCTATACCGGCGAATTGATTGCACGGTATGCAAACGAATACAATCTCGTTCCCATACTGGCCGGCAGAAATGAATCTTCGATCCGTTCATTGGCAGAACGCCTGCAACTCCCCTATCGCATTTTTTCATTGAATGATCCTGCAACGCTGCGGCAACAACTCACCGATGTACAACTGGTGATCCATGCAGCCGGCCCGTTTGCACATACATGCAAACAAATGGTGGAAGCATGTATTGCCACCAACACACATTACATCGACATCAATGGTGATATCTCTGTTTTCGAACGCATCAAACAATACGATGCAGCAGCAAAGCAGGCAAACATTATGCTCATGCCCGGCTCAGGCTTTGATGTAATTCCAACAGATTGCACTGCATTGCATTTAAAAGAACAATTACCCGATGCTACACATTTGCAGTTAGCCTTTCTTCCCAAAGGCGGGCAAATCAGTCATGGCACGGCTACTACCATGGCCAGTCGTTTGGGCGAAGGTGGAACAGCAAGAGAAAACGGGAAACTCGTAAAAAAGCCACTAGGACACAAACAGTTGACGGTTGATATCAATGGAAAGAAATTCTTTACCATGACCATTCCCTGGGGCGATATTTCAACAGCACATTTTACAACAGGGATTGAAACCATTGAAGTGTACACAGGAATGAAACCAGTGGTGTATCGTTTCCTGAAATTTCAATTTCTTTTCAACTGGATCTTACGGAAAAAATTCATCAGGGCATATATTCAACAAAAGATCAACAGCCGCCCACCCGGACCAACCGATGAACAACGGGCCAATGCCAAAACAATCGTGTGGGGTAAAGTGTGGAATGCAAAAGGCGAAGAAAATATAAGTGTGCTGGAATGTGCCAATGGATACAGTGTAACAGCCTGGGGTTGTTTACTCATCACACAAAAAATAATGAAAGGCGATTTCAAAGCCGGTTATCAAACGCCGGCATCCTGCTACGGAAAAGATCTGATCCTTGAAATTCCAAAAAGCAAACGCATCAGTTAAGGTTGTACAACAAATGCCTCTGCATTATACGTTACAATGAATGAACGTGCAACACCGGGAGCCAGCAATCGGAAAACCCGGGTAACAAATTCGTTCTTCCATTTACGTTTTCCTTTTTTCTTCTTATCGAAGTCGTAATAATCAACAAGCGAAACAGGAATAGCTGTATCTGTTTTATAAACCACAGTAACGTTTCCCACTCCCCATCCAAAATAATCATCGTCGTGCAGATCCACATACTTTATACAGTACCCCTCATTTCCTTCAGCAGGTTTGCACACTGCATTACCTGCATATAAAGACACAGCTTGCTGTAATCGTTCAAAATCTGTTTCAGAAACAGTAAATGTTTCACCGCTACCCAGGAGGTAATGTTGCAACAATGCTTTTTCCAGCGGCGAATTCAAACGGGGATGCAGCGTAACCATTTTATAAAACAGGTTGCGGTATCCTTTCAGCTTTTTTTGCTTTGCGGTTACAACCGTTGCAGAATCGCCTGAAAAAACAAAGAGTGGAATAACCAGTAACAGGGACAGACAGCAATGCTTCATTCGGCCTTAAAAATAACAATTTTACACATGCTGTATTTCTTTTGCCCCGGCAGCTTAGTTTTGCGGCTCTGAAAGATTATTACGCTATACTGGAAGTGCCGCCTACCGCTACGGTTCCGGAGATCAAACAGGCTTACCGCAGGCTGGTGATGATCTATCATCCTGATAAAAATAATGATGACCCGTATGCTTTATCCCATTTCAACGAGATCAAAGAAGCGTATGAAGTATTGATGAATCCCGGCAAAAAAGAATTGTACCTGCAGGAACGCTGGTTAAAAAAAGCGGCCGGACAAAAAATTGGTGAAGACCTGATCACCGCACCTGCCATTCTCAAAAAAAGTATTGAGCTGAACAAACAGATAGCAGCAATGGATGTGTACCGCATGCATTATGCCGGCATGGGTACACGCATCACTGATCTTTTGAACGATCATGTAATTGAACAACTACTCGCACAAAAAGAAGAGGACATCCATTGTTCCATTGTGCTGTTGCTGATCAAAGCCACCAAACCACTTCCTTACAACGAAACATCCGAAGTGTGTAAACAATTACGCAAACTCGCCGCAACACAACCACAACTGCTGCAACAAATTGAACAGGCGCTTGAACAGAAAAAGAAAACAGCCTACTGGAGCAAATTCAACGGGTTGTTCATTTTTCTTTTGACGATTTTGTTGTGTTTGCTCATTTATTTTATGGGCAAATGATTTTTTGTTGAATCATCGTCTCCATATTCCGGCCATATGCTACACATTAAAATTATTATGATGAATGGTTGAACTATTGTTTGAAACGCATGTTCTATTGCGAAACAAACATTTTTATGAAGAAGACATTTTTCTCATTCATGACAACAGCTGCAATTGCAGTAGTAATGACATCATGCGGTGGTGGTGAATCAACTGCAGAAACAACAACTGATACAGCGGCTACAGTCGAAGTAGCACCTGCTCCTGCTGCACCTGCAACAGTAGTTGATATTGCCGTAGGTTCTGCTGATCACTCTACATTGGTAACAGCAGTTACAACTGCCGGTTTAGTAGAAACATTAAGCGGTGCTGGTCCTTTCACTGTATTTGCACCAACGAATGCTGCATTTGCTGCATTACCTGCAGGAACAGTAGAAACATTGTTGAAGCCGGAAAGCAAAGCTGATCTTACTGGTATCTTAACCTACCATGTAGTAGCGGGTTCATTGAAAGCTGCTGATCTTACTGATGGTCAGAAGTTGAAAACAGTAAATGGTGCTGAGTTAACTGTTTCTGTAAAAGATGGCAAAGTAATGATCGATGGTGCAAACGTAACAGCAGCTGACCTCGTAGCAGGCAACGGTGTTGTACACGTATTGGATGCAGTGGTATTACCTAAAAAATAATCGTATCCTTTTCATTCTTCAACAATTGCTTCCCAAATGGGGAGCAATTGTTGTTTTGTGCCGGGTTAATTCTACAATAAGCTTGTGCAACACTACGAGTTCCGTCCGACGAGGGCGTCTGACGAGCCGTACTTCTAACTTCGTACTTTTCACTTTCAATTTTCTACTTCCCCTTTAAGATTATCTTTGCGCCATGCATTACGTTTCTGTTGAGGGGTTAACCAAGAGTTATGGTATTATACCGCTGTTTTCGAATATTTCATTTCACATCGAAGAGGGCGATAAAATTGCGTTGGTGGCAAGAAATGGTTCTGGCAAATCAACCCTTCTAAAAATTCTGGCGGGTAAAGAAACAGCCGATGAAGGCAAATGCTGGATTAACAAAGATGTGGACATTGCCCTGTTTGAACAGGAGCCCAACTTTGATGAAAGCAAAAGCATCCTGGATAATATCTTTCAGCACAATCATCCTGTAATCAATGCTATCAAAGAATACGAAGCCATCAGCGAAGAGCATGATATGGAGAAGCTGAGTGCGGCAATCGTTAAAATGGATGAACTCGGTGCTTGGGATTTCGATACCAAAGTAAAACAGATACTTGGCAAACTGAATATTCATCACCTGCAACAACCTGTTGGAACATTATCAGGTGGCCAACGCAAACGGGTGGCATTGGCAAGAACATTGATCGATATCGGTTTTGACCACAAACATATTTTACTCATCATGGACGAACCTACCAACCACCTTGATGTGGAAATGGTAGAATGGCTGGAACATTATCTCAGCAAAGAAAAAATTACACTCCTGCTGGTTACACACGACCGCTATTTCCTCGATGCCGTGTGCGATGAGATATGGGAACTCGATGGAAGTACGTTAACCGAATACAAAGGCGATTACCAGAATTATTTAGAAAAGAAAGCAGCACGAATTGAAAGCGAACTCGCCAGTATCGATAAAGCAAAAAATACCTACCGTAAAGAACTGGAATGGATGCGCAAGCAACCCAAAGCACGAACTACCAAAAGCAAAAGCAGGCAGGATAATTTTTACGAAGTAGAAGCCAAAGCAAAACAACGCATTGAAGACCAGCAGGTGCAATTAAGTATGAAGATGAACCGGCTGGGCGGCAAAGTGGTGGAGATGAAAAAAGTGTACAAGAGCTTTGGTGAAAAACAAATTCTGAAAGGCTTTGATTATACATTTAAAAAAGGCGAGCGTGTAGGTGTGGTAGGAAAGAATGGTGCAGGCAAATCAACTTTTATCGATATTATTCAAGGTATCCAGCAACCCGATAGTGGAAAGATCAACATTGGCGACACCATTGTTTTCGGCAACTATTCACAAACAGGATTGATTGTAAAAGAAGACATGCGTGTAATTGAATACGTAAAAAATATTGCAGAGAATTTTCCGCTGGCAAGTGGTGGCTCCTTGAGTGCTGCACAATTTCTGCAATTGTTTTTGTTTGATCCGGATAAACAGTACACTTACATTTCAAAGTTGAGCGGAGGTGAAAAAAGACGATTGCATTTACTATCAATTCTTTTCCGCAATCCCAACTTTCTTATATTGGATGAGCCGACCAACGATCTTGATCTTCCAACCTTAGCTGTATTGGAAAACTTTTTAAGTGAATACCCCGGCTGTTTGTTGATTGTAAGCCACGACCGTTATTTTATGGATCGACTCGTGGATCATTTGTTTGTGTTTGAAGGCGACGGTGTGATCACTGATTTCCCCGGCAACTATGCACAGCTGCGTTTGTATCAAAAGGAACAGGAAAAAGAAAAGGCAATTGACAATAAGCAATTGACAAATGAAACGCTAAGCAGCACTGAGCGGAGTCGAAGTGCGGTGCAAGAGAAACCGAGCGCAGTCGAGGGTTCGACAGTTGAGAAAAAACGTTTCAGCTTTAAAGAAAAACGTGAGTTTGAATTATTGCAAAAAGAAATTGAAGAACTCACTGCTGAAAAAGAAAGCATCACCGCCAAACTCAACAACGGCAATCTTCCGTTTGATGAATTGCAGCAGTTAAGTAACCGTATTGGCGAAGTAAGCAACCTGCTCGATGAAAAAGAAATGCGCTGGCTGGAACTAAGTGAATATGCTGAATAAAAAAGTTCCCCATTAAACAACGGGGAACTCTTACCAAAATCAAAACGCAACCACTCTTATGGGAGTAAAACATCGCCAATAACATGGATCACGCCATTGGTGCAAAGAATGTCGCCTGCATTTACCTTTGAGAAATTACGATTGGCATTTCCTTTTACAAAACCAACCGGCAACCCAATAATTGTACGCAAGTCATTTTTTGGTTCATTTGCCAATGTTTCCTGTTTGCTGAGGATACCAAAATCCCAGCCGAATGTGCGCTCACCCAAAACATGATAACGAAGGATATTAGACAATGCAGCAATTTGAGCAGGATTGTTAATTGCTCCAATATTAGCTGCATTATTAAACGGAGCTGGCAGTTTCGCAAATGCCGCATCAGTTGGTGCAAATACCGTAAAGTCGCCCTTGCCGGTAAATACGCCTACTAAATCAGTTTTCACAAGGGCGGCTACTAACGCTGAAAAAGCTGGATTCGAAGTAGCTACATCTGCAATTGTAGCAGTTGGGAACAGCAGTACATCGTTAATTACATGAACAACACCATTCGTTGCATCAAGGTTTGGAAATATTACTTCCGTTTGACCATTGATCTTAATCAGATTGAATGTTTTTGAAAAATAAAGTGTATTATCATTCGAAGCTCCAGCTGGTTTTAGTGTTGCGGCAGAAGATTGTCCGTTCTTAATTTTATTTGAGAACACTTCAACACCCAACACGTGATATAACAATACACTGCGTAAAAAATCAATTTGTGCAGGATCGTTAATGGCAGCAATTGATGTTGCTGAATTGAATGGAGCAGGAAGACGGGAAAAAGCTGTATTTGTTGGCGCAAATACCGTTAATGATGCAGCAGGATCACTGATAGCTCCTACCAATCCTGTTTTTACGACAGCAGCCACCAATGCGCTGAAGTTTGGATTACCAATTGCAATTTCAGCAATGTTCTGTGTTGCTCTACGGGCGCCAACGGTAGCGTCAGCAGTTGAAAAACCAAGGCTGCTTCCCTGTGTTTGAATATCCGCTGCAGAACTTTGTTGGATTTGTTCTGCATTGCGAACCAGGGTTTGCTCTTCATTCATTTCAGTTGATAAACTGTTTTCTTTCTGACAGGCGATCATTACCAGCGAAAGAACGGCAAAAGCCATGATAGCCTTCATGCTCTTTAACATGGAAAGTTGAGGACGTTTCATAATATAAGTTTGTTGATGAATAATGGGTAAATAACAAGCCGTTGCATCAACAGATGTGAAAAGGGAGCCAGTCGGCAGTTGTGAGGTGTGAACTGTAGAAAAAACGAAGTGAAGGAGTGGTTAATCGATCCAGCTAAAATCAGCGGTCCGTGGCATGGCTGCAATAAACGCAGCGGCAAGTTCAGGTATAGTGAGTTTTCGTTCAGCCAGATCCATCCAGGCCAGATCGGCATTGATGATGGCTGCCACTGTACCGTCGGTTTTTAGAATTTCATGAAAAGCACTCCAGCGTGACCCGTCTTTTCGGGCTTTGGAAAGCTGCAGCGTAATTGTTACAATTTCGCCCACATTCAATTCACGGCGAAACACGCATTCTTCCCGAAACAGGATCGGACCAATGTTCATAGCGTTCATGATCTCCAATGTAAAACCCTGCTCCATAAAATAACTCATACGTGTATGCGCTCCCAACTCGTAATATTTGGAATGTGTTACATGGTTATTGGAATCCAGATCGCCCCAGCGGAGTTCAACCGATTTGCTGTATTCGTTCATAGATTGAAGGTAAGAAAGTTGATGTTGTAGTGAATGGCCAATAGTCAATGTTGAATAGGTAATAGACAATTGGCAACGGTCAACCCGGAATTTTAGAACAAAGAACTATAAGCTATGAAACAGTGGTGGTCTGTCGTCCGTCGACTGTGTTCTTCACCATCAACTATGAACTTTTCCTCGTGAAAAACAAAAGCCCCGGCTTATGGCCGGGGCTTGTATCACTAAGATGAATCAATTATTGCTTGTTGTACATCATTTCATAATACTCGTGTGCCATCCGGTTACTGTCGAATTGGAAGCGGACATCACGCATACCATTTTGTGTGATCTGGCGCCAAACATTGAAGTTTTCATAGTACAATGGTAAGATTTGGCGCTCCAGAATTTCATACATCTGATCCAGATCATATTGATCCTGCTCCTGTACATGCATCGCACTGTAATCAACCGGCGGAACAATAAAACTGTTGTTACCATGGTTGGCAAACTCACAGATCCATCCATCGAAGGTGCTGAAGTTAACGGAACCGTTCATGGCAGCCGTCATACCACTTGTGCCACTTGCTTCACGGGGTACACGTGGATTGTTCAACCAAACATCCGATGCCTGTTTTAAACGTTTGCTCAGTGACAGTTCATAGCCGGTACACACAGCAACGTTTTTATAGTTTTTACTTAAATGAACAAGATGATTGAAATCGCTGATGGCAGGATAATCAACAGGGTAAGGTTTACCGGCCCAAATGATCTGCACAGGGTATTTTTTATTGCTCATCAAGGCATTGAAACGATCCAGGTCACGTGTAATTAACTCAGCACGTTTGTAACCGGCAAAGCGGCGAGCCCATACAATCGTCAACACATTGGGATCAAATAATTTTCCGGTTTGATCAGCCACCAGATCAAATGCACGGCGCTTCAAATATTGTTTGCGGTCATCAAAGCGTTCATCATTGGCTTCGTCCATTGCAAAATACAATTGCTTATCGGCCCAGTAACGCCAGTTTTGTGCATTGGTAATATGAGTAATGGGCGCAATGTTTTCGTAATGATTCCACATTTTACGACTCACTTCACCATGCAATGCACTTACACCATTGGAATGACGTGCAAAACGCAAAGCAGCCAACGAATGATTGAACTGGTCATCATAAATACCGGTGAGCTTCCGCACTTCATCCAGCGGAATACCACAGAAATAACTCATCTTCTCACACAGGTAAATATCATGCTTTTCATTTCCTGCTTCTTCCGGCGTATGCGTGGTAAATACCAGGCGCTTTTTCACCTCTTCTGCGTTCCCGAATTTGTTGTACAGGTAGAATGCAGATGAAATTGCATGTGCTTCATTCAAGTGATATACATCGGGTTTAAACCCTAACTCATCGATCAATTTTGCTCCACCCACGCCCAACAAAATAAACTGGGCTACTTTGGTTGCAACGTTTGCATCGTACAAACGATGGCAGATGGTTTGTGATACATAATCGTTCTCCGGCAAATCAGTGCTCAACAAAAACATGGGAGCACTTTTGAAGGTTTCCGGATTCAAATACCACGCCTTCACCCATACCGGATGCTCATGGATATTGATCTGGAATTTAATACCTGTATCTTCTAAAAAATTATAGATCTTTTCGTTCCATTGCACCTGCAGGGTTTGATCCTGGTTGCGTGCCTGGTCGTAATATCCATATTTCCATAAAATACCAATGCCAACTAAATTCTGTTTGAGTTCATACGCACTACGCATATGTGAGCCTGCAAGAAAACCCAATCCACCACTATAAATTTTGAGAGGCTGATGAACAGCAAATTCCATTGAGAAATAAGCGACTTTTTTAGTGTACGCATTTTCAGTAGCATATGGAACCTTGAAATGATTAAACGTCATAATACAGTTGTTCGTTTGCTTTAGGGTGCGCAATATAACGGGAAAAAATTAAAACGGGCTGATTTCGCAAGCGGGGTTATTCACATCAAACGGTTGGTATAATGGCGGTTGCTTCAATTTCAATGAGCAACCGTTTATCAATCAGTGCCGACACTTCTACCATTGCAGAAGCCGGTTTAATGGAGGCAAATACTTCGCCGTGTGCTCTGCCCGCCTCTTGCCATAACGAAATGTCGGTAATATACATGCGGGTACGAACCACATGTTCCAGCGAAGAACCTGCCTGATCCAGCGCCTTACCGATTTTCTGTAAAATGAATTGTGTTTGTTTGTACACATCGCCCTCCCCCACCAATGCATCGCCATCAACAGCGGTAGTACCCGCTACTTCAACGATATTTCCCACACGAACGGCTCTTGAATAACCTACTACATCTTCCCAGGGCGAACCGGAACTGATCAATTGTTTTTGCATCATATGTTGTTGAATAAGGTGAATAGTGAATGGTGAATGGGCAATATGCAATTGACAATAGGCAAAACCGACTATGCATCAGTGGTGGTCTGTCGTCCATCGTCTGTGGTCTCAGATGTTCTATGAACCATCAATCATGAACTAAACACTATTTCTTCTTCACTTCTTTCTTCCTAGGATAACTGCCTTCAAAGAAACAGGTGATACCCCGGTAGAGTCCGCAGTTTTGTTCCGCAATGCGAACCGATGATGCGGTAAAATCAAACGTAATCACACAATCGCTGCTGCCATCTCTGAAAATACCTTTGCCTTTGCCGATCCATTCGCCGGTACCTTTTAATTCGCCAATACACTCGCCATTCTGTTTGCTGAAATGAATAAAGAACTCAAATGTTTTTTCGGTTGCCCCATCCCGTATCGAAATCAGATTTTTTTTATCTGTACCATAATCGGCTGTAAATTTTTGTTTTCGGCTGAGTGTGTCGATCGGGTTGCCCATGATGATATCGCTCAGGTCTTCGGTACTGTTGGTCATGGCAATGATGAATTTGCCGCTATCGTTCATGAAGTAGATGGTTTCGTTGGTCCACAGTTCACCGGTGGGCGTTTTCCGCTCTTGCACAAAAGTGATGCTGTGCGATTTATCGATCTTGCAATAGCGGGGCAATTTTCCTTTCGGAAGTTTGGCTCCAATATCCAATGAACCTACGTATTGTGATTTTTTAGTAAAGTACAGCAATTGTACCCCTCGCTCTTTGCCGAGCGCCGATTTCACCAATACATAATTTCCTTTTTCGCCATCGGGCAATTTTCCAAGCAGGTAGAGTTTGAGATTTTTTGTTTTCGGATAAAGTTGCTGATACACTGTATCCGGCAAATAGGTTTTGTATGTTTCGAGATTAATTTGGAGCGAATCTTTTTCTTTCCGGTTCAGCAATGTATCATGTACAAAAACGGGATACTGCAGTTCACCGGCCAGTGCAATAAAATCAGCAGCCGACAGGTCTTCGTCTGAGATCATTTTGGGTTGCTTGCTTTTACAGGCAGCTAATAAAAACAGCAACAAACAGCTAATCTGGAATAACTTCATGTGGTAGTTATGAATCTTAAAAATAATGGTTTTGCGTTGGTTTCAAAAGTTAAGCCAATTTTATGTACGAAGTACGATGTAAGATGTACGGGGCGTAACCGGTGCAAGCTCGCCAAAGGTTAACAGCATACTGCAAAGACGATGTAAGAGGTACGAATTGCGTGCTTTTGTAAACGGTTGGTAAACATTCGGACATCTTCATAATTTACCAACTCAAAAAACGAATCCCAACATCGGAGGCCTCGTACATCGTACATCGTACCTCGTACATCATTTCCCACCTTCAGTTTATCTACATTTTCAAAAAAATTAGCTTCAAATTGAAAATTTATTTAGCTTCGTCTAAACTTTAATTTCATAACCAATGAATTTTTCTACGGCCGAGGAGAATTACATCAAAGCCATCTGGCGGTTGCAGCAGTCGGACAATAACGTTACCACCAATGAATTGAGTGCAGAGTTGCAAACCAAACCTGCATCTGTAACCGATATGCTCAAACGCCTCAGCGAAAAAAAGCTGTTGCACTATGCGCCCTATTATGGCGTAACACTTACACCTGAAGGTAAAAAGCTGGCCTTGACCATCATCCGGAAACACCGGCTGTGGGAATATTTTCTGGTAGAAAAACTACAGTTCGACTGGGATGCCGTACACGATATTGCCGAAGAACTGGAACACGTGAGCAGTCCTGAACTCATTGAACGCCTCGATGCATTTCTTGGTTATCCCAAAGCTGATCCCCATGGCGACCCCATCCCCGACAGCAAAGGCCGCATGACAAGCACCAGCAATCTTACACTCCAGCAACTGGAACAAGCCCTGCCTGCCATGGTTACCGGCGTGGGCGATCAAAGCAGCAGCCTGCTGGAACTTTTGCGACAAAAAAATATCGGCATTGGTACCAAGCTTGAGATCAAACAACGCCATGCCTTTGATGGCTCGGTAGAGATCAAGATCCGCAACCAGGCCCTTATTACATTAAGCGAACAATTAGCCAAAAACATATTCGTCAAACCAATTTGATCATGGACGCAATCGTACAGTTTTTTTCAGAGATACACCCCGTATGGGCCGCCCTTATTGCCACTACCTTTACCTGGCTGGTAACTGCAGCCGGTGCTTCGCTGGTCTTCTTTTTTAAAACACTCGACCGTGGTATCCTGGACCCTATGCTTGGATTCACGGGTGGTGTAATGGTTGCGGCCAGTTTCTGGAGCTTATTGAATCCGGCCATTGAAATTTCAGAAAAATTATACCCCGGTTTCAGTTGGATGCCGGCGGCTGTTGGCTTTTTATTCGGTGCGTTGTTTATTTTTTTCCTGGACAAAGTAACGCCCCATCTCCACCTCAATTTTGGTTTGTCAGAAACAGAAGGTATCAAAACAAAACTGCATCGCACTACCCTTCTCATCCTTGCGATTACGCTTCACAATATTCCCGAAGGGTTAGCGGTGGGTGTATTGTTTGGAGCAGCGGCCTTAGGTATGGAAGATACTTCCATCACCGGTGCTATTGCATTGGCCATTGGTATCGGCTTGCAAAACTTTCCCGAAGGATTGGCCGTGTCGATGCCACTACGCAGGCAAGGTGTAACCCGATTTAGAAGTTTTTGGTACGGACAATTATCGGCCATCGTTGAACCCGTAGCAGGTGTAATAGGTGCATTGGCTGTTATTTATATGCAACCGGTATTGCCATTTGCATTGGCCTTTGCAGCGGGCGCCATGATCTTTGTGGTGGTGGAAGAAGTAATTCCAGAAACACAACGAGATAAATACACCGATCGTTCAACACTTGCATTTATTGGTGGATTTTTGGTGATGATGATTTTGGATGTGGCGCTGGGATAGTGCCCACAGATGAACGCAAATGAACACAGATGCGGAACTGCTCGTCAGGACGGTATTAGCCTTCAGACGTTAAAAAGTGCTGTCCGCTCACTTGAACGATGACTGTACAACGTAAGAAGCAAAACGAATATGAACAGCTTCTTACAGCACACTCAACTCAAAACTCACAGTTAACAACTTTTTTCAAATCAGGAAAATAACTGTCAGCCAGAATCATAAATCAACCGCTTTTTAATATTTTTAATCGCAACGGTTAACCCCACTGTATTTATTCATCACATAATTCTTACAAATGAAACGGATCACGCATCTTGCTTGTCTCACAATTCTTTTCATGGCAATTGCTGCTTCTTCATTCGCACAAAAAAAGTTTGTGAACACTCCGCCGGAAGTATCGCCCATGCCGATGAAACCGGAAATGACCGAGATATGGAATCCGGAAGTAAAAGTAATTACACCCGGAAAAAAAGACAGTGAGGCACCATCCGATGCCATTATTTTATTTGATGGGAAAAATCTCGATCAGTGGGTAAGCCAGCGAAACAAAACGAAACCTGCTGCCTGGAAAATTGTAAACAACGAGTACATGGAAGTGGTGCCCGGCTCAGGCGGCATTCAAACCAAACTTACATTCGGCGATTGCCAGTTGCATATTGAATGGAGTGCACCCGACAGTATTGAATATGGCGGACAAGACCGTGGCAACAGCGGTATCTTTTTTCAGAACCGATACGAGTTACAGGTGCTTGATTCGTACAACAATCGTACATATAGCAACGGACAAGCCGGAAGTGTGTACAAAGATCATCCGCCACTGGTGAATGCCATGCGCAAACCGGATGAATGGAATAGCTATGACATCATTTACACCGCTCCCCGTTTTAAAGCCAATGGAGAATTGGATGCTCCGGCGAGAATTACAGTGTTACACAACGGTGTACTTGTACAAAACAATGCTACCATCAACGGACTTACCAATTACATTGGGCTTCACCGTTATACCACTGCACATGGAGAAGATGTGATTTCATTACAGGATCATAGTTGCAAAACACAATTCCGGAATATCTGGATCAGAAGATTGTAAAACAAGCAGAGAGTTAAGCAAGCGACAGCTCAATAATTGTTGTTTCAAAATTACCGTCGATCTTTTGATGAACTACGCCGTTAAAATAAGTGATGCGGTTATTGATGCTGCTTTGTGCAGAGTGCTGAATTGCTTTGATAAAATTGAACCGCAAATCGTTTTGACTCAATGAAAGTGTAACTTTCATGGGTTCATAATGCAACTGCAGCAGAACTTTTGTGGCAGTTGAACCTGATTGTACAATATGCAAGTAATCCTGTATGATCCGGAAAATTGAAAACTTATCGTTCTGGCTGATTTCTTCTACTGCAAGATCGTTGTAATCAAACTGCACATACAGCTCATTTACCTTTCGTAATTCCACAATGTATTCACGCATCCCATCTACCAAACCAATATCGGCAATAACGGCTGGATGCAGTTGAATGCACAACTTTGTAACGTCATTGATTGCCTGGTTGGTGAAGGAATAACTTTTTGCCAGCAACTCATCCTCAACACTCCTGGCCATAGCTTCTCCTATGTACATTTTTGCTGCTGCAAGTGTTTGGTTTACGCTATCCCTCAACTCATATACAATACGCTGGTTGGCCGTTTCCTGTTTTTCAATTACCGAACGTAACTCCTGTTTTCGATTTTCTTCTTCCAAAGAAAGAATACGGCTGTACAGTTTTTCCTGGTAATTGTAAATGAGAATAAAATAATAAACCGTTAACGCAAACGAAATAAAAAAGGAAAGATAAAATGTGTGTTTTGCTTCAGCCAAACGCTCAACCGGAAATTGAAAATTATGATCGGCAAATACAAGTGAACAAACAAGAAAAACAATCGTTACCATTGAAAAAATTACCACATACCTCCGCTTTCCCTCGGTGCGGAACATGTAAATGTAAGCAAGGATGAGTGGAAAATAATAGAGATAGGTTGCACTCCGTATACCCATTTCCAGATTAATAAGCATGAATGCGATATTAAACGTAAATGCGGAAATTATTTTCGCAGCCAACGTATAACCCTTCTGGTGCAGGAAAAGTGAGACCAGCAATACAAGAGCAGCAACACCTAAAATATAAATATCATAAAACTCGTTGAAGCCGGAAAAAAAAGTATCAGCAATATTAATCCCAATTGCAAGGAGTGCAAAATAAACAAACTGGTTAAAGCCAGTCAACACATTATGCTCAACAATAGCAGCAGATGAGGAAGCACTTTTCATGGGAGTGAGGATTCAGGATAATGGATAATAAAAAGTCGGCTTCGAAATTAAATCAAATGCCGGCACTGCATTACAGTTGAGCGCACTGATTTGCAGAAATAAGTAGTTGTGCTGATGCAGTTCCTGAAATACTCTTACATACGAAAGAAAGAAATGAAAGCGGCTATGATGCTTTTACTGAGCTGGCGCTGCATCCTGAAACATGGCGGCAACAGGAATTTTTACACGCAAGGAAAAGCCTTTGCCAGGTGCTGTTTGTAAAACAAGTTCACCATCGAAATAATCAACCCTGCTTTTAATATTATTCAAACCAATACCATTTCCTTTTTCTTCCAGGTTGGCACCTTTCCCATCGTCGCTGATCATGAGTACAATCGCTTTTTCTTCGGGATAAATTTTAATGAAAGCATTTGTTGCATCACTGTGTTTTAAAATATTATTCAGTTGCTCCTGTACAATGCGGTAGATGGTAAGCTTTAATTCCCGTCCGGCTTGCTCTTCATCAAAATCATCAGCATTAAAACTGATTTGCAGTGAAGATCCCTGGTGCACATCATCAATCAAATCACGAATGATCTGGCACAAACTGATGCTTTCCAGCGAAGGTGTAACAATCTGGTGCGACAATCGCCTGATTTCATCAATCGCCTTTACCAGGTGATCTTTACTGCGCAGCAACAATTCATCGTCTTTTTCATTTTGACGCAGTGCTTTATCAAGAAACAGTTTGGAAGCCGCCAGTATCTGGTTAATATTATCGTGCAATTCAATACCAATTTCATTCCGCACTTTTTCCTGCGCCCTTATACTGGTACGTACAATCAACTTTTCCTGCAACACCCGTTGACGGGCCAGCGCTTTCTCTGCTTCGCTTTTTTCAACAGCCGCAATAACGGCGCTGGGTAAACGCTGCATACGGTCTTTCAAAATATAATCACTGGCGCCCTGCTTCATAATCTGCACGGCATAATCTTCCGACACGGTAGAGGTGATCAATATAAACGGAACAGAAGCATCAAACGATTGTGAAATTTGCAGAGCTTCCTGTGAATTGAATGATGGTAGTGAATGATCGCTCAGAATCAGATCGGGACGGCTTAACTGCAAAAGTTCTTCCAGTTGCTGCCTGTTCACTGCACGATGGATCACACAATTGATACCACCTTTCTTCAGCACATAGGCCACCAGTTCGGCATCCGAATCCAGATCTTCAATGTGTACAATGTGTAAAACCTTTCGCATAAATTGTATTTACAAGTTGTTGACCGACTTATTCAGCAACATCCAATACAGCCCCAGTTCACTTACAGCTTTTGCAAAATCTTCAAAGCCAACCGGCTTTACCACATAGCTGTTTACACCAAGCCGGTAACTGGAAATGATATCCTGCTCTTCGCTGGAAGAAGTCATGATTACTACAGGAATCAGTTTTGTAAGCTCACTTGCTTTTAACTGCCGCAGCACTTCAATGCCATCCACTTTTGGCATTTTAATATCGAGCAGAATTACACGGGGCATTTTTGTAAGATCCCTATTTTCATACACACCCTGTGCAAACAAATAATCAAGTGCTTCGGCGCCATCCTTCAAATGAAGAATACTGTTTACGATTTTTGCTTTATTGAGTGCACGCATGGTTAACTCGGCATCTGCCGTATTATCTTCAACCAGCAATATTTCCACTTCTTGTAACATCAAATCAATTTTAAAAATTATCAATCAGGGTAAGATGAAAGCAAACATTGCACCACCCCCAACACTTCCTTCGGCTCTGATGGTTCCATTTTGTCGCTCAATGATCCGCTTTACCAATGCAAGACCTATACCTGTGCCTTCAAATTCATCCTGGCGATGCAGGCGCTGGAACACACCAAACAATTTATCACTGTACTTCATATCAAACCCCACGCCATTGTCTTGCACATAATACTCAACATGGCCATTTTTTTCTGTAGCTCCTATTTCAATAACCGGATCGGCTTTTGCAGATGAATACTTCATGGCATTATCGATGAGATTGATCCACACCTGTTTGATCAACTGCGGATCGGTGTTACAGGGTGGCAATGACTTTAGTTCAAACCGATAGTTCTTTTCGGGCCGATGTGTTTTTAATTCTGCAATTACCTGCTCCACTACCTGTTGCATGTTCACTTCCCGCAATTCTATTTCTTTGCGGTTGATGCGTGAAAAGCTGATGAGATCATCGATCAACTGCCCCATCATTTTTGCATTGTTTACAATAGCTCCCACAATACGTTTACCATCATCAGTTAACGATGCAGCATGATCTTCCTGCAGCATGGTAGCATAGCCACTAACTGCCCGCAACGGCGCACGCAGATCATGCGATACGGAATAGGAAAAAGCTTCCAGTTCTTTATTGGCCCGCTCCAATTGTGCAGTACGCTTTTCTACATTTGCTTCCAGGTTTTTTTGTGTATCGTTCACTTCCCGGGCCATTGCATTAAATGCATCAGACAATACCCCCAATTCATCGGCACGCTTTAAGCTAACTGTATGCGAAAAATCGCCCTTTGCAATACTTTGTGCAGCTACCGATAGTTCCATAATCGGTTTTGTGATTTGCCGGCTCAGGAACCATGTAAGCACAATACCAAGCAACAGCAATAAAAGGGCACTGCTAATAGCTATTTTCTGAAAATCGGTAGCCGGTTGATGTACCCTTTTTTCTGGAAGTGTGATCATAACTTTCCATGCAGCATTTTGTACAAGCGCCTGTGCTGCCAAATAACGCTGTCCATTATTTGTAAAAGTTACAATGGCCCGGTCAACACCTTTGGTTACCGGCAACCCCTCAACAGTAGTACGTAAATTGCTCCACATACTACCATCTGCATTGCCTACATACAAGGCAATATCTTGTCCAAGTAATTTTAAAACACGATCAACATTGTCCTTTGAATTGTACATTTTTCGCCAACGAACCAAATAACCGATTAATTTACCATGTTGTACAACCGGAGCACACACCGCATAATAAAACGCTTCCTCTCTAACATACATCCGGCTTACAAAATTGGTATCGGCTGCAGAAGGATATTCCGGAAAGATGGATGAAACAGAAACTGAATCGTAGATATATTCATTGCCGAACGCTGCCAGTTCGTTTTTATCTGCATCCAGTAATTGTGTATGGATCCAGGTAGTATCGGGTTGCAGGCGTTGTAACAAACGATCAATGGCGTTTGCTGAATCGATGCCATGCGAAAGCACAAATGATTTTACAGCTTCATTCGCTGCTGCTGCTTTGGTTGACTGCAATACCGGAATGGCCATTTGAGTATAATTACCGGCGAGTTGTTGTGCCAGTAAAAGCAAGCGTTCCTTCGCTGCTGTTTCAGATGCTTTGCGGATTCCCCTGTATGCAAGCAAACCAAATACCAGCACCATCGCCAGCAATAAGAGAAATATCAACACCGGAAGTTTCCGTTGAATTGACTGCTGTTTCATGAAATGAATTGTTGAAGCAGTTTTTACTTGGTTGGCATGCATTACAACGTACAGTTGGTGGTAAGAAATTACAAGATAGCTTCACGGGCTCACAAAAACCATAGCTGTTATTACTTGCGCACAGCAAGTGAAAACACTTATTATAAAACAGCAGTCAACTGCAACTAAAACAAAATGCAGAACTGCTGCGAATCGATTACCAAATAAATAAACCCGTTTACTACTCTAAGCTACACAAAAATGAAGATGAACGGAAGTATTTTCATTGATATTATCATCATCGTTGATCAGCGTTGTAGTTGATGACGAACAGAATTGCTAATAACAAAAAATGATCCGTTTCTGCAAACGAATCATTTTACAAATAAGTTTTAGCAAGTAATTATTTTCCTGCCGTGATCAACTGCCAGGCACCAATATAATACACCTGCCCATTGGCAACATAAGCTGAGATCATGTAAGGTTCGTATCCCTTTGCAGCCATTTCCTTTGATTTCGATTGCAATGCAACATAAGTAAGTCCGTAACGTGCATCCCATTTAATACCGGGAATTTTTTGCCAGATACAACCATATTTCAATACGCCTTTATCGTAATAGGCAAACAACTCTTTTGGCACATAGCCCTGCGGTGTTAACTTATCAAAATAACTTTGAAATTCTGCCGACGTTAAATTATGCCGTGCCTCCCATGCAATACCAGGACGTTTTTCCCAGATCGCTGCGAATTGTAACTCACCGTTTACACCTGTATATGCCGATACATGCATGGGCATATATCCATCTGGTGTAAGTTTATTAAATAATTCCTGGTACTGTGTAGCGGTTAAGTTGTGACGTGCGATCCACACAGCAGTGGGTCGTTTTTCCCAAATAGCAGAGAACACCAACCTGCCACTTACGTTGTACACCGATACATCCGTAGGCATATAACCTTGCGGTGTAAGTTTATTGAAATAATCCTGGTATTGGGCTTCGGTTAAATTGCTGCGGGTTTCCCATACCAACCCGGGCTGCAAATGCCACACCGGATTGAACTGCTGTACACCATTTACGGCTATAAAATTAACCGACACCGGTTTATACCCTTTGGGTGTAAGTTCATTAAAGAGTTCCTGGTAATTGCTCATCGACATATTCTGTTTGGCAATCCAGGTTTGTGCTGAAGAAGTAAGTACGATTAATAACAGGGATACAGATAATAGAAAACGCATACAATTGATTTGGTGAATGAATAACGGATGTGAAGATAAGAAGGAATCAAATACAGCTGCATGCCGCTCGCAGCTTCTTTTATCACGAATTACACAAATCAGTCCGAATGAATACATCGAAAAATATGATCATCAAATTTTTTTGTACCTATTCAAAAGCATACTTGTAATAAGTACGCCGCTCGCAGCTCATAGCTAATAGCTCACAGCTTCTTTACAGTTTCGCAAACCCTTTCCGCAATGCTTCCAAACATAAACCTACCCTGCTTTGTACATGAAATTTTTGAAAGAGTGCTTCACGATAGCCATCAATGGTGCGTTCACTTAAATGCATTTCAGCAGCAATTTGTTTGTACGTAAGTTCACTGCAGGCATAACTTAAGAACTGTTTTTCTTTTTCGGTCAATACTACAGCAGATTGTTCACCCGACTTAACCAGCAGCCTTCTGAAATTGATATTGCTTACATCGGCATTGTAATAACCTTTTGTTACAACTTCCTGCAATGCTTTTTCCAGTTCGTTGGGATGTGTATCCTTAAGCAGATACGCACAGCAGCCGGCTTTGATCATATCAATGATAGCCGTATCCGTATCGTTCATAGAGAGTGCAATCAATTTTACTGTTGGATAATGCTCACTCAACCATTTGCAGGTTGCAATGCCATCCATCACCGGCATGTTCACATCCACCAGCATTACATCAGGAACGGTATTACTGCTTTTCAGTTTCCGGATCAAATCTTCGCCATGCAATGCTTCAATCACAACTTCATATACCTAGAAACTGTTCAGCATCAATTGCAGGGATTTTAAGAACAACTGGTGATCATCCACCAATCCAATTGTAGTTTTCATATGTTTTGTTCGATTTCAGTTGATTTTACCGGCAGCCGGATACTGACCGTTGTTCCCTTACCGCTGATGGAATTGAAATGAATCGTTCCCAGCAGCAATTGTGTACGATGCTTCATATTGGCAAGTCCCATACTGTGCGTAACAGAGGATGCATCAAAGCCTCGTCCGTTATCGCTTACGGTAATAAGATAATTTGTTTCCTCCCGCTCAACAGCAATACGCATCTGAGCAGGATATGCATGTTTGATCGCATTCTGAATCGCTTCCTGTACAATGCGGAACAAAATGATCTGCTCATCACTGCGCAGTGGTAAATCAATCGACTGTACAAATTCCACTTCCACTTTTTTACCGGCATTGATGCGTTCAATGATGGTTTGAATGTTCTCCGCAAAACTGAAGCGCTCCAGCCATTCTTTGTCCAATGATTTAGCCAACGAACGGATTTCATTGATGGCCTGTCCAAGTGTGGCATTGGCTGTAAGCAATGTGTCGGGCGGCGTTTGCAGTTCACGCTCGGTTAAGCCAATAAGCATACGAGAAGTGCTGAGCAACTGGCCCACATTATCGTGCAGCTCTTTCCCGATTTGCTGAAACGTTTCTTCCTGTACTTCAATACGTGATTGCAGGAGCTGTGTTTGAAATTCCTCTTTTAATTTCTGGTGTTCTTCAGTCATGGTTTCCTTTTTACGTTTGAAATAAATAAAGTAATTGATCACAAACAATGCAACCATTACAAAAACAGAGGACATTAAGACGATTGCAATTGCTTTCCCTTCCATATAAAACCAATTATCCAGCTTCCATACAAGATGAAACTTAAACTACCCATGACGATGGTGTAAAAATACAGGTTACCTGTTCGTTTTAACTTCGACACATCATCAAAAAAAGCAAACATTACCACTGTGCCAAAATAATACACAAATAACCCCGTAACGATCCAGAACGCCGGATACGATAACGGGCTTTTTACTTTGTCGTTCTTCAGCAATGTAAAATAAAAGGTACAACTGAAGAATACAAGGGCCAATGCCAGGTATTGCCGGCTGTATTTATTATAAGCATCGAATTGATGAATGACCGATTCCAACAGGAACAGCCCCAGGAAAACCACACTCGCCACCACAATGAATTTTCGTATTCGCAGCGACTGATGGAATGCATGTAACAGGTACAGGAAAAATGCACACTGCAACAACATCAGCAGGTTGTATACAACATGATTGGGTTGCCTCAGTTCTGTACGCATATAAAACCCGGCAAACTCTGCCAGCAGCAGTACAGCAGCATAAAGGGCAAACAAACGCCAGTAGCCTGCTTTTTTTGTTAACAGAAAATAGCATGCCACCGCCAATGCAGCCAGTTCAGCAATGGTAACAGGATTGGTTAAGAAATCATTTATGGCCATAATTGTCCTTCGTTAAAAACGAAGCCGGTTGTATCAGAGTTTGTAGTTTTCAATACCCCGTTCACAGAACCGGTAACAATGGAATTATACAATTTCAGATAATAGTCTTGATAGTATCTTGTATTTCCGTTCATTTCTGTAAAAAATTCATACACGTTTGCATTGCTTGTATCTACAATACAGGGTACCATACAAAAACTGAGTTTAGGTCCGCCGGGTTGCTTGTAAAACATGGGACTGTATGCAATGCGCCATACATGATGTTGCGGCAATTTTACCCCGGGTGTAAATTTATTAAAAATACTATCCATGTAAAACTTTACAGCATCGGGATGATGAATAACAATCTGTGTTGAAAAAGGCCCGTTGCCGGCTTTGCGATACGCTTTTACCCATGCATCGGCACTGTCTTTCGAAATCATAGAACCGGGACGTTTCATTTCCAATACAGCAATACTGCCGGTATCGGTTGCTGTTGGTTGCTCTCCTGATTCATTCGCAGGCGATGTATTGCAACTGATCCAGGAAAACGACAGACTTACTAACATGAAAAGCAAAACAAAATACCGCAGTGATGTTTGTGCACGCATAACAATTGTGGTTTAAGGTTGATGTTTTGGCCGTAAAATGAACCAAACAGAAATACTAACCTACGGGAATTTTCCCGTATTCTTTTGCGTATTCCTCCCTGCTGTTGAAACAGCATTTCATACATCTTTGTACGGCATACCTCAACCACCACAGTAATACCAACGTTGGCCGCTGCTAATCGTATTGTTTATTACACATGAAGTTCACCCGCCCCTCTTGTTGAGGGGCTTTTTTGTGGGATCGAAAAGATTCATCAATTATTGTTCAAGATTCATTGCCTGCTACACACTCATCATTTATCTACAACCGCAGCCACCAGGTCAGGCCGCTCCAAGGCGACCAGACCGTAGCCATTTGGGCCACTGATAAACACAAATACACACAGATGAATGCCCCCACGGTCGGCACGGCGCAGCCGGTCTGTACGATAAGGAGATGAAGTTCATGGTTGATGGTTCATTGCCAGCCCTACTAATCATTCATCTTTCACCGCAGCCACAAGATGAGGCTACTCAAAGGAGGCTATACCATTACCAACATGTGGCCGGTATTTGACAATTGTCCAATTAACAGAAAAGAGATAAGAAAACAGCTGTTGCAATAACAGCCGAGATGCAACTTTTTATTCCGGCAGATACTCCCAAAACTCATTGGCGTACGTAAGATTATTGATGTGCAGAAAAAATAATTCTTCACCTGCACTGGTATACAACATAAACTGTTTATCGCCAGGAGCAGTTGGATATTGATACGACATCGCCATCAACGCACCATCAAACCGACGGCTTAACCGGTACATTTCACTTCCCTTGAGCATATACGCCATGTTATCCCAGCGTTGCGATGAATGTATGGCCGCAAATCTTGTTTGTGGTCCGCCTTGTAAAACACGCCACACATTGGTTGCCGGATTAAATTCAATGGTTTCATTATTAGTGGTGGGTATATAAAACATGTTGCCAATCCGGTAGGCATGCCCTTCCAGTTCGGTAGCAGCAGGTAAATCAGCAAGCCGTGTCCATGTATCCGTTTGCGGATCGTACGTCCAGCATTGTTGATTTACAGGATTGTTGTACACTTCATAGCCACCCAATACATATGCTTTGTTATTGTGCACAAACGACAGTGCATCCATTCGACCTGCCGCCGGCATCGATGCTTTTTTGGTCCATGTGTTTGTTTGCGGATCGTAACAATACAAGCTGTTGGCACCATTACCTGCACTGGCCGTTAAACCACCAAAAACATAGGCTTTGCCATTGATCACAAATGAAGCCGTACGTGTTGCCCACTCCGGCATATCGGCTACCCGTTGCCAGGTTAATTGCTCCACATCAAACTTCCAGAAATCATCAAAGCCGATGTACACAAAACCATTGATCGAGAACATGGTACTTGGGCGGTTTTTCTTTCCCGGATAATCGGGCAGGCGCTGAAAGGTATTTTGCGTGCCATTGGCAGGAGAAACCGTAAACGGCGATGGCGCACAATATTTTTTTCCTTTCCACTCAACACATACCGTTCCGCTTTTTGCATTGGATGGAATAAATACTTCCAGCAATGTATCGTTGATAACAGCTACATCGCAAGGCACATCGGCAATCAATAATTTGAACTGCGTACTACTGTCGGCAGCCAGTAAATTTTTAAAGCCTTTGCCAATTACATTCACTGTACTGTTTACCCTTGCCATGGCAGGCGATACACGCAACACTTCTATTGTAGCCGACGGATCATCGTTTTTACTGCACGCAACAAGCAGCAACAGCAGTAAGGGAAAAAGGAAACTCGTTTTCATATTGGCCATCATAAAAATGAGATTGATTATTAAAATTAATTTATTCCGGCTAAACCCTGCCAAATGAAACCAAAATCTCAACTTTTAAAAGCTTAATCAGCAACCAGGTCGGGCCGCTCCAAGGCGGCCAGACCGTAGCCATTTTGGCCGCTGATAAACACAAATGCACACTGATGAAAGCACCAACGGTCGGCACGGCGCAGCCGGTCTGAACGATGAGGAGGAGAAGTTCATAGTTGATAGTTCATGGTTCATCGTTAGCCCCCACTCATCACTAATCACTCATCATTCCTTCTTGCTCATCTCCCCTTTCCTCCTTACTTTCGGCAGTAATCGTTTTTCAACTATGGCCAAAGCAAAAAAGACCGAACAACAGGAACCGCTCGAAAAACAACTCTGGAAAGCAGCCGATAAACTCCGCAAGAATATTGATGCAGCCGAATACAAACACATAGCACTCGGCCTCATCTTTCTCAAATACATCAGCGATTCGTTTGAAGAACTATTTGAGAAACTCGCTGCAGGTAAAGGCGATTATGCCGGTGCCGATCCTGAAGACCGTGATGAGTACCGTGCCGAAAATGTATTTTTTGTACCACCAAGTGCACGCTGGAAATATTTACAAAGCCGTGCAAAGCTTCCGGAAATAGGCAAAGATGTAGATGAAGCCATGGATGCCATTGAACGTGATAATCCTTCGCTCAAAGGCGTGTTACCAAAAGTATATGCACGACAAAATTTAGATCCTGCAAGTTTGGGCGGACTCATTGACCTTGTAAGCAATATTGCATTGGGCGATGCAAAATCCAGAAGTGCCGATGTACTTGGTCATGTGTTTGAATATTTCCTCGGCGAGTTTGCATTGGCCGAAGGAAAAAAAGGCGGACAGTTCTATACACCACGCAGTGTGGTTGAACTGTTGGTTGAAATGCTGCAACCCTACAAAGGCCGTGTGTTCGATCCCTGTTGCGGCAGCGGTGGAATGTTTGTGCAAAGCGAAAAGTTTGTATTGCAACGCCAGGGCAAACTCAACGATATTTCTATTTACGGACAAGAGAGTAACCAAACCACCTGGCGATTAGCCAAGATGAACCTTGCCATACGGGGTATCGACAGCAGCCAGGTAAAATGGAACAGCGAAGGCAGTTTTTTAAACGATGCACATAAAGATGTAAAGGCCGATTTTATTATTGCCAACCCGCCGTTTAATGTGAGCGACTGGAGTGGCGAACTGTTGCGTAACGATGCACGCTGGCAATACGGTGTGCCGCCTGCAGGCAATGCCAACTTTGGCTGGCTGCAGCATTTTATTTATCACCTTGCACCCAACGGATGCGCAGGTGTGGTGCTGGCCAAAGGCTCACTCACTTCTAAAACAAGTGGCGAAGGCGATATACGCAAAGCATTGGTGGAAGCCGGCTTAATTGAATGTATTGTAAACCTGCCATCGAAACTGTTTTTAAATACACAGATACCTGCGTGTTTGTGGTTTATGCGGCGCAGCCCCTCCCCTCAAGGAAAGGCTGGGGCTGGGTCAATATTATTCATTGATGCACGCAAACTCGGCCACCTCATTAACCGCCGCACATTAGAACTTTCGCAAGAAGATATTCTACAAATAGCCGACACGTATCATCGCTGGCGTAACTCCTCCCCCTCCGGGGGAGGTTGGGAGGGGGCTATACCCGGCTTTTGCGCCTCCGCCCCCATTGCCAAGGTAAAAGAACTCGATTATGTATTAACCCCCGGCCGCTATGTGGGCCTGCCCGATGATGATGATGCATTTGATTTTACCGAACGCTTTAGCAGCTTGCAAAAAGAACTGGAAGCACAGTTGCAGGAAGAAGATGTGTTGAATAAATTGATAGTGGAGAATTTGAAAAAGATAAAACCGGAAAATGTTTAGTGTATGAGTGAATGGAAAGATTTTAAGTTTGGAGAGCTATTGGAAGAACCTGTTAGAAATGGTATATACAAGACAAAAGAATTCCATGGACGAGGAGTAAAGATTGTCAACATGGGTGAACTTTTTTCATATCCAAGACTAACTGATGTAGACATGCGTAAAGTTGAAATAACTGAGTCTGAAAAAAGCAAATGCCTTTTAAAAAATGGAGACTTAATTTTTGCGAGAAGATCACTAACCGCAGAAGGCGCAGGCAAGTGTTCAATTATTTACAATATTAAAGAAGATACAACATTTGAATCCTCAATTATTAGAGCCAGAGTTAATCAGCTGTCAGCTAGTTCCGAATTTCTTTATTATTATTTTAACTCACCGTATGGGAAATACCTAATTGGAACTATTCTGAGACAAGTTGCTGTTGCGGGAATCACAGGCTCAGATCTTGTGGAACTTACTTTGCGAATACCACCCCTCCCCGAACAAAAAGCCATTGCCTCCATCCTCAGCAGTTTAGATGATAAGATTGATTTACTGCAACGGCAAAACGCCACATTGGAAGCGCTGGCTGAAACTTTGTTTCGGCAGTGGTTTGTGGAAGAGGCGAAGGAGGATTGGGAGGAAGGAACGTTAGATGATTTAGCAACTTTCTACAATGGCAAATCACGACCAAAAGAAAACGGGCACATACCTATTTATGGCGGAAATGGAATTTTAGGCTATACGGACAAATTTAATTACGCTGGTAAATCAATTATTATAGGTCGTGTGGGAGCTTACTGCGGAAGTTTGTATTACGAAAACAAAGAGATATGGGTTTCAGACAATGCGTTACTTGTAAAACCTAAAATTGAAAGTCATACACATTACTTATACTATTTATTAAAAACACTTGACTTAAACTCAATGGCGGAAGGTTCAAGCCATCCGCTTATTACACAAACATTGCTTAAATCTATTGATGTAACAATAGCGTCCAATGAAAGAATATTTCAATTTGATGAACAAGTAGAAAGCTTTCGAAATAAAATCAACGCCAACAATATACAAATCCGCACCCTCACCACGCTTCGTGATGTGTTGTTACCGAAGTTGATGAGTGGGGAGGTAAGGGTGGTTGTCTGAACGGGGATTTATGGGATGAAGGGATGGACAGGAAAAATTAAATTTGTACATTAGTCTTATTAAAAAACTGCGCAGCATCTATGAATTATGATATTAAAATAGTTGGTGAAGACGAAGACAGCGGTTCAATTGAATTTGACCGGCTGGCCTCGCTTGCAAAATCTACAAAAGATATTGCTACCAAAGCGCTCATGCTCCAGCTGCGTGGTTACAGCGATATTACGCCGGGCAAAGAGCTGAAAAAAGCTTTACAACTCCATTTGCAGGATGTAGGAGGCAGCATGCAGGACGGCACTTCGTTAACCATCGATTGCAAACATTTTTCAGAAACAATTAAAGGCCTGCAATTAGATTTTTTTAAGCCGAAAGAAGATGTGCTGCAGCTTACTCCCATGGCATTGGTTATAAAATCTTTTCATGCTGCACTTGCTACCAACAATGCAGATAGTGAAGTGGATAAACCGCTACTGCGTTCATTAATCAACTTCAAAAAGAATTTCATCAGCAACAACGAAATATTTTATCTGGCCAACAGAGGTACTGTTGCAGAAGTAAAACTTACTAAAGATGATTTTCAGAAAATTGAAGTATTGGAAGACAGCATTCCTGAAGCACAAAATGTGATAGTTAACGGAAAATTGGATGAAATTAAAATTTCAAAAGGCCGATTAGGATTAATGACAGAAAACGGGTTGATAAACCTTGTTGTGAAGGATGATGCAAGCATTGCAGATCTTTTAGCGTTTATGGGAAAAGAAATTACCATCAAGGGCAAGGCACATTACCGGCCAAGTGGTAATCTGAGTTTTATAGAAATAAATGAATTCAACAAGCCGGGTGCAGGCGATCAGTATTTTTCATCCGTTCCTGCAGCCAAGAGCATCGATCAGCAATTATTCCAGGAAGCAAAAACAACATTAAAAAGCAATTCGTTTGAGGCATTAAAAAGCCTGAACGGATTATTGAAAGATGAAATAAGTGATGATCAATTAAAGGAAATGCTTAAAGATGCGCATCGATGAAAAACATAGTTGTAGACACCTGTACAGTAATTCATATTATAAAAGGCTCGCCTCAAGGTAGCAAATGCATTGAAGCAATTGCCCAGCTTGATGAAAGCCCGAATATTATTATTTCCGTGGCTACTAAAGCGGAGCTTGAATCTTTTAGTCGTACCAGCAAATGGGGTGAGGATAAAACCAAAAAACTCACTGTATTTTTAAACAGTGCAACAGTCATTAACATCAACGCTGCCGATAAAAAGCTGTTGGATGCTTATGTACAGATTGATGGTTATTCAAAACGAAAACTAACCGATAAGGCCGGACAGCTACTCCCCGACTCTGCCAAAAAAATGGGTAAAAATGATTTGTGGATCGCCGCTACAGCCCATGTTATTGAAGCGCCACTTATAACAACCGATGGTGACTTTGACCATTTACACGAAAAACTGCTAACGGTTATTAAGATTGTATAGGTTTATGTCTTCCGATTGGCTAATCACAAACTATTAATTAAAAACACATCCGCACCATCCCTCTATTCCAACTATTTTTTACCAACGTTGATTAGAAAGAAACGAGAGTGGAGGTTTGAACAAGGGTTTGCAGTATGAGAGAATGAGCAGGATGGTTTTACGGGCAAGGGTACGGGGAAAATCCCGTTACCAGTAAATCGCATCTTAGCTATTCTTGTTACATAGATACATTTCAAAAGATTGTTTTTAGAATCAGTTCGGCATTTTTATAGTTTAGTATAACTAACTATAGCAAACACTTTTAGTGCAATGAACAGCAACCTGAGAATTGTATCTGAAATTAAATAATCAGTAAAAAAAAATTATGGCTACAAGAAAAAAAGCACCCGCAAAAAAAAAGGCGGGAAAACCTCGGCCTCCAAAACCAAAAAGTAAAGAGCAGCCGCCAATCCGAATTATTGTTGAAGTAGTTGTTAGAATTGAAGGGAATAATGCGTATATCGACAATACAACATCGAAAGGTTTAAAAACATTAGCGGATGCTTTACCTTTTAATGTTGCAGGTTTTGATGAAAGCAAAATTGAAAAGGATGTGAAAGAATTTATTTTAGTCAATAGCCCCAAAAATGGAGATATTGATATTAGTGATATAGAAGATGGTCTTAAACTTAAAGAAAATTTAGATTACCAGGCTGATGACTATGATACCCTTCAACTCGATCTTGACAAATATGTTAACGACCAAAAGGATGACGAGCATGTTACAGAGGCGGATGTAACAAACAACAAAACAGTTGGTAAAATCATTGAAATGGTAAAAGAAAAATTAAATTAAAATGGAAAAAAAAATATCGCTGGTGCTGGCGCTGATAAGTATACTTTCAACTTTAAAAGCGCAGAATACAACAGACACTTCAAAAACAAAAAAAGCATTTTGGGAAACGTCCTTTTCTATCAGGAAGGCATTTGAAGATAAAAATGATAAAGAAAAACCTGCTGTATTTTCATTAACCTGGCCCGACCAAAAAGAAAAAACTTTTTTAATAAATGGAGGTCTTTCCCTGTCACTTAACAGGATTAAACATAAACCGAATATTTCGAGCAAATCCGAATATGATTTTTTCGTTGTTTATAATAGAAACAACCAGATTGATAAAGTTCAAAATAATCTTAAAACAGGTTTAGCGATGGATTTTAAATTCGGAAGCTCAGACAGGACAAGAAATGAGAAGTCGTACGCCAAAATATTCCCTACGGTACAATACATGTTTAACCGGGTTGATACGACACACTCCTTTATTACAACTTTGTACTATACACAAATCATCAAGATGAATGGTTTTCAACTTAACGGTTATCAGACTATAGCCGGCTCTGGCTGGCAATACTATATTGGCCCTGTTGTTGGGTTGGAATATCAAGACAGATTTAATGTTAAAAAACCTGAACTAAAAGGAGGTATTAGCAGATTATACTACGGCGGCGACTTTAGACTTGCAGTAAAAGTTCCCACAGAAAAAGGGAAAAAGGCTGCTTTGGGAAATAAAGTTGCCGAAATAACTGTTAGCTATGCAGGACGAAACGATTTCATTAATAACACGGCTGGAAGAGAAGGTCAAATTTACCTGTTTAAAACTGAGCTTAATTTCTTCCCGCTTAAGAGCGAAGACCTATCTATTGGTGTACTATATAATGATGGGCAAGACCCGATAGCTGCTCTTGAAAAACAAAAGTTCTGGCAATTTGCAATTAAGTTTAAACGAGATTTTTCACTTAAATAATTTACTGCAACTTTTTTTTCTCAGCAACTTTTCCTACAGATCAAAAGTTTAAATGTTGTACAAAGCCGAATGGGGACGTTGCGTGATACGAAAGCAGAAACATGAACAAACGCAAAGTGCCTTTCAGGAGACATTGCTTAAAAACTAAGTAATCGTTATTGCGAGGTTGTTGGCTTTGTGCGTATTGATCTGTGCCGAAGCAATCTAACTATACAAAATAAATTCCCGGATCAGCAGATTGCTTCGTTCCTCGCAATGACGAGGTAAGTGCGGCTTTTTCTCACCATATCTTACAGAAATTCGTTGCCGTTAGCAAAACCTAACGGCTTTTTTCTATTTTTAAACTCCATGAGCCACATCACCGAAAACGACATTGAGCTGCTAACCATCCAACGGCTGGAACAATTAGGTTATTCGTACATCTATGGTCCTGCCATTGCACCGGATAGTGATACTCCTGAACGTGAAAGTTTTGAGCAGGTACTCTTAACCGTCAGGCTGCAACAGGCCGTGCAAACGATCAACCCTTCCCTACCCGCTTCCGCACACACCGAAGCCATTCGGGAAATAAAACGCATTGCATCGCCGGAGTTATTGGCCGATAATGAAACCTTTCACCGTTACCTCACCGAAGGTATTCCTGTAAACAAACGGGTGGATGGTGATGACCGTGGCGACCGTGTATGGCTGATCGATTTCAACAACCCACTTAACAACGAATTTGTAGTAGCCAATCAGTTCACCATCATTGAAAACAATACCAACAAACGACCCGATGTAATCCTCTTTGTAAATGGTATTCCGTTGGTAGTAATGGAATTGAAAAATGCGGCCGATGAAAACGCCACCATTAAATCGGCGTATCAACAGATCGATACGTACAAGGCCATGATCCCTTCGTTGTTTGTGTACAATGCGTTCAATATTATTTCCGACGGACTGGAAGCAAAGGCAGGTTCTGTTTCGGCTGGCCTTAGCCGTTATATGGCATGGAAATCGGCCGATGGTAAAGTGGAAGCTTCGCATCTTACCAGTCAGTTAGAAACATTGATTTCAGGTATGCTCAATAAAGAAACCCTGCTGGATATTATCCGTCATTTTATTGTGTTTGAAAAATCGAAACGGGAAGATGCTGCTACCGGTATTACTACCATCAGCACTGTAAAAAAGTTGGCGGCTTATCATCAATACTATGCGGTTAACCGTGCGGTAGAGAGCACATTGAGGGCTGCTGCCTTCCCCTCCTTGGAGGGGTTAGGGGTGGGTACTCCCTCCCGGGAGAGCTTGTCCCGTACGGACGGGAGGCTTGGGGTGGGTTCTTTATCGCCACAACATCTGGTTGAAGAATCACCCGAAAGTTATGGCTTGCCTGCAGTTAAGCAACAACCGGTTGGCGATCGTAAAGGCGGTGTGGTATGGCATACACAGGGTAGCGGCAAATCATTATCGATGGTGTTTTATACCGGCAAGATTGTACTGGCTATGCATAACCCAACGGTGTTGGTGATAACAGATCGCAACGATCTCGATGATCAGTTGTTTGATACGTTTGCTGCATCCAAACAATTATTGCGGCAGGAACCGGTGCAGGCTGAAAACAGTTTTCACTTAAAAGAATTACTGAAAGTGGCAAGTGGTGGTGTGGTGTTTACCACCATTCAGAAATTTCAACCCGATGAAGGGAATGTGTATGAAACACTATCGGAACGGAATAACATTATTGTGATTGCCGACGAAGCACACCGCACACAATATGGCTTTAAAGCAAAAACAGTGGATGAAAAAGATAAAGCCGGGAATGTAACGGGTAAAAAAATTGTGTATGGCTTTGCCAAATACCTGCGTGATGCATTACCCAATGCCACCTATCTTGGTTTTACCGGTACACCGATTGAAAACACCGATGTAAACACACCTGCAGTGTTCGGCAACTACGTGGATGTATATGATATTGCACAGGCGGTGGAAGATGGTGCAACGGTTCGCATTTATTACGAAAGCCGTTTGGCCAAAGTAAGTTTAAGTGAAGAAGGAAAAGAACTGGTGAAAGAAGTGGACGATGAACTGGACCAGGAAGAATTAACCACTACACAAAAAGCAAAAGCCAAGTGGACACAGTTAGAAGCATTGGTGGGAAGTGAAAAACGAATTGCCAACATTGCCAAAGATATTGTTACGCATTTTGAACAACGGCAACAGGTGTTTGAAGGCAAGGCCATGATTGTAACCATGAGCCGCCGTATTGCAGCTGAATTGTATGCAGCCATTATTGCACTAAAACCTGAATGGCACCATAAGGATTTAAACAAAGGTGTGTTGAAAGTAGTGATGACATCAGCATCAAGTGACGGTTCTGCCATTTCAAAACATCACACATCCAAAGATCAACGACGCTTGCTCGCCGAACGGATGAAAGATCCGGAGGATGAACTAAAACTCGTAATTGTAAGGGATATGTGGCTTACGGGTTTTGATGCACCGAGTATGCACACCTTGTACATTGATAAACCAATGAAGGGGCACAACCTCATGCAGGCCATTGCACGGGTAAACCGTGTGTATAAAGACAAACCCGGTGGTTTGATTGTTGACTATCTCGGTATTGCTTCTGATTTAAAGAAGGCCCTCTCCTTTTATTCGGATGCCGGCGGCAAAGGTGATCCTACAATTTTGCAGGAACAGGCAGTGGAACTGATGCAGGAAAAACTGGAAGTAGTTTCGCAAATGTTTGATGCGTCACCGCCAAACGGAAAGCGTTTTGCTTATGAAGATTATTTTGATGCAGATACTTCACGTAAACTGTCGCTCATACTTGCAGCAGAAGAACATATTCTTGGTTTGGATGATGGCAAGAAACGATTCATCAATGAAGTAACCGCTTTATCAAAAGCATTTGCCATTGCTATACCGCATGAAGCTGCGATGGATGTAAAAGATGAAGTGTCGTTTTTCCAGGCTGTGAAAGCAAGGCTTGCAAAGTTCGACAGTACAAGTACAGGAAGAACTGATGAAGAAATTGAAACAACGATCCGTCAGGTAATTGATCAGGCATTGGTATCGGACAAAGTAATTGATGTGTTTGATGCAGCCGGTATCAAGAAGCCGGATATTTCCATTCTATCAGAAGAGTTTCTACTGGAACTGAAAGGCATGGAACACAAGAATATTGCCATGGAAGTATTACGCAAGTTGCTGAACGATGAATTAAAATCACGCATCAAAAAGAACCTGGTAAAAAGTAAAACATTGATGGAGATGCTGGAAAACAGCATTAAAAAATACCACAACAAAATTCTTACAGCAGCAGAGGTAATTGATGAACTCATCAAACTTGGGAAAGATATTACCGATATGGACAAAGAAGCTGCAGAACTGGGAATGACGGATTATGAGTATGCATTTTATACAGCAGTTGCCAATAACGAAAGCGCTAAAGAATTAATGACAAAAGATAAACTCCGTGAGCTAGCTGTGGTTTTGTACGAACGTGTAAGAGAAAATGCATCCATCGACTGGACCATTAAAGAAAGTGTAAAAGCAAAATTGAAAGTAATTGTAAAGCGCACGCTTCGTCAATACGGCTATCCACCTGATATGCAACAACTGGCTACTGACACTGTGTTGAAACAGGCAGAATTAATTACCGGAGAAATGAATACGTAATTAAAAAATCATTTCGATGCCGTTGTTGGTCGGCGACTAACAACGGCAGGCACTACTAACCAGCAAGGAGACAACAACCAACGGAGGATACAACCCGTAACCCCTAACGCATAACTGCATACTCCCAACTACCGGCTATCGGCTATGAACTACTTCCTCACAACATGCTTCCGCAACATCTCTTCCACGAATTTTTTGGGGTAATAGATTTTCTTCCCAAGTTGGATAAAGTGCAGCATGCCTTTGCTTCGCCAGTTAAATAACGTACGTGGGCTGATGTGGAATTTCTGCAGCATATCCTGGCTGTCGTACAGTTCATCGGGTGAAAATTCTTCCGGGGGAGTGTGGGTGTTGGCAGCAGTGTCTGGTGTGGTCGGTTGTGGCTGCCCGTTAGCAGGGGCGTCAGGTTGTTTTTTCAGGTGCATGCAGTAACTGTTTAATGACTGGATGGTTTTGCGGCCGTAAAAATAAACGCCGGGTTTCATTTTGTCAATACCTGCGGGGCGGGTGTTTTCCCCGTTGTTTTTGTTTGGCAGATTATTCTGTTGTTGCAAACAGGCGGGGTTCGCTTTGTGTTTTCTTCGGACCTTCTTCGGGTTTTCTTCGGAGTTTGTTCGGAAAACTCCGAAGCAGGTACGGCAAAGGTCCGAAGAAGGTGCGGAGAAAGTGTAATTGCAACGCAACGTTCTTTTTTGAAAACATCATTTAGAAAAAAACGTACAACGCAACGTCCCTTTCAGGAGACATTGCTAAGAAAAAGGAACATTTCTAAGAAAAAGGGCATCAACTCAATTGTTGGTCAGGCGACCAACAATGGCAAAGGCGACCAACAATGGCAACCTTAATGCACATCAATGCAACACCCGGCAACAAGTGGCAACCATTCGAAGAAGGTTGAAAGCAACTGCATAACGGTACACGCATACACGAAAACGAAACCCTGCACAGTTTTATCCGGTACAACAGCCGAAGGCTTTAGCGCTGAAGCAAGGGGCCGTTGCAACCAACCAATTCAATAACCCATTAAAACCAAACAACCATGGGAATCATTAACAAAGGGATCCTGGGTCCCGTATCAGGTACCGTTGGTACTGTAGTAGGTGGCACATGGAAAGGCATCAGCTATCTGCGTAGCCAGTCCTCTTCACGCCGCACCAGTTTTTCACAGGCACAATTGGAACAGCAGGCAAAGTTTTCGCTCGTTATGAAATTTCTGCAACCGCTTACGGGTTTGCTGAGCATCAGCTTCCGGGAGTATGCCGTACAAATGACGGGCTTTAACAACGCCATGCGTTACACACTCAAAAATGCCATTACCGGCACCTACCCTGCTTACACGATCGATTACAACCAGGTATTGGTAAGCCGTGGCGATCTGCCAAACGCAGGCAGCCCGTCTACGGCCAGTACAGTAGCCGGCACCGTTAGTTATCAATGGCAGGATAACTCGGGTGTGGGTCGAGCCATGCCAACTGATACCAGTATACTTGTTGTGTATTGTCCGGCAAGGAGCCAATGCATCTACACAACCACGGGTGCCAACCGTGCAGCAGGTGCTGATGCGTTCCAGGTAAGCTCGTTCAGTGGTGAGCAGGTGCATACATTCATTGGCTTTTTGTCGCTCGATGGAAAAAGTATTGCCAACAGTATTTACACCGGTGCACTAACGGTGCTGTAACAGTGCTTTTTGTTTGCATAGCACAAAGGCTGCCGGTGAGGGCAGCCTTTTGCGTTTGATTGATAGGATGGAGATTGCGTGATGCTGTATTTCGTCATTGCGAGCCGAAGGTTCCGGCCGAAGCGTTGGAAGTACGAAGTAATCCGCTTTTATAGATTGAGATTGCTTCGCCAAACAACAAGGCTCGCAATGACGCTCCGGTTGGGTATTCGTCATTGCGAGGAGGAACGACGAAGCAATCTCACCCTATACGATTACAACGAAAATAACTACGCTTGCAAAATTTCTTTGCTTCGATTATTTTGTATAAAAACACTACTATGGCAAAAGGCGGTTCGGTTTATATGATGTGTAACGTACACAACACAACTATTTATACTGGCGTAACCAGTGATCTTGTTTCAAGAATATTGCAGCACAAAAACAAGGTGAATCCAAATTCGTTTACAGCAACATACAATTGTATAAAACTCGTTTATTACCGCTTTTTCGAAACAATAGAAGCTGCCATTGAAGAAGAAAAACGAATTAAGGGAGGCAGTCGAAAGCAAAAAGAAATGCTTATCAATCAAATGAATCCTGAATGGAAGGATTTATGGGATGAAATAAAAAACTGGTGATTGGCAGATTGTTTCCATTAGATGGTCGTCATTGCGAGGAACGAAGCAATCCGCTTTTATAGATTGAGATTGCTTCGCCAAACAACAAGGCTCGCAATGACGCTCCGGTTGGGTGGTCGTCATAGCGAGCCGAAGGTTCCGGCCGAAGCGTCGGAAGAACGAAGCAATCTACAAAGGATACGTCATTGCGAGGCACGAAGCAATCTCCGTTTACAGGGAGATTGCTTCGCCAAACAGCAAGGCTCGCAATGACGCTCCGGCGAGTGATCATCTTAATCAAACAGATCACTCAACCAATGTTTTTTGTGGTGCTTGTATTGATGCTTGTCGTGGTACTTGTGATCGTTACTGTAATTGGGGGCGGGTGGCGGTGCGGGATTGTTGTTTTTTTCCGATGCAATCCCCCGTTCAATAATTTTATCAAGCTCTCCCCTGTCGAGCCATATACCACGACAGTTCGGACAATAGTCAATTTCTATTCCCTGTCGCTCCGACATTACCAGGTTTTCAGTTGTACATACAGGACATTTCATACGCATTTTGTTTTATGATTGAGAATGATTGCAAATTTACTTCTTCTCTTGTTTATATCCGGTCAATAAACCGTGTAGGGTTTGTGTGAGGAGTTATAATCCTGTTAAATTGATTCTGCAAAAAATTGATTGCAAATAAACACTGCACCATCATCAATACTGTCTACTCCATATTGTACAGCATTGCAAAGCTTCGGCGTTTGTATAAGTGAAAACAGTTATTTACTGCAAACAGATGAAACATACATTGTGTAACAACTGCTTTTTTGTATGTTTATAAAAACAAGTCACATGAAACTTTTTGCACTGCTCAGCTTTCTGCTGTTAACCACAAGCACCTATAGCCAAACCATGACCGATGCGCAAATGAAAGAAGCGGCTACGGCCATGTGCAACTGCATGGAACCCAGCATGAAAAAATTACACCCACAGGTATTGCAAATGGTGAAAACAATTGAAGCAAAAGGAGAAAAAGAAGCACAAACTGAATTGATGAACTGGCTCACTACAGCTTCTGCTGATGACCAAAAAGCACTCGGAGTAAGCCTGGCATTTCTTGAAAGAGAATTTTCAGACACTGCAGACGTATGTCAGCAAAAAACAAATAAATACTTTCCTCAAAACAACTTTGATAATCTTGACAAAAAAGAAATGAACAGGTTTTTGAAGGTAATGGAAGAGATGCCTGCATGCAGCAACGTGCTGCTTTTCCTGAAAGCGGGTATGAAAAAGGAAGAAGAAAGTGCGGAGGATGGTCAATAGTTGAAAGCTGAGAATCAATAGGCAATAGACAAGAGTCGATAGCCGATAGCCGGTAGTTGATAGTTGATAGTCAATAGCCAAAAGGCAATAAGCAATAGGCAATAGTTCACCAACGGTTCATTGTCCTAAGTTGATCTCTGCAAGTTGTCCATTGCTAATTGCTTATTCGCCACTCACAACTGCTAAAGGCAAGAATAACTATTGAACTATCGGAGGCACAAACCCGTAACCCATAACTTTTAACTCGTAACAACCTTCACACATAACAATAAAACAAATATTTGTCCGCAAGGTTTTTCGTTTTAATTTTCGTTCCTGTCGAACGTAGCTATGTCAACATTTTTGCATTCATCCATCAGTACCCTGGCCGCATTTTTTCGCAGGCTGTATCATGCCATTGCAGGCACAGAAGAACTATATTCGTTCGAACACCGCATTTTCAACCTCAGCAGTTTTGTACTGGCATTGTTTTCCATACAGGCAACCATTTTTAATTCCATTCTGGGTTTGCATCGGGTATCCATTCTGCTGGGTGTAGCAGGCTGTTTTTTTACATTGTTTACCTTTTACCTGTCACGTAAACGAAAGCTTTTTAATCGAACGGTACTCATTGGATTTTTTATTGCCACCATTGCTGTACTGGGCCCGTTGTTTTTCTTTAATGGAGCATCGCTGGGGCCTACTATTTATTTACTGGTGATGATCTTAACAGCATTGCTGCTGATTGCCCCTTCCCGCATGCAGTTGTTATTCTATGCAGTGTACGCCATTACCATCCTCAGTTTGTTATTGCTTGAATATTTTTATCCGCATTGGGTAATTGGTTATGCCTCCAATGCGCAGCGGATTGCCGATTATGCTATTTCGCTGTTGTACACGTTGTTTTTTACAGCATTGGTGATCTGGTTGTTTCGCCGCAGTTATGATCGGGAACAGCAAACCATTATGCAGCAAAAAAAAGAACTGGAAACATTGTACAAAGAGGCGCAGGAGAAGAATGAATACATTGAGTCGCTGATACGTGAGCTGCATCACCGTGTGAAAAATAATCTGCAGGTAGTATCGAGCCTCATGAGTTTGCAATCGAACCGTATACAGGACGAGCATGCAAAGATGGCACTGGAAGAAGGAAAAAAACGGGTGGATGCCATGGCGCTGATCCATCAGAAATTATACCTGGATCAGGAACTGGCCGCAGTAAATATGCAGGAATATTTGCAACAGCTCAGCACATCACTGGCGGGGAGCTTTGGGTTGCATCCGTCGGTTGTGCAAACAAAAGTAAAACTGCAACAACCATCAATGGATATGGACCGTGCGGTTTCCATTGGTCTTATTACCAATGAACTTGTAACCAATGCTATGAAACATGCATTCAACGGAATAAAAAATCCGCATCTGCTGATTGAGCTGGAACAAAAAGAAAATAAATTGCAACTGGTTGTAGCCGATAACGGCGTTGGATTACAATACAGCAACCGGACTGAAAACAATTTTGGCTTAAAACTCGTAGATATACTGGTTCATCAATTAGATGCTGAACTGGAAGTACACAACCACGAAGGCACCCGTTACACGATACAAATGGAAGCAGAACAAGTATGAACAACGGTATTTTTATTGTAGAAGACGAATTGATTATTGCCAACAGTATTGCTGAGTTTTTAACAGATGAGGGATACGAAGTAGCAGGTATGGCGAAATCGGCACAGGAAGCCATTACCAAATGCAGAAAGCTGGATACAGCACCTGCTGTAGTGCTGTGCGATATCAATATCAAAGGACTTGTAACCGGCACCAAACTGGCACTGCAACTAAAGGAAGAGTTTGATTGCGAAATTGTTTTTGTAACGGCTTACACTGATCCGCAACATTTGCAGGATGCATTTGCCAGCGAACCGGTGATGTATGTAGTAAAACCGTATAACGACCAACAATTACTGGTGGCCATTCAAATGGCGTTTCATAAATACATCCGCAAGCAGGCAAGCCGTAGTTATCCACGCCTCGATCTTACCGACAGAGAAAAGGAAATTGCCAAACTGGTTGCCGAGGGGCTTAGTTCAAAAGAAGTGGCACGCCAGCTTTTCATTAGTGTGGAAACGGTAAAAACACACCGGCGAAGAATGTTGCAGAAAAACAATATCAGCAATTTTCCGCACCTGGTTTATATCATGAATAAAGAGGATTAGTGTGTTGAAATTGATCAGTAGATCAGTAACAAGAACCGCCCTTTGAATTAACAGGCTGCAGGTTCAGCTTTTGATTTATTATTTTCTGCAAGAGCAATTGCTTTACTGTATCTATTTCTGCAATTTTTGCTTCCAGCGTTTTTCATCATAATTGTAACCGCATTTTCTGCAGGTTTACCGGCAGCAGCCGCAATCATCCATTAGGAATTAGGTTGGCATGAAGCAATCTTTATACTGCAATCACATTTTTCACGGTTAACATTTTCGTATGAAAGTAATTTTCCTTTGCCTTACTGTTGCCGCTGCTCTTATTGGCAAAGCACAAACAGTACAACCCATTCTTACAAAAGAAGACTATCTTAAAAAAAGCAAACATCAAAAAATTGCAGGTGTGGTATTCATAGCCGGAGGAGTAGCACTGATGGCTGCAGGACTTGACAAATCGCTTGATGGCCTTTCCTTCAACCTGGGAGGCGGCAGTCCTCCTGCGGGTTACGAGCCTCCAAAGGATCATACAGCCGGCATTTTGTTTTTTTCCGGTGTTGCATTTGAAGCGTTGGGTATTTCTCTTCTTTATGCATCGAAAAAAAATAAAAGAAGAGCGATTGAAGTATCGATTAAAAACAAATTTGGAATGTATGTACACCCGCAAGGAACTGCCATGCGCCCCCTTCCAACGTTACATTTATCCATTCCACTCTAATGCAATTACTGCAAATGAATTCAGAATTGATGCTTTAACCTGATTGGCTTGTTCTTACTTTAGAATTGTTATCAAAAAAAACATCGCAACGTTTTTTGCAAAAACGTTGCGATGTACAGTTGCTATACCCGTTGCACTACATATGCTCATCCCGCTTTCGGGTTGCTTCTTCTTTTGATTCTTTGTCGTTCTCTTCCACTTTTTCTTTCACTCCTTTTACAAGTGAGGAAAGAGGGCCTTTCATTTCATCCTGCGGATCGGTTGTATGCAGTGTTTCAGGATCGGGTTGCAACACAGATGATTGTTCATCTGCTTTCTTTTTTGTGTTATCCTGTTCCATACACAACGCTTTTATACAAATAGCGGCACAAATACCGAGCCATGCAACCCGAAAGCTTCATTGGAATATGAAAAAGAAATCCCGCAGCCTACGTTGCTGATTCATTTATAGCTTATATTGTCGCTTCGTTTCACCAACCCTTTATCAAAATTGCATGGAAGATTTTATTCAGTCGGCGAACGCTGTGATCTGGAGCGATGCGCTCATTTATTTGTTATTGCTTTTAGGTGTTTATTTTTCTGTACGTATGCGATTTTTCCAGGTGCGTCTTATCAAAGACATGCTGAAGCTGTTGCTGGAAGGAGGCAAATCAAAAGAAGGGATCTCATCATTCCAGGCATTATCGGTTTCACTATCAGGTCGTGTAGGTACCGGTAACATTGCCGGTGTAGCCACTGCTATTTTTATTGGCGGACCGGGTGCTGTGTTCTGGATGTGGGCGGTTGCCTTTCTTGGTTCCGGTTCGGCATTTGTTGAATCAGCATTGGGACAAATTTACAAGCGTAAAGAAAAAGGGGAATACCGAGGCGGCTCTGCATTCTACATTGAAAAAGGATTTCAAAATAAAAAGATCGGAAAAATCTATGCCATTGTATTTGCCATTGCAACGGTGCTGGCAACCGGTTTGTTGTTACCGGGTGTACAATCGAACAGTATTGCATCATCGGTAAAAAGTGCCTTTGTGATTGATCACATGTACACCGGCATTGTATTAGTGGTGTTGTTGGGATTGATCATTTTTGGCGGTATTAAAGCCATTGCCAACGTAGCACAATACGTGGTTCCGTTTATGGCCATTGCGTATGTATTGCTGGCAACGATCATCCTTGTGATGAACTTTACACGTATTCCTGAAATTTTTGGATTGATTGTTTCAAGCGCCTTTGGTGCCAAAGCAACATTTGCCGGTATTATTGGTGCCATGATTTCGATTGGTGTAAAACGTGGGGTGTACAGTAATGAAGCTGGTCAGGGTACCGGCCCCCACCCTGCTGCTGCAGCCGAAGTAACACATCCTGCCAAGCAGGGATTGGTGCAGGCATTTTCTGTGTACATTGATACGTTGTTTGTTTGCTCTGCCACTGCGTTTATGATCTTAATAACGGGCATGTATAACGTAAAAGGGCCGGGTAAAGATGAATTGCTGGTGAATAACGGTGTCTATTACACGCAGGATGGCGTGAAGCATGTGGAAGGAAGCGCCACGTACACGCAGGCTGCGATTGACAAAGCATTCAGCGGCAAAGAAACATTTGATGAAAACTATGTAGGCAGCGGCAGTTATTTTGTGGCCATTGCGTTGTTCTTCTTTGCGTTTACTACATTGATGGCCTACTATTACATTGCGGAAACGAATGTGGCTTATCTCATGCAAAATAAAGCTGCACCGATACTGATGTTTCTGTTGAAGATAGGTATACTGGCGGCGGTATTCTTTGGTTGTATCCGTACAGCAAAAATTGCATGGGACCTCGGCGATATGGGCGTAGGCATTATGGCCTGGCTCAATGTAATTGCCATTATCATTTTGCAAAAACCGGCCCTGCTTTCATTGAAAGATTATGAGCGGCAGAAAAAAGAAGGAAAAGATCCTGTGTTTGATCCGGTTGCATTGGGAATTAAGAATGCAGATTTCTGGGAATTTGAATATGGAAAGAATTCTACTGCTGATAACAAATAATTCAAACTCCATTTACTTGTGGTTGGTGGGGACAGCAACCAAGGTGAAAAATAATCCTCTATTGTTGATAAAACAATGGAGGATTTTTAGTTGCATGCAGCTGATAGCAACAGATTGACGCATAAAAAAGCATCACTGTCTCTGCGCCCTCTGCTTCTCAGCTTGCTTTTTTTTCAGGCAAAGAGAAAGAGGACGTAGCGGAAATTCACTGAATGAAATTTCCGCTCGCTTTCATATTTACAATTCTTTTTATCTTTTCAGTACAAAAACAACCTGTATGAGCCAACCAAACCCCAACGACCGTTATGTAATTTCCTTTCTCACTTTACGCAAGCTGGTAGGCATCCTTGGTATGATATTGCCGTTTGCATTACTGATTGGTTATTTCCTGTTTGAGAAAGGATGCAAGTTTCCACCCAGCATCAGCCATTTTTATTATACCGATATGGGCAATGTGTTTGTAGGTATTCTTTGTGCAGTGGCGTTGTTTCTGTTCACCTACAATGGGTACGACAAACGTGATATGATTGCCGCAAAACTGGCAGGCTCGTTTGCATTGATTGTTGCCATGTTCCCTACCAACTTTGGTGATTACACACCCGATGAATGCAGTCGCATAACTCAAGGCTTTAACAGTTTTGCCAATGCCATGCATTATATCGGCGCTGTATTACTCTTTTCCACGTTCGCTTATTTTTCGCTAGTGTTGTTTACACAGAGCAGTCAGAAAGGAAACATCAAAGGACAAAAACTTGTACGTAACAGAATTTATAAGATCTGCGGATGGATTATTGTGCTGTCAATTGCCGCCATTGCATTGATTGGTGTAATTGACAGCTGGTACCAGGCACTCAAACATTTAAAGCCAACGTATGTACTGGAAACAATTGCGTTACTGGCATTTGGTTATTCCTGGTTAATTAAGGGAGAAACGTTTTTTAAAGATGAGTAAATAGTTTGTATTGTTGCGTTCTACAATTACTTGCACATGAATTTTCTCGGCAACCTTATCTGGCTCATTTTCGGCGGATTGTTTTCTGCCCTCGGTTATTTCTTTGGCGGCATTGTATTATGCATAACCATTCTTGGCATTCCGTGGGGTGTACAATGTTTTAAACTGGCGGGACTTGTGCTATGGCCCTTCGGTAAAAAAGTAGTCAGTGATTCTTCGCAATCGGGTTGCTTATCGGTGCTGGCCAATATTATCTGGATCATCTTCGGCGGTATTGCTGTAACACTCAATCATCTCATCATGGGCATCATTCTGTACATTACCATCATTGGTATTCCGTGGGGGCGACAGCATTTTAAATTGCTGGAGATTTCACTCCTGCCCTTCGGCAAACGGGTTGTAGATACAGACTAAGGCTGCAAACTGACAACGTTGTGACTTTTTGCAAATGGTTCCTGCTGTAACTTGCGGCCCTAAACAAATGAAGATGAAAGTAGAAATTTGGTCCGACCTTGTATGCCCCTTCTGTTACATCGGCAAACGAAAATTTGAACAGGCGCTTGCTGGTTTTGCAAACAAAGAAAAGGTTGAAATTGTGTGGAGGAGTTTTCAGTTAGATCCCGGCATGCAACCTGTTCCCGGCGAATCAGTACATCAATATCTTGCCAAACGCAAAGGTGTATCGGTTGAACAGGCAAAGGAGATGGGCAACTACATGGCGAACATGGCAAAGGAAGTGGGTTTGGAATACAATTTCGATACAGCTATCATCAACAATACACTTGCGCCGCATCGTTTGCTCCACCTCGCAAAAAAATATGCTGTACAAAACGAAGCAAAAGAAAAACTGTTTGCAGCGTATTATACACATGGAAAAGATATTGCTGCTGCAGAAGTATTGATTGAAACCGGTACAAGCCTTGGTATTCCTGCTGAAGAAATCGAACACATGTTACAAAGTGATTTGTATATTGATGAAGTGCGGCAGGATCAATACCGGTCACAACAGATCGGTGTGCAGGGTGTTCCTTTTTTTGTATTCAACAATAAATATGCAGTATCAGGTGCACAACCTGCTGCTGTATTTGCAGAGGTATTGGAAAAAGTATGGGAAGAAGAAAAACCATTGGTGGAACTGACTCCTGCTGATGGCTTTTGTACCACCGATGGAGTTTGTAATTAATGCTCCATTGAAAATTGCAACAATATGTTGCGTTTAATTATTTAAAGAAATCAACAATGAAAAAAGTTTGGCTTATTACTGGTTGCTCCACAGGTTTTGGACGATCACTGGCAATAGAAGCATTGGCACAGGGTTATCGTGTAGCAGTAGCGGCACGCAAAACAGAAGACGTGCAGGATATTGTAAGTGGTTATCCTGAAACAGCGATTGCCGTAAAACTGGATGTAACCGTTCCTGAACAAATTACAACTGCTGTACAAACAACACTTGCTGCTTTCGGACAAATTGATGTGTTGGTCAACAATGCAGGCATTGGCTATTTTGCAGCCGTTGAAGAAAGTGAAGAAGCAGAAGTGCGCCGCATGTTCGAGATCAATGTATTTGGTTTGGCGAAGATGACGCAGGAAGTACTACCGCATATGCGTAAACGCAGAAGCGGACATATCCTCAATGTTTCGTCCATTGGCGGACTCCGCTCCTTTCCCGGTGTTGGATTTTACAATGCTACCAAGTATGCGGTTGATGGATTAAGTGAAGCGCTTTCGAAAGAAGTAGCTCCACTTGGTATTCATGTAACCATTATTGCGCCGAGCGGTTTCCGTACCGATTGGGCCGGTCGCTCCGCAAAAGATACCAGCATCAAAATCGATGACTATGCAGGTACAGCCGGTAAAAATGCAGGTGACATTCGTGGATACAGTGGCAATCAACCCGGCGATCCGGTACGTGCTGCAAAAGCGATGATACAGGTTACAGAAACGGAACATCCGCCACTGCGTTTGTTATTGGGTGCGGCTGCATTAAAAGGTGCACGTATCAAATTAGAAGAGCTGAAAAAAGATTTTGATACCTGGGCCGATGTAACAGTTGGTGCCGATTTTCCAAAAGAATAAACATGCATCAACCATCACTCCTTTCTTGCATTAAAGGAAAGGAGTGATTTCTCCTGCTGTTCCTCTTTCCTGTTTCACACCTGCATACATCAATGTAATGGCTTTCGTGTATTGCTTACCGAAAGCAGCTACCGGTAAAAAGATGGGCGGTGTATCATCTTCTACTCCATATTTCCCGGCGTGTTTATAACGTCCGCTTTTTTTAGCCAGTTTCATTGTCCATTGAAAAAATGCAGGCAACCTGTCGGTATAAATTGATGGATCGTATAAATAAACGGCCACTGCAGCTTCTTTTCTTGTACCACTTCCACTGTTGGAGCTCACCATTACTTCTTCGATCTTTTCAATATCGGTCCATTTGATAAAACCCGTAGCCACGCCATTAGTATTGGCTTCAAATCCATTTTCATGAATTACAATAGCCGGTGTATCCCGTACGAACTGCCTCACCCATACATAAAAAAGAAAAACACAAACGCAGGCAAAAAAACCAAAAATGATCCGCTGCATAACAGATATATCATCGGGACGACTGAATGGATCCGGCGTTGAAAAAAGATCGGGCACGATACCAAACATGATAAAAAAAGATGAAAAACCAAGCGCAATGAGTGCCATTATCAGGTAAATGTATCGGTCTTGTTTGATCACGAGTACAGGCTGCATATTGGAATGTGGTTGGATGTGATGAATGTATAATTCTCTCTCAAATATACACTTCGCCTGTTATACTCTTTCAAGAGCTGCAACAAAGCAGGTTTCGTATTTTCCTCAACCGGCTGGATAAATGAAAACTGGGTGTTGTTAAACAACTAAGGAATTCTACTTGTGTGCTTCCACAGAGTTGTATGTATTTGTACAAACAGCGGCACAATGGCTTGTTTTTTGTTGCTGTTATTCATTGAATGAACGTTACCAACCAATAGCGATTCAATCAATCAGTAAATCCCATACCTGAACGAAAACGAATGCTTATGTTATTTCAATTACTCAATGATGAAAGGGCTGTCTTCATTGCCTTCCATTTTTTTATTGCAGGTTTGTTTGCCGGTATTTTCCTCATGCGTTCGCATATTCAAAAATTGAAAAAAAATATCCGGGAACTGGAACAGGAACTGCAACGTGAGTACGAAGACAATATCGTTCCGCTTCCAGGAAAATTTTCAACCGGCTTTCTGAAAAAAAATTAGCAGCGTTTCGAATGTACGATTCACTACCTGCCATTAATAAGCTGTCCAACCACCATCGGCAACATACACAGCACCGTTTACAAAGCTTGCGTCGTCGCTGGCAAGAAACAGTACCACCTGTGCCACTTCCATCGGATCTGAACTGCGGCTCATCAATGCCATGCCCGGCATCAGGCGTTCATTTACGATGGAAGGCAAATGTGCCATATCAATGCCGGCAGCAATGGTTGTATCCATCGCACCGGGTGCTACGGCATTGCAGCGAATGCCCGTTTTTGCATACATGTAACCGGTGTTCTTGGTTAAGCCGATGAGCGCATGTTTGCTGGCTGTGTAAGCTGCACCTGCTCTTGCACCCTGTAATCCACCCACGGAAGCAATATTTACAATAGAACCCTTACCGGCAGGTAACATCAATTGCACGGCTTTACGCATAGCTTTCATCGGGCCTGTTACATTGATGGTCATTACACGCTCCCACACCTGATCATCAACGCTGCCAACCGGATCAAATTTATCCATCACACCTGCGTTGTTCACCAAAATATCAACTGTTCCATATGCAGCAAGTGCTTTGTTGAACAATTCATCGATTGCATGTTCGTTCGACATATCTGCCAGCACTGTTGTTACGCTGCCGCCTGCTTTTGTAATTTCATCCTGCAATGTTTTTAATGCCGCTTCACTAATATCGGCTGCCACAACATGGCTTCCTTCGTTTGCAAATAATACGGCAATTGCTTTTCCCAATCCGGCAGCTGCACCTGTAATGATGGCTACTTTGTTTTGTAACTTTTTCATAACCGAAAAATTGATGTGTACCTACGAAAATCCGTAGCAAACAAGATACATGAACCCAACGCCTGTATCAATGACTGGCATTGCGGCCATGTATGAGTATTATCAGTAAATCGAAAAGAAAAAAAATCATCAACATTGTAACGAAAGAACGGATGCAGATGAATGAAACCATACAACCTGCTGAATTTACAGCTGCTGCAACAATACACTCCTGCGTTTACATTTTTGCAGCTTTGTTCCAGCGGAGCATTTGATTGGTAGAAAATGGCAAAGAATGTTTGCATGCCGGAGGTACGCATGGTTCACACAAATGGATGATGATTTTACCGAAGCCTTATTTCAATCGTACCTACGGCACGAACAATGGGTTGGATATAAATTCTACCAATCAATTGTTCCTACAGAACAGAAAACAAAGCTGATTGCTGTTTAACCCAGCAATATTTTATGTACAATTTTTAACAGAGAAAACTCACAGCTGTAAAATACAGGCTGTGCGATGCTCCAACGTTCCTGTACATCGATCATTGCCAGCTCAGCAGTACATCACGCCCGAACCGGATGATGAGAATGGAAATCACCAGCAGAAATACATAGCGAATGAATACATTTCCTTTGAGAATAGCAGCTCTGCTTCCGATATAGCCGCCCAGCATATTAAACGCCATCATAGGTAATGCAATTTTAAATACAACAGCTCCATTGATCAAAAAACCAATGAGTGAAGCAACATCAGCAATGGCATTTACAATTTTTGAAGAAGCAGATGCATGCAGAAAATTCAAGCCGGCTACACTTACAAATGCAAACACCAGCAGACTACCTGTACCCGGACCAATAAAGCCATTGTAAAAACCAATTACCGCACCGATCAATGCACATACAACCAGGAACCGGTTACCACTGTATTTCACTGCATGAACATGACCAAAATCTTTTTTGATGAATGTATATGCTGCAAGTATAATAATGATGACGAGTAACAACGGCTTAAACACTTCAGGCCTGATGAGTTCCATTACAAATGTGCCGCTGAAAGAAGCGATGGCAGCAGCAATACCGGTTGCCAGTACAACACTTGTATCTACCCCAATCATTTTAATGTATTGATAAGCAGCCACACTTGTACCCGCCAGTGATGCAAAGCGATTACTGGCAATTACCTGTACATGCGAAAGTTCGGGAAACAGGATGAGCAGCAGTGGCACCTGCACCAATCCGCCGCCGCCAACTACAGCGTCAATAAACCCTGCAAAGAGAGCGCCTGAACAAACCAATACATAGATCCACCATTCCATAGTGGCTGCAAAGTAACGGAGTTTGTGTTTTCATTTTGTAACAGTAATTTTTTGATCGCCCGCACAATAAAAATGTTTTGGTATTTTTTAACCGGAACCTGTAAACATTATACTGCTTTTACTATCTTACCCTCCCATTTAAAACTTACAGTATGTACACAAAAACCTGTTTCCTATTGCTTCTTCTTGCTGCGGGTTGCAATACTTCGCAGGAGAAACAAAGCACTACAGCATCTAGCGATAAAACGGAAACCTTTGTTGATACAATTTTAAAGAATGATTCTATTCCAGAACGCTGGAAAGGCAAAGCGTTGGCCGGTATCGATTTCATTGCAACAGGGAATGAACCGTTTTGGAGTTTTGAACTGGATGAAGAAAGTGCCATGCATTTTCAAACACCGGATGGACTGGAAATGATTGCGCCTGCAGTAGATCCGGAAGTAACAGAAAGCGGTGCAAGAGTGTACAGTGCCGACACAGAAACCGGCAGTATGCTGATACAAATTGAAAACAAACTCTGCATCAATACCATGTCGGGCGACAGTTCTGCTTACACTGTAACTGTCACCATCAAACAAAACGAAGGAGCGGAAAAGAAATTCAGTGGTTGCGGAACCTCCTTAAAGTTGTAAGAGCTAAAGAGCCAAAAAATAAAAAAGGGCATTCTGTTGAATGCCCTTTTTTCATATCAGGAATAAATCGCTTAGCTTAAATGCTTGCTCAGGAATTTCGCCATGTCGAACATAGACACCTGTGCTTTACCGCCAAATACCGGTTTCAGCTTTGCATCAGCATTGATCATGCGTTTGTTTTTGCTGTCTTGTAATTTGTTGGCTTTGATGTAAACCCAGATTTTCTTTACAGCTTCTGTACGTGGTACAGGTTTGTTACCAATTACTGCTGCTAAGTCTGCACTTGGGGTAAGTGCTTTCATAAACGCTGCATTTGGTTTACGTGCTGATTTCTTTTTTGCAGCTTTTTTAGGAGCGGCTTTCTTTACTGCTTTTTTGGGAGCTGCTTTTTTCGCTGCCTTTTTTGGAGCTGCTTTTTTTGCTGCTTTCTTAGGAGCAGCTTTCTTTACAGCTTTTTTTGCTGCTTTCTTGGGGGCGGCTTTTTTTGCTTTTTTAGTTGCCATTTTGTTGGAGTTTTAGAATTTTAATTGGGAAATAGTAATGTTTAACGCAATGAATTTAGGGTAATTTTAAATAACCAACAAGGATTCTGCAAACAGGATTTACACAATGTGAATAAGACATGAATAACATGGTTTTTCATTGGGAAAACAACGTTTCGCCCGGCCCTGTTTTTATACCAAAAATCCGGTGCTGATTTCAGCTGATTGAAACCAAAGTCAATTACAAAAATCAACAACTACAATTTTAGCCAACCAACAAACAGCCTCCTGAAACCTTTGCCAGCATTGCATTTCAGACGAATGAAGTAAAAAAGAATAACACAGAAGAACGGGAAACGAATGGCAAACAAGCTTCTGTTTTCAATGACTGTGCTACAGTAATCATTCGTTTTTCTACAGTGAAAAGCTCCCGTTTCTCCTCTGAAAGTGAACAAATATGGCTTTACCGAAAACAGGTTTTCCCAATGAAATTGGTGCATTTTGGGGAAAAGTTTTTGCTGCCTACTCGAAGGCAAACACGATTTTACCCCGTAAAACAGCAAGAAAAACAATATTCCTTTCTATAAAAAACGTTTGATCAAACGAAGAAGAATACTGCCAACTACACTCAGCAGTAGTAAAGTAGTGATGGGAAAATAGAAGCGTACGTTTTCTTTTTCAACCCGTATATCACCGGGTAACCGACCGATCCAATGCAGTTTATCATGAAAGAAATAAATGATAACACCTATCAATACAATCACGCCTCCTGCCAATATCATCCATTTACCGGTATCGCTGTTCATCTTTCAAAATTATGATTTCTCATTTCTCTAAAACAGGATCGTCTTCCTTTGCCTGCATCCCTTACACACTTGGTCAGCGAAATTTTGCCCGAAGTTCAAATCGAATGCTGTCAATGTGGCAAATAAATCAGCTTTGGAACAGCAATTGATTTACCCCAGCCAGTCATAAAAAACAGCTTAAAACAAACAGTATGGTACAGGAAAAAGGAACGATTTCCATCAATACGGAGAATATCTTCCCCATTATTAAAAAGTTTTTATACTCCGATAACGAAATTTTTCTGCGTGAGTTAGTTAGTAATGCCGTTGATGCTTCGCAGAAAATGAAGCGCCTCAGTTCACTCGGCCATTACAGCAAAGAACTGGGCGATCTTAAAGTAAAAGTGGCAGTGGATGCTGCAGCAAAAACCATCACCATTTCCGATAACGGTATTGGTATGACGGCCGATGAAATTAAAAAATACATCAACCAGGTAGCGTTCTCCGGAGCAACTGAGTTCATGGAAAAATTCAAAGAAGCAAAAGATGCCAATGAAATTATTGGTCGCTTTGGCTTGGGTTTTTACTCTGCGTTTATGGTGGCCGATAAAGTAGAAATTCAAACACTCTCCTACCAGGATGGCGCTGAACCGGCCCGCTGGATCTGCGACGGCAGTACTTCATTTGAAATTACCGAAGGCATCCGTACCGAAAGAGGAACCGATATTATCCTGTATGTAAATGCAGAATCAGAAGAGTTTTTAGAAGAACACCGTATTGGAAGCATTCTCGATAAGTACGCAAAATTTTTACCCGTTCCCGTACAGTTTGGTACAAAAGAAGAAAGCATTGAAGACGGGAAAGATGAAGAAGGGAAAACAAAATACAAAAGCATTACAGTTGATAACATCATCAACAATACCAACCCGATCTGGACCAAAGCTCCTACCGATTTAAAAGATGAGGACTATCTTGATTTTTACCGTGAGTTGTATCCGTTTAGTGAAGAACCATTGTTCTGGATCCATCTCAATGTAGATTATCCGTTTAACCTTACGGGTGTATTGTATTTCCCCAAGTTGAAAAATGATTTCGAAGTACAGAAGAATAAGATCAAACTGTTCAGTCGCCAGGTATTTATTACCGATGAAGTAAAAGATATTGTTCCTGAATTTTTACTGCTGTTGCATGGTGTCATCGATTCACCGGATATTCCATTGAATGTAAGCCGTTCGTTTTTACAGGCCGATAGCAATGTGAAAAAGATCAACAGTTACATCAGTCGTAAAGTAGCCGATAAGCTGAGTGAGTTATTTAAGAAAGATCGTAAAGCATATGAAGAGAAGTGGAGCGACATTGGTTTATTTGTGAAGTACGGTGCTATTTCCGATGAAAAGTTTTACGAGAAAGCCAAAGACTTTTTATTATTCACAAACACTGCCAACGAACATTTTACCATTGAGGAGTACAATGCCAAGGTGAAAGATTTTCAAACCGATAAAGATGGTAAACTTGTGTACCTCTACACTGTTGATGCAGAACATCAGCACAGTTATGTACAGGCGGCGCAGAAAAAGAATTATGATGTACTGCTGATGAACTCCCCCATCGACACACACTTTATTCAGCACCTGGAAATGAAGCTGGAAAAAACAAGTATGAAACGGGTGGATGCAGATGTGCCGGATAAACTGATTGTAAAAGAAGACGCACCAGCGCATCAGTTGAGTGAAGACGAACGCAACAAAGTAAAAGCAATATTTGAAAAAGCCATCAACAACGCAACTATGAAAGTGGAACTGGAAAGTTTACCTGCTGAAACAATGCCGGTTACCATTACCATGGAAGAATGGATGCGCCGCATGAAAGACATGAGCAAACTCGGTGGCGGTGGAATGATGGGCTTTTACGGAAGCATGCCCGATAACTATAAAGTAGCCGTTAATGCCAATCACAAACTCATCAGCAAATTATTAGCAGCCGATGAAGCACAACAAACAGCGATCGCCAAGCAGGCATTTGATCTGGCATTGCTGGCGCAGGGCTTGCTGAAAGGTGCTGATCTTACTGCGTTTGTTGAGCGGAATGTGGAAGTGATTTAAAGGAGCATGAATGAGTCCTGAGCGTCCTTCGACTTCGCTCAGGATCGAAGGACGAGCTGGGAGAATCGAGCGCAGTCGAGATTCGACTTAAGCTCTAAATAAATAATAAGGTCGATGCTTTGCATCGACCTTATTATTTATTTAGCAGGATGAACAGTCACCCTTCGGGTGAGCAGTCATCAACTCATTCCTTCCACTTAAACACAATGGTTCCGTTCTTCTTCTTATCGCTTTCCACTGTAATATTATAAACTTTACCACCTGCTGTAATCCGCATCAAAGCAGTGTTGGGCGGTGTTTTGCCAAGGTTCTCCGCAAACATCACCAGGTTGTTCTTCCGTCCTTTCAATGCTTTTACATTCAGTGTGGTTACCTTATCGGTCAATTGTTTTTTGCTGAGGATGGGATAACTGTTGAAATACACCGTAACACTGTCGCCATCAACTTCACCATTATCAAACAGTTCAATTTTGATCTCTGGCTTATCAATTTCAATGGTCTCAATAATTTTGTTATCCCGTTCAGCTGTTTTCTTTTCTTCACCCGGCACATAGTTCTCCGGCATCTGAATAGCAGTGAATACATTGGGGCCGTTTAACAATTTCGCTGCAGCCTGTTGCACATCTTTGATCGTGATCTTATCAATGTACTTTTCATAATTCACAAAGTAATCAATATCGTTTCCGGGAAACTTACTTGCCGTTAACGCACTTAACCAATCTTCATTTTCTTTGATATCGATCTTGTGTTGCTCACGCCATTGTTGTTTTACTTTATCCAGGTTTTGTTGCGAAGGACCTTTGCTTGCGATCTCTTTGATTTCCCGGTTCACCGCTTTCAGCAATGTATCAGCTTTCTCCGGACCACAAGGCAACTGCACCGCAAACGTATAGTTATTATACGGTTCACGTTCCAATGATCCGAAAATGCCACCGCCATAAATACCACCGATCTTTTCACGTAGTTCTTCAATGATTCGGATGTTGAGTACTTCTGTTGCGGCCTGTGCTTTCAATTGCAGATCCTGGCTGTAGGACACTTCACCTGAATGGAATTGAATGATGAGGCTACGCTCCTCTTTTCCTTTCTTCACCATCAGTTCCCTTTTGCCTTTGGCAGGACGCACTTTATTATCAACGGCAACAAACTTTTTGGGTGTGGTTGGTAAGCTGGCAATGTATTGTTCGATCAACGGAATGATCTCTTCTTCTTTAAAACTTCCCACAAATACAAACTCCATGCTACCCGCATCGCCAAAGCGTTCATTGTAAATTTCCATGGAACGTTTCAAATCGATCTTTGAAAAATTTTCTGCCTTCGGTAATGCAATCGGTGCAAGCGGGTTGTTTGCATACAACTCACTGTACAATGTATCAATAAATGCAAACTGCGGATTGGCACCCATCATTGCATATTGTGATTTGTTCCGTTGTACATACGATTTGAATAAGGTTGTATCCATTCGTGGACTGGTAAAAGTTAACCAGGTTAGCTGGAACATGGTCTCCATATCTTTCACCGTAGAGCTTCCCCGTACACCTTCACTGATAGCCGAAAGAAACGGATTTACCTGCACCGTTTTACCAGCCAGTACTTTTCGCAGATCAACCGGTGAAAATGCGCCCACGCCCATTGATGTTACAACCGGCACTGCATATTCTGCATTGAATTTATCAGCCAAACCATAATTGTTTTTTCCACCGGGTCGTACGGAAGACATCAATATCTGATCGGCTTTGAAATCAGTTGGCTTCAGCGTTACTTTAATTCCGTTGCTGAGCGTAAGTTCAGTAGTGCCAAGTGCTGCATTCTTTATGGTTGAAACAACTTTACCTGCTTTTGGTTTGGCTTCAATAAGGGAAGAAGCAACAGCTTTGTCTTCATATGCTTTTACATCGGCTTTTTCTGCAGCGGGAAAAAATGCAAGTATTTCATCTTCTGTTACCAGTTTTTCACCCGCCTTTGGTTCAGGTTGTGTGATATAGGTGAAACGATTCTCTACACCTTTAATGTATTTATTCACCAATGTATTTACTTCTTCGATCGTTATGCCCGGCAACAATTCTTTTACTTTTTCAAATTCGTATTCGATGCCCGGCGTTGGATCTCCTTTCAAAAAGTAATTGACGTATTCATCTACATAATTTGCGCTTTCTGTTTTATCACGGTTGTTGTAGGAACGTTCGTAATTGCTCAGGGTTGTTTTTTTGCTGCGCTCCAATTCCGTTGCAGTAAAGCCAAAACGTTTTACACGTTCCAGTTCTTCCAACAATGCCTGTGTTGCTTTCTTCACATCGCCTGTACCAACACCTGCGTAAATGGAAAACGCATCGTAGCCTCTTGCATACGAACCAAAACCACTAGCTGCAAAATTGAAGGGTGGATTTTCCTTTTGTGTTAACTCCTGTAAACGCTGGTTCAGCATCCGTGTAAACAAGCCACGCAAAATACTGTTCCGGTAATCTTCAACCGTTGTGGACGGCTCCGCAACAAACGAAGGAAAGTTGATCGCTACTTCACTGGAAGATGCTTCTTTGTCGGTAAGGATCATTACTTCATTGGCTGCATAAGGTGCAACTGTTGCATAGGTTCGCTCACGTGGCTTTGCCGGGTTTTTAATACCTGCAAAATGTTTGCGGATCAGTGCTTCTGCAGCTTCGGTCGTAATATCACCTACCACTACAACCGCCATCAGATCGGGACGATACCAGTCTTTGTAAAAACGACGGATCGCATCATATTTAAAATTTTGAATAATACTGTCTTTACCAATGGGCAAACGATCGGCATACAATGAGCCTGCAAACAAGCCGGGTAAAATTTTCCGGAACATCCGTTCTTCTGCACCTTTTCCGGAACGGCTTTCTTCCAATATCACGGCACGTTCTCCATCAATATCTTCATCCAGGTTGGTAACGTTATGTGCCCAGTCTTCCAGTATCTGGAAACCTTTTTCCAGATTGCCGGGCTTGTCAATGGGAATGGGAAGAATGTACACCGTTTCATCAAAACTTGTGTAAGCATTGAGATCGTTACCAAAGCCCACCCCGATTTCCTGCAGATACGAAACAATATCGTTCTTCTTGAAATTTTTAGTACCGTTGAATGCCATATGTTCCATCATATGTGCCAGGCCGAGTTGATCAGCGTCTTCCAGAATAGAACCGGCGTTTAACACTAACCGTAACTCCACCCGTTTTTCAGGTTTTTGATTGGGGCGAATAAAATAGGTTAACCCGTTTTCGAGCTTTCCCATTTTCACCTTCGTATCGAATGGAATTTTTTCGGTACGTACTTGCTGGGCAAAGCCCGTAACAAAAAGAAAAAAGAAGGAGGGAATAAACAGCAGCAGGTGTAATCCTTTTCGTTGCATAGATGATGTTTTTTTTAATGGGCAAATATAGATGATGCAAACTTACCATACATGTTAACACTGCTATAAGATGATAAACGGTTGTGAACAAAAAAGCTCCCCTGTTTAAACAGGAGAGCTTTTTATATGGAGATGTAAGTTTTACAGCGCAATACCTAAACCTACCTGGAAGCCGGTTGTTTTCCATTGTTCCTGATCAGGCAAATCGTTTATATTGTTTAACCCGATCGCATAACGGCCATAGACCCTTACACGTAAAATATTCAACTGTGCACCGAGCAATAATGAAAAGTCGCCGTTTTTAAATGCTTCCTGTCCGTTTTGGAGAAAGGTTTTATCCTTGTTCACTAAGATACCAAATTGAGGACCTGCCTGCAGCGATAATATTTTCGCCGGCTTGTACGTGAGTAAAAGTGGAATACTCAGGTAATTCAATTGCGGATTTTGCAAACTCTGATCGTCGAGATTTTGATAAATGGCACTGAAACCGGAAACCGTATCGGAATTGATCTGGTTCCACAATACTTCAGGTTGCAACGCAAACTTTTTTCCTAACGGAATTTCAGCAAATACGCCGAGGTGATACCCAAGTTTATATTGCTCATCAAATCCCTTTCCTTCAATTTTTCCAATATTGGCTCCGAGTTTAGGACCAATGCGAAACTGTGCAAACGAAACAGATGAAGCTGTAATAGCAACGAGCAGGATGACAAGTGATTTTTTCATTTTTTTTGATTTTAGTTAGTAACTAACGGCGAATTAAATGCCAATCATTTATTTGCCTCGGTAAAAATATGTTAAGAAGAATTGTGCCCCAAAAATCAAAACATAAACCCGGCCTGCACACTATACAAGGTGCTCAGTTTGTTTTGGCTGCTTAACAGGTAATAGTCAAAATACACCTGAGGGTTTAAAAAGAATTTACCGATATACCAGGTTGCATCCAACTGCAAACCCAGCGATTGGAATTGAAATGGATTTGTTTGCGAATCGGTTTCAGAATAACTTCTGCTGCGGCTCAGCAAACGTCGCTGACGTACCGTACCTTTTGAATCAACGGTTACACGTGTAGCTGATCCCAGTAACAGCAATGTTGGCTGCAGATTAAAATAATCTTTCTTTCCGATTCCATCAAGCACCCAATCGTAACGGAGATAAGGGATGAAAGAAAAGTCCCTGATGCGGATTGTTGACGTATCACTCACATAAAAATATTGTGTTACCAATTCACCCGTGAGTGGCAAACGTATCTGTTGCGAATCGAGGTATTGCAAGGTTTCACGGTAACGCCCACCCGAAAAGCCCAACATCACGCCCGGTCTGAATTTTCCTTTACCTACCTGCAAATATGCCAGCACATCATTATCGTAAGGTGATGATGCATTTACAAATTCTTTCTTTCCTAAAAAACGGGTGTACGATATTCCGTACGACACTTTCTCCAACTGTGCTTGATCGTATGAAAACGTTAGTGCATGTTGTAGCAGTTGCGATTTACCGGACTCTGTTAAAATAAAATTGTTGTAAGTAAGGCCCCATCCGCTTTTATGGTAATAGGCAATCGTAGGTGTAAAGCTGAGGTTGCTGGCCGATTGCTGTGCATTCAGTGCAACGTTGCGTACACTAAACTGTGTATTGCCAACTCCTAATGAAAACAACCAATAATTTTTAGGTGCCTTCAATGAATCATACAAGGCCAGGAAATCATCCAGTTCTTTTTCCAGTGAATCAACATTGATGACAACAGAATCTGTTTTTGTTTCCTGTGCATTTACAGAAATACAAAAACAAAACAACCAAACGAATAGAATAAGTGGTTTGTGCATGCGGCTAAGGTTGTTCCAATAGACGACCCGGCTGCAAGATAGTTTAATGGCTGTAAAAAATTATGTAAGCTCAATGAGTGTGATCTCCGGCAAAATACCCACCCGTCCGGGGTAACCAATAAAACCGAAGCCACGGTTGACATATAATTTCTGGTTGGCTTCTTCGTACAAACCGGCCCATTGCTTGTAAACATATTTTACCGGGCTCCAGCGAAAACCCGGAATTTCAACACCAAACTGCATACCATGTGTATGGCCTGACAGGGTAAGATCGATATCTTTAAATTGCGAGGTTACTTCTGCATTCCAGTGAGACGGATCGTGGCTCATCAAAATTTTAAATGGTGAATCTTTTGCAGCCGCATGTGTTTCGGGCAATTTACCAAACGATGGAAAGTTTGCTTTTGCGCTGGTATTATCAACCCCAAGTATGGCAATCTGCTGCCCGTCTTTTTCAATCACCACATGCTCATTGCTCAACGTTTTCCAGCCCATTTTTTTATGTACATCCTTTACAGCGGCAGCATTGCTGAGTTGTTTCTGTCGCACCTCATCCCGGCTGCTTCCTGTTGGAAAACCATAATCATGATTGCCCAATGTTGCATACACACCATGGGTTGCTTTCAATTCCGAAAACACATCCATATATTCCTTCATCTCTTCGGCACTGTAGTTTACAAGATCGCCTGTAAACAATACCACATCGGCCTGTTGTGCATTTATTTTGTCAATGCCTTTCCGCACCGCTTCCTTATCAGTAAAACTTCCGCTGTGTATATCACTCACATGAATGATCTTAAAGCCTTTGAATGCCTGCGGCAGATTGGCAAAGCCGATTGCAATTTTCTGCAAATTGTATTTGTATTTGTTGCCAAACCCATACAGCAATGAAGTAAACAATCCACCACCCACAGCCAGTCCGGCCCAACTTAAAAACATAGAACGGGTAATGCCTGTACCGGTGCCTGTATTTTTCGGATTCCAGTTGGGAAAAACAAAACTGCCTGCCCATTGTACCACACGCCGTACATCATCTACCAGTAAAAAAGCACTGGCCAGCATTTTTGCCAGGAATAAACCGATCACCACAGCAAACGCATAGGTGCGTAATAATTTATGCCACGCTTCGTAATTGGTAAATGTAATGCTGAGCATTAATGCAAACGAAAGTATACTGATGCCCCAATACACCGCAAATACAATAAACCGTGTGCGTGGTGCCCAGCTATCGGCTACTGTACGCAGCGCCTGAAACACATAAATATCCACCAACAAAAAAATCAATAGAAAGATCCATGAACCGGCTAAACGTCGCATAAGCATCAAAATTGAGAAATAAATGAATCAACTGGCTGTTAAATTTCAAACAGTTACAGGCTTTCGGCTATAACACAGAGGGGATAAGTATTGTTCCCGAATATTATGCCGAAACCTTATTTTTGTCAGGATGGCTCTTCTCGCCACACAGCATTGCTGTAACGTACAATTGCTCATCAAAACAGTTAATATGAATTTTACCTATTATGGCCACTCCTGCTTTGGTATAGACGTAAAGGGTTCGAAATTACTTTTTGATCCATTTATTACGTTGAATGAACTGGCGAAAGATAAAGTGGATGTAGCTGCCATTGAAGCAGATTATATTTTAGTGAGTCATGGACATGCCGATCATATTGCAGATTGTGTAAATATCGCTGCCCGTACAAAAGCAAAAGTGATTTGTAATTGGGAAATTCATTTATGGTTGCAGAAAAACGGGATCAGTAATACGCATCCCATGAACACTGGTGGACGTTGGGCGTTTGAATTTGGAACCGTACGTTGTGTAACAGCACAACATTCATCTTCACTGCCTGATGGTAGTTATGGCGGCAACCCAATGGGATTTGTAATAATCGGAGATACACCGTTTTATTACAGCGGCGATACAGGGCTAACACTTGAAATGCAATTGGTACCACAGGGTGCACAGCTTTCGTTTTGCATTTTGCCCATTGGCGATAATCTTACCATGGGGTATGAAGATGCAGTACGGGCTGCTCACATGATGGGTTGCAGCAAAGTGATCGGCGTACATTACAATACGTTTGAACTGATTGAAATTGACACCGACAAAGCCAGACAGCACTTTGAAAAGAACGGATTGCAATTATTGCTGCCGGCCATTGGAGAAACAATTGAATTATAAAGCCGTACATACATGCCTTACGAGGCAACACAAAGCAGGAACGAAATTATTATGGGTAGAATTATTGGAATCGCCAATCAGAAAGGAGGAGTAGGTAAAACCACTACAGCAATTAACCTTGCTGCCAGTTTTGCTGTGCTTGAATACAAAACATTATTGGTAGATGCTGATCCGCAGGCCAACAGCACTACAGGTGTTGGATTTGATTTGCATAACGTTCAGCAAAGTCTCTACGATTGTTTTGTAAACGGTGCCAATGCAAAAGATGTGGTGCTGAAAACAGATATTCCAAATCTTGATCTGATCCCCTCTCACATTGACTTAGTTGGCGCCGAAATTGAAATGATCAATCAGCCCAACCGTGAATCGGTGATGAAACAACTGCTGGCCGGCTTGAAAGAGGAATACGATTTTATCATTATCGACTGTTCTCCTTCACTTGGTTTAATAACCGTAAATGCATTAACTGCTGCCGATGCCGTAGTAGTGCCTGTACAAACAGAATTTTTTGCATTGGAAGGATTGGGTAAACTACTCAACACCATTAAAATTGTGCAAAGCCGTTTGAATCCGCAACTGGTGATCGAAGGTATTTTGATGACGATGTACGATGGACGTTTGCGTTTGTGCAACCAGGTAGTGAGTGAAGTAAGAAGACATTTTGAAGGCATTGTATTTGATTCCATCATTCACCGCAATACACGTTTAAGTGAAGCGCCGAGTTTTGGTAAGCCGGTGATCTTATACGATAGCGAAAGCAAAGGCGCCATTAATTATCTCAATCTCGCCAAAGAAATTTTGCAGCGAAATAATCTTACCAAGATCAACCAGGAAGACAAGATCATTGAGATGGATGAGGAAGAAGAAGCTGCGAGCTGATGGGAAAAAGCCATGAGCCTCTAGCCGTGAGCTACGAGCCGTGGCCTATAATCATCAGTATCATTAAACTCACTGTTTCAAATATTTTTAGTTTGCGATCTATAAAGCAGTTGCCTTTTACTCGCAGCTTATAGCTCGTGGCTCGCAGCTTTCTCACTACTTTTGCCGCATGGTAACAAAAGAATTTCCCCGTATCGTTTTCATGGGTACGCCTGAGTTTGCAGTTGCATCATTGAATGCATTGGTGCAGGCGGGTTATAATGTAGTGGGTGTTATTACTGCGCCTGATAAACCAGCCGGACGTGGTATGAAACTTACACAAAGTGCCGTAAAGCAATATGCAACCGAACACAATCTGTTTGTATTACAACCGGAGAAACTGAAAAATCCTGTATTTCTTGAAGAATTGCAATCATTACATGCCGATCTGCAGATCGTGGTGGCGTTTCGTATGTTGCCGGAAGTGGTATGGAATATGCCGAAGATGGGAACGGTAAATGTGCACGGCAGTTTGTTACCGCAATACCGTGGTGCCGCTCCTATTAACTGGGCTGTGATCAATGGAGAAACGCAAACCGGTGTAACTACGTTCAAATTAAAACATGAAATTGATACAGGCGATATTCTGCTGCAGGAAGCATTTCCCATTGGAGAAGATGAAACCGCAGGCGAAGTACACGACCGTATGAAAGAAATAGGTGCACAGTTGCTGGTAAAAACAGTTGAAGGATTGGTGAGCGGAACGCTGGAGGAAAAAACGCAAGAGTCAATGGTCAATGGTCAATGGTCAATGGACGACTCCACAACTTTAAATTCTCCTTCACCACTCACTATTCACCATTCACCATTAAAACATGCTCCCAAAATATTTACTGACACCTGTAAAATTGATTTCAGTAAAACAGTGGAAGAAGTACACAATCTCATCCGTGGCCTCTCTCCTTTTCCCGGTGCATTTACAACGTTCAATGGAAAGACGATGAAGATCTATCGGTCGAAGAAAGAAGCCTCCCCAAACCCCTCCGAAGGAGGGGCTTACGCTGAAAGCGGTCTGACCGACAATAACTTTACTACTGATGGCAAAACCTATTTAAAATTCGCCTGCAGTAACGGTTATTTACAGGTGTTGGAATTACAACTCGAAGGAAAAAAACGAATGAGTGTAGAAGATTTTTTGCGGGGGTACAGGAGTTGATTACGATTTTATTCTGGTCCAACATTATAATTCAAACATTCCGACCACTTTAAACCTTCAGGCAACTGTTGATTACTAAATTCAATATGAATCACTCGTCTTTTTTTATTTACAAGCGTTCTGTTTGATGCATGTAAAAGCAAAGGGCTCATGAACATAACTGCTCCGTTTTTAACCGGACAGAAAACTTCATCCTTCCCATCAACAGCAGCACGAATAACTCCTTTTTTATGTGAACCCGGAATTACTCTTAGTGCTCCATTCTCATCGTCCGTATCATCCAAATGAACTCTAATCGTAAAATTATTTTCAAGTATTGAAAGTGGCGGTTGTACTGCATACTGGTCCTGTTTAACAGTCCACGGGCCAAACCCATTTACATTCAACTTCGATTCAACAGAAATGGTTAAATCCTGGTGATACGCAACAAACCAATTCGATTTTTCAGGCTTATCAAAATAAATTGATTTTACAACAAAATAATCTTCACCAAACATATTTGAAACCAGTGCCTTCATCTTTGGTGAAAAAACATAAGGTATTGTACCGGGAATAAGCTTAAAGAATTGTCTGATTGCAAAAACATCGTTGCTGATTCTAAATGCAGGATTATCTGTATTTGCAGAAGTGATTTCATTTAAAATCACTTCGATTTCTTCATTATCAAAGATATCTTCAATCACAGCAAATCCAAGAGACTTATACTGTTCCTGCTTTTTTGTTATGTCTGTCATATCCATATGGATCAAAATAAAACGGGTGAAAGTTTTTAACAGACACCCGCTTTGTATTTTTCTTACTTCGCACTTTCAACTTTCCACTTCCAACTTGTCTTTACTTTCCCCACACCAACTCTGCATTGAATTTCTCTGTGCTTACGCCCAGTTGCGCAGCGGCTGAGTTACTGAGCCGGAATACCAATCCGCTGCCGGGGCTTGTTTCCTCTACCCCACCCAATACTTTTGCATACACCGCTTTTCCGTTGGCCGGGTTGCGGATCATTACAATCGCTCCTTTTTCTACCTGGTCCATCAACACATAATATTTTCCATCGCTCCAGCCACTGGTGCTTTTAAACACACTGCCTGCTCCGCTGTTTGCTTCTACACGTTTGCCGTTATTTGTCTGGCGGTTGAATTCATCTTTGAAAAAACCATTGCCGGTATAACTCACCGTTGTTGCTTCTATTTTCGGTTCTTCTTTCTTCACTTCCGGTTTGGGTTCTTCTTTTTTCACAACCACCGGTTGTTCTCTCTTCGGCTCTTCTGTTTTTACAACAGGTTTGGGTTGCTGTTGCACCACCGTTGGTTCGCTGCGTACATTCATTCCCTTTGCTGCCAATGGAGACAGAGTTTTATCTACTTTCAAAAATCCAATGATCACTTTGCTGCCCACACTCACTGCATCGCCCAGATTGTTCCAGGATTTGATAGATGCATTATCAGTTCCATACAACTGACTCAAACGGCTCATGGTTTCCCCTTGCTTTACGATATGATACAAAGGAACCACCGTTTCATTTTCGGCACGGGTGCCTGTTTGCCAGAAATTCACTTCGTTGAGCGGAATACGAATTGCCTGGCCAATACTTAAAGGCGATGTTAACTCCAGCCCATTGTACGGAGCAAACACACGTGGACTGATATTGTAAATACGACCGATACTGTAAAAATTTTCTTTTGGCTCAATCTTGTGTGTGAGGTAGGGCTTATTTTGATTATCTAACTGTACCAGTAACGGCGTGGATTGCGCCATTGCTGCAACAGCGGTAAAACAAATACTCAGAAATAAAAAGGCTCTCTTCATGGAAACATGATTTTTTACTCTGCAAAGATGCAGAATTCCGTGAAAGTATTGTGCCAAAGAAAAGCTTAACGTTTCTTTTGCTAACATTGCATCCACATGAGCAATACGAAACCTAAATATTACGTGGTGTGGAAAGGGAAAGAACCGGGCATTTATGCCAACTGGAACGATTGCAAACAACAGGTAGAAGGCTTTGCCGGTGCTGCGTACAAATCATTTACTTCTAAAGACGAAGCTGAACAGGCATACAAAGAACATTTCGCCAAACATATCTATAAAAAAGAGAAAACTTCTGTTACAAAAGATGTAACCATGCTTGGTACACCTATCCACGAAAGCATTGTGGTAGATGCAGCCTGGAACAGTGTACAAAAAGATATGGAGTACCAGGGCATCCTGTACAAAACCAATACACGTATTTTTCACATGGGACCACTGGCAAACGGCACCAATAACATTGGTGAATTTTTAGCCATTGTGCATGCACTTGCGTATTGCAAAAAACACAACCTGCTTACCATACCTATTTACAGCGACAGCCGCAATGCCATTGGCTGGGTGAAAGCAAAAAAATGCAAAACCAATCTTGAACAATCGGCAAAAACAGCACACATTTTTGATTTGATCCATCGTGCAGAAAACTGGCTCACAGAACACACGTACAAAAACAAAATTCTCAAATGGGAAACCGAAGCATGGGGCGAAAACCCTGCTGACTTTGGAAGGAAATAAGCATTTGTAGTTTTTTGTTTATGGTTTTAAGTTGTGAGTTCTCACTTGTGCCTTCTTCCTTGTGCCTTTCTGCATTTTTTGGCAAGGTTCTTGAAAAACAGTAACTATTATTCACCATTTAAAATCACAGCATTATGAGTATGAAGTTAATTTTTGCCTGCGTGGCCGCAGGTGCAGCTGTAGGTATGCTGATGGCGCCTGAAAGTGGTAGTTCCATTCGTAACACGATCAATGAAAAATTCAACGATCTCAAAGAACGTTTGTACAAAGTAAAAAGCAGCAGTTCAGAAATTGAAGAGTTGAAAGAAGTATTTAAACATGAAATTGCCGGACTGAAAGAAGATACACGCAAACGTGTACTCGAAATTCTGCAGGCAACAAAGCTAACCGGTAATCATATAAAGGAGCAACTGGTTTCTTAAGTTGGTACCGGATGCAAATAAAGGGAGTCGGTTACCGGCTCCTTTTGTATTTTAGGCAACCAAAAGTTCCTACCCATCTTTCACCTGTAAATTAAATGTGTATGTGGATATTCCGGGTTAATCGATTATTCAGAAGCATCTTCCGGCTTATTAGCATTCTGTGGATCATCAGCAAACACGGAATACGTAACTGGGTCAATAATAACCGTGTGTTGCGCAGGGTCTTCGATCCCCGTGGAAAAAATCTTACCACACGTGCCGAACGTTTACGATTAATGATCGAAGACCTCGGACCTACATTTGTGAAATTCGGGCAGATTGTAGCCGACCGTCCTGATCTTGTTAGTGAACAATTGCGCAATGAATTAAAGAAACTACAAACATCAGCCAAGCCTTTTGATAATGGAATTGCATGGCGTATTATGGAAGAGGAACTGGGCGATCCCATTCATGAAGTATTTGAACAACTGGATCACAACCCCATTGCTTCAGCTTCCATTGCGCAGGTATATCGTGGCAAACTGCGAAGCGGTGAAACCGTTGCGGTGAAAGTACAGCGGCCGCATATCAAACAAAAAATTACTGTTGATCTTGTTTTAATGAAAGTGCTGGCCGAACAGGTGGTGCAATCCTATCCCGAACTGGCCAGTTTTAATGTGGTGGAGTTTGTAGAGGATTTTGGTAACATCATGAAAAAAGAACTGGACTTTACCAATGAAGCATCGAATATGATGCGGTTTTCCGAAATGTTCAAGCACGATGATTATTGTTATATCCCCAAAGTTTACAACCAGTACAACACGCAGAAAATACTGGTAATGGAATTTGTAAGCGGCATGAAACCTGATGCAAAAGACGAGTTGATAAAGAATGGATATGACATTACAAAGATTGCAGAAAACGGTACGCAGATCATTCTAAAAATGATTCTGAAATATGGATTTTTTCATGCCGATCCGCATGCTGGTAATTTAATGATCCGTGACAACAACCAGGTTGTATTACTTGACCATGGAATGACAGCCAGTTTAAAACCTGCACAAATACAGGCCCTCATCAATTTTATGCTTGGTTTTGCAAGACAGGACACGCATCGCATCAGCAAAGCACTGTTGGCCTTACTGAACATTAATTTTTACAAAGACCACGCTGATCTGGAATTTGAAATAGGCGAACTGATCCAGAAGTACAGTTATATTCCCTATGAAAAGGTAGACATTTCTGCATTGATGGCCGATACATTCAACGTGATTATGCGGCATGGATTGAAAGTACCAACCAATTTGTATATGTTGCTGAAGGCGTTGGGCACCATACAGAAATTTGCAGAAGCACTGGAGGCAGAAGTGTCAATCATAAATATGATTGAGCCGTATGCTAAAGAAAAGATCAAAGAAAAATTCAGCTTCGATGCGATTGTAAACAAAGTGATGAATTCGGCTGAAGATTATCTCTACATCATTGATCGTTTACCGGATGATTTGAAAGAGATCATCAACAACTTACGGAAAGGCACATTAAAACATGAAATCAATTTCAGGGAAGATAGTTTTACCAACAAAGCATTACGGCAAAACTTCAACCGGCTTTCGTTTGTGTTCATCATCGGCCTGCTGCTGATTTGTGCTACATTGCTGATGATCTATCAACCGCAAAGTACAGGTGTAAAAGTATTGTTTTACAGCAGCGTGGTGATTATTGTATGGACAGGGTTGAAACTGTTATTCAATACAAAATTCAAATGATTATGAGTTGTGAATGGTGAGTGGTGAGTTTTCTCCTTTCAGCTATAAACTATGAAACTTTGGTGGTCCGTCGTCCATCGACTGTGGTCTTCATACTTTTCAACCATGAGCCATCAACTATCAACACCTGGTGGTCTATCGTCCATCGTCCGTGGTCTCTTCCTCACCTCATCAAAATCCGCCACTCTTTGGGATAGTAATTGTTGATACGGTTGCCCAGCAGTTTCATCCATCCCAATGGAAAATGATTGTACACGGCCAACGCCCAACCTTTGTGCTCACTGTCAATTTTTAATTCATTTTTACGGAGGTAATCCAACGCTTGTGTAAGATCAAGTTCCACTTTTACAATCTCTTCTTTCAAAAGCGTAGACAATGCCAATGCATGTTCAGGCAGCAGATCGTTTTTGGCTAGTGTTCCCAACTCCACTCCTGCATACCGCACTTTCAGTTCCTGCATCAGGTATTGAATGGTTTCGTTCCAGGCAGCAGGTATTGCTGCAATGTTTTGACCTTGTTTGATAAATGTAAGACCATCAGTTGACTGTAACCAGTTGGCCGCAACTGCTGCCTCCTGCTTTGATGCAAGCTGTGTATTTTTTATTTTCATTCGCACTGCATCGGTACTTTCCTTTTTCCGAAACGCAGCAATAAAAAATCCTTCGCCTTTTACTTTGTAAGGCCAGAAACGATAACCATACGCTGCTTGTTTCGTTTCTACTTCATCAATATTCCAGCTATTGTCAATCTTCAACTGTAACACTTCAACATTAAATTCAGTCATCATCCAATCAAGTATCTCTTCATCTTCTTCAGCTGAATACGAACAGGTAGAATAGATCAGTACGCCATCTTCTTTCAAACAATTCCATGCATCAGCCAATATGCGTTGCTGACGCTGACTGCAAAGCTTTACATTGTCTTCGCTCCACTCGCTAATGGCATCTGCATCACGCCGGAACAAACCACTGCCGCTGCAGGGCGCATCCACCACCAGCACATCAAACAATCCACTGAGTTTTGAAAAGGCAGACGGATCGTTATTCGTTACTACCACATTGTTGCCACCCCACTTGATACAATTTTCTTTGAGGATATTTACCCGTGCCTGGATCACTTCATTACTTACCAATAAACTTTTGTTGCTGATAAGCGATTGCAGCAGAGTTGATTTACCTCCGGGTGCTGCACACAAATCCAGTACCAGCAATGGTTGCGAAAGATCAACGGTTTGTGTCAATGCCTGTTCTAAAAACATACTGCTGGCCTCCTGCACATAATAGGCACCGGCATGTAATAACGGATCAAGTGTAAACGAAGGACGTTGATTGAGATAATAACCGGAAGATGACCAGGGAACAGCCCTGAGCGGAGTCGAAGGGTGTTGCTGCAATACCTCGAGCGAAGTCGAGAAGTTTTGCTGATTGCCAATTGCTAATTGACCATTGCCTATTGACAACTTAAGCGGATTCATTCTCACCGACACTACCTGCTCCCCACCTGCATGTATTTCTTCAAATGCTGTTTGATCGAACCCTTTTACCTGTTCAAGCGAGCGCAATAAAGAAGAAGGCAGTTGCATGCGGCGAAAGTACGAACTATATGCTCTTTATTTCGCTGATGAGATCCTGTAATACTTTTTTGGCATCACCAAACAACATGGATGTTTTTGGCTGAAAGAACAGATCGTTCTCAATACCTGCATAACCGGGTTTCATACTGCGTTTTACCACCACCACATTTTTTGCAAGACCCACATCAAGGATCGGCATGCCGTAGATGGGCGAAGAAGGATCTGATTTTGCAGCCGGGTTCACCACATCATTTGCACCAAGTATCAGTACCACATCCACCGACGAAAATTCATCATTGGCCTGTTCCATTTCCAGCAGCTTTTCATAATTCACATCGGCTTCAGCAAGTAATACATTCATGTGGCCGGGCATACGTCCTGCAACGGGATGAATGGCATACTTTACTTCCACTCCTTTCGACTCAAGTATTTTCTGTAATTCATGACAGGTATGTTGTGCCTGTGCCACCGCTAATCCATAACCGGGTACTATCATCACTTTACTTGCATAACTCATTACTACTGCAGAATCGTTCAACGAAATTTCTTTGTAACTGCCTTGCTCTTTTGCAGCACCGCCTGCTTTGCTTCCGCCAAATGAACCGATCAATACATTCGTAAGAGAACGGTTCATGGCTTTACACATCAGCACGGTAAGAATTGTACCTGCAGCACCTACCAATATACCACCGGTGAATACGACTTTGTTGTCATACAAAAATCCGCCACAGGCAGCTGATAAACCACTCAATGAATTGAGTAAGGAAATCACCACCGGCATATCAGCACCACCGATCGGGAACACAAAGAACACACCGTACACCAGTGATAAAAGAAATACTACATAAAATAAAACAGTTGTGTTATCGCTCTGCAGATTCAAAGAGATATAGGCCGACAATACAATGCTTGCCAGCAATAATACGATGTTGACGATATGTTGTCCGCTGAATGCAAAGTCTTTTACTTTTCCGCTGAGCTTTGCCCATGCAATCAAACTTCCGGAAAACGTAATGTTACCGAGAATGATACCGGAGAAGAGAATAGCCATAATTCCCGGCGTTGCACTTTGTGCAGGAAAACCAAGATCAGAAAGATGATTGAACTCCACCCAAGAGATCAAGGTTGCACTGGCACCACCCAATCCGTTGAACAGACTCACCATTTCGGGCATACCCGTCATTTGTACTTTTTTGGCAGTTAATACACCTATCACCGTGCCAATAAGAATACCACCAAAAATCCATACATGATTTTTCAACAATGAACCATCTTCATTCCTGAATAAAAAAATTGTACCGAGAATAGCTGCCACCATTCCGGCACCTGCCAGCATATTTCCTTTTCGTGCAGAATCGGGATGCGACATCATTTTCAACCCAATGATAAACGTGATGGCTCCTATAATGTAAATGATACTTAAAATTGATACGCCCATGTTGAACTTCTTTTTGCGTTACAGTATTTTATGACGGCCTTATTTTTTCTTTTTAAACATTTCCAGCATACGGTCGGTTACCACAAACCCACCTACTACATTAATGGTTCCGAGGATAACCGCCAGTAAGCCCAGCACCAATGCTACATAGTTGTCTGCATCGGCACGGCCCATTACAATAATAGCACCAATGATCACTACCCCGCTGATGGCATTCGCATGACTCATCAAGGGTGTATGCAATACTGCAGGTACACGACTGATGACAATAAAGCCGAGAAAGATCACCAGCATCAGAATGTAAATCATCTGCTCATTGGCCGAAATAAAATTGAGAACACTTTCCATATCGTTTGCGTTGAGAGTTGAAAATTATTTTACACGTTCGTGTACTACTTCCTTGTTATGTGTAATGCAGGCGCCTTTTACAAGATCATCGTCCCAGTTCAAGTTAATTGTTCCTTCCTTGGTAATGATGAGTTGTAAAAAGTTAGAAACGTTTTTACCATAGAGCTTACTCGCATCCGATGGCATAGTTGCCTGTAAATTGCTGTTGCCATAAATGCGTACACCGTTTACTACAACTGTTTCATTGTTTTTTGTGAAAGGCGTATTCCCACCTGTTGATGCTGCCAAGTCAATGATCACCGAACCATTTTGCATCAGCTGCAACATTTCTTCTGTAATTAAGATGGGTGCTTTACGCCCGGGTATCTGTGCAGTGGTAATAACGATATCGGCTTTAGCAACACTTTCTTTTATTTTTTCCTGTTGCTTCTGTTTGTATTCTTCTGTTTGTTCTACCGCATAACCTCCGGCTTTGCTTGCATCGGCAGCACCTTCTACTTCCACAAACTTTGCACCGAGGCTCATTACTTCTTCTTTCACGGCAGGTCTTGTATCAAACACTTCCACCACTGCACCCAACCGTTTGGCCGTAGCAATGGCTTGCAACCCAGCCACACCTGCACCAAGGATTAACACTTTTGCCGGTTTAATACTTCCTGCTGCTGTCATAAACATGGGAAAGTAGCGGGGATATAAATTGGCAGCGGTCAACACTGCTTTGTAGCCAGCAATATTTGCCTGCGAACTCAACACATCCATTGCCTGCGCACGGGTGGTACGTGGCAACATATCGAGTGAGAAACAGGTAATGTTCTTTGCTGCCCAATCTTTCATTACATCCACATTGCTTAATGGCTGGTACACACCAACCACGATTTTGGAAGAAAGTGTAGCTATTTCATCAGCAGCTGGTGCATGAATACCGAGAACGATATCGGCCGACTGCAATGCTTCGGCCCTTGTTTTTATTTGTGCGCCTGCCTGTATGTATGCTTCATTGCTGCAATACGAATGCTCTCCGGCATTACTTTCAACAAGCACTGTAATTCCTTTTTTGGTAAAGGCTGCAACCGACTCGGCGATCAACGACACTCTTGTTTCATGTGCAGGTTCTTTTAAAACAGCAATAACCATATTCAAACTAAATTTTAAGAAGGTTTAAGTTGCGGGGCCGTGAAGATATTGATTTTTTAAACAGGGCTGTATCATGTACTGTTGATTTTGTGCAGCCTTACAACTGTTTATTAATATTTGTACAACTACTCAGAGAAATCGGAGAGCAGATCTGCGCTATTCTCATTTGTTCCTTTTTGGGGAATCGTTTTTACAGATTTCATTACTGCCATGATAAAGAACAAACGTGCAATTGCAAATAGCAACCAGCCTGCGATCAATATTGGAGTACGATAGTCTTTTGCGACATCCGCCAATTCAATTGAAGATTTGTCATTGGGAGAAAGAATAAAGAAATAGAAAATCGTTTCAAATATGGGAAATAAAAAGGATGAAATGATCGTCATCCAGATATGAGAACGCACCAGCCGGCGCAGAAAATACCGTTTGGGCAAAAAAAGATACGCAAACGCTTCTGCAAGCAACACCACTGGTGGAAAAATACTTAAAAAATTAACCACCTCTGAAACAGGCACTTGTTTGGTAGAAATTGTATTGTGCTCTTGCAGGGAATGATAACTGACTGCTAACAACAGTAACCGGAACATGGCCGTTAAAAAAATAATTATAAACGCTGAGATGTATCCGATCTTTCGATGTTGCATACGTAGAAATTAAAACCGAATCACAAAATGTTCTTTCTGCTTTTGTTCGGTGCGTAAAAAAACGAGCCCGATAAAAAACAGATCAATGGTTAGTGTAACAGATGGATGTTGTTTCAACTGCTCCCACGTTTCTTCCATTTCTTTACTCCAGTGAATATCATCAAATACAAATACGGTATCAGCTGTTGACTTGTGCAGCAGCTGATCAAAATAACGCAGCGTTGGTTCTTTGCGGTGATTGCCATCTACAAACACAAAGTTGAATGGCTGCTGTGCCGCATCGATCACCTGTTGTAAGGTTTCATCGAAATTACCGGTAACAATGCGGATGTTATTCAACTGCAGCTCCCTGAACTGTTCTTCCGCAATGGCAGCAATGGCAGCAGCTCCTTCCATGGTTGTTACGGTTGCATCTTGTTTTGCTTTGGCCAGGTAAGCCGTAGTAATGCCAAGTGATGTACCCAGTTCTACAATTTGATCGGGTTGAAAGTAGTGCACCAGCCTGTACAACAGTTGTGCATATTTTTTTGGTTTGAGTGATGTAGCGGCTATTTGCTGCACCACCCGTTGTTTCGTTAACCCTTTTACCGATCCTGCTCCAAAATCTTCTACTGTAATGATGCGTTCATTTCCCAGCAACAAACTCCGCTGCCGCTCAACTTCATTGTAAGCAGCATAGTTTGTTTTATCATTCAGCACTTTTTTAACCAGGTCGAATACAAAAGGCGAATGAATACCGTGCCCTTTTCCATTGGCAGCCGTGAAATAGTAGTTGAGATATTTTAAACCTAGCTGGAAAGAAGAATACATGTTGAAAATGAAAAATTAAAAATCGAAAATGAAAAATGAAGAAGTGAAACGAAACTTTTCACTTTGAACTTTTTACTTTCCACTTATTCTGTCCCACTGCTGAATTGAAAAGGAATACGCATGTTTTTCATCTGCTTCAAAATCGCTGTTGCGGGTGAGGTTCCATTCGTTTACATCAAATGATGGGAAGAACGCATCCGCTTCCAGATGTACATGCACCCTTGTTAAATAAATACGATTGGCAATGGGCAAGGCCTGTTCATAGATCTGTGCACCACCTGCGATCATGATCTCTTTTATTTCTAATTTTTTCGCCTGTTGAATTGCATCATCGAGTGATGTAGCAAACCATACATTTTCGTATGCAGAAGAGAGTCCTTCCTGTCGTGAAATAATGATATTGATTCGTCCCACCAAAGGTTTACCTCCAACCGAATCAAAGGTTTTGCGTCCCATGATCACGGGCAGCGCCCAGGTTGTATTCTTGAAAAACTTGAGATCAGTTGGCAAGTGCCACAGCAGTTCGTTGTTACGACCGATGGCGTTGTTGGAAGAAGCAGCGACAATTAATGAAATGAGCATGAAATGAAAAATGAAGAATTAAAAATTAGAAATGAAAAACGCCGGGCTTACTGCTTTTTTCGCCGTTCGTCGTTCTTTTGTGCTGTTTCAACGCTTTTGAGGAAAATTGCCATTAGCTCATTGCTTTCGTTGAAAGCTGTTTCAACTTTTAGACCTATTACAACAGGTTTGCGTCTGATAATCTTCAAATTAATCCTTGATTCCTTTATCTCTTTCAGACACATTTTCATTTTGTGTAAAAAGTCTGCTCTTGATTCTGCCGCTTGTGCTTCGCCGTAAATCAAGGCAGGAGCCGTACCGCTTTTTGATAATTGAAATTCCAGATTCTGTCCAGCTTTGGTTGAAGGGAGAAGTTCACATACATCTAAACACATACAGGCAAAATCAACGAGTCTATCCTCCAGATCAAATTTATTACCGTTTTCCATATTTGATTTTTTTGGTTACGTTATTTTGGCCATCATCACATTGCCTTTCATCAGCCAGTTGCCTTTCCCTTTTTCATTTCTCATTCATCATTTTTCATTCTTCATTCCTTAGACCGCAACAGGTGCTTTAATCGCCGGATGGCTCTGATAATTCTCCAACGTAAAATCTTCGAACTTAAATTCGAAAATATCTTTCACATCCGGATTCAATTTCATAGTTGGTAATGGAAACGGCGTGCGGCTTAACTGCAGATTCACCTGCTCCATGTGATTGCTGTAAATATGTACATCGCCAAACGTGTGTACAAAATCACCCGGTTCCAGATCGCACACCTGTGCAATCATCATCGTTAACAATGCATAAGATGCAATATTGAACGGAACTCCAAGGAACACATCAGCACTACGCTGGTACAATTGACAACTCAGCTTTCCATCTGCCACGTAGAATTGAAAAATAGTATGACAAGGCATCAACGCCATCTTTGGCAGATCGGCCACATTCCATGCACTGATGATAAGGCGGCGACTGTCGGGATTTTTTTTGATCTGTTCGATGAGGTCTTTCACCTGGTCGATCACTACGCCGTTCGCTCCTTCCCAGCTGCGCCATTGTTTCCCATACACCGGACCCAGTTCGCCGTTTGCATCGGCCCATTCGTCCCAGATGCTTACATTATGCTCTTTGAGATAGGCAATATTGGTTTCGCCTTTCAGAAACCAAAGCAGTTCATGAATAATGCTGCGCATGTGTACTTTCTTGGTGGTGACCAGCGGAAATCCTTCGCTTAAATCAAACCGCATCTGGTAACCAAAAACACTTTTGGTACCCGTACCGGTACGATCAGTTTTTTCAGTACCGTTCGCTAAAATATGTTGTAGTAATTGGAGGTATTGCTGCATGGCTGCAAGGTAACTAAAAGGCACAAGTTACAAGGCACAAGGTCAGGCCTGTGGATTGATTGTGTACAGCCTTTTCTTTGCAAAATAATTACTTCACTCCCCTTCTCGCCAGTTCCTTTTTAATCAACAACAATTCTCTTCCTGTTTGTCCACTTACACTGCTGTTTTCCTGTGCACGGCGCATAAGGTAAGGCACTACATCATCAATAGGTCCGAAGGGAAGATATTTGCTTACTGAATAACCTTCTTTGGCGAGGTTGAAAGTAATATGATCGCTCATACCATACAATTGACTGAAATGCACATGCGGATGATTGTGCGGCAAGCCTTTACTATGTAATAACTCAGCGGCTAACTGATTACTGTATTCGTTGTGCGATGCCACAATGGTAGCAATACGATCTACGTGTTGGATACAAAACTCCACTGCTTTGTTGTAATCACGGTCGCTGCTTTCTTTATCGGGCTGAATGGGCGATTCATAATTCATGTCCTGTGCACGCTTGCGCTCTTTTTCCATATATGCACCCCGAACGATCTTGATACCAAAAATAAAATTGCGTTGCTCGGCGGCTTCAAAACAATCATGAATAAATTGATAACGGTCGTGGCGATAGAGTTGTGCCGTATTGTACACCACCGCTTTTGTTTTGTTGTGCTGATCCATCATCAACATCGTTAGTGCATCCACGGGGTCCTGTATCCAGGTTTCTTCTGCATCAATCAGTACACCTATATTTTTTACAGATGCAGTGGAGCAAATTTTTTCCATCCGGTTGCACACACGCTGCCACTCTTCCCGCTCTTCTTTTGTTAACTGTTCCAGTGCCTGCTCGTACCGGCGAATGAGTGTGCCCGTACCCTTGTGCATCAGCCCATCCATTTTTTCTAAAAGGGCAAACCGTGCAACACCGGTCACCTTTACACTCATGAACGGAATGTTGGCCTGTGTAGCTGCATAATCAATCACTTTAATAAACTCATCGCATGCATGGTCTTTTTCATCTTCGCCATAATCACCACCTTCAACACCATAATCAAGGATCACCTGTACATGAAATTTTTCCAGCAGATCGGCCACCCGTGCCGTTTCCTGCAAGGTTTCACCACCAATAAACTGATCGAATAATGTACTGCGGATAAGCCCTTTTACCGGCAAACCGGCTTTAATGGCCCAGGGAGTAAGTCGGGTACCAATATTTACCAACCAGTTATACCCCATCGATGAAAAAAGAAAATGGGCTTTCTTCAATTGCTGATCGTTCTTATATTCAAATGCATTAGCTGTATTCTCGAAAGAAATTTTGGAATTGTTTGGCATGCTATCTACGATTAGAGGCAGCAAATATAGCTGAAAAACAGTCCTGCTTTCATTCCTGTTTTCGATAAAGAAATAACAGCTCGTTCCTTGTAAAACCGGGAGTTAAGCTGAATTGGTGCGACATGCCGCCGTGTTTTACAACCAACTGGAGTGTGAGCTTATTTTGCGCAACCGATTGGCTGATTACGATTATATCGTTATTGCCGGGGGTCAGTTCCTTGAGCCGAATCCGCAGCGGTGAACGTTTAAAATCGTGAAATTCGGAAATCACCTGGCCGTTGAAAACAACAGTGATCGAATCGTGCAGTGTAGTGGAATCAATGGAAAAATCAAGGACAATATCACCACTGTCAACAGCCAGTTCACCTGCTTTATGATTCAATCGGTCGATGATGGGCAACAACACATTGTTCTCTTCGTACATGCGATAGGTTTCTTCGACATACGCCGTTATTTCATCTTTTGTTATTTCCGAAACACTGTCCTGCGATCTAACAAGGCTTAACTGATCTGCTTCGTTGCTTATCCATACCCAGAGTCCTTTTAACTGTTCTCCACTATTGGTTTTTTGTACACGTAGATCCAATTCCTGAAACCATTCGCAATCATCGCTGCTCATATTTACCCCTCGACGAACATTTCGTTTTTTAAGACTCAGTTTTTCGCCGTTGTCCGAACCTGTTACAATAAAGTCACAACCAAATACGGTGTTTTTTTCAAACCCTCTTGTGTTGATAACGCCAACAAATCCACCTTCGTTTTCGATCAACTCCATTCGCACATTCATTTTTTGCTTTTTGTTCCCTTTCAGCAAAAAACTTCCTTCCCACACACCGGTAAAGGTTTGCGCAAACATGGTTGAGCAAAAAAGAAATGATATTAGAAATAAGGAAGCCCGTAATTGCATACTTCCTCAAGATACAATTACGGGCCAAACAGAAAAAGAAAGATTGAAAGAATTCTGTTAATCCAAACCGAAAATTCCTTTATTCAAAATCTGCAAGGTTTGTGTTTTATAAGCTGCAGGGACCAGCAACGATACGTTGTGCGGACTGCCACCATAGCTCACCATGCGTACGGGAATGTCAGCAATGCTGTCGAATAATTTTGAAAGAATGTGTTCGGTTTTCCCAATTTCATTACCCACAATACTAACAATCGCCTGGTCTTTATCCAGCTCCACCGAACCAAATGGCTCCAGCTCACGGATAATTTCATCGAGATGGGTATTGTTATCAATTGTTAATGATACTGCTACTTCAGAAGTAGTGATCATATCAATGGATGTACGGTATTTCTCAAACACTTCAAATACTTTACGCAAGAACCCGTACGCCAGCAACATCCGGCTGCTCTTGATCTTGATTGCAGTAATGCCATCTTTTGCTGCCACTGCTTTCACACCTACACTACCTGCTTCTTCGGTGATCAATGTACCTTTTGCATCGGGCTGCATGGTGTTTAACAGCTTCACCGGAATTTTATAATGCTGTGCCGGCCAGATTGAAGCAGGATGTAAAATTTTTGCACCGAAGTAGGCCAACTCAGCTGCTTCATCAAAACTCAATTGCTCAATGGCCACTGTTTTCTTTACAATGCGTGGATCGTTGTTATGCATCCCATCAATATCAGTCCAGATTTCACAAACCGATGCGTTGATGGCAGCACCGATCAGTGATGCACTGTAATCACTTCCGCCACGTTTCAGGTTATCTACTTCGCCTCTTGCATTGCGGCTGATGTATCCCTGTGTGATAAATATTTTTTTGTCTTTGTGCTGATTCAGCAACTGGCTCAGCTTTACTTTAATGCTGCCGATCTGTGGTTCTTCATAACTGTCGATGGTCATGAAATCCAGCGCCGGCAATAACATGTGATCAATTCCTTTTTCTTCGAGGTAGCAGCTGAACATTTTGGTGCTCATCAATTCACCTTGTGCCAGGATATCTTTATTCAACGCTTCGTTGAATGAAATTTTGAGAATGATATTCAGGAATTCAAAATGTTCGGCAATGATTGCACGACATTTTGTTTGTGCTGCTTCTGTTGACAGCAGGTTGCTGATGAATGTTTGATAATGTGCATCCAGTTTATCAATTACCTGTTTGGCAGCAGCTCTGTCGCCGTTTGCCATCGCCGTACCAATTTCAACCAGCGAATTGGTTGTACCGCTTAAGGCACTTAACACCACAATTTTTTCTTCTGTATCACGTGTAATCAGGGTTGCTACATCGTGCATTCTTTCAGGTTTCCCCACTGAGGTACCGCCAAACTTCATCACTTTCATTGCCGTAGGTTTATTTTATGTTTTAATTTGGTCCACAGTCGATAGACGACAGACCACCAATTGTTCATTGTTCATAGTTGATAGCCTAGTCACTCTTCATAATAGACCACAGTCAACGGACGACAGACCACCACTTATTAATTGTTCATAGTTGCTTATTGTCTATTGCCCATTGCCTATTGATCATTTTCAACTCATCACTCATCTTCCCACATCATCTCCCCGACGAATTTCTTCATCATCCCCCCCACCGTCTTATTAAAGTTGAAATACGCTTTAACAGCCAAGTGCAACAACCACATTTCAATGTTCTGTCAAAAAAAAGAAATGCCCGCCGGGAAAATCATTTTCGAACGGGCTGCGAAATTAAAGAGAGAGATTGAATTTCTGTCCAACTTTCAGTAAATCTTCTGCAACAGTTTCCAATAAGGGAATTCCGTCTTTCATTCGCTGTGTTTCAAACAAACGTTCGGGATCACCGGGAATGAGCACCTGCTCGTATCCTTCAATCGTTTTTGCAGATCGGAAACGCTTGATCCAGTTGTCCATATCTTTTTTAAAATCGTCAGCTTTGCGAAAGGCATCAATCCGCATGGCACCGAGAAAATGCCCCAATCCTTTACCCGGCTGATTTTCGGGCATGGGAACGTATGCAGGGAACGGCGGCACCCACGGACCATAATTCGCACCACTCAACACGGCCGAAAAAATATCAACAATACTTCCCAACGCATAACCTTTATGACTGCCGTGTTCTTTATCGCTTCCCAATGGCAACAACGCACCTTTGTTTTTTAAAGCATGCGCATCGGTTGTTGCTTCACCTTCCTCATCCTGTATCCAACCAAGCGGTGCTTCAAGATTTTTGCGTTGCAGAATTTCAAGTTTGCCATTGGCGGCTGTGGTGGTAGCCATGTCGGCCACAAAAGGCGGTTCCTTACCACTTGGTACAGCAACAGCAATTGGATTGGTGCCCAACATCCGCTCCGTTGAAAAAGTGGGTGCTACTAAAGCAGAAGCATTGGTCATGGCCATACCGATCATATCGTGTTGCAAGGCCATCATGGCATGATAACCGGCAATACCAAAGTGATTACTGTTTTGTACACTCACCCATCCGCTGCCAACATTGGTTGCTTTATCAATAGCCACCTGCATAGCAAAGGGAGCAACCACCAAACCCAAACCACTGTCGCCATCCACTACTGCCGTAGAAGGAGTTTCATGAATTACTTTGATGTTAGGTGTTGCGTTGATGCGTTTTGCTTCCCATAACCGCACATAACCGCTCAGCCTTGCCACACCATGCGAATCGATCCCACGCAAGTCGGCTGAAAGTAATACGGTAGTAGCAATGGTTGCATCTGCTTCGCTGCAACCCATTGACAGAAATACATTCTTTGTAAACGAAAATAAATGCGGATAGGAAAACACTTGCTCCATACTGTTACACAAAAAGAAGTCAACAATTGAGAATACGATTCAAAATAAGAATATATGATGACCCATGCATTGCAGATAAAGTGATTGCGACGCAACAAATGATGCCATGAAAACCAAAGCCGGTATTCAACTACTCACCACTGATCATTCATCACTCATTATTATGCTTGCGCAGTGGGACCACCAAAATTCATAGGAATCTGAATTTCTTCCAGATCACGAATAGCACCGTTGGCCGCTTCAAAACGCTGAATATTTTCGGTGAGGGCTTTCATAAAACGTTTGGCATGCTGTGGGGTAAAAATGATCCTTGATTTTACTTTGCTCTTGGGTGTACCCGGCATCACGTTTACAAAGTCGATCACAAATTCTGCATGACTGTGTGTGATGATCGCTAGGTTGGCATAAGAACCTTCCGCTACTTCTTCTGTGATCTCGATGTTGAGCTGATTGGGATTTGCTTGTTGTTCGTCCATAAAAATAATTGAGCAGCAAATATACAACAGATAATCCCTTGCGGGGTAGGAAAGAAAGCAGCAGTTAATCCTATCATCCAAACCGAAGTTTTCTACAGTGAACTATTGTATAATACATACTTCTGTAAAACCAGTACGATAATTGCCTTCGATTAACAATGATTAACTCACATCATATTCAATTTTGCTTCATCACTTCTTTTGGTGCGGTATTTTTTGGGCGAAATGCCAATGATGGTTTTAAACCGCTTGGAGAAATAATACGGATCATCAAAACCCATACTAAAAGCAATGTCTTTGATGGACCGATCGCTGAAATCAAGCTCCTGGCAAGCTTTCTGCATTTTCATTTGCAAAAAATAATCAATGGGTGCATACCCGGTCTTTTGTTTAAAGAGATTGGAAAAACGGGATACCGAATAATTGTACTGCTTACTGAGATCGTTGAGCGAAATATTATCATTGATGCGTTCCTGCATAAAAAGGATCGCACTGTCCACGCAATCCAGTTTATCGGTGGAGGTAGCAATATAATGACGGTTATTATAGATAAATAAGGTTAGAAAATGCGACAGACACATGTTTGCAAACAACAGGTTGTCGATACTGTAACCCAGTTCCAGTGTTTTGTAAATTTTTGAAAAGATGGGAAGTATGTCGCCATTGTTTTTTACATACACGGGTTTGAAATTTTTCTGCACTTCCTGCACTTCATTCAACTGGGGTAATGAATCGCCGCCAAAATGGATCCAATAGATGGTCCAGGGATGATTGGGGCTGCTGCCATAGGCATGCTCTACGTTTTGTGGCAGAATAAAAAATTCGTTGGGCCCCACTTCATACTTCTGCTTCCCGATTTGAAACCAGCCATTGCCATCCACACAATAAAACAGAAAATTTTCAGGAAGTCCTTTTTTCCGGTATGTAAAATGATCTTTTGCTTTTGGATAATAACCGATGGAACACACATGCAAATGTTTGAGCAATGGATTCGAGAGTATCCTTGCTTTCAGGATTGTTTTTGGAATTTCAATCCGCTGCCGGCCAACACCGTACCAGACATTCTTATGCGATCCTTCTTTATTTTCACTCATAGCTGCAAGCATCTAAGAAATGGAAAATTACAAAAAAAGAACCTTCCTGTACCAACCAATCATAAAGCGGCCTATACTTCATGTAAGTGCATGACGGAGGAAAGGTCAAAAACTGTACATTCGTCTCCTTTAATTTATACATTGCCATGTTAAAAAATCTTCTCCGCTTCGCTTTTCTTTTTACCGTCGTCTTTACACAGCAGCTCGCAGTAAAAGCAGCCATCAAACTACCCTACTTCTTCAGCGACAATATGGTATTGCAGCAGCAAACCGATGCAGCCTTTTGGGGGTGGGCGAAAGCAGGAAGCACGGTAACCATCAGCACATCCTGGAACAAAGCAAAATATTCAGTAAAAACAGATGCTGCCGGAAAATGGAAAACAAAGATCAGCACACCTGCTGCAGGTGGCCCCTACACTATTACCATCAGCGACGGCACGCCTGTTACCATCAAAAATGTATTAATCGGTGAAGTGTGGTTGTGCAGCGGACAAAGCAATATGGAAATGCCGATGAAAGGTTTTCGTGATCAACCTATTTTCGGTGGCAACGATGCCATCTTTCATTCAACGAATGACCAGATCCGTTTGTACACAGTTCCCCGTTCGGTAGAACGTACGGCAAAGGATACAACAAAAGCATCTTCCTGGAAAATTGCAGAGCCGGAAGAGGTAAGCAATTTCAGTGCAACAGCGTATTACTTTGCAAAGATGTTACAGGAGCGATTGAACGTTCCTGTTGCCGTCATTAACATCAGCTATGGCGGCTCACCTGTTGAAGCATTTATGGATGCAGAAACACTAAAAGCATTTCCTGAAATTAAAGTACCTGCAGCAAGCGGTACTGAACAATTGAACAATCGTAATGCAACTGTTTTGTATAACGGCATGTTGGGCGCTTTTTTGGGTTACAGTATCAAAGGTTGTTTGTGGTATCAAGGTGAAACAAATAATGATCGTCCGCAGCAATACGAAACGTTATTTCCTGCATTTGTAAAACAGATACGTGAGCAAAGCGGACAAGGTGATTTCCCGTTTTATTATTGCCAGATAGCGCCTTACAATTACAATAACAATGCTGCGGTAAACGTCAACAATAATAACTCAGCCTACCTGCGTGATGCGCAACGCAAAGCATTGACGAAAATCCCCAACAGCGGCATGGCTGTGTTGATGGATATTGGAGAAGAATTTAATATTCATCCTGGAGATAAAGAAACCGGCAGCAAACGTTTGGCGTATATGGCATTGGCAAAAACATACGGACTGAAAGGTTTTGGTTACGAAAGTCCTTCGTTTGAATCAATTGCAGTAAGCGGCAATACCATCACGATCAAATTCAGTGGTGCACCTAACGGCTTAACCAGTTACGGTAAAGTTTTGCAACATTTTGAAGTGGCAGGTGCCAATAAAGTTTTTAAACCGGCAAAAGCACTGATCAGTGGTGGAACCATTGTTGTTTCATCTCCTGAAATAAAAGATCCGGTGGCGGTGCGTTATGCGTTTAAAGATTTTGTAGTGGGTGATTTGTTTAGCACAGAAGGATTTCCGGTGAGTAGTTTTCGGAGTGACGATTGGTGATGTGATGCCACGGGGAACTCGGAGAAAAAACTCGTCTGACGCCCACGTCTGACGAATAATATAAAACGCTGACAGTTTCATAAAACTGTCAGCGTTTTTTATTTCCATAATGCATCAGACGAGGGCGTCAGATGCTTAGGTTATTTCAACATTACTTCCACATTCTTCTTTCGTTCCTCTGGTAACACAATCAGCTTTATCAACTTCCCGTCTTTTAATTCTGCTTCAACTGTCGTGTTGTTGGGTGCATGTAATTTAAAGTGTACATCTTTTTCTTTAGGCCATGCCGGGAATAACAAAATGCGTTGCCCATCTGTTTGCAATAACATTTCCTGCAAGCCGATCATACCACTGCCGCCCCAGTTGTGATCGGGTACCCAATCGAAACCAGGTCCCCAGAAAGCAGGAAAGCGGCGTTCGCTGTTTTGTAATTTGAGTGAAGTCAACCGCCATGCTTCTTCGGTTAGGCCTAACCGTGCAGCCCAGATATTATCCTGCTTCCAGCCAACATGACTGCGGAATTTAATGACTGATGTATCGTAGTGCCATGTATTCAATGCCGTATCTAATCCCGGCTTACCCACACCAAAAATTCCCCACGGAAACACCGGATACATTTGCGGTGATTCGGTATTGTTGATACGTTCCCATGTTTTTGCAGGAGCAATGGTTGTGTTGCCGTTGAATTGTTGATAGCTGAGTGGAGGTATTCGATTACGAAGGCCAGACAAATAAATCGATCGATTCAACAAAAAACTATCGGAATAAGTATGGCTATTTTTTTTGTACGGTAACTGAAAAAAAGAAAGACCAATTGCATCTTGTAGCTTTTCACAAACTACTGTTAACGCAGCAACCGTTGTTACCGAATTGTTCGCCATCTTAAATGTTTCTGCAGCGCTGCCCGGAAATAATACCAACTGTCCATTTTCATCAAACGTCTTTGCTCCTCTTTGTTTGGCGAGCCATTGATAATGCTCATCAAAGAACTGCAGGCAACTGACGATGAAGGGAATTTTATCGCTGATGTCTTTGCCTGTATACTCTGATTCCTGCAACATCATCAAACAAAATTCAAACACCGTATCCCATTCATATTCGAGCCATGCATTGTATTCAACACCTTTATCAAAATAATCAGGACGTTTGGTGCCATATTCGGCATAATTCGGCAGACCAAAATTTTCCATCTGCTCCGTAAAACAAGCCCCGTTATGATTCCAATAAAATTTTGTTCGCAGTTCTGCATTCTTTTGCAGTCGTAAATAAAAGTTAAGTTGCGGTTGCAGCAGATCCCAGTCACCGCTTTTGATCATAGGGAAGTAAACCAACCGTTGATTTTGTGCCGTGTGCAATCCTCCACCCCAGTTACGGTAATCAGGCGTTAATCCTTTGTTGATGGTATCGGTGTAGATCGGATCAACCGTTAACAAACCGCCATTAAATTTCGTTGGCCACTCGCTTTTTGCATTACAGGCCAACATATAGCGGAAGAGTTGGTAATTGCGACCGACTTCCCATGAACGTTTATCTTTTTGCGTGGGATCAATTGTAATAAAACTTCTGCTCCAGAACTCTTTCCACCATTGCTGCGATTGTTGAACAGCAGTTTTATCTGCAATAACTTTCTTTTGTAACGAGTCAAGCGATTGTTTCCATGTAGAAATATCACTAACCCGTGCATTGTGCAATACCAACTGCAATGCATGTTGCTTTGAGGCTGTTTTACTTTTTAGTTTCCATCCTTTGAAATCAGTTTGTGCATAGCTGCCGGTATCTGTTCCTGCAGCAATGAAATTCTTGCCACTGAATGAACCACCAAAAGCCAACTGTTTAATGGGATTGTATAATTGCTCTTTCACAGCATCCATTCCCTGCTGCTTTACCACCGCATCAAAAATGGTCTCGTTACTGTTGTGATGATAAAACAACACTGCGTTGTTATTGAAATCGATCACATCTTTTTTGTAGACGTTGTTCTTAGGTGCTCCCCATTTCCAGGAGTTGCCCCAATTTTCACGAGTGGTTATTATCCGATCACGATAGCGCCAGCTTTCGTATGCTGCTTCAACGTTTATTTTTTTGTTGCTGTTGATCTCAATATGTGCAACAGGCTTCAGCACATCAGCCCATATTTTTATTTCTGCTGCAACTCCGTTGTTGTTTCCTTTAACGCTAACATAGCCCTGTTGTAAATGCAGCCGTTGCTCAAAGTTTCCTCCGTCAAATGGATTGGGAGAGAGCTTGACCCTGATTCTTCCGCTCTTCATCAGAGCATTGTTCTCATCAAAATTGCCACTACGTGCAACATAAATAAATAACTCTCCTTTTTCTACCCATACATTCATTCCAATATCGCCGCCACCGCAGGGCATTGATTCGGACGCATTGTTGCTTTGTGTAGTCCATACAACATCATAGTTCTGTTGTGCTGAAACAGAAAGAATGTTTACAGTTAAGAGTAAAAGAAAAAAATACTTCATTTAAATTTATTTAGCTGAACCATCTTCAGAAATAGTTTGATTTAATAACGCAATCGAACTGTTCCAGTAATTCCAGCAGGTAACAAAGGCTTCCCTTTTAGTCTATAGGGTGCAGTTGTCCATGTTAACCTATTTTCTTTAGGCAATAACTCATCCCCTATTAAACGATTGTGCCATGAATTCACCACTTCAATTTCAATAGTATTTGTTCCTTCATTGAGCGTATTCCCAGGAATGAGAACTGAATATGGATATGTCCAGATTGTTCCGCAATCAATTCCATTTACTTTTACAGATGCAATATTGAATAATGAATCAATTTCTAAAGTTGCGTAGCTACCTGTCGTATGCTGCTTCCACTGAAAAGTATTAGAGTAAATTGCTGTCCCAGAGTAATACCTTATTGCAGGATTTGAAAATTGACTCCAGCTTTTTAAACTATCAATTTTTACTTTTTCTTCCGGACCTCCATATTTCTTATCGAATTGAATTTGCCATCCTATTTTTAATGTATCCTCTTGATAAATTCCGAAGCATGGGATCGTATTGTCAAGCAATACTCTCTTTGGAGTTTTATAGAAGACAATAAATGTTGAAGCGTTCGGAGGAAGAAATAATAACAAATGGGTTCGTCCGTTTTTTATTTCACCGTAATATGCTTTTCGGTTCGTTCCGTTTTGAGGATTATAAATATGGGGTTGTAGATTGTTATGATTAAAGGCAACCTCTATTTGAACTTCCTTTTCTTTTTGATTCGATACAAAATAGATATCCTCATCTGCGGTTTTTCTATGCGTCCACGCAATTTCATTTCTTCCCTTGATCACTTCCACGTCTCTCTTCACACCCAACTTTTCAAACGTACTGTCCATATACGGCGCAGCAACAACATTCTTGTTATTGCCAAACAGCGTTATCCATTGCTGATCGATCACAATCTTTGCACCTGCTTTAGCCAGCTGTTGTAATTTCTTTTGTACGGCAATACTCATTGTCGGATTCGGATTCATCAACATCTTTCCCGGAATCACCAACACGCCATAGCTTGCTCCGCCGGGCAATACCACTTTTCCATTCTTCACCTGCATCAGCATCAACGCATCCGGATTAAATGAATCATAGGTATAACCATTCAACGGATCGATCCAATCTTCAGGATCGGCCATGTTTGCAGAATGATTGACGCCATCAGGTATTTGTCGCAATGGTTGACCTTTATTCTCCAATCGCTTCTTTTCTGCTTCTACTTTTTCTTTTCCGAATATGCCGGGCAATGTGCCAATTAAACGATCAGGCAAGATCGAACGTCTCGGCACTTCTTCTCCCGTAAACACAGCCACATCCACAACAGGATCGCCCATTTGCAAAAGCGATTGGCATCTTGTAATGTATTCGATCCATGCTTTGCTTTGTTTGAACCATGTTTGATCTCGCTGGTAATACAATCCTACACCATCGAGTGTCATGCCCGGCTTTTTATCTAACCACGGATTATTAGTAAACACATGCATCACCATTTTATTAATGCCCAATGCAAAATTGCGATCGCCCACTACTTTTAAACTGCCGGGATGTTCGCTCCAATCCATCCGCACAGTTGTAAACGATTCCGACTGGATGATTTTCTTACCATAGATATGTGCACCGCTGATAGCATCACGCATATCATTGGGTTTATCATGTGTGGGACTATTCAACCAAAATTCTCCCATCGGCAAATCAGCATGTTTATAATGCATCAATCCATCACTCACCATGGTTGGTGCAATGGCTTCAGCACTTACACTGCAGCCCAATGCATGCGCTTCTTTTTTCAACGTGGTATAAAACACATCATTCACTAACTCCGCAATCGTTGTACGTACATCGTGCAATACTTTTTCAGATTTGTCTGTGCTTTCTATTGGTATGCCTGCCATCACTAATAAGTAAGGCATCAGATCGTACCCTCTGCGTTTTTTAAACTCCGCAGCAAAGTTTGCTCCCCAGTTCTGACTGCCGCACTCCCAGCTATCAACATGAAATACTTTCAACACTTGTTTTGCTAATGCAGGATCTTGTGCAAATGCTTTTCCAAACCAGTTATCGAATTGGAGTTTTACTGCTTTTGCATTGAACTTATCAACTTCCAAACCCAAACCAGCACCACCTGTATAGTTTGTATGACCAGTTGAAGTATGACCAATACGAACGATAACCCAATCACCTGCAGGAGCTTTCCAGTTAAGATTACCATCTGCATCCATCTTGCCTGTTAAGTTGATGATATTCTTCAGTTGAACAGCCGAACCAACAGGCACTTCCTCTTTTGTTGTTGCAGCACTAACACGCCACACCGAACCATTCTTCGATTCATATTGATTGATCACAGGTTCATCACTCAAATAAATGCCCATCACTTTCAATGATGGTTTCCATTTGGCCGCATCAAGATCTTCCGAGCCAGGCTCACTTCCTTCTTTATCATACACAAAACGAAAATATTTTGCTGTAGTAGACGGAATGGCGAATGTATAATCTTCATCCGCATCCTGCCACCCATGACGTGGCGGATCGAAACGTGTTATTGTTGTAAAATTTTCACCATCATCGCTGCTTTGCACAAGCAAACGCAACGCCTGATAGGTATTACCACCGGTGCGTACAACAATGGAACGACAGGTAAATGGCTTGGGATATTTATATTGAATCCAGCAGGCAGAATCGCTTTTAAATGAAGACGCACTGTTGCCTGTTTGACGATAGGCTAGGAAACTTGCACGCACTGCATTGCTTGTTGAAACAGTTGGTACCGATACCACTTCGCTGAACGCATTGCTGCTGTTGGCAGGATATGCATAAACAGCAATGTCTTTATAATAATTTTGCAAACCTTCGGGCTCTGCTAACTGAATCGCATTTGTATTACCTGCTGCAATATAGGTTTTCGTCCAAACCAGTTTTTGCATACTCATCTCAGGCGTGATCCACGGGCCACCGGCTAATGCAAAGCCATCACTCACGTGCATGCCTAACTGTAAATTCAAACGCTTTGCTTCCTGCATGGCAAACGTTACAAGCTTCCACCATTCGGGAGATAGTTGTCTTACTGTTGACTGAAAAGGAATTTTTGAAGTAGTATCCTTAATCGGCATAAGATAAGCACCACCAATACCCACTTCTTTCATTGCTTCCAGATCGGCAGTGATACCTTTTTTAGAAACCGCTGCATGCATCCAGTACCAGAATACCCAAGGCTTGGCTGATTGTGGAGGATTGAGAAAGTTCTGTTCAATACTGCTTTGTTTCGTTTGTTGCGCAACAAGATGATTGCTCAACAAAAAACTCAGCAGATACAGCAAACAATATGTACAAAATCTCTTCATATACGCAAGTCTTCCATGGTTTTTATGCAACAAGCAATCTCCGTGTCTTTGTGCCTCTGTGTTTAACTCTAAAACTGCAATTTACTCTTTCCTTTGTCAACTGATGTAGCCACAGCAATCCCCCGGTGATCTTTGTTATCCACGGCGCAATAGAAATGATACACCACGCCCTTCCACTTTACCACAAAACTCTTGTGTGCATATTTGGCATCGTAAGGTTCGGATGATTTGATGAGGTCTTCTCCTTTCCAATCTGTCCAGTTGACTAAATCGTAACTGCAGGCAAAACGGTTGAAGGTTTCGTTCTTTCTTGTTTCCCAAAATGCACCGAAGTAAAACATCACCCACACATCGTTGATCTTTTGAATGACTGCATCGCCGGTGATGCCCACACCATGTTCCATTACAGGATCAGCATTGTAACGTTTCCAGTTCACCATATCATCACTCACTGCCATACCAATCCGTTCGAACCAACGCCACTTGGGTTTGTTGCCGCTGCTGTCGCCATTGGCATTATAGTACATAATGAATTCGCTGCCGAGTGATTTGTTCTTATCACGGATGATGGTGCTTTTGTACAGCTTACGGTTCTCCCACCAACGCACATCTTTATCGGTTGAACTCAAGACGGGTTGGGGCAACCTGTTCCATTCATGTGGCTTGCTCGGATCGTTACTTGTATTGGCAATACCAATCGCTAACGGACCGGATTCGTAACCACGATCTTTCCCGCCGATATAACTCATCCAGTATTTCTTTTGAAATTTTTCAAGCTTGTAACCACCGCCCCATGTCGTATTCTGCAGAGCAATGTAACCGGCTTTCTGATTATTATCCCAGTCAGTGGTGTCAGAAAAACTCATGAACTTACCGAGTGTTGTCCATTGCAGGAGGTCTTTGCTTTTTGCAATAAATGTTTCATACCCACGGCCATCAAATTGTATGTACGTCATATACCAGGAATTGCCTTTGCGGAATACAGATGGGCAATCAATCTTCTTTGTATCATTTTCGGGTGTGACAACAAGACCGTATTTGAAAGGTGTTTTTACTTCTTCATATACTTGCTGCATTACGTCCTGCGGCACCTGAGCTTGAACCACCAAGACACTAAGCACACTAAGGAACACGAAGAAAAACTTTGTGCTGCTTTGTGCCTTTCTGCCTTTGTGGTTCAAACTTCTATTTAATTTCTTTTGCTCTCTCACCGGCTGATTTCTTTTTTGCATTAAACGGAACAATATAAAAACTGTATTGATAATTACCGGGTTTGATCTGGAATTGCTCTAACGGCGCAGCCACTTCGCTCCAGCTATCGTTACCACCCACACCCATTTGCATCAAATCAATATTGAGCGTGATGAAGCCTGCATCTTTCAGTTTGTTGGTATGCTTGGCGTTCTGGATATTCTCTTCAGTATAAGGCCATGCACTCATGCTTAGCAAACTATCAGCTACAATTAACAATCCATCTTTTGTTTTTTGATTGTGCAAGTACATCCACCGCACATCGGTACGGTTGCCGTTTTCCTGCGGCACCACGTAAGGCTCCATGAAATCAAAAATATTTTGATTGTAGATACCCACATCAGTACCATAACGACGATCGATATAATTTTCGAATGGCCCACGACCGAAGTATTCAATTTGATCGAAGCTTCTGTTGATGCCCATTTGAACACCTACCTTTGGAATGTTCGGCAAGCCAGGTTTAACAGTCAGAGCATAATCTATTTCCACAATACCATTTTCATAAATGAAATATTTAACAGTCACTCTCGCACTATCGTTAATTAAAGAATAGACACAACTGATAAGTTCGCCAAATCCTTTGTACCCGCCAATTAAATCCTTTTTAATTTCAATTAACTTAGGGCTAGCCTCGTACCATTGCTTTAATACCCTATGTGTTTTGAATCCACGTTTATCATTATCGGTTTGAGGTCGTGTAAAATGCGGCAATAAAGGTGCAGTAATCTGTTCGTGCCCTTTCAGCTGGTATGATTCGAGAGCTCCTGTTTTTTTACTAATGAAAATAGAGTAATCCTTCTTCTTGATGGTAAAACCTTCTTCTGTTTCAGTATAAAAAACTTTTTCAAACACTTTGTATGTATTTGTTGCGCTTTTTAATTCTAATTGATTACTTGCTATCTCAAACCCCGCATCTGCCCATGCTTCGGCTTTCTGCAATACAAACTTCAACTCTACATGATATTCTGATGTTGCTTTTGTTTTCGGCAACCACTTTGAAACAGGAAACTTAACTATTGTTGCAGGTGCTACATCAATACCACCGATCTGTTGATTGGAAATCATCTTTCCATCTTCCTTCACCACAATGAATGCAGTGTATGCATTTACATTCTTTACTTCACTTCTGTTGATAATGCGGATGATGCCTTTTACTGAATCTGCCCATTCAACCTGTATGGGTTGAAATATGCGTTTGCATTCATACATCGCCTGCTTGGGTCTTCCATCTGCTGCCACAATTCCTTTGATCGTGAAGTTGTCGAAATAGCGTTCGCCATAATCGCCGCCGTATGCATAGAACTCCACGCCTGCTGAATCTTTTTTCAGCAAACCCTGGTCTTTAAATTCCCAGATGCAACCGCCGATCACTCTCGGCAAGCTGCGCCACTGATCCCAAAACTCTTTTAGGTTACCTGCACTGTTGCCCATAGCATGTGCATATTCACAAAAGAAAATGGGACGATGATCACCATTGTTCTGGTTAACAAGTAACGGTGCCGTATAATCAGATGGATACATTCTGCTGACCACATCTACATAATACTGATCCAACGGATTTTGAATACGATGCGAATGATCATTGCTTTTTAAATAACGGCTGTCGCTCGGATCGATATAGCCTTCTTCTGTCGGACTACCCATTGCAGGTTCATAATGCAACGGCCTTGTCATATCAAAATCTTTTACCCATGCAGCCATTGCTGCATGATTGGGCCCACTGCCTGCTTCATTACCCAAACTCCACATGATGATGCTCGGATGATTTTTATCACGCAAAGCCATGCGACTGATTCGCTCCACATAAGCACCGGCCCATGCGGCATCATGACTCAGCTTTCCACCCAAACCATGCGTTTCTAAATTCGCTTCATCGATCACCATGATGCCGAACTCATCACACAGATCCAACAAATACGGATCGCTTGGATAATGCGACAAGCGAACACAATTAAAATTGAACTGCTTAATCGTTTTAATATCCTGCAGAATATCTTCTCTTGTTAATGCCTTACCTCTTGTTGGATGATGATCGGGACGATTAACGCCATACAGGTAAGTTAACTTCCCATTGATGAGCAATTTGCTGTCGCTTTTGCGAAATTCAATGGAACGAAAACCAAGCTTGCATGTTTTTACTTCAAGTACTTTTCCCGTGCTGTCTTCCAATGTTAATACCAGCTTGTATAAATTCGGTTCTTCGGGACTCCATTTTTTCGGATTGCTGATGGTTGTTTCCATCAACCCAAACTTTACACGATCCAGTCGTGGATGAATTTCATTGATGATCTCATCCGTTTTTTTTGAAAGCGGCTGTTGCAATACCGGTTGATTATTTACATCGTACAGCTGCGCTTTCAACACATAGCCCGGCATGTCTTTACCGGTTAAGTTTTCAATACGTGGACGAATACTCAGCAACGCATCTTTATACTCCTTATCAAGTTTTGTCTGGTAAAAGAAATCCGCAATACGCAACGAAGGTTCTGCATGCAAATAAACTTCACGATGAATACCGCTCATGCGCCACTGATCCTGGTCTTCTAAAAAACTTCCATCACTCCAGCGGATCACCCAAACGGAAATCACATTCTCACCTTCCTGCAAATACGGAGTAATATTGAATTCGCTTGGCAGAAAACTATCTTCGGCATAACCTGCAAACTTTCCATTGATCCATAATTTGTATGCCGAACTCACACCGCCAAAATGCAACGTGATGTTCATGCCCTTCCAGTTGGCAGGAACAGTAAATGCTTTTTGATAGCAACCAACCGCATTGTAATCTTTCGGTACATGCGGCGGATTTACCGGACGAAACGGATACACTGCACTTTTGTATATGGGTTTATCGTAGCCCTGCATTTCCCAACTGGAAGGAACGCTGATCTTCTTCCATCCACTCACTTTGCTCTTATAAAATTCTTGGGGTTCATCGCCTGGCTTCAGTGCAAAAGCAAAATCCCAATCACTGTTTAATGAAAGATAACGGCCGCTTTTTGTTCTGTCGTTTGCTAATGCATCAGTAACAGTTGCAAAAGAATAAGCCGTTGTTCTCGACTGATCCCTGTTAATACCACTCACATAAGGATCTTCATACGGTTCACGGTTAAAGATGGATGGCGCAACAGGAACTGCGGCCGGTGTTTTATCAACCAGCTGGGCACGTGAATGGTGAATGGTGAATAGTGAATAAACTATGAATAGTATGTAAAATCGATTTTTCATTGAGCTCTTTATTTATCGCATCAACGGCAACCAAACGGTCATATCCGATTTGCCACGGTTGGCCCATGCGTAATACGGAATGAGTTTAATAGTTACCGGTTTGAGTTTTGTATTTACTTCTTTGTACAATGTATTGTTCCATTGATTCTGATCAAGCAATCTTGCTTCGCCTGTCAATGCCATCACATTACCATCGGCTACTTTCATGGCAACAGGTTGCAGTTTGATCGATGCCGGGATCACCACATCAAATACTTTCTGCTGCGGCAGATCATTCGACTCAAGGCAATAAACAATTGGCCCACGCTTCACCGTTACCTGGTTTCTTGTTTCTTCCACCAACGGATTGCTTTCGATGAGTGTTGCAGGCATGTCGAGATTCAGCTCCAGTTTATCGTTTGCATTTATTGCAAGTTCAACAAAGCCATTCGCAGGTTTTGCTGCAAGTAGCTTTCCGTTTTGCTTTAAGCTAAAGTTTTTACACCAACCGGGAATGCGTACAAACAGCTTTACATTTTTCTTCGACAGTTCTTTTACACTCATCACAATCGCACCACTCCATGGATAATTGGTTGTCTGTTCCAGTTTGATCTTGGTTCCATCATGCAATTCTGTTGCAAGCGTATTGCCTCCGTACATATTTAGATACAAACCTTTTTCACCAATGCTGTACATGTAATTGTTTACTTCAGCAATGGTACGCACTACGTTCGGTGGACAACAATTCGATTTACTGATATAAGGAATACGTCCACCTTCCCAACGCAGATGATACGGATAGTTTGCTGTTGCAGCCAATGGATTGGTATAAAAATATTTTGTGCCGTCCATGCTTACACCACTGAGTACGCTGTTGTACAAGGCCAGTTCCACAATATCTGCATACTTCGATTCGCCTGTTAACAAAAACATCCGCCAGTTCCATAACACATTACCAATGTTGGCGCAGGTTTCGTTGTGTGCACTGAAGTTGGGAAGCTGATAATCCCGTCCGTATGATTGATGTACTTTCTGTACCGTATCAGGTTTGTACGAAGTACCATCCACACTCACACCATCATACAACGCACCGCAACCACCGGTTACATACATTTTGGTATTGATCACGTTGTTCCACATTTTATTCAATGTGTTCATCAATGTTGCATCGCCAGTTTCTGCAAACACATCGGCCACGCCTGCAAACAAATAATTGGCTCTTACTGCATGCCCCACCACCTTGTTCATTTCACGGAAAGGTGCACGGTCGCTGTTATCATCGGTGCCTTCCACCGTACCACGAATGTTGATGAGATGAATAACGAGATCGAGATATTTCTTTTCGTTAGTTGTGCGATACAATTCTGTCAGGCCCATGTAATGCGATGGACAAATAGCATTGCGTGCCAGCTCGGGTGTAGCAGTTGCATAAAACCCAATCAGGAAGTCGGCTGCTTTTTTTGCAATGTTGAGCAGCGTTGTTTTACCTGTTGCACGGTAGTGCACACAGGCGGCCGTCATTAAATGACCAAAGTTGTAGGCTTCAAAACTCAACTGATCATCAAACCGGCCTTTTTGTCCGGCAGGCATTTTATCCTTACCTGTTTTCTTTTGCTCAATGATGTTCTTGGTATAAATGTAACCGTCGTCTTTCTGTGCTTTGCCAATCACTGCAATGGCTTCATCCATCCATGCTTCGAGTTTTTTATCTTTTGTATTGGCATACATGGCAGCAACTGCTTCCAGTGTTTTATAAAAATCACCATCATGAAACGAAGGACCACGGAAACGTCCGGTATCAAGACCTGCAGCTACTCTGAAATTCTGAAACGAATAACAAATGTCTTTGCTGGTATAAGTTTGCCAGAGTTGCGGCAGCATGGCATCACGACAAACAGCAAAACGTTCGGCCCAGAAACCTTTTGTCCAGCTAACATCGCTGATGCCAACACTTGTGAGTTTCGCATGTGCGCTGCCCTGTGTGTTGACCAAACCATTTTGCGCCACTGCACTCAGCGACGAAAACAATCCTGCTATGATTAAATACTTTTTCATTTTTGCATTTTGTATCACGAAGAACACAAAGAATTTCACAAGGTTCACAAAGAAATTCTGTACTCTCAATGGTTAAATTAATTATAAGTCACAGTATAGCTTTTTCCGTTCTCTACAGTCAATTCGTAATTGCCATTGCCTTTATCTGTAACCACGCCTTCGTTACAAACCGGTTTTGTTTTACTGTTCAGCTTCAGCACACCTGTTCCTGCTGCACCTGTAATTTTTATTTGCGTTGTACTTACATGCAATTCAATATTTCCATTTGGTGTGGGTACTTTACCCTGCATCCATTGCAAGCCACCTAAGTTTGGTTCCACTACATAGCTTGCATAACCTGGTGCGGTTGGTTTTACACCGAGATAATATTTACCCAGCAGATACAACGGGCTTGCACCCCATGCATGACATAAACTTTTTCCAAACTCACGACCGTACATGGCATAATGTTCAGCACCTTGCTTTGTTGGGTTGTACTCTTCCCAGAAAGAAGTAGCGCCCAACTTCAACATACCGCCCCAGTAATCTTTCATTTCTTTCAACACATAAGACTGTTCGCCCATTGCACACAATGCTTCCAGTTCATAGAAACGCATGTAGGGTGTTGTGATCTTTTGAATATTATCATTCAACAGCACCGATGTTTTCACCTGGTTCTTTTGCTGCTGGTTAAAATAATCGAAGATGATGGAGAACATGTTGGCATAACGTGTTACGTTTTCTGTCTGCTTGCCATTTACTCTGCTATGCACCAATGCCTGCTTCTCATCGTTCCAGTAAATGTCGAACAGTTTTTTGCGCATATCAGCAGCCAGTGTGTTGTATTGTGTTGCTGCATCTTTATCATCAGCAATGTTTGCACACAGCGCCATTGTTTCAAGACTACGTGCCAACAGCAACTGTTCGAAACTCACTTCACCTTCTTTACTAAGACCTGCTGCCCAGTCAATAAAAATCCAGTCGCCGGACATCCATTCCATTAGTCCATCTTTATTTCTTCTTGCCATCACATAATCCATGAGGCTTTTCATACGATCGTAGTTCTGTGCAATAAAATGCGTATCACCTGTGTAGAGGTAATAATCATAAATGCCGAGGAACCAGAAGAACGTATAATCCATAATGGTGTTGACATGACCTGTTACCGGATCTTTACCCCGCAATGCATGCGTTGTACGTTTTACTGTTTCGCTATCGAAGTAGAGATAATAATTCATGAGATAGCTTTGGTAAGCATCCCCACTCCAAATCCAGCGATCACGCTTGATGCCATCAATGAAAAACTCTCTTGTGTTTAACTCAAACGTATATTTTGATACTTCGTAGATATTATTAATCACTTCGTCGTTGCAGGTAAAACTTCCGTGTTCCTTTACATCAGCATATTCATACAGCATCGAAACCGAATCGAGCGTTACAGCTTCATCATATTGCACATTTACAAAACGATAAGCTTTCGACAGTTTCATCGTTTGATCTTTCTTCTCTGTGCTGCTTACTTCTACTCTATCCAATGTTTCGCAATATTCTGTTGACAATGCTTCTTCTTTTGATTCGCCATAGTAAACAGAAAGTTTGCCATTGCCTTTTAATCCGTGCAGTTTGATGAAACCAAATGTTTCTTTTCCAAAATCAACCAGCATCGAGTTTTTCCCTTTTTCAGTCGACAGGGCCGCTTGTTCTTTTACAGGCAATGCAAACTGAGAAGGCAATTGCGTGGGTGAATTAAAATTCCAGCTTCCTGCATTGAGCCATTTAGTGGCAGAGATGTCGGATGCTTTTCCTGTTTCATCGATCCATTCTTTGTCTTCAAATGTAACAAGCCAAGTAGCATCCGATACAATTGTTTTTCCCTTTACATATATGGCAGGCACGTTGGCCTGGTTAAATACTTTGATGTTGATCTTGTGTTTACCTGCAGGAACGGTGATCTGCTTCGGACTACCTTCAAATGCTTTCCCGTCAAGTTTTACATGGTATTCACCTTCTACGTAAATGTCTACGGTCTCCTGTTCGGGCACATCAAACTCTTTATGAAAATCCATCAACACATAATGGCCATCGATTTTCCAGAACACCGGAAAAAAAGTGCCACGTTCTGTACGACGGTTTTGCATTTTGTTGGCCAGCACTATTTCAAAATCGCCGGGATACCATATCCAGGTTGCTGCAGAAGAAGTATGTTGTAAAAAAGAGTTATTCATTCGCTTCACGTTAATTGCTTCGTTGTTATCTACTTCCTGTTTCTTGTTTGCGTTATTCAGGCACAGCATTCATTACCTAAATATCCTCTCCGTATCTTTCTTTCGTTATTTGTTGTAATGATTTGCCTTGGGTTTTTGGTGTCCAGATTGTTCCAATGATGAGTGCCACAATGAGCAGCCCGATCATAATATAAGCTGCGGTATAAAATCCTTCTCCGTTTTCGCCATAAATATTAACAAAACCAAATCCCCATACCGCTGCAATGCTTCTAACGGCAAAGAACATAATACCCTGCGCCGCTGCCCGGTATTTGGCAGGAAAAAGTTCCGAAGCCCAAAGCGCATAAAATGCCTGCACACTTATACCAGCATGTATGCCCCACAAAATGGTGAACGTCCAAAGTGCTACATGATTTTTTATTCCTATAAAAATAAGTATACCCCAGGCTACAATTCCTATTGATGTTCCAAAAACATAAAGCCAGCGTTGATTGACTTTATCAACCAACATGGCAAAACCAAAATACGTTACTGCTATAATCACGATCCATTGTACTGCCGTAATCATATTGGCCTCTCCATTGGAAAGACCACCTGCAGTTTCATAAATATGTTGTTGAAAGAAACCCATCACCGAAGCCACCATATTCCAGCTGATGTAAATGCCTGCCAGGAAAAGCATGGTCATGATATTTACCTTGTTGGTAAAAAGAGTACCAAACGATGCGAAAACGCTGGGTTGCTTTTCCTTTGTTTGCATTTTTTGTGCTTCTTCCCAATCTTTCGATTCATTGAGCTTGCGTTGCAACGTCCATGCGATCAACGCCACAACAAACAAAGACCCGAAAATAATACGGCTGCTGAATACATTGATTGCATCAATGCCTGCATCATTACTAATAAAGACTGCAGCAATTTTTTGCACATACTCAAATAAAACACCTGCAGAAGCATCTGCTTTGCCGGGAGCAAGGAGCATTCCTAAAAGTAAAATGATCATTGGACCAACTCCCCAGGCAAACTGTGAAATACCCATATTCTTTCCACGATTACCCACTTCTGAATTTTCGGAAATGTATGTCCATGATGCAGGAACACCAACGCCCACTGAAATACCTGTAACCAGGAAACCAATCAACAGCATGGGAAAATTAACCGTGAACATGATGATGGCGATCCCCAGCATATACACAAGCATATTGTACGTGTAGATAGTTTTTCGTCCGTACTTGTCGGCGAGAAAACCTCCGAAAATAGCGCCGATAGCTGCACCAAAAGCATTAGCGCTGATTGCATTCAGCAAACCGAGATGCCCTTCGTTAAGCCCCAGATAATTTTGCCAAAGCGTTAACCCGCTTGCACCTGCCACAATTGCACCGGCATCGAGATAATTTGTAAGCGATACAGCAATCGTACTTTTTAAACTTCCTTTTTTAAGTTCCATATGTGTATTTAATGTCCGTTAAAAATGATGTAAAGAGATAGTATAACAAGTCCTAATAACACAAACAGGATTTTTACCTGTTTGTCGGTTTTTGGTAAAGGCGCTGTTTCAATAGCGGCTGTTACTTTGTTTTTATCAACCAATGAAATGATGATGGCTGCTGCAAACAGAATTACGAAAATGTAAAACGAGATGAGGAAGTAATGCGGCCACCATGTGTTTTCGCCTGTAGCGGCATTGGGTGGCAGTATCCACAAATTCAACATGCCCACTAATAAACTGAATGCAGAACCTGCTGATAAAATTACATTCACGGCCAGCTTCGTTGTGCGTTTCCAGAATACACTCAACAAAAATGTTACCGCCAGTGGTGGTGCGAGGTAACTTAAGATCGATTGAAAAATATCGAACAGCGTTTTTCCTTTGATGTTATCAAACGCAATCGCCATCAACACCGCCAGCACACAACCTGCAATAACCGTATATCGACCAACATTGATCTGTTGTTTCACTGTTGCCTGCGGGTTCATGTTGTTGACATAAATATCTTTTGTAAACACAGTGCTCAATGCATTTAAAGATGAGCCGATAGTTGCAACCAACACAGCGATCAACACACAAATCACCAAGCCATTTAATCCCGCAGGAAATAAATTAGTCACCATGGTCATGTATGCTAATTTATCATCAGTAAGATCAGGATACAATGCGAAACATAAAATGCCGGGAAGAATAAACATAGGCAATGCCAACACTTTCAACCAACCGATAAAGTTTACACCGAGCTGTCCCTGTTTTAAATTCTTTGCACCCAACACACTTTGCACCATACTTTGATCGGTACAGAAAAATGCAACGGCCGATACTGGATAACCCAGCAACAATGCATGCCATGGATAACCGGGATCGGATGCAGGATGAATTAAATTCCAGAAATGACCCGGTGTTTTATCAATCAATGCCGTGATGCCACCCAGTTTTTGCAAACCAATAAATGTTAATGCAAGTGAAACAACGATCAACAGGATCATCTGGAATACATTCACTTTTGCAATTGCTTTTAACCCGCCCATATAGGTAAACAAACCGGAGAACGCAACCAACACAATTGTTGATTGCCACATGGGGATACCTAAAATTTGTCGAACTAAAATTCCACCGCTGAATAAACCCAAACTTAACCAGCTGATAAGAATTTTAATGAGTGCATAACCTGCTAAAATATCCTGTGTACTTTTGCCATAACGTTTGCCCATGAACTCGGGCATGGTGCTTACTTTACTGGCAATGTATCGTGGTGCGAACACCATTGCGAGTAGCAATAAAAACACAAACGCATACCATTCAAAATTTCCTCCAACGATGCCAGCAGAAAAACCAATGCTTGCAAATGCAAGTAAAGATGACGGGCCAACGTTTGTTCCCCACATATTGAAACCTATGTTGTACCAGTTGAGTGAATTGCCCGCCATGAAAAGCGTTTCATCTTTTTTCTTGTTGCGGAAACTGGCAACATAACCAATTACCAGCAACGCAATGAGATAAATTGCGACGATGGCAAAGTCGAGTTGTGTAAGTTTATCGTAAATCTTATTCATTTATTTTTTGTTTCCTGCTAATCCCACAAATCCAATAAATCATGGTTCAGACAAATGTCTTTCACCTTCACCGGCGCACCTGTCTTCAATGTTTTATCCATTGCCTGCAGTAACGCCACTGTTCCAATTCCTTCTTTCATATCAGGATAAGCCGTGAAGCCCTGTTCAATAGAATCAACAAAGTATTCCAGATAGTTTTGATACTCACCTGCATGATGACTTTGCCCTTCGAAACGGAAAAAGTATTTCAACTTTGCATCGCCCCAATGAACGATACGTTCCTCACCTCTTGTATCCGTGATGGCATAACGCAGTTCATGATAATCGGCCTGGCTTGCGCCTTCAGTTCCTCGCAGCACACAGCTCATGCCGCTATCACGTTTTGTGGGTTGTGTTGGACTGGTGTAAGTGCCACTCACTCTTGCAATACGTCCATCAGTTGCTTTGAAGATGAAGTGCATCGTATCTTCATTTTTTAAACCGGCTGCTTTACCATTTGCACTGATCATTCCATAGCCCATCACTTCTTCGATGTTGGGCAAATACCAACGGATAAAATCAACAGGATGACTTAAACCGCCATACAACCATTTGAATGAATCTTCCAATGCCCATTTCTTTTCAAGGAACCAACGATGATCAGCATTGTAATGACTTTCGATGGTGATTAGTTCACCTATCTCCCCTGCTTCAAAATCTTTTCGTTGACGTTTGTATGGTTCGAAGAACCGTGAGCTCTGTCCGACAAAAACTTTCTTGCCTGTTTGCTTTTGAATCTCCAGCAATTCTTTCGCCCTGCTCAAATCATCAATAAACGGTTTGGTGCACACTACATGTTTGCCATGCTTCAATGCCTGTTTGATATGATCGGCGTGCAAATGATCAGGTGTATAAATAGCAATGATATCGATCTCTGCATCATTCAGCAGATCTTCATAATTGGTTGTATAGTTTGTAAAATCAAATTCTTTGCAACGTTGTTTACACAACTCTTCGTTGCGGTCACAAATGGTTTTGAGATGCAGCTTTTTGCTTTGCAATGCTGCACTCATGGTACTGCGCCCTTCTCCAACACCTAAAATTCCGATAGTAAGCCCCCCCGCCCCTAAAGGGGAGCTATTGGCGTCATTATTTTTATCGTACTTCATTATTATTAAAAATTATCGTTCTATTGATTTGGGTTTTCAATTCCCCCTTCAGGGGGTTAGGGGGTTTAAAAACACCCATGTCTCGCCGGGCTTTGTTCCTTTAATTCCTTCCTGGCATTTTTTCATGATTTTATTCCACTCGTCTACTCTTGGATTATTCTCTGTTGTTTTTGGATTGAGTTTGTCCAGGCTTTCACCTTTCGGAATACTGATGATTAACATCAACTGTCTTCCGTTTCTGAACAGCAACAGCTGTTGAAAATCTGCATTACAGAAACCTTTTGCTATCTCCGGCCACTTTTGAAACTGTGTAGCATGATAGTTGAGATATTCTTTCTGCAGTTTTTTGTCCTCAACAAGATTGGCGGTAAGAATAATATGCTCCCAATCCTTTGCAACTGTTTTATCGCTGCAATGTTTCTTCTTGCTGTATTCATAAAACATGTCGTGGTATACACGCACTTCTGTTTCAGGAAAACGATTTTGCAAACGGCCCTGCATCACACCAATATCCACTACCTTATCGAAGATGACATAATGATTCTGCCAATGATAAATGGCATTGCTGTCCATATTGTTTTGTGCAAGCACCTGTTTGAGTTTGGCGACATCCAGCGTTTGTCCATCCTTCACTACTAACTCAATTACTTCATTATGTTCTTCGTTGATGATACCAACCTTCGGCGTTCTGTTTGCCGTTAAATATTGAAAACGTTTTTCAAGTCCTGCATTTTGTTTTACACTATCGTGTACCTGCGGACCATTGTTGCTCCATACATTACCGGGTCCATTCGCATTCTGCAAATATTTTTGTGAAGGCGTCCAGTTATTTTTCACCGTGAAGTGAGATGAACCTTCATCATTATAAATATAAAACCAGTGAGAGGGCAAATGTGCAATCGGCGATTTGTAAATGCTATCGATATAGTTGTCTTCGATAACTGAACCGGGCTGTGCACTTAATGTATAAATACCGGCACAATCGTAATTCCATTTGCCATAATGATGAATTTTATTGGCGACAATTCTGTTGCCTTTCATCATATTCTCTTCCGGTGACCAACCCCAACCTAAGCTGATACCACTGTATGATACGTTTTCAATTTCATTATGACGGATGCTTGTTCGGCTTACAAAACCGCAGCCAATACCAACTGTTCCCCAATCTTCATTCGTAGCATTGGTGATGAAATTGTTTTCAATAAAAAGAACATCGCATTTCTCTCTTTCGTCTTTGGGGTTAAACGGCAAATGAATTTCTCTTCCTTCATCGCCATAATTACCGGCCAGTATTGCTGTGCCACCAATATCGCTGAACAAGTTGTTCTTAGTCATGTTGTCCTTCACACCTTTTTTCAAATCGATACCTGTTGCAGCCAAATGAAGAAAAGAGCAGTTCTTTAGTCTTGTTCGCACAGCATAACTCATTTCTACTGCTGCTGCCTGTCGGCCAACCCATGCCTGGTTATCCAAGCCCGGTTTTGTTTTTGTACCAGCAGGTTTTAACCGGTATGCTTCGGTCATGTACAATCCCACCTGGTGCGGTACATGTCCTTGCAACGATGGACGCAACCAGCCTGTATGCTGAAAAGAAATACCATCGATCACCAGGTTATCAACCGGATCATCAATTGTTCCTTCAACTCGGATCAATGTTTCTGTAAATGGAGCAACTACTTTCGCAGTTGATAAGTTTTCGCTGTTGCGTGGCCAGTAGTAAATCTTTTTATTCGCAACATCTAAATACCATTCACCCGGCTCATCTAAAAATTGAATAGCACTGGTTAAATAAAAAGCGGAATTACCGGTTTCTTTACTAAGCCATGGAGCTGGCCACGGATGTTCGTTTTGTATTTTACTTTCGGGCTGGTGAAAAAACAATTTTGTACTGTCGCCCATTACCTGCACTTTCTTTACACGCAGGTTGGCAATTTCCCACCACTGATGAATAAACAATTCAAGTCCGTTTGCTTTATCGAGGTTAGCAAAAGGCAAAGTTGGAATTACACAAGCTGCTTCGGCTTTGTTCCAGTTTAGAATACGCAGCATCGCATCACCATTGGAAGATTTTGCCCGCACTGCTTTTACATCATTCACCCACAGTTGACGGAAGTTGAAAACATTGCCATTCACCATCGGCACATCGGCCACCCATAATTTTGATTGACTATTTTTCGGCAGACCATTGACAGGCGTTGCAACTTTTTTCCAATTGCTGATCTGCACACCTCCACTTAAAACAGGCTTTTCATTTTCTGCGGCCTCAATAAAAGTGGAGCTTTCACGGGTGCCGCTATCTTCCGGTCGTATCACAATTGTTTCTAACACCTGGTAATTGCCGCCCCGTACAATAATGTGAATGCCTTTTGCAATGGACGTATCATTCAACCTGCGTAATTCTCTTGCCTTGCGCAACGCCCTGTTGAGTGTAGCAAACGGTTTTTCTTTTGAACCATCGTTGCTATCGGAACCTGTGGGGGAAACATAAATATCTGCTGCCATTGCCAGTTGGGCAAAGAGTAATAAAAAGACAGACAGGCAGAATTGCAATCGTTTCATTCCAAATACAGTTAATACGTTGACAGCTGCCTCAAAAGCAGGCTTTTACGCTGATAAATGTACCCTTGTTTGCTGCCCTTAAAAATGTATGTATTTGCTATAATGATGGACGATTTTCCTGTTTTTGAAGGTAATATCGGCCGAATTCATTCCCAACAAATTGTAACTTTATAAAAACAGGTTATGCCAAGTCCTTCTTTAAAAGATAAACTCATTGACAAGCTTCGGGAAATTGAAGATCCAGCTTTGCTGGCTGAAGTCTCGAATCTTTTTGAATTGCAGGAGCCAGAAACTGTTTATAAAACCAGCTCAGCCCAGAAAAAGTCGATTGAAGAAGCGAAACAACAGGCAAAAGACGGCCGTATTGTTGACAATGAGCAATCCGACAAAGAATCAGACGAATGGTTAAGCGAATAGTCTGGACTGAAAATGCCCATAAAGAACGTAAAGAAATTCTCCTTTACTGGAAAAATCATAACCAATCAACTACCTACAGCAAAAAGCTAAATGAGCTTATCAAAAAAGCTATTCAGCTGATTAGTGCACATCCTCATATTGGTCGCAAAACAGATGTAGAGAATGTACGTGTTAAATTGGTAAGAGATTATTTATTATTTTACGAAGAAACAGAGAATACAATTATCATTTTATCAATTTGGGATAATCGACGCAATCCTGACGAGGCTCCTTACTGATTCTGAAACACCTTCTTCAAATAAGCTGTATTCGCTCCGTAATTATATTTTGTATCAGAAGGTTTGCATGCATCACGACTGCGTTCAATTACGAGCCAACCACTCCATCCTATTTCATCTAATGCTTTTTTCACTTTGTACAGATCGATCTGCGGATCGTTTTCTAACCACACACTGTCTTTGTTGGTTGCATGGATCATGCTGATGCGATCCTTGCCGAGGATTTTTATTTCGCTGATGAGGTCTCTTCCTTCTTTTAAAGGATTGGAGAAATTGAAATAAATTTTGATGGCAGGTGAACCGATCTGTTTCAAGAGCTCTACTTCTTCTTTTGCTGTGAGTGATGTTTCAATACCAATTACCACACCTGCTTTCTCTGCCAGCTTACCTGCAACTTTCAAGCGTGCAATGACCGAATCACGAACAGCAGGATTCTTTTTGATATCGCACTGCACACCCAATGGAAGGAATGCATGTTTTACATGCATGAGCTGCATGGTCTTTATACAATCTTCAATGCTGCGAACATACTCTTCTCTGCCGCAGAATGATTGTGCATAATAACCCGTCATCGCCAAACAGAATATTTCAACTTTTCTTTCTTTTGCTGTTTTGATGAATTGGTTGCGTACACTATCAATAAGCAATTGATTATCGAATGTGGGACGATTACCCAAACCTCCCATGTCCACTTCTACACCGTCCGCTTTCAATTCAGCTGTTAACGTAATGGCGCCAAGCTTCTGGCGTTTGAGTAACATGAGGTCGATCAAACCGATTTTATACCGTTGATTGGTTCTTGCCTTTTCAATTTCTTCTGCAAACACACGCTCCAGATTTTCAAAACCTTTTACTGCATGTACAGGTAACTTCTCACCATTGTCGCCAAACACATACAAACTCTTCTCCGGTTCAATCGTAATCTTTGATTCATCAATAGTACCGTTTGCATCCTGGATAGCTTTGATGTTTAATCCTAAATGCTTTGCCATGAATTCGTAGACCGGTGTGCGTTTTGTAATACCGAAATCGTGTTTATCGTTTGGCAAATGCACGTTCACTACATTTTCTTGTTTGCCATACCAACTGTACATTTTTTGCAGATAAGGAAAATCATGTTCGGGCATTTTATCTGTCCAGTCGCCACCATCACTTATAATCAACTGCGGACGTGGAGCTGCCATTGCAGCAATCTCTACATTATTTGTTCTGCCGCCACATGCATGAATATTCATGCCGCTTTCGCAGGGACAACCACCATAGAAATAGGAAGACAAGGAAACAACAGGTGCCGAAACTTTAATACGATCATCCAACGCCGTCATCAACACTGTATGACTTCCGCCACCTGAACCACCGGTGATAGCTACACGATTTGTATCTGCATCTTTTAAAGAAAGTAAATAATCGAGTATGCGAATGCCACCCAATGCCTGCATGGTCATGGCTAAACTTCTGCGATGATCTTCGATTTTGAATTGCAGCAACGATTCACCCCATGCAAACAGATCGTAACTGAACGCCATTGCGCCCATCTTTGCCATGGCTGCACAACGCAACTGGCAATCGGCACGGTAACGTTGTTTTTCCCAATGACCATCGGGATTTAGGATGACAGGAATTTTACCCTTGTACTTTGCAGGTTTGTATAACGAACCGTTGATCCAAACGCCAGGTAAAATTTCAATGGCGATATTTTCAACTATATAACCATCGAAGATGCGTTTGGCAGTAACGATTGGTTTGGTTGCAGGTGCTGCAGGCAAATGATTTAACTGCAACGCTTCTTTCAAACAGGGCTTTAATTCGGCTTTACGTTTTTCCCACTCCTCTAAGGTTTTGTATTGTGCTGCAATGCGATCCATTTCGGCCCAGCCTTCTTCTACCGGCCAGCGGTAATATTCGTATGCACTTAACTTGTACTGTTTGTCTTTTTCCTTCTTCACTTTTAACTCAAGCGGCTTTAAAATATTATCCAGTGTTACTTCTACATCGGGACGATACTTCCATTCGGCATACGTCACCATTTTGTTCTTCACCATGCTGTCAACATACTTGATCGTAACACCATATTTCTTTTGCACATCATTCAATACTTCCTTTAGCGGTTTAGCGTATTGATTATCGGTATTGAGTTGCGCAGCAGATGTTTGCCACAAAGAAAGAATCACGAAAAGAATGAATAAGAAGTTCCTTCCGCAACGTAGATGCTGCCTGTTAAAAAAGAGAAAAGCCATTTGAATCAGTTTTAATAAATACTCTCAGGATGATTCGATGATCCCGTAATTGAAACTACATCAACTTTTTGAATTGCTAATCGTTCGCACCAAAGTTCGAAGCGATTATAAATTTCATCAAGTGTATTACGCTGTTCGGGTGTTAATTTGGTTGCAACGGCACGACTGATGGTTCTTACAGCTAGTCCACGCTTCTGTAAAAAATATTTTGCACTCATGGGATAGGCAATATGTATAAGCGGATCAACTTTTGATAATTCTTCCTGCAGCCATTTTACTTCTTCTTGCTTCTCAGGATTAGTTGCATTGTTTACCATCCACACCATCACTTCCGGATAAAAATTACCGGAGATGGACGACATGCCTTTTGCACCCGACTGCAAACTGAACGCAGCATTGGGTGTATGCGCATCGTAAAACTCCATGTTATTCGGCGTTGATGCCAGTATATCGAGTTTACCTTTTACATTTTCATGTGTGATGGATGTGTCTTTGTGATAGATCAACCGGTTTGAAGAAAGCAATTGACGGAACACGTCGTTGGTGATGATGCGTTTGTAAGGAGCCGGACATTCGTACATACCCAATGGTATGTTTCCTGTTGCCAAAAACATCTGTTCGAAATTGCGTAACAACACATCATCACCGTCTTCTTCTTTTGCAAAATGACCGGTGATCATGATGGCCGCATCAATTCCTGTATCGTAAATCTTTTTTGTAAACTGTGCTTTATCGGCAATGGTCAACCCAAACGAACCAGTTGCCACAACAGGCACACGACCTCTTACTTGTTTTACAATATGCGCCGTTAAATTCAAACGCTCATCTTCGGTGATGCTGAACATTTCGCTGCTGAGACAGTTGGCGAAAAAACCTTTTACACCGGCAGCTAAATAAAATTCAACGAGGATACTCACTACATCCAGATCAACCTCTGCTTTGAGATTATATGGAGTAATCATTACCGGGACAAACTTTTTATCGGGCATAACAACCTTTATTTAGTGCATAAATTTGACCTTATAAGCACGGCTTTACAATGTAGCATTTCACTTTTCTGCTGTACAATTTTACTGTTTTGAACCACGGAGTTTGGTAACAAGTAATCCCGTGAGAAAAATGCTCAACGTCCCCACCACAATGATCATATTCTTGTGCAACGGATTTTTAAGGAAAGCATAGTTTTCACCGAGTTTACCGGAGAAGGTCATCCACAAGATGACAATAATACCGATGATAACGGCCGTTATTGCCGCTGTATTTTTTGTTTGCCGGCTGATGAGCCCCAACAAAAACAAACCAAGCATACCACCTGCAAAAATGCCGCTCAACTCCCACCAGATATCGAGCAGACTTTTTGAGCCGATCATCGCTAATCCAGTACAAAGTCCGATGACGCCAAATGCAATTGTTGATACATGCAGTAAGTAGAGTTTGCGTTTATCGGTGATATCGGGTTTGAAATATTTCTGGTAGATGTCGACGGTAAACACTGTTGCCGATGCATTCATATTACTGCTGATGGTACTCATGGCAGCCGAGAGCAATGCAGAAACGATCAATCCAACTAATCCTGTTGGAATATTGTTCACCATGAAATACGGCAACACTTTATCGCCATAATCAGCAGCTGTTAATGAGGCAGCCAATTGTTTTACTTCGGGTGAAGTAACGGCAGCACCTAACCGCTCTGCAGCCACTTGCAACTTCACCGGATCGATCAACACCGGTTGTGTTTGATAGAATGCATACAAAGCCGTACCGATGATGAAGAACAGCAACGATGCCGGCACATACATCCACACACATAACCAGATCGATTTCGCTGCCTGCTTTTCTGTTTGTGCGGTGTGGTAACGTTGAATATAGTTCTGATCCATCCCGAAATTATTCAGATTGATAAAGAATCCATAGAACAGCACCACCCAGAAAGTTGATTGTGTAAAATCGGGCGACAAACTGCCGAGACTTGTTTTATGATCGGCCTTTGCAACATCAATGATCGTAGCAAAGCCACCAGGAATTTCTTTCACCACCAAAAACAAGATCAACAATGCACCCAATGTTTTGATGATACCCTGTGCAACTTCTGTCCAGATCACAGCTTCCATTCCACCCAGTACGGTGTAAATGATAATGCAGATGCCCATCACGATCATGATAGATTGCATACTGAAACCGGTAAGTGCCTGCAAGCTTAATGCAATACCAAAAAAGATAGAACCCATTCGTGCAAACTGTGTCAAGAGAAAACAAACAACAGCATATGTTCTTGCACATGACCCAAAACGTTTTTCCAAATGGGTGTAGGCAGATATTTCACCTGTGCTGCGATAGAACGGCACAAAATATTTGGATGCGATCCATGCAGCGAGCGGCATTGATATGCTGAACACAAATGCATTCCAGTTGCTGCCGAATGCTTTGCCGGGCACACCTAAAAATGTATTGCTGCTTAAAAACGTTGCGTAGATGGAGAGACCAATTGCCCAGCTTGGAATACGTCCGGATGCTTTGGTAAACTGGTCGCTGTTTTTATTCTTGCGTGAAAAATAAAAACCAATGCCCACCATGGCGAGCATGTACAGTGCAATAACTGCAAGATCAATAAATGGCAAATTGTGCATCGTTAAAACCTCTCCCACCTTCTCCCTCTCCTTCAGAGAGGAAGCGGTGCTGTATATTTTTGTTAAACTGTTTCAGCTACCACATCATCAAAATATCGCTATTCAACATGTAAGAATTTCATCTGCTACATAACAACGTTGACAAGTAAGGGCTGTGCTATGCAGTTCCCCCTTCAGGGGGCGGAGGGGGTTCGGGTTTTAATCATCCGTCGTCTTTCCACTTCCCTCTTTCGCTCCCGGCCATTGCTTGTTCACAATTTCTTTCAGCTCCAGTTTGTTCGGATCAACTACTACATGTTTGATCTTTTCTCTTCTCCAGGTATAAACAATATGTACCAGTCCATCTTTTGTTTGGATAACTGACGGATAAGAATATTGACTGATGGGTGAATCTTCCAATACCAATGCGGCACTCCACACTTTCCCATCTTTACTCACTGCAACATTCAATGGTGTGCGTGGACCTTTACCATTTACCCATGATGCGTTTGGCAGATTATGATTATACACCAGCAGCTGTCTTCCATCTTTCAACGTTACTGCATCTGTTCCTGAATTATTATTTGGCAATGCAGATGCCTGCATGGTGCTCCATGTTTTGCCGCCATCACTGCTCCAGCTTTCGTTGAGTGTGTGGTTACGACTGCGACATAGAATCTGCAAACGGCCATCAGCATATTTTAAAATGCTCGGCTGAATGGCTTGTAAAATTTTCGGATCGTTGATAGGACCAGTCTTCGTCCATGTTCTGCCGTTATCGCTTGTAAATTCAATATGTGCTTTCCATCCACCCACTTCTGTACTGCTTGGGCAATACAACACACCATTGATCAGTTCAGGTTTATTTTTGATCGGCCCTAAAAATCCCTGCGGCAATGCTTCCCGTTCGCTCCATGTTTTGCCATTGTCTTTGCTGCGTTTCATCCAACCTGTCCAACCGGCAACGTTTGGTCCTATTTTATAGAACAACAACAATTCACCATTAGGCGCATAAAACAAAACAGGATTATAAGTCGGATAACGCAATGTATCATTCATAACACCATCAGCAACTTTTGCAGGCTCAGTCCATTTGCCATTTTTATAATGACTCGTCCAGATGCACACATCTTTGTTGCCTTCTTTGGTGCCACCAAACCATGCAGCAATCAATCCTTCCGGTGTTTCAGCAATGGTTGCAGCATGACTTTCAGGAAAACTTGCACGGTCGAAAATAAAATCATCTTTCACAATTCCTTTTCTGAATTGCTTGTTACGGATGAATGTATAATTTCCTGAAGGTACTTCCAGCACGATTGCACCATCATCTTCTTTAATGAATTTAATGTCTTTGTTATTGGCAACAGCTATTCCGCCTTCTGTAATTTCTTCTATACTGTTTGCAGGAATATAAACTGTTGCAGAAGTGTTTGCAGGTATGCTGATCTTCCATTCAAACTTGTCAACAGCATTTTTCCATTCACTTTTGATCAATCCATGAAAACTGTTGTACGATGCTTTCACAAAATCAAGACCGGCAGGTAAGGTTGGTTTCATGATGATCTTCTTAAACGCCACATCTGTTTTGTTGGTACGAATACCAGCTAAATTTTCATAGTACCATGTCAGCAAATCACCGAGCAACATCACATGATTCTGACTGTTCATGCCAGGATCAGCCGTATTACCATTCCACAATTCCCAAATGGTGGTTGCACCATTCTCAGCCATATAACCCCAGCTGGGATAAGTTTTGTTGGATGCCATGATGTAAGCCAGATCAGCATAACCATACTCTGTTAATCCACGCATGATCCATTGCGAACCGATGAGCCCCGTACTGATATGTCCATGATTTTCTACATGCACTTTCTGCCTGATTTTTTCAAAAACAGGTCCACGCAACGAATCGGGGCAAATACCAAAATACAACGGCAACAAATTAGCTGTAACCGTATTGTTGCTGTATTGCTTCAGCTTTGGATTGTAAAACTCCTGTTGAAATGCAGTGCGGATGCTGTCGCTTAACAAACCATAATAATTTGCATCCGCTTTATTGTTTGTGATGTTGGCAAAACGTTGCATGTACGACAGCAACTTGTAATAGTAAGCAGTTGCAATCAATTTGCCATCTGTTAAACGGTTACTGTCTTTTGCATGAATCAAATTCAGACTTTCAGGCGGCACACACCAATCGCCATATTTATCACGGGTAACGATATAATTTTTCATGTACTTACTCTTCATGTACATCATCCATTTTTTCATCGATGGATAATGTTTCTGAATGGGCGTAACATCACCAAACTGATTGTACAAATTATTTGTGATGAAAAAGAAAGCAGCAGGCCATGTGACATCATCACTGTAATAATTCCAGAATGCAGGTGCCACATCAGGAATACTTCCTTCGTCTGTCTGACTGTCTTCAATATCCTGCATCCACTTCGCATACAAATTTGCATTGTTGAACACATAGCTTTCGCCCTGCGACCCAACCGTACGATCGCCTAACCAGGGCTGACGTTCGTTGCGTTGCGGACAATCGACCGGCATGCCTTTGTAATTCGATGCTATGCCCCACCATGCATTTTTATAAATACGATTCAACACATCATTTGATGTTTGAAAGGATCCTGTTGTTTCAATACCATCATACACCAGCTTACCTTCAAACTGGCTGAGCGTTGGTGTACCGGGGAATGTTGATACTTCCACATAACGGAAACCATTGTACACAAATGATGGTTGCCAGCTTTCGTTACCTGTTCCTTTCAAGATATAAATGTTGGTCACTTTTGCATCACGCAGATTAGCCACAAACAATTCACCATTCGCCTGCAGACTTTCAGCAAAACGTAATGTTACCTTCTCTCCTTTCTTGCCGTTGATGTTTTGCAGTTTGATCCAGCCTGCGAAATTCTGTCCCATGTCAAGAATATATTTTCCACCTTCAGTCTTTTTGATGGATACAGGTTTAATGGTCTGCATCACTTTCATTGGCTCGTTGGTTTGTGCAACCAGTTTTCCTGTTGGTGCTTCCACCAGTTCAGACTTCATCCATTTGCTGTCGTTAAAGCCAGCATTTGTCCAGCCAATAAATTCTTTGCGTGCATCATACTCTTCGCCATCGTATTCATTATTGGTGCGAATGGGACCATCTACATTCAGCTTCCAGCTTTCATCGCTCACAATGGTTTTTGTAGTTCCATCTGTGTATTCAATTTCCAGTTGCAGCAACAGCTTCGGAAAACCGAATGTGTTATGCTTATGCGTTTTGTAATTCTGACGCATGGTAAAGAAACGTCCGTTACCCAACACAACAGCCACAGCATTGTTACCGGCTTTCATCTGCGTTGTTACATCATGCGTATTGTAGAAATAAGTTTTACGATAATCAGTTGGGTTGGGGGCCAGCACCTGGTCGCCAATTTTATTTCCGTTGATGTACAATTCATACATACCCAAGCCTGCGATGTAGGCCGTTGCTCTTTTCACTACTGGTTTGCTTGCAAATTCTTTACGCAGGTATCTTGCACTTAAGCGGCTCCATTGTGTGACGCTATCCCACGCAGATGCTTTGTCGTAACCGATCCATTTTGCTTTCCATAATGATGCAGTGAGTCCGGTTGAAAAGAATGCGGTTTGTGTTGCCTGTGCTGCACCTTTATTTGTTTGCACAAGTACTTTCCAGAAATATTTTTTGCGGGGTTGCAATGCAGGTCCGTTGTATTGCACATGCAACGATTGATTGTTACTGACTACATCCGATTTCCAAACATCAGCTTTATTCTGTTGCAGGTTTTGTGCAGTACTGCTAACCAGTATTTGATAGCTTGTCTGCACCACATTGCGCAGATTACTTTGCAACTGCCAGCTAAGGCGTGGCTGCTGTGCCTCAATACCAAGAGGGTTCACCCGCATTTCGCAACGGAGATTGGTCACAGTTACCTGTGCAGACAATTGCTGAACTGCAATAAAGAAAACAACTAATGCTAGAATCTTTTTCATTGTTATTGTGCAGAGAAGTTAAAGTATAAGTTGATGTGCAATGCTCTTGCAGGATCTTTCTCGTAATCGTAAAAAATATTCTTACTGCCCATGGGGCCTGTTGTTTCGTTGCGTTGTGTTTTGCTGCCAATGCTGCTGATGCCATTCATAAACGAAATATCACCGTTTGGAAACAGTGGTTCGTAATTGTGCCACTGATCGGTTTTCCATGCGGGAGTAAACAAACGCAGGAACAGACCTTCGGTTTCTGTTACAACTGTAAAGCGATTGTTTTTTGTAAAGAAATATCCTCCGTAAAAATTTGAATGATACCCTTTGAACTCGGGATAGATCCACGGCGCTTCACCGGTTTCTGTATTGTTGTAGGTTTTATTCCAAACGCCGAACTGGTTTCCTTTCAAACGGTTTTTCCAAACACGATATGGACCATCGCCCATGTAGGTTACCGATTGAATTTCTTTTTCAGGAAAAGAGAAGTTAATGCCTGCAAAGTTGGTGAAATAGGCAGCTGGAAAATAACTTACCTGTAACTGCACCCAATCCGAAGGATAGATCGTCCACTTTAATGTGTTGTAACTTTCCTTTTGATTGAAGGTTGATTCAATGATGAGGTTATCTCCTTCTTTGTATTGTTTAATTCCTTTGAAGTTATTGGCGCCTTCCTGCAACACCGGACCATTGTTAAACGGCAATTCACCTTTTGCATTCTTTACCGAAACAAGCAAGCCGTTATTTTTATTCAACTGCAGTGTTACATCTTTTACTGTAATCGTTACCAATGAATCTGCTTCGTTTGTACTGATCACTGATGTTCCTTCTTTCACAATCATTCTTGCGCCTGTAGTAGCAGGATTGCTGATGGGGAAACTCCAGGTAAATAATTCCTGCTGGTAACGATCTTTTACTGTGATGTACAACACATCAAAGTTTTGCCAATCAGTTGGTAAAGGAATCTGCAACACTCCTTTTGCATGTGGCTGAATATCGGGAGCTGTTGCTGTGCCTGTTTTTTCTTCAGATGAAGTAATATCGAAACGTTTCAGCTTCCAACTGAAACTGCATTGATTGATGTTGGTGAAGTGATAACGATTCTCAAGATTAAATTTCCCATCAAAGCCTTCTGCAATTTCTCTGCGTTCAAAATATACCGGGCTCCACACTTCTTTGATGGTATAAAAACTTGCTTCCTTTTCGTGATGCGGACCAACAATACCATCTGCTGCACGATACTTATCGGTATCGAGTGAATCGTTTTTATCTTTTCGTACAACGGCGTTGTCTGCAAAGTCCCAGAGAAAACCTCCTGCGCTTAACGGGTTGTGCCACATCTTTTCCCAATAGTCTTCAATACCTGCACCATGACCTCCATCAAACTGTCCGTGCAAAAATTCTGTCGGCATTACAATGTCTTTCCCATTCTCGTAGTTACCGATGCCGTAATTATATTCACGGTAATGCTGTGTATCAAAGCTGCCAAACAATTGCCATGGATGCACAACAGGCCGTTGCTGAATATCAAACTCAGTAAAGTATTTATCGAGTGCAAAATTGTGACCGCCTTCATTGCCGTTTGCCCACATAATGACCGAAGGATGATTCACATCATGATCGATCATTTCCTTCAGCAACTTTTTCCCTGTCAGTTCATCGTAGTTGCCATGCCAACCTGCAAGTTCATTCATCACAAATAAACCCAGCGAATCACACACATCCAGAAAATGATCATCAGGCGGGTAATGACTCATCCGCACAGCATTCATGTTCATTTCCTTCATCAGCTTTACATCTTCAATGCTGATCTGTTTACTGGTGGTTCTTCCTGTTTCCGGACGGAATGCATGACGGTTCACGCCTTTCATTTTCACCTTCACACCATTTACATAAATGCCATCACGTTGCTTTACTTCAACAGTGCGGAAGCCGAACTGCTTTGTTACGGTATGAAGTTCTTTTCCGTTTTTATAAATGGTAAAAACAGCTTTATATAAAGCCGGCAATTCAGGATTCCATTGCTTGTGTGTTGTGAATTGATTCTTTAAAACAATTGCTGCACTTGCTTTGTCCCATTGCATAGCAATCGGGTTGCCAAACTTTTCATTGGCTGAAGTATATAATTGAAGTGATACAGATTCGGGAGCTGTATTTGTCTTGATGTTTGCTGTGAAGTTGCCATCTGCTTTTGCATCAATCGCTACCTGCTCAATATGCACAACAGGTAATACTTCCAGCCACACCGGACGAAAGATGCCACCAAATATCCAGAAGTCGGCTTTACGCTCTGCTTCATTCACCGATTGATTGGCTGAATGTTTGGCAACAGTTACTTCAAGCAAGTTTTCTTTTCCGTAGTTGAGTAGTTTACTGATATCATACTTAAATGCATAGAATGCTCCTTGGTGAATAGCGCCTGCAGACTTACCGTTTACCTTCACTTCCGCATCTGTCATCACTCCTTCAAACACAATGTTGATGACTTTGCCTTTCCAATTAGCAGGTGCTGCAAAGCGATGTTTGTACAAACCTTTCTCTTTTCCACGTACACTGTCCTTTGCAAAACCATAATCGTATTTGCCAAAGCCCTGCAACTCCCAGCAGCTGGGCACAGCAATCTTTGTCCACTTGTTGGCATTCATACCACCTGTGCAAAAGAAATCCCATTGTACGGTTTGATCGCTGCCAGTTCCGGAGAGATAGATTTTTTCTGTTTTCTGCGAGTAAGAAAACAAAGGAGCAAAGAGAACCACGGAGACACAAATAACACAGAGATGCACAAAGGATTTTCCTTGTGCTGCTTTCTTTCTTTGTGACTTTGTGGCAAATAAACCAATCATAATTTTCCAGTAATTTTTTCCAGTTTCAACGATGAGGCCACTTTCTTTCCATTCACCCACACACTCAAGCCTTTTCCTTTTTTATATTTCAATCCGTCTTTATCCCATATGATAGTCACGATCTTACCATGATACAATACATTATCGAGGCAGAACCAGTTCCATTTATTTTCAGGAAGCAAAGGATTTACTTCAATGGTATTATCCGCTCTCGGACGCAGACCAACCAATCCACTTATGATGAGATCATTAAAGGTTGAATGATTGTAGTAACGGCTGCGTTCTTCATCACCCTTCAACCAGTAACCTGTTTTCTCATCGAGGTATTCACCAATGTACGGACGGCCACGATAGTATTGCGATTCAACATAGGTATTCAGTAAGCTGAAGTAATTACTATCAGCCACATAGTTCTGTTGATAATTGTTCAGCAGGTTCGCCATTGCCGTTAATGTTTGTGCAGTGGCAAAAGGCCATACGGCACCATCCCACTCACACTTGCAACAACCATGTGTACGAAATTCGGGGTGACTGCGATCGGCAGTTGTAATTCCGAATGGTGCACAAAAGGTTTTGGTATCGATGAGGCTTTGCCATGCCGTGCTGTATTGTGCATCGGGCATATTGAAATACCAGGGAATAAAACCGATCTCCTCTTTTACATTCGCCGCCGTATCACCTTTCTCTTTCAACACTTCAAAAAAAGCATGTTTGCTGTTCCAGAGTTTGGTCTGCGTAAGTTGTTTTAATGAATCGGCTTTGCGGTTATATAAGGCAACAACAGCTGCATCGCCTTTCATAGCTGCCATTGTTGCGATTGCTTTCGCATTGCCAAACATATAACCATTAATAGATGGCCGTGGATTTTTTTCTGTCCGTCCGCCGCTGATGGTTTCTTCCATTGCATCACGCACATCATACTGCCAGAACAAACCATCTGCTCTTTTCCGTTCGGCTTCCCATGCTGCATAATTCATTTGCAGATCGGGCAACAGATCAAGCATAAATTTTTTATCGTCATTAACCAGAAAACGATTGTAGATCGCATCTTCATTCCAGCCACTGTAAAAACGCAGTTTCTTTAACGGCTTACCATCATTGCCACGATACCACACATGCAGGTTGTTATCCATGTAGGTTTTATCGTGCAACCAACGGCTTTCGTAAATATGATGACCAAGACCGCTGGAGATGAGATTGTATTTATCCGCATAACTACGCTGGATCAAAAACTCCGTGAACACAAATCCTTTTTCTGTTTTCTTAATGTGCTTCCGCAATGTCCACCAGCGATAGTAAAATATCTCTTCAAAATTCTGCTGAGGACATTCAAACAACGGAATATTCTTTTTCATCCACTCCCATGATTGCGCATTGGGGATAGCTTGCTCAATATTCGGATCTTCCATTGTGTTGAAATAATCAACATAGTGTTTGAACTGATCCTGTTTTAATATGAAAGACTTTTGCTGTGCAGAGGAATTGAACCACAAAGACACGGAGAGCACAAAGCAACACAAAGCCTTTGTGAAACTTTGAGCCTTTTCGTCTTCGTGGTTCAAATAAAACTTTGCTTTCTTATTCATTACAGGCTACTTGTTTTTACTGAATGAATAAAATAAACCGCTTCTTTCGCTTTTCCATTTGCATTCGGCAGATCATAATCCTGATCGGTTGGTGTATCCGCATTCGGGAAACGACGCACTTCACCTGTTCTGAACGATAAACGTTCAACTGATTCAACCGGCTGAAAGAATACATTCAGATTCGGTTTACCGTTGTTGATCGTAACCGTATAAAAACGTGTGGTCGTATTCAATTCAATTTTGAAATTGAGTTGTTCACCTGCATTGTATTTGCCCAGGCTTTTATTACGGTAACCTTGCTTGGTTAAAATACTTCCTGTTGAATCAAGTATGATACGGAGTGTGGCCATGCCTTTTTTATCGAGCAACTCAATTTCGATGCTACCGGTATTTATTTGATTGGCAGTTACCGAAAATTCAATTACCACATTTTTCGATTCAGGGAAAATGCGTTCTGCTTTTGCATAATCAAATGGATCGCTGTCGTGCAGCGCCAATACTTTTTGATTGTTGTACTGTTCAATAACGGTTCTGCACCACACCGGACTATACAGATTCCATTCATTGAGTTCTTTTCCTGCCGGCAGATTGTTGAACACATCATTGACAGGTGCAGTTACTTTTTGTTTTACCGGAACCGCTATCCTGCTCACCCACATATCTTCTTTGTTCATGCTGTATGTAACCCACATATTTCCATCGGCAGGTTTGCCATCCATTTCCTGGATGCCACGTACATACTGCGGACCATAACTTTTGTACGCACCGCCATAACGCATGGAAGTGATATCGCCGTTTACCAATAACATATTGGTATAGTTCAACCCATCTTTGCTTACACTAACGGCCAGGGGCCAGCGAAATTCCGATGGGTTGTACACTGTTGCATAATTGCCATCGCTGGTACGTTGTCCCCAGATCTTTGCATTGGCATTTACAAACCCGGGGGCTCTTGTTGGATTGTACTGCCATGTTTTGCCTTCATCTCTACTGATGCTGGTTAAGGCGTATTTCCAGAGTGCTACTACATTGCCGTTGGGCAAATGATAATAGTTGAAGGCTTTGAAATCTTTCTGCAAAGGAATCAACGGATCGTTACGATCAGCTTCTTCCACTGTCTGCATCATCAGTAATGGAGTGCTCAGGATTTCTTCGCAAGCTGCCACAAAGCCTTTGTCTTTTGATGATTTGTAAAATGGATACGATGAATTCTTTTCGCTGAAGGAATGATTGAAACGCAGGAAATAGATCGGCCCAAAACTGCCATCAGCTTTTATTTCACGAATAACACGGCCAATACCATTGCCATCATTCGGATCATCTTTTTGCCCTAACACAATTCCATAAAACGCCAATGCAAATAACCTTTTTGATTTGGCTGTGTAAAAGCCCATCCGCTGATGCATCACCGCATACGCATTCTTTGCAGTATCTGTTTTGCCCGGCTTCACAAAACCATCGGGCACTTTGTATGGTGGAAAGATCACAACAGGATTGCTCCAGCTATAACCATCCTTTGATGTTTGCAATAATGTTTGGCCGGGGGGAATATGTTCACCAACAGGATCACTTAAATATTCCAAATAAAACATATTGTTCCAGTATGCCAGCATGGGTGCATGATTGTACGTCCATGATGTAGCACCTGTATCTGCACGGTTGGCACGCATGGTTTGAATATTGTGCGTTCCAACTGCAGGCGATAATTGCCCGTGATGATAATCAACGTTCGACAAGGTTGTTCCGGTATAACGAACAGTGTCCTGCGCCGAAACGTTAGCACAGATCAATAATAATATGACAGTAATTCTTTTCATCTTTATTTTCTCTCACAGATGACACGGATGTACACTGATTTTTTCTGTGTGAATCTGAGCAATCTGCGAGCAATTCATTTTTGTTTATAAATAATAACCGCTGACGGGGTTTACAACCGCCGTCAGGGTTTCAACAATCTTTTAATCACTTTCTTCTTCACAGGCACAATTGTTCCGTGCTTGTGCCCTTCAGGAACTTTTACACTTGTGGTTACATTTTCAAACGTTACAAAATCTTTTGTTGCAACTGCTTCATAAATTTTCTTCCGGTACGAATCGAAATAGATCAGCCATTGATCTTTCAGTTTTACCACCGAAGGACCTTCGGTGAAATTATCGGAGAATGGTTTTGAAATATTTGTCCACGGACCAAGCGGCGAAGTGCCGAAAGCAACTTTAATATTCCGCTCAGGTCTTGTATTATCTTTCAACACCAGCACATAATCATCTTTCTTCCGCTTCACAATCACTGCATCTATTACACTGAACTTCGGATCGAGAAACAATTTTGTTTCACTGAACGTTTTAAAATCGGGTGTTGTGGTCACATACATGCGGTGATTGTTGCTGTCTTCTTCAATACCCCGTTCAAACCTGCCCGGAATACAACTTGCCCAGATGATGATGTATTGCTTCGCTTCATCATCATAAAATAATTCAGGCGCCCATGTGTTAACAGTAGTTGGTTCATTCTTCATTGCAGGAATAAACTGTTGCTCACTCCAATGCAACAGATCTTTTGATGATGCATAACCAAAACCAAGATCGCCACGCCAGCTGCTCGTCCACACCAAATGAAATGTACCATCAGGTCCCTGCACCATGCTTGGGTCACGCATTACTTTCTGATTACCGATTTTCGGTTGTAAAAGAACTGTATCAAGATCCGTCCAATATTTTCCATCATAACTGTACAACATCCGTAAACCAGCATCAGCAGGTTCATGAAAGGATGTAAACAGGTAAGCTTTACTTGAACAAGAGGCAAGTAAGATGAGTAATGAGCAATGAATAATGAGTGACTTCAAACGCATGCTTCTTATTTTTCAAGTATCAATACCCAATCGTTACCATCTTTCTGTTCACCGGGAGGATCAAAACTTGTTGTGCCTTTTTTATATCCTTCAACCGATTGTTGTTTACCTGTTGCAGGATTGAACCAATTTGCTTTTGTTGCTGTAAACTTCAACTTCGATGCATCGATTGCAAATGATCTTCCATTGTACACATAAAACATGGCATAGCTGTTTCCCTTTGTTGCAGCAACACGATTGTAACGTTCGCCGCTGTCAACAACCAATTCCTGTGCAGGTACACGATCGAAATAAGATTTACTCAACATGAGTTTCTTCAGATATACCATTTGTGTTGCGCCGGGCGAAAGCAATGCATCTTTCCAGTTCATTCTCACACCATAGTTGGCTGTCCAGTCGCCCATCTTATTAAACTGCATGGTTGCGTTTTCACCATAGGTAAATCCTGCACCACCTGCAAACACACTCCAGTAAGCATAGCGACGCAGATCAGCATCTGTCCAGCGTGGCTGCAAACTATCGTGCAGACCATGCGGAATATTTTCATAAGAAGGTTCGCCATCCATTGTTGGCTTCACCGGTTTCAGTTTATAATCTACATCAACAAATTTCCAGTTGTCTTCGCCGTAATGATTCGTTTCGTTGCTACTGGTATCCTGCGAATAATCTTTATGTCCGCTTTGAAACATATTGAAATCAAGCCATGCTTCATTATGGAACCAATCGCTTGATGAAGTGCGGCCTCGTGGATGATAGGTCATCAAATGTTTTGCGTCCAGCTGCTTGATGGTTGTACCGATCTTCTTCCAAACTTCCAGACCTTCTGTTCCTTTTACATCACCACCATTGAGCCAGATGATGTTGGATTTATTTTTATATCGGTTACCAAGAAATGTTGCATAGGCTTCGCCCTGCTGCACACTTACTTTGCCGCCTTTTACATTGCTGCCCCAGATGGGAACCATCGCCATGTAAATGCCACGCTTTGCAGCTTCGTCCACAATAAAATCTACATGGTCCCAATAATCATAAGATTCCTTGTCTGCAAAATTATTTCCGGGAGTAACATTTGGTTTAGAAACATCTTCGTTGAGCAATGCAAAATCGCCATACACATTTTTGGTATTGTTCATATCGTGCAATACCATCACCTGAATAACATTAAACCCTTGCTGCTTTCTTGTTTCGAGATAACGAATCGCATCTTCCCTGCTGCATTTTACAAACAACAACCAGCCGGTATCACCAATCCAGAAGAAAGGTTTACCATCAACTGTTTGAAAAAATCGTTTGTTGGCTGAAACTTTCAACTGCTTCACCTGCGCATTTGCAAACAAGGCAAAGAATAAAAACAAAACTGTGAATCTGTTCTTCATCACTTATCGTCTTTCGAATTTTTTAGTTGTTGTGTTATAGATAATACTCGTCTTACCATCACTCAGTACATATTCATTTGCATTGGAAGACGCAACCGGTTTCATGCCCGTTGCAGCATTCAGAATGGATGCATCAATATTTTCAGACAACACCGGCATACTGCCGCCAGCCATAAATACAGCTATACCAAACTCCGGATAACTATCGCCGCTATACATCACTGCTTTGGTTGGATATTTTGTGCGGTATTCTTTTACTGCACGGTACACCTGTTCAAAACTTGTTTTCTTCGGTTTCAATAAACGTGCATGCTGACGTGGAGCTAAATTCTCTCCGCCCTTTGGTGCATATGCTGTACCATCGGCCTGGTAATGCCAGTAACGGATGTCGATGATATCGACCACTGCAGCATAAGCTGGTAATGCTAAAATCGAATCCTGTACATCTTTCGTTACACTCAATGCAATCAATGGATGTTTGCCTGTTTCTTTTTCCCATTCACGAATTACATCGAGCCAGAACTTTACAAAATGTAAAGGCCCGGTGTATTCTTCGCCAATCAGTTGTATTACACCGTTATTGTCTTTGAAATTTGCCAAACACTGGCGGATGTATTTTTTATGTAACTCTTTACGAACCGGATTCGACAGATCGTAAAACTGCTTTGCATAAAAAATACGTTTATCACCTGCATAATTCACCGGCTCATTAAATCCGGTGTTGTTGATATTGTTAGCAGTGCGCCACGGAAAATCGGCATAGTGTGCCCCTGCTTCAATAATGTTGTGCTGGAAATAATTCTGATGCATCAACACCAACCCATTTTGATCAGCGAGATCAGCAAACTGTTTTAATCTGCTCCAGTAAAATAAATTGTATTTCGTAAGATCGTATTTGCTCAATCCATCCCATGCAGTTTCCTTTCCACTTCGTGCAAAAGGCAATTCATAAAACGGAGGCCATACTTCACCATCCATACGGCGAATGCGTTGATGATCATCTCTCCTTCTGTCGTACCACAAACCATAATTGTGTTCAAGCGCAACCGTGTTGCTTGTTTTCATTTCAGTTACTACTTCATCAAGGTTATCTGTTAAACCTCTGCCGCTTCTTCCCGGAACAAAACGAGTGATATGTGGTCTTGCTTCTTTAATATCTTTTGACTGCAGTCCGCCACTCCACCATTGCACACTGGTTCTTCTTCCTACAACATATGCTGTGCCTCTCACTAATACCCCATTCTTAATGGTTAATGCCGGAGCGAGTGTTGCTGTACTATTTTTTTTAATGCCTATCTGATCAATTGTTTTTGCGCCTGCAACATCAATAGTGATTTTTGTTCTTGTTGCTGCCTGTACGATCCAATCTTTCAACTGCAGTTTTGGTTTCAATGCTTCTTTTGTTAACTGCTGGGCTACTTCAACACTTGGACTGCTGCTTGCTTCTGTTGGCACATCCATGATCTGCGCCTGCGCATCTACATTTTTATTCAGTCGTTCACGCAACTGTGCATAGTATAAACTTCTTGGTGTAATTGTATTGTTCGATTCGTTCCAGTAACCATCACCTGCAAACTGACTCCAGCTGCCAAATGCCCAGTTTTGTGCAGTGGGCGGTTTATAACAATCGATGCGTGCTGCACTGCAATTCCAGAACAAACTGTTCGCTGCCGCCCAACCTGCGCCATTGCCGTCCTGGTAACGATTACCAAAACGCAAAGCGTTGCCATCTACATTTACTACATCAAACAACACTGCGCTTGCCCAACTATCAATAGCGCCACTAAAACTAAATGGAAGAATAGATTCGCATTGTACAAATGCATTCGGACCGGCAGCACAAAAACCAACAGCAAAATCATGATAACCATTTTCAGCATAACAACGCTGAAACAAGATTTGCTGTCCGGTGGTTAAAAACGTATACCGACGTTGACCGCCAATTTCCGAAACAGGAGCAAGGGAAATACAATCTTCAACCGTAATACGTTTTGAAGTTTCCAATACACTCACTGCACTTCCAGCAAAATGTTGAAACGTGATTTGACGCACCCAGCAATCTTCTGCATTTTCAAGATTGATGGCATTCCAACGATGATCTTCATCTTTTGGATTTGCTTTATCGTACGTAGAAATCAGTTTAATATTCTCAACTCCGCAATTATTTATGCGACCATCATTATTGTAAAAAGAAATTGTTGCTCCACCATAAGTTGTATCCAATGCAGTTGTAATCGGTGCATCAATGAAAACTGTATTGCCTTCAATTTTAGTAATGGTACGATCCATCAACACATCCCGTTCTCCCGGCTTCCAACCTAATGCAGTAATACCACCGCCAAAATGATCGGTGCCGAGTAATTGTATCCAGTTTGCTGTTGATGGGCGACGGATAATAATTTTATTTGAATGATCTTTCAGGTTGACCGATTGATCAACATGAAAACTCATTGCATTTACCGGCACATAAGCATCGGTAATTTTTAGCTCAGTTTGTTCATTTGCAATTGTATTCTTTCCAACAATTTTAATTAACGCCAAACGTCCTGTTCCTGCACCAACAATGGTTGTTGTGTTAATACCGCTTCCACGCAATACCACGCCTGATGCTGTAATGCGTAATTGTCCAAACACTTGATACGTTCCTTTCTGCAACAACACCGCTCCACGAAAACCATTTGCATCAGCTGGTAACGAAGCCACATAATCCAATGCCGATTGAATGCGGAGTGTAGCATCACCTTTTGCACCAGGTACCACCACTTTTACAGCAACATCCGGGATCGGTTGTTCCGATGCTTTGTAACCGCAATACGAAAAATCAGGAATACGATTTCCCTGCGCATCTGCAGTATAAACCAGTTTCCCTTTCTCACTGTATAAAGGAGGAACAGGCTTTGCCTGCTTTTGTGCAAGTAAAGCCTGTTGACCTGTTATAAGACTGATTAAAATTAAAAGACGATATACTGTTTTTATTTTCACGTTCATTTCGTTCAAAACTGATTATAAGATACAAAAACAGTATGTACTGCCGAATCTTTATTTCTTCACTGCTGCCACAACCGGCTTTACATTCTTTACATTCACCACGCTGTTAAGATAATTTTCAATATTGCTGTAACCGTTCTTTGCAATCTTAGCTGCATCTGCTGCATCTTTCGGATTCAATCCTACTTTCAATTCGTATGCATCCGGTATCCCATCATTATCACTGTCTTTATAAGGTGTTCCCTTGTATTCAGGATAGCCACCTACCTGCGAAGGATCGGTAATGATACCGATCTTATAAGAATCAATCGGTAAGCGACGGTGCTTGAATTGTGTTTCGGGCAACTTCACATTCGGATCAACTTCCACTTTACCGGTTGCCACCTGTTTCACAATACGAGCATCCACAGCATCACGCTTCGGCAAGGTTGCACCGGCATTGGCCAACACATATTTCCTTGCTTCCTCTGCAGGTACAATCGTTACCGGTGTCATAATTAATGGCTTATTAACTTTCATAAATGCTTTGTATTCGCCTGCATTTTTTTCATCCTCTACCTGCACACCACCATTCCAGTTATCTTTTGTAATTTCCGGATAACCTTCCATAATGTTTCCATTCACATAAGAACGACCGTAATATTTTTCTTTGAGTTTGCTTCTTCCGCTTTCAGGTTTTAATATCCGATGTCCAACCGGTGTATTCTTGGGAGTGGCAGGTCCCGGTTTAAAATAATTGTTGATGATATTGAACTGCGCACGGTAATCGCCACCATCAATACTGCGGTGCACCCAATTAAACACAACGTTGTTCACGAAATTGAATACACCATTCCAACCAACTGATGGATTACGCCCAGCATTGCCTGCCCACAGGTTGCGCATGAACGTGCAGTTCTCTCCACCCAATGTGCTGCCGAATGCGTGGTTCCATGTATCTAATGCTTCACTGAAAATTGAGTTTTGAATAGTAATATTTACGGTGCCGAATTTATCTTCGATCTTACCCGTACTGTCGTTATACATGTGGCGATACATACTCATGTTTTCATCCAGGCCCCAGCTTGCGCTCACATGATCGATCATAATATTACCAATTGGATTACCACCAATGGCATCATCTCTACGTCCCACCCAAGTTTCACCACGACGGAAACGCATGTAACGGATAACCACATCATGCGTATTGATCCACACACTTTCACCTGCAATACATACACCATCGCCAGGTGCTGTTTGACCTGCAATGGTAATGTAAGGCGCACGAATGATCAACGGTGTTTGCAAACGAATGATACCTGCCACATTGAACACAATGATTCTTGCTCCACCCTGCTCACAAGCCCAGCGTAAACTACCCGGACCATCATCATTTAAATTTGTTACCACATACACTTTACCACCTCGGCCACCAAAGCTGTAACGTCCGCCGCCTTCTGCACCGGGGAAAGCAAGAATGTCCGATTGCGGCAGCTCATCTACACGTGAAGCCCATGGAATATAAGGCTTGCCTTCCTTTGCCTGCTGCCGGATGATGGGCCATGCAACTTTCCATGCAGAATCGGAATGAGCATTGGCTGCACGCATTAATGAATCGGATGTATGCTGTACATCAGGCGGAATAGAAGGATACTGTGCATTTGCTGTAAGAAACAAAAAATTAACACTTACCAATAAAAGCAATTTAGAATAAACCATGAATCGAATTAATTTAATAATGAACGAATATATCTTACAGCGGCATCAATACCTGCAAACTTAAAAATCTATCAAAAAAAACACTGCAGATTATCAAAAGCAGAAATCTCTTGTGAAAATATGCAGTGGTTTCAGTAATCGGATCAATCTATCGCTAAAGAACTACTTTTCAATTTTAATGCTTACATCCACAAAAGGTTTGTCGCCGTTATGCTCAATGTTATTGATCAAAATAGCACCGTACTTTCCTTCGGGTGTAACAAATGCTATTACACTATTCACTGCAATATTACTTGTTATAGAAGTGAGTGTGGGCTTTCTGCCAATTGCATATGCTCTTAACGCTGCACCACTAGTTAACTGTGAACGCACAAATTGAGTTGCCTGGTTATTATGTGGCGCTGCAAACTTTGTTTCTCTTTTTGTCCATGAAGACAGATCAAATGCATTGTAAGGCAGCGGGCTTGCACTTGGTGAAAACAAACGGAAACCGTAGGTAGTGTTGCCGCCTGAAACAGTAACGGTTCTGAAAATCGCCAGATCGATACCAGCTGAATTTGCAGCTCCATTTTGATAATTGAACGTTTTTCCATCAGCCAACGACAGGTAACTGTTGGCACTTCCGTTGGCACTGTCTACATCCGGGAAGTAAACTACTCTGTTCGGGATAAGTGTATATTTCGGCGTTACATTTACTGTAATTGTTTTATATCCATCGCCCAGGTAAACACCCTGCTGATCGTATGCCCAAATTCTGAAGGTATTCGTACCGTCTTTGAAGTTGGGTGTTGCATTTGCATTAGCCGCTGTTTTAAAAACCCCCGAGTAGTTTCTGCGTTCGTCCTTTGTAAGGTTGATCCGTAAAAATGGCAATGCTGAACCTACCTGGAAAATAGCAACCTGGTGCATATCCTTTGTGGGCGACTTGATGGTAAAATCAAAATAAAGACTATCACCTTCTTCTACGGTTTGATTTTCAGTTACACTGAAGGGACTGTTTTTATTTAAGTCGAGCGTAACATCAAACATGTTGAAAATGTTCGGAACTTCTTTTTTGCATGACAATGATCCGGTCAGTACGACCATCAGCAATAAAATAAGCAACCTGTTATTTGAATGTTTCATATAATAATAATTTCAATGAATTAAAGATCAATTTGCCAATGGATCAAACGCTCCTCCATCCCATCCGATCGTTTGTTCAAGTAACGGAGTTGAAAACAGGAATTGATTTGATAATGAGTAGAAATAGTACGTTTCAGGAACATTAAACCCTGTTGTGCCACCGGGAGAAACAAATGAATACGCAAAATACTTGCTTACTGTATCTCTGTTATTCATATCCAGCTGATCTCTGTATCGTTCTCCGGTTACCGAATTTACGATAGCTTCCAATTGATTTTTATACGCAGTTTGACGTAAGGTTACCTGTAAGCCCTGCAACGGACCAGATAATAAATGGAAGCGTCTTGTTCTTCTTAAATCGTCGTTCCGTTTTCCTTCAAAACTTAATTCCACCATTCTTTCGTTAAGGATCAGGTCACGCATTTCGCTTACAGAAGTTGCCAAACTTAAACCATAATCATTAGCGCCTGCAACCATTCCTGCCCGTTGGCGAATCAAGCGAACCATATCTTTTGCTACAGTCATATTTCCACTTTCATTCGCCGCTTCTGCATAATCCAACATCACTTCTGCCAGGCGCAATTCAATCCAATCCATTCCACTTCCACCAAAATCATTGCTGTAACGAACAGCTTCTTTTGACAGATCAGGACTGGAGAATTTCTTACAATACACTCCTCTGTTGCCTGTTTCACCAATCGCATTATTATAGGTCCACTGTTTACGTCCGTTAATGCCACTTAGTTTCCATGTGCTGCCATTGTATGCAATCGTAGCATCAAAACGAGGATCTCTGTCTTTCCAAAACAGTACTGCATCGTAACCACTCCCAGTAGCCGTAATTGGGGTACCATCTTTCATGGTGTAAGCATTTAACAATAGCTGGCTTGCATAGTATACATCTGTTGGAGATCCTCCTTCAGATAAGGGTCTGATACGTGCTTCTACACCATGACCACGTTTTGCTACCGAACTTGAATAAGAACGTACAATAATTGCTTCTGTGTTTGCAGTTCCCTCAATTTGAAAGATTGAGCCATAATCGTTCATTAGCTTTTTACCATTGGCTAAGGCAATTTCATATGCTTCTTTGCTTGCATCGAAAGCAGCCTGCCAGCGTGATGCTTCATTGGCCGGATTAAACTGAGGGCTTGCCCAGTACAGCAACGCTTTCGCTTTTAATGCTGCTGCTGCAGTTCTATCAAGCTTTCCACGTTCTGTTCCATCATTCCATACAACGCCATTAAGATGAACCATTGCAGAATCAAAATCTTTCACGATCTGTTCAAACATTTCTTTTGCTTTTGCTCTGCCCGAAACAGTGAGGTTACTGGGATCCTGCGGTTCGAGTACCAGCGGCATACCACCATAAGTTTTAGCCAGTCCTAAATACACCATTCCTCTTAACGCATAGTACTGACCCAAAAATTTTCTTTTTGCTTCGGCCGAAAGAACTTTGCCTTCAGGAATAAACTTAATGGCACTGTTACAACGTGCTACATCAAAGTACCGGTTATCGCCCATATTCGCTCCCTGGTATTTATTAGCAACATATCTGATATCGTTTGCTGCCAGTGTACCATTTACACCAATTGTTTTTCTTGCATTTCCGTTTGTAGCCGACCAGTAATTTTCGTCACTTGCCAAGTGAATCTCAAAGTTATTGATCACATACTCGTAGGCAAATGCGGGCATAATTACATCGTATGCTTCATTCAGATGATATTGAATTGCCCCTTCATTGTCCCAGATGGCAGCATCGATCCCTCCTCTGTCACGCAACTGAAAGAAACTATCCTTTTTAGCACAGGCCGCAAAAAACAGCGGAAGAAGTGCTATGAAACCAATTTTTATATATGTGTTCTTGTTCATTGTTTACTTTTTTTTGATGATAAATCACAGACCTAAACTTAAACCCACTGAGATTGTTCTTACAGTTGGATAGTCGTAGATGTATGATGAATAAGGATCCTTGTACTTCAATGGATTTTTTAATACCCAAAGGTTGTTACCTGTAAGCAATACCCGTACATCACTCATCCCAATACGATCGAGTACATTTTTGGGCAGTGCATAACTTAAGGTCATATCATTCACACGGATCATTGTTCCATCAACAGCCCAGAAATCTGACTCCCAGCCACGTGCAATTGACTCATCATCAAAGCGAGGGAATTTACCATTCGGATTTTCAGGCGTCCATCGATCTTTCCAGAATGTTGGTGCATTTGCCGAAAGTGAAGCAACTTCTCTTGCTTTTGAATCGTAGAATACTTTGCCACCAAAACGTCCTATCAGGTTTGCTTTTAATGTTAGTGACTTATAAGATACAGACAACTGCATGCTGGTTGCAAATTTTGCATCTGTACGATCAAACATCGGCACCATATCTCTGTCGGTGATTACGCCATCGCCATTTGTATCTTCAAAATACAGCCAGCCAACCTGTGGTATTTTGTTGTTAATTAAATACCCCGGTGTTTTTGCAAGGAATGCATCAAGCTGCTCTTGCGTACGGAACATTCCCAACGATTTCAAACCCCAGTTACCTGTATTGTAGCGGCGTGGATCGGTTCCGAATTGCACCTGCCAATCAGGAGGAGATGTTTCAAATAACTGGAACGGATTATAGAGCATGCGGCTGATAACTGAATTACCAAATCCAAAGTTCATGCTGGCACTGAAACGGATATCTTTTGTAAGATTATCACGATAACCGATCGTAAACTCTGAACCCCAGTTGTAACGCTCCATGTAATTTAACACCGGTGCTGAAAAGCCGGCATACATTGGAAATGCCTGGTCGGCTCCTTTATCAAATGCATCGTAGCTGAAATTCTGGAAGAAGTCAACACCCAGTGTAAGTTTATCTCTCAACAATGACATTTCAATACCGGCATTGATCGCTCTCTTTTTCTCCCAGGTAATATTTGGATTGGGAATACGCTCCGGATTTAAACCACCTTGCAGTGTATTGTTGTATAAGTATCCTGAAACATCTACTCTGTATCGCTCCTGCCACAATCTTTCTGCAACACGATCGTCACCAACAATACCATAGCTCACTCTTAATTTCAGATAGTTGATAAAGTCTACATTCTTTTTGAAGAAATTTTCACGGCTCACTACCCAGCCAAGACCTACACTCGGGAAAACGCCCCAAATATTTCCGGTAGCAAAATTCGAAGAAGCATCATACCTCGTAACAGCGTCAATCGTGTACTTTCCAAAGTAGTTATAATTTAAACGACCAAAAAAAGAACGTTTTACACTGTTTCCAATAGCTCTTGAAGGTGTAACAGCCGATTGGTCAAATGCCCAATAGTCATCAAGGCCCGGTAAAATTTGTGTAAGCCATCTTACGCCAACAGATTCACTGTTGCTTGCCGATTGCTCACCACCTAATAAAACAGAGATACTGTGGTTTGCAATTGATTTATTGTATTGAAGGGTAAAGAATCCCTGATAACTATTTGTTTTGCTCAAACTTGGCTCGTAGGTTGAATTGTTGCCGGCATTGATCACTGTTGTTGTTACAACAGAATCGAGATACAACGCATTACCCGGACCAAACCGATTAAAATCGTACAATGTATAAGGAGGTCTGTAGGTAGTTGATGAGCCGGTAGTAGTTGCCTGTGAAACCTGCATTCTTGCAACAAGCCCTTTCAGAATTCCGGAAAACTCATAACTCAAAGCCGTATTAATTCTGTAGCCACCGCTTTTGTTACTGTTGTAATAACCGGATTCAATGGCTGCCAATGGATTGGGATTTGAACCTCCGATATTTACATACTTACCATCAATTTGTGAAGGCACCCAACGTGGAACCTGCGTCATGGCTTCAATAAACGCCTGATCATTTTCTGAAGTTGGGTTCTTGCTATATCTTACTCTGTGATCAACGTTGAAATTAACATCAGCTTTAAAACCCTTTGCAATATTGGCAACCACTCCCGTTCTGAAACTATATTTATCATGTTTGATGCCTGCGTAGTTACCATTCTCATTTTGATAGGCACCACCGGCAAAAAAGGTGATCTTATCGCTTCCGCCCGAAAAATTCAGATTATGGCGCTGCATGTAGGAAGACTGCCATATCTGATCGAACCATGTTTTATAATTCAACCCTTTGAGATAATTCAATTGATCGTTCGTGAAAAAATTACTCAACGGAGCATTGCTGATCCTGTACGCATCGTTCAACAATGTTGCATGCTCAAATGCCGACATCATTTCCGGTCTGCGTGTAGCATCGGAAATACCAAAATAACCATTGTAACTTAAACGGGGCTTGCCCACCTTTCCACGTTTTGTAGTAATCAACACAACACCTTTTGCACCGGCTGCACCATAAATAGCTGCAGATGCATCTTTTAAGATGGTAATATCTTCAACCATTGAAGGATCCAGATTATCGAAGGCCTCTTTTGTTACTGTGATATTATCGATAACATACAAAGGCTCATCTGTTACACCTAACAGCTGCGCAGTTTCAGAAGTAGCAGCATTACGAATATTTAATGTGATACCTGCACCCGGCCTTCCTGATGCCTGGCTTACACTTAAACCCGCAACTCGCCCACGTAATGCACCCGCAATATTAGGCGTAGGTATATCCTGGATATCGGCTGCCTTTACTACAGCAATAGCGCTGGTTACCTGGTTTTTTCGCTGGGTACTGTAACCTACTACCACAACCTCATCCAGATCTGTCTCAGCTGTAGCCATTGGAATGGTAAGTACCAGTCCGCCGTTGCCCGCTTTAATTTCAAAAACGGTAAACCCTACTGAGGTGAATGATAAAACAGACTCGGCCGAAGGAGCTTTGATGGTAAAGCTGCCATCCTTGGCAGTAGTGGTACCAATAGTAGAATTTTTCACCTTCACGCTCACTCCTTCCAGTGGCTCTCCGGTTTCTTTGTTTGTTACCTTACCGGAAACAGTAACTTCCTGTGCAAATAATGTTACTGTAAGTAAGGAGAATACAGTCAGTAACAGCAGTTTTGGTTGTCGCAAATACTTCATGTTATATGGCATTTTGCTTTGGGGGTTGAATAATAATACAGTAGTTGTTTATTTTGACGATTCTTGTTTTGCCTTAATTCGTTTTTGCCACTCTTCACGTTCTTTGATAAGATCGTAACCGGCGGCAGACAGATAATTGTTGATACGGCCTTTGTATTTTCCGAAGATGGCATGTTTTTTATCGGACGATTCTCCATCCATGGCCAGTTCTCTTGCTTCGATCAACCAATCGTAAATTTTCTTTTTTTGTTCTTCGGTGAGGGTGGGGATCATGTCGTTGTACGCAGTGTAAGTTACTTTCAGCACACTGTACGTCATGCCATCTTTCACCAGCTCAATCTGCTCTTCAGTAAGATAGTTCTGTAACCCGGCAAGAAAAGACGAGTGCAGTTGCTGAAGCTGCGCCGTTTTTTTCTCTTCCTGCTTTTGTACCTGAAGAGCAGATTCCTGAGCGGTGATTGATTGCTGTTTGATTGCTGCTAAAGCGAGTTTAGTTTCTTCGTGTATGGTATTGATGCCTCTGTATTGATTAACAAGAAGGCCAAGTACCTCTTTATATTTTGCCGAATCTGTAATTGAAAGTGTATTTACAATTTTGGCTGATCGCTCGGTAATAACTTTTAGGTAAGCTGCTTCCGCATCTGCAGGAGTTTGCTGTGCCATTCCTGATGCAGTAACCGCAAATGCAATGAACAGGCTTAATACCCTGTAACTATAAAAAAGATGAATGGATGAAATAAGACTCTTGCAAAAATTTTGCGAGGCGGGAAAATTATATGCAAGCAATTTTCTTTTCATTTCTACAGCATTTAATCGTTTTTTGAATGGACGAATGGATGAAACCACTTATCACATTCACGAACTAAAGGTACATTGACCGCAAGCCGTAAAAATGTAAGGTTTTGCTATAAAGATGGAAGATTTTACTATTGAGCAAAAAGTTACGGAAACGTTCCCGAAACGCTCTTTAAGGCTATTTTTACTCTGTTCCGAGCGTTAAAACCGCATCCTTTAATCCTGCCGATTTTACAATAACTGTGATATTTCCCTTTTTTCCGGAGGATTGTACGATGCCCACTGCCATCCCTTTCCAGCTCTTTCTTTGCGGACTTTTCAACGAAACACTGTCGGCAGGAAAACCATTATCCGTACCTGCTAAAAAACCAACTCCGGAAACGGTAAAACTAAGTTGCCTGTCGTTGTTTGGTACAGGATTTCCATCTTTATCTACCAGCTTTACGGTAATAAAAGACATATCTGTTCCATTGGCTTTGATTTTTAATCTGTCGGCTTTTAATAGAATCTTTGCAGTTGCGCCGGCCGTTCTGATCTCTTTGGTAAGTATAATTTTTCCGTTCTTCTTTGATATTGCTTTTAACACGCCCGGTTGGTAAGGCACACGCCACATTACATGTAAGACATCCGTTGTTTTCGATTTGCTGCCTAACGATTTGCCGTTTAAAAACAATTCCACTTCATCGGCATTGTTGTAATAAGCCCACACATCAACGGTATCGCCTTTGTTCCAGTTCCAATGCGGAAAAATGTGCAGTACGGGTTTTGTTGTCCATTCGCTTTGGTAGAGATAATACACATCTTTCGGAAAACCTGCAAGGTCAACAATACCATAATATGAACTGCGTGCAGGCCAAGCATACGGCACAGGTTCGCCAATAAAATCGAAACCACTCCATACAAACATGCCCGACATGAATTTGTATTTGTTTACTGCCAGCAATGCCGCTTCATGCGAAGAACCCCAGTAAGCATACACATGATCATAGGCGGAAACACTCCTATCTGCATTGCCTTTCACCGTTGGCGTTTTACCATCGGGCGGCCAGAGACGGTTACTATCGCTGGGCATATCGTACGAGCCACGTGTTGCTAATGCAGATGCGGTTTCTGTTGCTACAAATGATTGACCGGGAAAACGTTTCGGCAAATCAGCATAATCGTACAGCTTATAGTTGAAGCCGAGTACATCCAATGCACCCGATTTCCAGATAAAGTTTTTCTCCGGGAAGTTTTCGGTGAGTGCGCAGGTAACAGGTCGTGTGGTATCAATTGCTTTCACCAATTCAACCAAACGTTTACCGATGGTTGTACCGGTGCTGTCGAACTGCTCCCGTATTTCGTTACCGATGCTCCACATAAAAACAGAAGGATGGTTACGGTCACGCAGCACCATCGCCTGTATATCACGTGCATGCCATTCATCGAAGTAGAGATTGTAATCGAATTTGTTTTTCTTTTTCTTCCACATGTCGAATGCTTCCACTTGTACGAGAAAACCCATTTCATCGCAGAGATCAAGAATAGCTGCTGCAGGTGGATTATGTGAGAAGCGAATAGCATTTACGCCCATCTCTTTCAATATTTTCAACTGACGTTTTGCTGCTGCCTGATTATAAGCTGCACCCAATGCACCCAGATCGTGGTGCATACAAACGCCTTGAATTTTCAAGGGTTGATTATTAAGAAAGAAACCATTAGCAGCATCGAAGCGGAAAGAACGGATGCCGAAAGTATTCATCCAACTATCTAAAACAATATTCTTAAGACTTAACAACTCGATTTTTAACGTATATAAGTTAGGAGTTGAAACACTCCACAATTTTGGATTTCCAATTTCAATATTTGCATCAATCCCTCCCGTCTCATTTACATTTCCTGCGTCAACTATTTTTGAAGCAACTACTGATTTGTCATTTGCTAAAACAGAAAGCCTAAGCTTCAATTTAAGGTAATGGGCAATTGGTGTACGAAACAGTCCTTCTATATTTACTGTTGCTGATTTATTTGTTACAACCGGCGTTGTAATAAATAAGCTTTTCTCATCGAATCTAAACTCCCCTGTTGTTACCAATTTCACATCCCTATAAATACCACTGCCGCTGTACCATCTTGAATCGGGCTGCAGGCTGTTATCAACTTTTACGGCAATTACATTTTGCTTTCCGTATTGCAGATGGGGCGTTAGATCATACGAGAAGTTGATGTAACCGTAAGGTCGTTTACCTAAGTAATGTCCGTTGATCCATACTTCACTATTCTTGTAAATGCCATCAAATTCGATTCGTGTGATTTTATTTGACGAAGATGCCGGCACCGAAAATGTTTTACGATACCAGCCAATACCACCGGGCAATGCACCGCCCTGGTTGGTTGCAGGAAATGAAGAGGAAAAATTACTTTCAATACTCCAGTCGTGCGGTAGGTTTAAACTTCTCCATTTGGAATCGTTATAGTTGGCATTGATTGCAAGACTATCATTCCCTAAAAAAAATTTCCAGCCTTTGTTGAAATCAACAACCGAACGAACCTGCGCTGATGAAATAACACTCAACAACAGGAATGCAATAACGACTACAGTATTTTTTTTCAACTTCATTTTATTTTTTTCGCCGGTAAGACGGGAAGGCAGAAAGCATCCCGTATAATCCGTGTTTCCGTGGCATTGGTTTATCCTACCACAAATGATACACCGATGCTTTGATATACTTTTCATAAACCGCCTGCACCTGTTGCAACTGATCAGCACTTAGCGATTCTTCATTCAATGCTTCGAGGTTGCGTGTTACCTGTTCAGGTTTTGAAGCACCGGGAATAACTGTACTCACTGCATCAAAATCCAATATCCATTTCAGCGCAAGTGCCGATAAAGTTTTACCTGCAGGAACAATCTGTTTCAATTCTTCCACAGCCTGCAAACCTGTTGCGTAATCAATACCAGAAAAGGTTTCGCCTTTATCAAACGCTTCGCCATTACGATTGAACTGGCGATGATCGCCGCTTTCAAAAACTGTTTGAGCTGAATAATTACCGGTTAACAATCCACTTGCCAATGGCACTCGAACGATCACGCCGATATTTTTCTTCTTCGCCTGTTCAAAAAATAATTCTGCAGGTCGCTGACGAAATAGATTGAAGATGATCTGCACCGTTGTTACATTATCAAACTCAATTGCCTTTAATGCTTCTTCCACTTTCTCCACGCTTACACCAAGGTGCTGAATCTTTCCTTCTTTCTTCAAATCATCAAACAGACCAAATATTTCGGGACGATAAAAAACTGCTGTAGGCGGACAATGCAGCTGAATCAGATCAAGTGTTTCAACCTGCAAACGTTTCAAACTGTCTTCCACATACTTTCTTAATACCGCAGGCGCATAACCTTCGTTCACATGCGGTTGAATTTGTCGGCCACACTTTGTTGCAACAAATAATTTTTCTTTTCTTGTTTTCAGAAAACGACCGATCGCTTTTTCACTTTCACCATCGCTGTACACATCGGCAGTATCAATAAAGTTGACACCATTGTCAACAGCTGTATTCAAAATCGCATCTGCATTTTTTTCATCAAATGCACTGCCCCACTTACCGCCTACCTGCCATGTACCAAGACTGATGGCTGAAATATTAAATCCTGTTTTACCTAATGTTCTGTATTGCATAATCGTAGTTGTGCTGATAAATAATTGCGGCAAAGTTACAGTTCAATCCTTGCTTCACTTCTTGTTCCGTCCGACGAGGACGTCTGACGAGGTTTCTCTTTGTGTAACTTTCTGCTTTTGTGCGATCGTGGTTCAAACTTACAATTCAACCATTGCTTTAATCACACCATTCTTTGGATCGAGCCAGCTTTTGAAATTATCTTTCACATCATCAAACTGCACACGATGCGTAATGTAAGTTGAAGGATCAACCATTTTATTACGCATGCACATCATCACATGATCAAAATCTTCCTGCGTAGCATTACGGCTGCTCATGAGTGTTGCTTCACGTTTATGAAATTCAGGATGTGCAACAATCAATTCTCCTTTCTGTAAACCCACCAGAACATACCGTGCGCCATGCGCCATGTACAGGAATGCGCTGTTGATTGCCTTTTGATTTCCGGTTGCATCAATTACTACTGTTGGCATATCGCCATTGGTAATTTCTTTCAAGCGCTGCATCACATCTTCATTCAATGGATTAATGGTATGCTGCACTTTCAGTTTATCCTTGCAGAAATTTAAACGTGTATCATTTACATCCATTGCAATTACTTGTCCACCTGCAATGCGACCAAATTCCATAATACCTAACCCGATGGGGCCTGCGCCAATCACCAATACAAATTCACCTGCACGTACACCTGCCCTGCGGATACCATGTGCGCCAATCGCCAACGGTTCAACCAATGCCAGTTCATCAAAACTCATATCGCCACCATGCAGCAATGCAGATGTAGGAACAGAAATATATTCCATCATACCACCATCCACATGCACACCAAATACATTGATGGCTGCACAACAGTTGGGCAAACCATTGCGACAAGCAATACATTCGCCACAGTTGAAATAAGGAATAAGTGTTACACGTTCGCCCACTTCAAAACCTGCATCAGCATCTACCTGTACAATTTCGCAACCCAACTCATGACCAAGCACACGTGGATAAGCGAAGTAAGGTTGCGTTCCTTCAAAGGCATGCAGATCGGTTCCGCAAATACCAATGCGTTTTACTTTTAAAATGGCACGACCGGGTTGAATGGCAGGTGATTCTTTTTCTACATATTCAAATGAACCCGGTTGCTGACACACTAATGCTTTCATAAAATCTTTTATTAATTATTTGCCACACTAAATTCATATTTACCTGATCCAATCTTCACCACTGCTCTACCATCTTCATATACAACAGTTGCTTTCTTTCCATTCATCAACACAGTTTGACCCTGCGTTGCAGGAACATAAACCACAGCTGTACTGTTGGCAGGTATTTGCAGCTGCAAGTTAAAGGCAGTTGCTGACTTTGCCCACTCACTTTTAATTAATCCATAGGGCGATTGAAAACTTGCTTTGGCATGGGTTACATCTCCCACCACTTCGGGCATGATCATTACTTCTTTATAGGCAATGGAATTTTCTGTTTGCTGAATACCTGCAAGACCGGTATAAAACCATTCCATTAAATGCCCGAGCATGAAATGGTTATTGCTCACAATCGGTGCAGCCAGCCATGATTCGGTTAATGCAGTTGCGCCTTTGGCGATCTGGTAACCATAACCTGGCACATCATTGCGGTTATTCATTTTATAAATCACATCACTGCGACCGGCATCATTCAGCACTTTCAGCAAATGATGAAATCCGATATCACCACTGGTTAATGCATAATTCCGTTGCTGAATATCTTTCACGATGTTTTCAACTACTGCCGCTTTATCTTTTTCATTCACCAAACCAAAACTCACTGCCATTGCATTCGACGTTTGACTCCCACTACCATATTGTTTTGTGTCAGGATGAAAATACATGTTGTTGAATGCCTGCTTCACCGAATCGGCCCATGCTTCGTAATACAGTGCATCTTTTTTCTTGCCAAGCAATGTTGCAATTTTATTCATCACCACGAGATCATGATAGTAATAAGCGGTTGCTGTTAATCCCATTGGTGTCAGTTGAGAAAAGCTCGGACGGTTAGGGCCTAGATCATACCAATCACTCAAACCATACATCAGCAAATAGCTGCTGTCTTTGCTGCGCAGATGATCCATGTAACGCTGCATGGTTGTATAGTTCGTCTTCAACTCTTCTTTATCGCCATACCATTGATACAAATACCAGGGAAACAAAATAGCATTGCTACCCCACTCTGGCGAATCACGGAAATAACCATCCGCAAAATGCATTTCGGTGTATTCGGGAATGGTTGAAGGAACCAGACCATTTGTATTTTGTTCTGCACGTATATCAGCAGTGATCTTTTTAGCCAAAGCATGAATATCATAATTGTATTGCAACGCTGTGCCCATCAAATGCAATTGCTCCTGCCAGCCCAAACGTTCACGATGCGGACAATCGGTGAACACACTCTGCATATTGCTGTTGATGGCCCATTTGATAAGACTGTTTGTTTGATTGAACAATTCGTTCGAACAACTGAACGAACCTGCATCATCAGCACTGTTTCTTGTATGCAATGCATTAACGGAAATGATCTTTGTTTGATCAGCTGTTGCATTGTTTCCTGCAGGCAAGACATCAACCTGTACATAACGGAAACCATAATAAGTAAAGCGTGGATGCCATGTTTCCTCTCCTTCACCTTTTAAAATGTATTGATAATAACTTGCACTGCCTGTTGCCTTTTGATTGGCTGTTCCATCTTCTTTCAATAATTCAGCTGGTGTGATGCGAACGGTATCGCCACGTTTTCCTTTTACTATCACCTGTGGAATGCCCGACATGTTTTGTCCCATATCATACATCCACAAAGTGTTTTTAATTTCTTTTGTGCTGATCGGTTTGAACTGCTGCATCACTTTCACAGGCGGTGCAGTTTGTGCTACCAGTACATGCGGTTCGGCTATCACCACTTTCTTCCAGCTGTTGTCATTAAAGCCTGCTTCGTTCCATCCTTTTTGTTCCAGCCTTGCATCATAATTTTCGCCGCCATACAAACTAGAATACGTTATTGGCGAAGGAGATGTTTTCCAACTTTCATCGCTGATGATCGTCGATGAAGTTCCATCAGCATACTCAACAATGATCTTTGCGATCATTTTCGGATAGCCATAAGCACCCGTCATCTTACGATAACGCTCACCGGGAATATAATAGAAACCATTGCCAAGCATGACGCCGATCGCATTGACTCCGTTCTTAAGATAGTTGCTGACATCAAAGCTTACATACTGCGCATGCTTGCTGTACTTCGTCCAGCCCGGATCTAAAAAATGATCACCTACTTTTTTTCCGTTTATGCTGAATTCAAACTGACCTAATCCGCAGATGAATGCAGTGGCCTGTTTGATCTTTTTTGTTGCAGTAAATCTTTTGCGGAACAGCGGCAACACATCAGGTCGCTTGCCCCATTCTTTTTTGCCGTTGCCATGCTCAGCGGGAATGATCTTTAAACTATCAGGCAGATTTTCATAAGCAATCCATTTTGCATTGCTCCAATCCTTTGCTTGCAGCAAACCCATTTGCCAACTAGCTGAACTACTCCATGCAGATATGTTTCCTTTGTTATCCCACACCTGCACTTTCCAGAAATATTTTTTTGCTGACTGCAATGCTTTGCCAGCGTAAGCCACCTGTATAGATGTGGAAGATTTAATTTGTTTTGAATCCCACACATTGCCGATGTTTTTTTTCAGTAATGCTTCGTCATCAGCAACGAGAATGCGATAAGCTGTTTGCAAAACGTCCTGTTGTTTGGATTGCAATTGCCAGCTGAGTTTAGGTTGTACAGCATCCACACCCAACGGGTTTGTTTTGCTTTCGCAACGAAGATTTGCAACAGAAAGTTGTTGCGCATTCAGCTGAAAGCCCAGCAAAAAAAACATCATTATCAAAACGTATCCTTTCATCAGTATCTTGCTTTTAACATTGACCATTCACAATTCACCATTGACTATTACTGTATTTCAATTCCAGAAACCGCCAGCTGTTCTCCATTCTCCAGTTCCAGCTTCACCACATAATTACCAGCGTTGATCTGCGATCCGGTGTTCACCGTAAACTGGTTCCACTTACCGCTGCGTGTAAAAGTAAACTGAACCTCTTCCTGCATCATCCTGTTGTCCCTTGCATCGTATAAGGACAGTTTCCCTTTCACAACCTGTTCTTTCGGGTAATAATATTTTACGGTGACAGAATAAATATCAGCTACACCTGTTTGCACAGGCCATTGGATGTTTGCTCCTGCATTTGTTTTAACTACAGCGCATAACCTGCCATTCACCGAATCTTTTACCACCCCTTCGCCGACGATGGCAACATTGGTGCGATAAGGAGTGATTGATTTCAAATCGTAAGCGGGTTGCATTTTATTTACAGGTAGAAAGAAGACTAACGTGTATGGATCGATCATTAAGCTCACCTTTGTATTCGTGGCATATCGCTTCCTGTATATTTTATATTCTGTTCCTCCAATTCCATCAGTAATTAATTGCGTATTCAAAGCTTCAGCATCCCCCGAAAAACGATTCTCTTTTACTGCAAAAAAAACATCCAGTTCTGTATTGGTAGTAAAAGTCACCGGGTTGGTTTCTTTATTGTTATCAAAACGTATCCAGTCCGCACCAAATAAATTAGGAGGTAAATGACTAATCGTAGTTGGAGAATAGGTATAATTTTTATCACCAATATCCAACCAGCTTTGTTCTTTACAATTACTGCAGGAAAGATTACTGATAAGTGATGACGAAGCAGCAGGTTTAATGCCCGGCTTTAACGACGCAACCGCAATAGCAGAAATAACTGCCTGCCCGGATTTACTTTCTGGAAATGAAATGATGAGCTTGCCGCCTTTTATATTCGCCTTCACCGTTTTCTTTAACGCTGTGTTTGTTCCCACTTCATTCCAAATATCCAGATCATTTAATACTGTTTTGCCGTTGATGGCTACATCAAATAAACGCATACCTTTTGCATTGATGCCACCGCCAATACCTAACCAGGGTTCTATAAAATACAATTCAACTAAATAGTCACCATCGAGCAATGGCAACTCGTATTGCAATTGTTCCTTACCGTAACGGAATGTTTGAAACAGTTTCCAATCAGTTGTTCCTTTAATGGGACTGAATGTTCTTCGCTGACTTGCAAAGTTGATCGGCACTTCCGGAAACTGTTTTGTCCATGATGTGGCAAAACCTTTATCAGCTAACCATGTGCTTCCGTTTTCATCTTTATACTCAGGTCCACCACAATTTATGCGGTAGATATAGTTATAACCTGCTGCCGGTTTGGTTACAAGTTTTGCATTTGCATACAACTGTTTAAAGTTGGGTGATTGCTGTAAATGATGCAACACAATCGTATCTCTTGCAACTGCTTTTCCATTTGCGTAACCAACAGCATACAGCACATTGTATTGAATGTTCGCTTTGTCCCATTGAAAATGTGTGCCAATACCATTCTTCTTTCGCTTGCCTAATGACGAGCCATTGATATCATTGAACAATTCCACTTCATCGCAATTGCTGTACACATAAATGCTGTCTTTGATACCGGGCTTCATCCAACGGTTGGGCCATGTATGCGAAACGATGTACACCATCGGCTCTTTGTTCTTATCCGCATAATTGCTGCGGAACATGTAATAGGCATCCGTTGGTTCTTCCCATGGCGTAAGCAAACCTTTATAATTCACCGGACCGATACGATCCAGTTCACGCAAACCTTCACCGCCTTGTACACGACCGGGATTATCATGCGATGTAAGTAACCAAAAGAAATGTCCTGCACTGCTGTCCTTAACCGATTCTGCCAAACGCACTTTCTGTTCCATCAACTGCACCATGCGATCTTCACTCAACACGCCGTTTTGTACAAAACCTCCTTCTGTATGCAGATCAATAGTACGCCATGCACCATATTCACCGATCAGTACTTGCTTCTTTACATCTTCATCGTACGTTGCAGGATTACCGCCATACGTGCCCGTCCAGTTTTGCGGCACATCCCAATCGGTACCACTACCACCATTGCATGTTGTTACTAATCGTTGTGTTGATGCTGTGGGATCAAGTGAACGGATCAATTCTGTGCATTCCCTGGCGAAATCTTCCGGCAGTTTACTTTCATTCTGCAAACCCCATAACACAACAGATGGACTGTTGCGTCGTTCAATTACCCATTCACGCAAAAGCTGTTTAAAATTTTCTCTGAACTCTTTGGTATCGTACCATACATGTGCAGAGAGTTGCGTCCACCAAAGAATTCCTTTTTCATCGCACAACTGTCCGTACAATAAATTGTGCGGCTGATGCCCGTCACGAAATGCATTGAAGCCTGCAGCTTGTATCCATTTAAAGCGGGAAACAATTTGTTCTTTGCTAAATGCGTGACTTTGTCCCAGTAAATGTTCATACTCTGCAATACCGTTGATGAAAACAGGTTTACCGTTTAATATAAATTGATTAGTTGCGTTTTTCCAGTTAACGGTGCGGAACCCAAAATCCGTTTCCGTTTTATCAAGTACAACATTGTTTTCTTTAATTGTTGTGATGATTTTATAGAGATAGGGAGTTTCAACTGACCAGAGATTGATGGCTGATGTCTGATTGATGATGTCGGATTTATGTTCAACAACAGTTCCCTTTTCTGCACTTGCACGTTGTTGAACGATTTTATTGATTTCTTTTCCGTTTTGATCGATCAATCTGTGTTCAACAAGAATATTTCTTTTTTGTTGCGAATAGTTTTTGAGAGTGGTTGCAATATTCAGTTTTATTTCTTTCGCTGACACATCAGCCCATACATGTACCCCAAAAGGTTCAATACGTACATCATTTGTTACAATCAAATGCACAGGACGAAAAATACCCATTGGTTGTGAACCTTCGGAGAAACCACGTTCATCACTGCAGCCACCGCAAAGCCAGGGAAGATTTTGAATATTGGATGGATGATAAGCTCTTACCGCCAGCTGATTGATCGTTCCATCTGTTTTAATGACATCCGTTACATCCAGTGTAAACGTTGTTCGTCCGCCGATATGCTCACCAACTTTTTTGTTGTTTAGATAAACGGTGGCGTACGAGCCTACTCCTTCAAAAAACAAAAAGAACCGTTTGCCTCTTGTTGATTGTTTCGTTGCAAATGTTTTTCGATACCAGGAATCGCCATGACGGTTACCATGCAACAATCTTCTGTAGCCTTCATACTGATCCCAGTTATGCGGAATGTTTACTTTCTTCCAATCCGTAGTAATGGCTGTTTGATAGGTATTGGCAGGAAGTACCTTGTCGTTGTTTGTTGCAACGGTAAGCCAGTTATCGTTTAACGAAATATCCTGGCGTTGCGCAGAAACATTGAACCACGAAGACACAAAGGCACAAAGCAACACGAAGAGCAATGAACTTTTACACAAGCGAGGGCTGTGTGCGGCTATCCCCTCCCGGGAGTGGACTAAGGGGTGGGTTGCTGCATGTTTATAAGAACGTACAAGTGTGCGACGCAACGGAAGTTCTATTGAAATACTGCTGCCGGAAACATCATTAACTAACCCGTATCTATTTAAGCTCTCCATTAAAATTATAAACCGTGTTTGCTTTTGTTTTAACCGTAACCACTTTTCCATTGTAACGCAGATTCAGATCATTGCCTGTTTTAGAACGCACTGTCAACTTCACCAGTTTGCCTGCACTCCATTGCATATCCATCACAAATCCACCACGCACACAAATGCCTTTTACTTCTCCATCTGCAAACGCAGCAGGCAAAGCAGGCAACAGATCAATATACTTTGAATGACTTTGCACAAGCATTTCTGCAATGCCCGCAGCGCCACCAAAGTTGCCATCGATCTGGAACGGCGGATGTGCATCAAATAAATTCGGATAACTTCCTGCGCCACCTTTCACCGGACTCAACAACATCTTCACCATTTTGAATGCATGTTCGCCATCTTTAAAACGTGCCCAGCAGTTGATCTTCCAGCCAAGGCTCCAGCCTGTTGCTTCATCGCCACGGAAAATGAGTGATTGTTTTGCAGCATTCATCAAAGCAGGTGATTCATCGTAATTGATTTCATTGCCGGGATACATGCCCCACAAATGCGAAATATGACGATGCTTGTTATTGGGATTATCAACATCCTTCATCCACTCCTGCAACTGTCCGTGTTTACCGATCATGTTTGGTGCAATCTGTTTGCATTTTTCTTTCAGCGTTGCACGCAAAACAACATCTACATTCAATATTTCACTTGCTTCAATTACATGCTGCAACAAAGCACGGATGATCTGGTGATCCATTGTTGGCCCGGCAACCAATCCACCTTGCTCAGGTGAGTTGGATGGTGTGCTGATGAGATAACCTGTTTTTGGATCTTTCACCAAAAAACTATTAAAGAACAATGCCGCTTCCTTCATGATGGGATAAGCCCTGTTGCGTAAAAAGTTTTTATCCTGTGTAAACAAATAACGCTCCCACAAATGCTGACACAACCATGCACCACCTGTTACCCAAATACCATGATTGGCTGCGTTGATGGGTGCAGTGCCACGCCACAGATCGGTGTTGTGATGCAATACCCAACCCTGCGCATTGTAATGATCTTTTGCTGTTTGTTTTCCTGTTACTGCCAACTCACTGATCATATCAAATAACGGCTCATGCATGAGCGATAAGTTGAGTAACTCTGCAGGCCAGTAATTCATCTCGGCATTGATGTTCGTTGTGTACTTACTTCCCCATGGTGGATTCGTTAAATCATTCCAGATGCCTTGCAAATTAGCAGGACGTGTACCGGGGCGTGAAGATGAGATCAACAAATATCTTCCGTATTGTGTGTACAATGCTGCAAATGATGGATCATCAGCATTTGCAAAATTGGCCAAACGTTCATCGGTTGGCAATGCAGCTTTTTTACTGTCGCCCATTGTAATAGAGAATGTATTGAAGTATTTTTTATACTCAGCAACATGCGCTGCTTTTACCTGCGCATAGGTTTTTCCTTCCAGCGATTTTAATGCAGCAACACATGGTTGCGACGGATCAGCAGTAATATCTTTATAGTTTTTATAGTTGGTTCCTGCTGTTAAATAAATAAACACCTCATCAGCATTATTAATGATCAATTGTCCCTTATCAATTGAAACAGTTCCCCCAACGGTCTTTATCTGCAAATAACTTTTGCCTTTCAATTCACCGTTTCGCACTTTTACCGAAAGCACAATGGTGTTGGCATTTAATTTTTCAACCGTATAACTTCTGTGCGGACTTGTAAGCAATGCTGTAAAACTGATGCTTGCTCTTTTGTTTGAAGAAAGTCTTGTGACCAATGCCTGGTTGGGTGCCGATACAAAGTATTCACGTTTGTAATCAACTCCATTCACTGTATAAGATGTTGCAGCAATGGCATTGGCAATATCCAGTTCACGTTTGTAATTAGTAAAACCTGTTGTGTTTGCAAACTGCAAATTCAGATCGCCGAATGGTTGATAATCGGCCTGATACGTACCAACCGGAGGCGGATTATCATTCACTACAAAATATTTCCACTGACCATTCAACGATATTTTTTCATTCTCTTTATTCACCGGATAAACGCCTGTATGAATCGTCGTATCCTTATAACCATACACACCACCTTTGTTCGAAAAATTCAACACCAAAATGGCGACTGTATTTTTTCCTTTGTGCAACAGATTTTTTGCAACGGCATATTTTCTTCCTTCTGTATTTTGTTGCGAGCCTACCAACTGTCCGTTTACATAGGTATAATCCCAATCACGAATGCGGTTGAAATCAACTACCATATCTTCTTCCTTCCAATTATCCGGCAACACAAAACTGGTGCGTAACCACACCGCACCATCCAATGCTTCAAAGCCAACTGTTTCCCAACCATCCCAATGCGGCACCGTCATTGTCTTCCACTGACTATCATCAAAATTTGCAGCTGCATATTTTTTATCAGCAGTAACATTTGCGATCCATCCGCTGCGTTCTGCTTCAAAACTTTTCAACCCCATGAATTCTTTTTCGGCCAATGTTTCCGCTTCTTTTTGTTTGCCAGCAAACAATAACTGCCTGATGCTATCGAGATATTTGTATGCACCCGGTCTGCTGTAATTTCTTGGTGCACCGCTCCACAATGTTTCTTCATTGAACTGAATGCGATCGTTCTCCACACCACCAAACACCATGGCACCAATGCGACCGTTGCCGATGGGCAATGCTTCTGTCCATTTTATTGCAGGTTGTTTATACCACAATTTTAAGTCTTGTGCTGAAACAATTGCAGTACACAAGATTGTTAATGCAAATGCGATATATGTTTTTTTATAAACCATCTTTTGAATTTCTATTTAGCTTTTGTTGTGTCACTCTCTTGTACCGTAACAATTCTATTCATCTTTTTTATCTCACACAGATTATCACAGAAAAAAATCTGTGTACATCCGTGTAATCCGTGAGCAATTATTCAAACAACCAATCAATATTTTTACTCTTGGCATCACTCATCAGCATCGCATCATACACAGGAATTACCTGTGCGCCATCAACAAATCCCAACACCAGGCAAACTCCCCTCGGCAATTTCAGCGTGTGCGATCCTGCTTTAAATGAATAAGTATGAATATTCACAGGCGGCAATCCTTCAATGGCAATAGCGTTCGATATTTTTATTTCTGCTTGTCCATAATCATCGGCGCTTGCATTCGTTTCCAGTTCAGGCGCTTTTGTAAATACCGTATCAGTCGTGAATGCAGCCCGTTGGGTTTTGAAGTACCCCACTAATATTTTCACCGGCTTATCGGTATAAAAATTAATCTCAGTTTGTTCTCGTAACTGTTGCCGGAATGAAAGCTGTACTGCTTTCATGCCTTTCAACTCCGGTGCCAATTGTTTAATACGGAAACTTGTATCACTGAAGACTATTGCGCCTTCGTTCAATACAACCGGAACATGATTCAGTTTTGCATCAACCTGTAAAAAAGGTTTGCGTTCTTTTACCGTTGTGTTTGATGTATTTTTTAATGAATCTATTTTATACCTGAAGGTTTTGAGCTCAGTTTCAAATACAGGCACCATTTCAGTCCAATGTTTAAAGGTTGCATCTACACCCCGCATGGGGATTTTCCGTTGTGAAGTTTGCATACTATTGGCATAGAGATAGGTGTCAGCGGTTAATCCTGCCAGTTCTTTGTACTCACTCACACTTTTCTCCAGCATAGGTACAGCCAGTTCCAGATCTTTTACATTGCTGCTGTATTTGTATTTCAGCAACTGAATTGCCGCCTGCACTTTGTAACTGAAATGTGAAGCCATTGCCCGATAGCAATACATATCGTTGACAATACGATTGAATTCATCTTTATTCTTTGTTACTCTCCTGGACACTTCCATTATAGCAACTACTGCTTTATTTCCGTGCGACACAACTTCTGAAGCAATTTGTGTTGGCGTTTCACCTACATGCTTAATTCCTTTTTGCTGTTTATCTGCATAATCCAGTATCATTTCTCCTTCCGGAGCTTCTGCATCATACAACAACGTAAACAACCCATAACGGAACGGATTGATGAGTTGTGTCATCAGCATGCCCAGCGTTAACGTCTGACGATTACCATCGGTAATACCAAAACGACGCAACAGCTTTGGAGCGATCTCACCACTCTCCTCATACGCTGTTAATATTCTTCTTCCATCCGCTTCACTGCAACCGAACTTCGATGCCAGCTGCCTGCTCCAGTAAATAATTTCTTCTTCACGGTTGCGCTTTGCTTTCCATGCATAACGACTCCATGCGCTGTACCATATCCAGTCACGTTCAATTTGTAATAAACGTTTTCCCTTTACGCTATCGGCGCTGTAAGGCCAATCCCAATAAGAAGCCTGCGGATATAAATGCAACCCATTTCCACCCATCACTTCATGCATACCAATCACACTCTGCTGAATAAAATCAGGCGAACCATAACGAAATGGTTCAAGGTTGGCAAGGATGTGTACGTTTTCAATCTGCACACTGCCGAGTTTGCTTAATGTCTGGTGCAACTCGGCCCATGTTCCTCTTGGTCGTGCATAGGTCAATGCTTCTCCGTTGAACTTTGCTTCGGTATATAAATTTTTATAGAGTGGTAATGATGCACGCATCACTCCCGGAGCATCCGTATCATGTGCACGCAACACGATTGGCGGCTCTTCTGTTTTGTTCAATGCTTTCAATCCATCTTTTACACCGGGGATAATTGTTTTCGTGAACCATTCAATATCATCATTGCCCACACCTTCCATGGCTTCACCCAAACAAACCATTAAACCAACGTTAGGATATTTTTCAACAAATGCTGCAATGGATTTCCGTGTATAATCGGCGATCAATGGAATGATGGGACGTTCACGTTCCTGTGTTTTGATCTTGTGATGTTCAGCAAATGGCTTTGATACAATGATGTTGTAAAACATTTGTATCACCCAGATGCCACGCTTATCGGCTTCGGTTGTTAAGAAGCGATAAATCTCTTCATTCTTTTTAAATGTTGCTTCATCCACTTCCACTGCATAGGGATAATCTTTCAGCTTCACCAACGATGCAAACGGGTGACCGTTCCAGAGATACAAGGAATTCATACGGTTTGCCAGCATTGAATCGAGGTACTGTATCCATAGTTTTTTATCGTAGAACCAGGGAAAGGTTTCAGGTGTGTAAGGATATTCGTACACATTTCTGCCGGGCAGGTAATAAGGTTTTTGTACACCGATGCAAGCACCACGTAATACCATTTCCGGAGCGTCTTTAAATTCAATATTAGAAGGCAACCCTTCAGCAGCTTTAATTCTATCAGCTAATTCAAGGCAACCATACAATGCTCCGGATTCGTCTGCACCATCAATAAAAATTGCCTTTCCCTTTGATAGAATTGAAAATCCTTCCTTTGGCATTTTTGCAAGGATTCTAGTATTTACAGTTTTTTTATTATGCTTGGAGGTAATAAAAATGACTTGCGATTTTGTTAAGAAACTTTCGTCATTTACTTGCTTGGCATCAAACCCATATTTTTTTAAAGCATACTTCAGTTTATCTACACCAAACTTTACTCTTGGGCTTATAATTTTCTCCGTAATAATATAAACAACCTTACTTGGGCTTTGCGCATTCAAGTTGACAGCTAAGCCTATGCACAAAACAAATAGTATGAGTATGTGTTTTTTTAGTCTCATGTTACTTCACCTGCACTAATTCGTTTAAATAAATTTCCAGCATGGTATATCCGCTGGCGTCTGTCTTGTTTCTGTCGGAAGCATCGTTGGGGTTCAATCCCTTTTTTGTTTCCCATGCATCGGGCATACCATCTTTATCTGTATCAACAGGTGCGGGAGCAGATTTATATTCGGCCCAGCCACCTACTGCCAACGGACTATCAATAATTCCGGGCTTGCCAAATACGCCTTTGCCTACAGCAGTACCTGTTCTTGCTTCATTTACTACACGTTCATCTGTTGCATCACGTTTTGGAAAAATAGCGCCGGCATAACGCAGAACATTTTCATACGCATCCTTTGCTGTTTCAACCGGCAATGCAACATTTACCGGAAATGCTTTTTCTGAAATTGCATGTGAAGGAAACCCTTGCGCTTTCAGATCAACACCGTTTGCATTCCTTTTTGTCAATGCCTTGTCGCCTTCCATGATATTGCCATCAACAAACCACTGCCCCGTTCTTTTGCTCACTTCTTTTTGATAAGATGCATTGACAAATTTTAATTCCGAAGAAGTCGCAGGGCCGGGCTTGTAATAATTGTTAACGATGTTTACCTGCGATACGCCGCCTGCAATATTTACTTCACCACCATACGCTGCATTGGCATTACCCCAGTTGTAGATGACATTATTCCTGTAATCGATCAACGCAATGGTATCATGCGCTCTTGCACCATTAAAACGAACTGCTCTGCTGTTAAGATGCGCCAATAAATTATGATGATAGCTTGCGTATTGCCCACCCCACACACCACCGTATGAACGATGTCCTTTCTGATGACCTGCTTCATACAAACCTTCGCTTACAATACACCATTGTACTGTTACATTTTTGGTATCGTACATGGCTGCACATTCTTCGTTGGCCCAACTGAAACTGCAGTGATCAATAATTACATCATGACAGTTCTCCATATCAAAACCATACAATCCCGTTTTTAATGTACCACCGGGGCGTGAACGGATATAACGGATAATGATATTACCGTGATTACCTTTCGCAGAAGCACCATTTAAAATGAGTGATTGATTTTTTAAACAGATGCCATCACCGGGAGCTGTTTGTCCGGCAATGGTTAAGTTGGAACGTTTGATCTGAATTTTTGATTGCAGTTCAATAATACCGGATACTGCAAACACTACTGTCAACGGTTCGCCGGGATATTGTTCCAATGCCCAGCGGAAACTTCCTTCGCCACTATCGTTGACATTTGTTACTGCAACTACTTGTCCGCCTCTTCCGCCTGTTGCATATTTACCAAAACCTTCTGCACCGGGGAATGCAACTTGTTGTGCAAACAAATATTGAGTAAAAAATAAAAATGCAATTACCAGTTGTTGTTTCATTACAATCTTTTCTTTAAAATTTTTTTTGCAACCCCGTCAGCGGTTGAAAACCCTGACGGCGGTTGAAGTAGGATTATAAAAAATATCTATGACCACGACGGGGCTGATAGCCGCCGTCAGGGTTAATCAAATTAAATCGTTGGGCTTAATACCGCCTTTTTCACCACTGATGTAAGCCGCTTCCGTACATGCCATGGTGTGAATACAATCTTCAACAGCATTATCAGGTTTTTCAATTTTACCTGCGGCTGCCAGCATCAGTTGTTCCATACTGCCAATGAATGCATGCGGAAACCAACTGCCTTCAATTTTCTTTTGTTGCCATTGTGGTTCTTTTCCATCTTCCAAAAACACATACTCAAAATTGTCGGCTTCACCACGTGGATAATTGATGAGTGCGCCAAAGTTGATGAGCACAGCACCTTTTGTTCCTTCGAACTTGATATATGATTGTTGTTTGGGTGTACCGTAGTTATGACAATGATTAGTGAGAATATTTGCACGGATCATATCACCATAATCCATGATGATGTTGCTGCGTACCGATGCCAGTGCCGGCATACTCGGATGCTTGGTCGATTTCGCATACACCGATACCGGGTTGCCAAGTATATGGCGCACAAGATCGATATAATGAATACTGTGATAAAGAATTTCCACACGAGGCGATGCCATTAAGAAATCCCACAGGTGCCAGGGCGTGTATACGTTTACGTTTACTTCAATATCGTTGATGTCGCCAAGCAATCCATCCGCCATCATACTTTTCATTTCAAGAATGTATGGCGCATAACGTAATTGAAAATTAACCGCAGCATTCAGTTTTTTTGCTTTGCAGATCGATAGTATTTTTTTTGCTGCATCGAGATCTTCACCCATTGGTTTTTGCAACAGCACAGCTGCGCCATCAGGTAATTGTTCCAGTAATGGAATCAATGCCGGACCAGGTACTGCAATATCAATGATCGCATTTGCTGGTAATTCTTTCAGCAATTCTTCCGGGCTTGCAAATACTTGTTTAATACCAAAACGTTCAGCTGTTGCCCGTGCTTTTGCAGGATCAATATCACAAATACCCTGCACATTAAAATCTGCTAACATATATGCAGGTAGATGTGCGGCGTTTACAATTCCACCTGCACCTATTATGAAAATGGGCAATTGTGCTGAAGCGATATCTCTTTGATGATTTGTCATTTCAACTTTCTCTTTATTCAACTGCTCCCAATTTATTACCGTAGGTTAACAGCAATACTGCTGTAATCAATATCACAATAGCAACAGCCAGCAAACGAATTGTTTTGTTACTGCTGCTTTTCCATTCTTTTAGTAACAACCCTGTTACTGCGCTTAACAATACCAGCAGGATCATGTGAATGGCCCAACTGCTGAATTCGAATTTCCCCATGCGTACATGTCCTAAACCATAAAAGAAAAATTGGCCATACCACAACAAACCTGTTAAGACCGACATGAGATAGTTCATCCCTAATCCGCCTTCGCCTTTTGTTGTATACTCGCCAAATGTTTTTTCTTTACGATGCAGGTACAAACAATAGATCATGGTACTGATGAACGCACCTGTGTTAGAAAAAATATAGATCACATTGCCCTGAAAATTTCCTGCACCATATTTTGCTGCCACATCGGCAATAGGTTGCCCCTGGTTCAATGAAAAGCCATACAAAGCAGATAACACACCGGCAAGTAAACACAAAGGCAATCCTTTTGAAAGGGAGAAAACAGATTCTGTTTTTGCCTGCTGTTCAATATCTTTTTCTTTGCTGCGACCAGCCAATCCACAAACAGCAATACCAAATGCCCCCATGGTTACACCGCTTATTAAATAACCTGAGCCGCTGCCTGATAATACTTCACCCAACGTACCGGCAACCAATGGCGGCAATAATGTACCCAACACACAACTGATACCTACTGATATTGCATAGGTCAATGAAAATCCTACATAACGTATGGCAATACCAAAGGCAGTACCGCCCACACCATAAGCAATGCCCAATAAAAAACTACGCTGCATGGCGCTCGCCGGCGCTTCTTTTAATACGGTTACTAATTGAGGAATGGTTAAGTAAGCAATTACCAATGGCAAGATGAACCAACACACAGCTGCCTGTGCCAGCCAATATGTTTGCCAGCTCCATCCTTTTACTTTTTTCTGCGGTGTATAGCACAGCGATGCACTTGAAGCGCCCACAGCATGAAACAAAACTCCGTTAATAACTTCCATGTTCTTACGCAGATGATTTAAAAGGAATAAAAGTTTGCAGCATTGGAATAAAATATTTTTTCCGCTGCTGCTGTATCTACCAATTCATGAATAACATCTTTGTAATTTTTCAAGGTGTTGCTGTAAGAACCCGCCAGTAACGATACCGGCCAATCGCCGCCAACAAAACAACGATCGGCTCCAAAATTATCTATAGCAAATGCCACATAAGGTTTTATATCTTCTGCAGTCCACTCATCGCCACGTTGTGCAGTTAATCCCAGTCCTGAAATTTTTGCATAAAAATTTTTATGCTGTGCTGCTTCTTTCATCAGCTCTCCCCATCGTCCAAACTGTTCTTTTGCTGCAATGGGTGGTTGATTCAAATGATCGAACACCATTTTCAGATCAGGAACTTTGTTCGCTACTTCCATTGCAGCTTCTATATGCTCCGGCAAAACACCCACTACATCATAAGGAATATTATGATCGGCAAGTATATGCAGGCTGTTGATGACTGCAGGCTGCAACAACCAATATGGATCAGGCTCATCATGTATCAAATGCCGAACGCCTTTGAAATAGTTTTCCCTTCCGTATTTATTATGCAATGCTTTTAATGTAGCATCAGGATTGGTAAGCGGAAACCAACCAACAATACCCGCAATCCATGTTGTGTTTACTGCCACATGTAACATCCAGTCAGTATCCTCAAAATTATTGGCTGCCTGTACAAGAATACCTTTTGTAACTCCGCTGCTGTTTCGCTCATGTTCCAGCTCTTCAATACTGTATGTGCGGTTGAGTATAGATGTGTTGCCTTTTAACCATGCATATTCTGCCCGGTTAAAATCCCATATATGAACATGTGTATCAGCAAGCATCATCGTTTGTAAATGATCATTTAATAACTGTCTGCAATTGTTCCGTTATTCCAAACCTGCGATCAATTTCTGCATTGTGCTCGCCCAATAGCGGTGCGCCTTTGCCGGCTGTAAGTACTTCGCCATCCACTTTTATCGGACAGCGTGTAGTGGTAACCGACAGTCCGTTACTTGTTTTCACCGTTACTTCCATTTCTAACGAACGGTAACCTTCCTGTTTCACCAATCCATCGTAATCCATTACCGGTGCACACCAGATATCTGCTTTCTCTAAAATACTGAGCCAAACGGCAGATGGCCTGGTTTTTAAATGATCGGCCAACAGTAGTTTGATCTGATCACGCTGACTGAACCAATCGTTGCTGTTGGTAAACTGTTTCAACGGTTCGCATTGCAACAGTTCGGCCAGTGTTGGAATATTGGTCATTGCCAATGCAATGTAATCATCATTTGTTTTATAAATACCATAGGGCGCCGCAATGTATGCATGGGCACTGTTCACTGCACCACGCACCGGTAATTGTCGCCCATCGTTGTAATAGCAAGTCAACACCTCAAACTGAAAATCCAGAATACTTTCCAGCATACTTACCTGTACCAACGCACCTTCGCCCGTTACAGCTTTTTGGTATAATGCCGCCAAAATTCCCTGTGCAATATGTACGCCTGCCATAATATCCACCACAGCCACACCCATCGGCGTTGGACTTTCATCGTTGTTGTTGCTGAGCCATGTTAACCCTGAAACAGATTGCAGCAACAGATCCTGTCCCGGCAAATCTTTCCACGGACCTTCCACTCCATAACCGGTGATCTCTGCATACACTACATCGGGTTTGATCTGTTTCACCGTTTCATAATCCAAACCAATACGTTCCATTACACCGGGTCGAAAATTATGCATCACCACATCGGCTTTTGTAATGAGTTGTTTTACTTTGAACAGATCGTCGGGATTTTTCAGATCGGCTGCATAGCTTTCTTTGTTGCGGTTGATGGCATGAAAAATCGTTGACTCGCCTTCAATCATCACATCACTCACATACAGTTCACGGCAAATATCACCGCTGCCCGGCCGTTCGATCTTGATCACTTCTGCGCCCATATCGGCCAAACGCAAAGCGGCTGATGGTCCAGAAAGGAACTGGCTGAAATCGATGATCAATATATCTTTTAAAAGTTTCATTTTGTCAATTGTGAATGGTGAATGGTCAATAGTATATATCAGTTCATAACATCACCCGTAACGCATAACACCTAACTTATAACTTCCAACTCTTTTCTTATCTTCTCATTCTGCTCACCTAACTGCGGCGCCGGTTTGTCTGCTGTTAATCGTTGACCGTTGATGCGGATAGGGCATCTTGTGGTGACAATTGTTTTATCTTCTGCATGAATGGTTTGTTCCATCTGCAATGCATTGTATGCAGGATGATCGGTCATTTCATCCCAGTTCAACACTTCCATCGCCCATAATCCTGCTTCCTGTAAGGCAGCCAACCAGTAAGCGGTTGTTTTTGCTTGCAGATGTTGAACCAACACCGTTTTAATTTCATCACGCAAAGCGAATCCATCTTCTTTTGAAAACTGTTTCAATGCTCTGCAATGAATCGTATCGGCCAATACATGAATATCCATCATCGCCAATGCGATATAACTGTCTTTTGTTTGATAAATCCCATACGGTGCGCTCAACAACGGCTGACCGTTTGCCACGTTGCTCCGTTGCGGTTGCTGATGGTTGGTGTAATATGTGGTTAATAATTCAAATTGAAAATCGAGCAAGGATTCCAGCAAACTCACTTCAATCAATGCGCCGGTTCCGGTTTTTGCACGACGGATCAATCCACCTAAAATGCCTTGCACCAATTGTGAGCCTGCAAGAATATCGGCAATGGAAATACCAAATGGCACAGGGCCATTTGTACCATTACCTGTTGTATAAGCTAACCCTGTTATTGATTGCAACAACAAATCCTGTCCCGGTTTATTTTTCCACGGCCCTTTTTTGCCATACCCTGAAATTTCTGCATAGATCAATCGAGGATTGATCTGCTGCACAGTATTATAATCAAGTCCATTCTTGCCCATTACATCCGGACGGAAATTATGGATCAACACATCGCTTTTTGTAATCAGTTTTTTGATGATCGCAATGTCATCCGGATTTTTCAGATCGGCAGTAAAACTTTCTTTGTTGCGGTTGATGGTATGAAACAACAATGAATTATCATCAACCCATAAATCTTTAATAGCAAGTTTGCGACCTGCATCACCTGTTTTTGGCCGTTCGATTTTGATGACACGTGCACCAAGATCGGCCAAACGCAAAGAAGCTGATGGGCCGGATAAATATTGGCAAAACTCCAGCACTACAATTCCTTGTAAGGGTAAGTTCATCATGCGGTGAAGGCTGTTTGTTTAGCTAAACTCTGTTCGTAAATACTGTTCATGGCATCGAGTGCTTGTTGCGGATCGGTATCGTGCAGCAAACAATGTTGCAAGGGATCGCCTGCATGATCCTGGAAATGCAGATAACCATTGTAACGTGGACGCATATAACCATTCTCCATTACCGGCAATACCTGTGTAAAAAAGTAATTGGTTAAATGATTAGCCGATGTATCTGTCCATGCACTGCGATGACCGGGTTGGCCGCCATGTTGCACATACATCGTGCTTTGACATTCGCCCGATACAACCATTGCTGCAAAATCAACCGCCACTTCTTTGTGTTTGCTGAAAGCAGAAACGGAAAGTCCTGTTCCGCCAATGGTTGTGCGTAATTTTTTGTCATTGAATGCAACCACATCTGCATAATGCAGTAAATGTTGTGCATAGCCTTTGCGTGCATAGTTAGAGTAACCATATGCAAACGGACAATAAAAATAATCGTTGGTTGAACTCATTAACTCCGCCACTGCAATAGGATTACAGTTGAACATTTTCTTATCAACCAGACTGTACAACTCCTTCATGGTTTCAATAGCACGGATACCTGTTGCTGCATCAATCACTTCCTCTTCACTTTGAAACGGTTCTTTTCCATTCGCAATGCAGAAGGTATAAAAGTTCATGAGCAGATCGATGGGAATAGCAGGTACTGCAACCTTACCCTGTTTTGCCAATGCAATTACTTCTCCCCATGTTTGCGGAACATCACTCAACAGATCTTTACGGTAACTGGCTGTAGGTGTTGCAGCATCAATGGCCAACGCCCATTGTTTGTTGTTGTAGTTATAGCTGTTATGCGAAAGACCAACCGAATTCTCCTGTTGATCTCTCAAGTAATCTGCTGATAAATATTCATTCAATGGCAATACACAATTGGTCGCATCGGCACAGCCCACCCACGGATGATCAATGATGAGCAGATCATATTCTTTTGTCAACTCTTCAATTGGAAAATCGGCAAACTCCTGGAGTGTGCGTTTTTTCCAGCGTATTTCAACATCGGGATGTAATTCGGAATAGCGTTGTGAAACAGCCAGCAGCGGAGTAATGCCCCTGCTGTGTCCCCATGTGATTCCGTTTAATACAATTGCTGCCATGCTTAACTGTTTCCTTTTTTAACCATTAAGATGTGTTCACACAGCATCACGAGTTCGCTATGCTGGTTAAAACATTCTACCAACTCCGTTACTAAACCGTATTCGGGTTTCTTATGATCTTTCAACTCTTTAATGGTGACTGTTACTTTAATGGTATCGTTGATAAATACAGGTTTAATAAAACGTAGCCGTTCATAGCCATAGGTCATGCTCACTTCGTTTATAAAATCGGCTGTCAATCCAATTGCAACGGTAAAAATGAGTGTGCCATGTGCAATACGTTTTTTAAACGGCTGGCTTTTGCACCACTCTTCATCCATATGATGGGGAAAGAAATCGCCTGACTGGCCGGCGTGGATCACAATATCAGTTTCGGTGATGGTACGCCCCTTGGTTTGGCGAACATCATTGAGTTGAAATTCCTCGAAATACTTCTGTATAAACATAGCTGGCTGCAATCAGTTTTACTTAAAACAGGCTCTTCGCTAAAGGGCAAAATCACCCATTTAATATGAAGTTCAAGGTAAAACAGCCCGTTGGGGCGTTCAATGGAAGGTTTTACTGATTTGATGGATTATTTTCCAACAGGCAGGAATACGGCGGCGATCGGCCTTAGCAAGCCAGCAAACAGGAGTTTGTTTTGAAGAATTACACTTAAGGATCAGGAATGCTGAATAATCGTTTGCCATTGCTTATAATGGTCCTGCAATTGAGTACCAGCATTGGGTTGATAGATTGTATCAACAGCAATAGATGCTTTCAACTCATCAAGATTGTTGAACAGCCCAACTCCGAGTCCTGCTAAAAAAGCAGCACCCAATGCAGAAGCATCGGCTACTGCCGAACGGGTAATATTGATCTGCAACAGATCAGCGATCATCTGCATTACAAAACGATTACCTGAAATCCCTCCATTGATGTTGATACCTTTCAGATCGACGGTCGCATCAGATTGCATCGCAGTAACCACATCTTTTATCTGGTAAGGAATCGATTCCAATGCCGCACGGACAATATGATTTTTTGTTGTGCCGAAGCTGATACCTTCAATGGACGCTTTACGATCCATTTGCCAATGTGGTGAACCTAATCCACTGAATGCAGGAATGAGGTACACACCACCGTTATCAGCTACCGCAGTTGCCATTGCTTCTGTTTCTTTGCTGTCGTTGAAAAGATTCAATTCGTTCTTTAACCATTCGATTGTTGCACCGCAGCTTACAATTACACCTTCCAATGCATAATCAATACGTCCATCGATGCTCCAGCAAATAGTGGTGACCATTCCGTTTTTCGATTGCACCGGTTTATCACCAATGTTCATTAAAATACTGCAACCCGTACCCAATGTTGCCTTGGCTGTACCGGCTTCGAAACAACCTTCACCAAAAGCAGCTGCATGCGAATCGCCGATCATGGCTGCAACAGGAACAGGTTGTGCAAACAATCCATCCAATGTTGTTTCGCCAAATGAAGCGGCAGATGATTTTATTTCCGGCAATTGTATTCCGGTTAAGCCGAATGCATTGATCAGCTCTTCATCCCACTGCAGTGTATGCAGATTGAACAGCAAGGTTCTTGATGCATTGGTATAATCAGTTGCATAGTTTTTTCCATTGCTTATCTTATACAACAGCCAGGTATCAACTGTTCCAAAATTAGCTTCACCTTTTTGAATGGCATTCTTCACCGCTTCGTTATTCCGATTGAGCCAGATGAGTTTTGTGGCAGAAAAATAAGGGTCAATCACCAGACCTGTTTTCGCATTTACCTGTTCAGACAAACCTTGCTGTTTCAATTCTTCACAAATCTGTACCGAACGTTTGCATTGCCATACCACTGCGTTGTACAAAGGCTTTCCGCTTTTATCCCATACCACAAATGTTTCCCGCTGATTAGAAATACCGATACCTGCGATTGCAGCTGCATCATGACCTTTCGCTGTAAAATCCTGCAAACATTTTGCAACCGAAGCCAATACATTTTGATAGATCACTTCGGGCTCCTGTTCTACAAAACCATCACCGAAATAATGTTTATGTAAATTTTCGGAGCCTTTGGCAACAGCCTGCCCCTGCTCATCGAAGATGAGTGATTTGGTAGAGCTGGTACCTTGATCGATTGCAAGTATGAATTTATTTTTCGCCATTTATTATGATCCGTTTTTGCGCAAAGAGATCAAAGGATTTCACAAAGACCACTAAGAATATTTCGTACGCTTTGTGCTGTATTGCCTTTGTGTACTTTGTGATGCAATAAGATTTGTTTATTCTAACTTATCTATCGTTGTAGTAATACTGTTACTTGTTTTGCAATTCCCTCTTTGCTTATTCCGTAATGATTCAATATTTCTACCTGCGAACCTGTTACGGTGTATTCATCGGGTATACCCATAATCTTAAACGGCTTTGTATAACCGTTTTGCAAAAGCCAGGATGCGCAGGCTTCGCCTAATCCTCCATTTACACTGTGTTCTTCAACGGTAATGATGGCTTTGCATTTTTCGGCTAATGCAACAAGCAATGTCGTATCCAATGGTTTAATAGTATGCATACTTACTATAGTTGCATGAATGCCTTGTTCTCTTAATGATTCAGCAGCCTGCACAGCCGGATAAACGGTTTCGCCGTTTGCAATAATGGCTACATCATTTCCTTCTGCAATCACTCTTCCTTTGCCAAACACAAAACCATCGCTGTTATCTGCTTTTAATGAAGGCATTACTTTTTTGCCGAAACGCAGATACACCGGTTTATCACTTGCAGCAGCAAGCTCGGTTGCTTTCTCTGTTTCGTAATTGTCTGCAGGAACAACAATGATGATATTGTTGATGGCACGCAGCACAGCAAAATCGTGCAGACTGTGATGTGTACTGCCCAATGCACCATAGCTTACTCCTGCACTGATGCCCACTACAGTAACCGGATGATCGCTGTAGCAGATATCGTTCTTGATTTGCTCCAATGAACGTGCTGTTAAAAAACATGCCGGAGAAACAGCAAATACTTTTTTATCGCAGGAACCTAAACCTGCAGCCACACCAACAAGATTTTGTTCCGCAATACCTACCTCCACAATTTGCTGGGGAAACTTTTTTCCAAAAGGCACCAGCTTACCTGAGCCTCTTGAATCGCTGGTAACAGCAATGATGTTACGGTCTGCTTCTGCCAAACGCTGAAGCATTTCTGCAAACACATCCTGGTTGGGTTTATCTGCACCCGGTTGTATAATTATTTGTTCAGCCATAACCTCCCTAAATCCCTCCTAAAGGAGGGACTTTTAGTCTCCGTATTTTAAATTTTTTCTAATGACTTATCTAACTCCTGCAAAGCCTGTGCATACTGTTCGTTGCTCGGCACGCCGTGATGCCACTTCAATTCATTCTCCATGTAGCTTACGCCTTTGCCTTTTGTTGTATGTGCAATGATGACAGAAGGCTTCCCTTCTTCAAACGGCAGACTTTTGAACGCTGCACGCAATTCATCAATATCATTTCCGTTTACTTCTCTCACCGCCCAGCCAAATGCTTTCCATTTTTCATCCAACGGATCCGTATTCATCACATCAGCTGTTGGTGCTGTGATCTGCAGACTGTTCTTATCAACAATGGCGCAGAGATTATCGAGTTTGTAATGTGCTGCACTCAACGCCGCTTCCCAGTTGCTGCCTTCGGGTAATTCACCATCGCCCATCAATGTAAACACACGGTAATCTTTGTTGTCGAGTTTAGCTGCAATGGCTGTGCCTACGCAAATCGGTAAACCATGACCAAGTGCACCTGTGTTCTGCTCAACACCTTTTACCTTTCGTGTAGGGTGACCGATATAATGTGATTGATAACGGCAAAGTGTTTCCAAATCTTCTTCCGGAAAAAAACCTTGATCAGCCAACACCACAAACAATGCTTCCACACAATGTCCTTTACTTTGTACGTAACGGTCACGGTCGGGCGACGAAAAATTTTCAGGCGACACATTCATCACATCGTTGTACAATACATTCAGAATATCGGTACATGATAAACTTCCACCGGTATGCCCCGCCTTTGCACCCACTATATACTTCAGGATTTTTTTCCTGTAGTTAATGGATTTGATTTTTAATTCTTCAGTTGTCATGCTGTTTCAATTAATGCACATAAGTTTCCCAACCCAGGTAATTCTCAAATGCTTCCTGTAAAATGCCTGCTGTTTTGCTGGCATTCATCACCACATGATGTTCAAAACCATTGCGGCATACATAGTTCATCAAACCCTGCAGGTTATTGATCTGCGCCACAGCACGGTTACCAAATGTGTTCAATGCATCGTTGGTTAATTCACCTTCGCCGATGTAAGCTTTGATGATGCCTTTGCAATCATCGGTGCTGATACGTCCATAAGTTAACGGCATGGCAGGTGTACGGCCATCCAATGCACCATACGTATTTTCTGTACCCACACTTGTACCTAAGATGGGTGCTGTGCTGATGCTGATATCCGGTAAAAATGATTTTGCCCAGTTACCACAATGGAACAACACGCATTTCGTATCATCATCGGCATAGTTATTATTCCAGTCAACCAATGCAGAAGGTGAACCGCTTGCCAACTGCATCGCATACATGCTGAGTGTACCTGTTACATCCACTTCGCAGGCAGAAGGCAACATGTTTTCACTCATCATACTCATACTGGTACAAACATTACAACCATAGTTTTGCTGCAACGATGTCCAGCATTGAATAGCTGTTGCATCCAATGCATTTGCTGCCATAAAATCGGCGAGCACTACATCTAACTTTGCAATCTGCACCAAACGATCATTCGGCGTTGCACCTGTTGCTGCATATGCATGAATTTTCTCCAGCTTATCTTTTACTGATTGATCGTTTGCAGTAAGCTTATTTGCATTACCGAGGATTTCACTCAGGTCAACTGTTGTAACAGAGATGCCGTTGCGTTGCAAAATCTTTTCGCTGTAACGAACAGTGTTGAACGCACCGGGTCTTGCACCTACTGCACCGATACGCACTTTACGCATACCTTTCACCACACGACAAACAGCAAGGAAATTTTTCAGATCAGTAATAAAACTTTCATCCGTTGGACTTACCACATGCTTTGTTGTAAGCGAATACTTAATACCGAATTGATAGAGATTGTTGCAAACAGAAATCTTTCCGCACCAGGCATCTCTCCTGTTCACCACATCCATCTTACCCAGATCATCTGGATAAGCCTGTATGAGCACCGGTACATTTAAACCCGACCATTTAATTGTTTCAGCTACGCCTTTTTCATCACCAAAGTTTGGCAACACTACAAGAATACCATCTATTGCATCTGCATGTTGTTTAAACAACGACGCACATTTCTGTGCTTCGGCAAATGTTTCTACACCACCGAGTTTAGTATCGGCATCACTTAACATTACAGGAGTAATATTGAGTTGTTTAAACAGATCAATGATTTGTGTTCTTGCTTCGGCCACCAGTTTATCGGGAAAGAAATCACGGTTACCGATGATGACGCCCAGCGTTGCTGTTTTATAATTTGTTGTGCTCATAATTTTAACTTGCGATGATTAATTCAATATCATTGTCTTGAAATACCTGTTTGTGTTTGTCTTCAATGCCGTTATCGGTAATGATATAATCGATGAGTGATAATGCACCGAGGCTTGCAAATGCAGCCTTCCCCATCTTTGTTGAATCGGCTACGAGATAAGTTGTTTCTGCTGCTTCGATCATGGCCTTCTTTACCACGATATCGCTGATACTGGGATAAGTTAAACCGGCTTTGAGTGAAATACCAGCTGTTGCGAGGAACAGTTTCTGCACATGCAGTCCTTTAAAAAAATCAGCGGCTTTTTGCCCGGTCAGTGAAAGTGTTGGCGGTTTGAATTCGCCACCGGTTACAATTACTTCAATACCCGGCTCTGCACCCAACATCAATGCAATGTTTAATGCATTGGTGATGACGGTAAGATTTTTCATACCCTTCAGCTTCTTAGCTACTTCTGTGGTGGTAGAACCCGAATCGAGGATGATGGTATCGCCGCTTTCAATAAAGTCTAAGCATTTGAGAGCGATCAATTCTTTTTTATCTAGATGCTCCTGGTGCGCCAGCGAAAATGCCTGCACCTGGTCTTTTACATTTTTGAGATAGGCACCGCCGTGTTCACGGATGATAAGGCCGTCCTTCTCCAGTTTTTCGAGATCCTGGCGGATGGTTACTTCGGTTACTTTAAACAGTTTGGCCAGGTTCAGCACTTTGGCTGAGCCGTCTTCCTGCAGTAATTCGATGATTTTTTCCCGGCGATGATTGGCGAGCATACTCTTGTTTTACGCAACAAGATTAGCGAAAATTAGCAAAAATTCAAAAAAAATCGAAAATAAACGAAAATTTACGCAAGCAAAGCAAAGACTAAAACAGATCGACGTCCTTGAGAATAGTTCATAGGGCGTTACTCAATTACAAACCAAGTATAGGAATCGGCAGGAATATGTACCGTCAGTTCAACGCTATAATCCCGGCCTATTTTGTATTGTTTCAGTGCCTGAAAACAAAAAAGCCACTCAAATTTGAGTGGCTTTTTGCGGACCGGACGGGACTTTCCCATCCACTCTTATAACTTAAAACACAATATGTTATCTGTTGCTCTTCTCCTTACTAACCGAATTGCTCCCTTTCCCCACAGTTTTACAGCTATTACACGCAATTAGCAAAGATGCAGCTACAAAATTATTGTCTTTGCTTTCAGTTTGCAATTCTTTCGCAGGCTTTATTTTCCTATACATTGAATATAAATGTAACATTTTAGCCTGCTAAGTTCGACAACATGTTATTGACAAAGGGGAGGAAAGTAGACACTATCCTCCGTGCTTTATCAACATGAGAAAACTTATCAATTAAACCAAAATCATAAACGATCAATTGCTTTGTAGTCGATGAGTTCAATATCCTGCGACAAATATTCCTTACGCATCGATTCTTCTTTCATCAAGTCGGTGCTCAGGTATTTTTTATTACTGTCACTGAATACGGTGACTACCACTTTATCGGCACCCATTTCATTTTGAAGCTGAATAGCTCCTAGGAAATTTGCACCGGAAGAAATACCCACAGCCAATCCTAATTGTTTTGCCAGTTTTTGTGCCATGATGATGGAATCCCCATCAGATGCTTTTACCACTTTATCCAACTGATCAAGTTTCACAATAGCTGGAATAAATTCATCCGAAATACCTTGTATGCGATGCGAACCAACTTTGTAACCGGTAGAAAGTGTTGGTGATTCTGCAGGTTCAAGCGGATGTATTTTGATTTGGCTGTTTCTTTTCTTCAAATAATGTCCCATGCCCATTACTGTACCTCCTGTGCCTACACCAGCAACAAATGCATCGGGTGTAAGATCGACTGATTGCAACTGCATCCAGATCTCTTTGGCTGTTGTTTTTTCATGCGCTTCTGCATTGTAGAGGTTTTCAAATTGCTGTGGCAAAAAAATAGTTTCATCTGCTGTCGCCATCTTTTCACTCAATGCAATGCTTCCTAAGAAGCCACCTTCCTCTTTACTGATCAGGATAACATCAGCACCCAAACTTTTAATAATGTCAATGCGTTCTTTACTCAACCAGTTGGGCATAATGATTTTCACATCATGTCCTAACGCTTTGCCAATTGCACTAAAAGCAATACCGGTGTTGCCACTTGTTGCTTCAACGATTGTATCGCCTGGGCTTATTTTATTCTGACGATAGGCTTGTTGTAAAATGTACAAGGCCATGCGGTCTTTAATACTGCCAGTGAGATTGTAGTTTTCACATTTCACATAGATCTTTCTGCAATCGTCTTTGTATTTATAAGCAATCTCCAGCATTGGCGTGTTGCCAACCAATCCCCAGAGATGCCTGAACTTGCTTTCCAGTTGATCGGACAATGATGTGGCTGTATCAAAACAACCGCAATCTGTTGACAACTGATTCATTGTGAATTCTTTTACCATCTTTTATCTTTTTACTTAGAACGTTGCTTTATATTTTTCATTTACTGTATCCAGTAATTCTTTAAACTTTTCAATATCCGGATCGTAACCATAACCATCAGGTACGATTCGTTTTTCATTGGCATCGAGAAAGAAATAGTATGGTTGTGAGTTGGCGCCATATGCTGTTACCTGTAGATCAGCATTTTTATCGCCCAATGTTTCAACTTGTTTGTTCAATGCCTTGGAGAAGTAATGTTCGTTTTCCGGAAGATCCACATTCTGTACATCAACATATAATGAAACGATGACATAATCTTCTTTCAATCGTTTCATCACTTTTGCATCGCTCCAAACCTGCCCTTCCATCTTACGACAGTTCACACAATTTATTCCGGTAAAGTCAAGCATCAATGGTTTCTTTAATTTGCGTGCAACAGCCAGTGCCTCATCATAATCAAAATAAGTGATCATGCCATACTTGGTTACCACTTCCGGTTCGTACATTTTCATCTGCTCATAATACTTCGTTGGATGAGGTTGTTCACCTGCTGTATTGTTTGATGAAGATGCACGTGTATGCATACCTGCGCCCATTACAAAATCCTGTGTGCCCATTGGCGGAACAAATGCACTGATGCTTTTTAATGGCGCACCAAACAAACCAGGGATCATATACACTGCAAATGCAAAAGCAGTAAGTGCAAACATCAAACGTGTTATAGTGAGATAGGGTAATCCAAAATCATTCTTTGGCAACTCATCATCGTGATGGAACTTGAGTTTACCTAAAAGATAAACTCCTAACAATACAAAGATGACGATCCATAAAGTGATAAACACTTCTCTGTCGAGTAATCTCCAACCTTTTACAAGATCTGCATTCGATAAAAATTTTAATGCAAGTGCAAGCTCTAAAAATCCGAGTGTTACTTTCACTGCATTCAACCAACCTCCTGCTTTACCTAACACATTTAATTTGCTTGGGAAAAATGCAAATAAAGCAAAGGGTAATGCCAGTGCAGTAGAAAAACCAAGCATACCAACGAGCGGTCCAAAATAACTTCCTTTTGATGCAAGCACTAACAAATTACCAATGATGGGCCCTGTGCAGGAAAATGATACAAGCACCAGCGTTAATGCCATAAAGAAGATGCCAAGAAAACTTGTGGTGCCGGCTTTTGAATCGCTCTTGTTTGTCCAGCTTGATGGCAATGTGATTTCAAATGCGCCAAGAAAGGAAAATCCAAAGATCAGGAACAATGCAAAAAATATAAGATTAGCGATCCAATTGGTAGCAAGATTATTTAATGCAGCAGGTCCAAAGATGATTGTAACCAAAAACCCTAGCAGTGTAAAGATCACTACAATAGACGCTGCATAATACAATGCATTGCGGATGCCTTCTGCTTTTGTCTTGCTGCGTTTGGTAAAGAAGCTGACTGTAACGGGTATCATCGAATACACACAGGGTGTAAGCAGTGCTAACAGTCCGCCACCAAATGCAGCCAAGAAAATCCAGAGCAGTGATCTGTTGGCAACAGAATTGCTATCTGCATCGGCCGCAGCTGCTGCAGTTTGTTCAGGCTTAATAAAAAATTTAAACGCCTGTTCACCTGGAATATATTCATCTCCTTTGGCAAATAAATAATTCACAGTTCCTTTTACTAAGAAACTATCCGTTTCGTTTGCGTTGATCTTTTGCTCCCACAGAACAGAATCAGAAAAGTATTCTACATTGGCTTGAGTGTTTGCATCAAGCTCAGATTTTTTTGTTCCTTTTTCGGCAACTGTTCCGGACAAATATTTGTTGGTAGATGAATCAAACGCAATTGTTGAAAACAACACATCCGCTTCGTTTTTCTGCAAAGCAAAAAACTTTATACCTGATTTGATGTTAACACGCATTGACAGCAATACTTCTTTTTCATTTAAGCGTTGCTTGCTATAACTGAAGTTTACAGCGGTTGTATCTTCTGCGCTTACATTCTGCCCTGTTGCCAGTAAACCCAGTAACAGGAACAGTATTGCAATCATTCTTCTCCTCATCATTTTTATTGAATGGACAATGAAAATTTATTCGTAGTTGGCGGAAGACATTGTGTATCGTTACACACCATAAACTCAACCGTACCGACCACCGATGTCTTTACTGCAGTTTTTACTTTTACGGTTTGCACAAAGCTTACGCTGTTGGAGAATTGTTTAACATCCACACCAAACAATTCTTCATGTCTCTGTTCCAATTTACCCACTTCCTTTACTGCGCCCACCAATGTTACCAACGGGTTCTTTGCAAACCTGATGGTTGTTGGCACAGGGCCACCATCGGGTGTTGTTTGTGAGTAAATATGCCAGCCTTTATCGATGGTGGCAGTGATCTGCACTTCGTAAGTTGTGGCATTTGTTTTCTTTAGTTTATAATTCCACTTAACCGGGTTGTGTACCTGAGCGTTGGCCATGAAGCATGCCACTAATAACACAAGTACTGCTGTTAATTTTCGCATGATCTTATTTTTTAGTATCAAGTGATGTAGTTAAACGGTCTGCAAGATCCTGCAGATGTAATTTTGTAAGCTGATCACTGCATGCTACAATAGCTATTTTTATTTCTGCAAGCAAGCTGCGCATATGGCCTTTCACAATTGATAGCCCATCATTCACTTTACTTACAGCAACACTTGTGTTTGGCGCACCTGGCACAGCAGCAGGTGCTTCTGCAGCTACTGCGATCATTCGTTCAACATATAATTTTTGCAGGTTGCGACGATAGATATCAATTGCCTTCGCAGTTTTCAATTCGCTCCAGATACCTCTCTTCAACTCATCAAGCATTTCTTTTGCTGTATAGGCCTGTGCTGGGTACACTGCTTCAAATTGCAACAACTTGCTGATGGTTGCATTACTGATCAAACGATTGAGCGTACTGTTCTGCATATTAGCAATCGTATTCATATCACCTGCACCTGTTAATGAGAATATTTTCTTATCAAGTAACCAAAGTGGTGTTGTAAACAACTGCTCCTGTAAGAAAGCAATCGCTTCTTTCTGTTTTGCTTTCGATACAAACTCGATCACTGCACCATTCTCTTCAACAGTTTTTGGTGTGGTCATTATACCACCTACATTTTTTGCGACATGCCCCATGTAGCGATTGAACTGCCCCGTTACTTCGATGTACATTTTACGTAAGTTGGCATAACCTTCGCCAGGTTCTTTTGTCCATGTAACAAGATTGGGAACAATGCGTTTCAGGTTTTTAATACCATACACCCCTGCTTTCATCGCATTATCACCAATATCTTCATTTTGTGTGCGTGGATCGTTTGGATCCGTTTCTGTTCCGAACCATAAATGAGCATTTGATATTGTTTTTCCGATCACCCATTTATTCAAGGTCTCTTTTTCTACATCAGTATCTGCATCGGGTATCCATCTGTACCCCCACTCAATCGCCCATTGATCGTAAGCACCAATACGTGGAAACAGGTTTGTTCGATCTATATTATCTTCCGGCTGTGCCACATAGTTAAAGCGTGCATAATCCATGATAGATGGCGTATGCCCATGTTCTTTTAACCACGTATTGTCACGTAACTTTTCTACAGGTACCGTTGACGATGATCCAAAGTTGTGACGCAAACCAAGTGTATGCCCAACTTCATGCGACGATACAAAACGGATCAACTGACCCATCAATTCATCGTCAAGCTGCATGCTTCTTGCTTTGGGATCAACAGCTGACGTTTGTACCATATACCAGCTATGCAGAATTTCCATAATGTTATGATACCAACTGATATGAGTTTCCATGATCTCTCCACTTCTTGGATCATGCACGTGAGGCCCCATGGCATTCGCAATATCAGAAGGTTTGTATACGATTACATTATGTCGTGCATCTTCCATGCTCCATTCCGGATCACTCTTCGGTGCCTCTTTTGCAATGATGGCATTTTTAAATCCTGCTTTTTCAAACGCTACCTGCCAATCGTTTACACCTTGTATTAAATACGGCACCCATTTCTTTGGTGTTGCGGGATCGATGTAATAAATAATCGGATTTTTCGGCTCAACCAATTCACCACGTTTATACTTTTCAATGTCTTCCGCTTTTGGTTCCATTCTCCAGCGTGTGATCATGGCCGTTGATTTAACACCTTGTGGATTCGCATCAAAATCAACAAAGCCTGTTGCGAAATAACCAACCCTGGTATCGAAATGGCGTGACTTCATTGGAGTTTTTGGTAACAACACCAGTGAACTGTTAAGTTCATATGTTGCAGGTGCACCTGGTGCCGGGCCAAAACTTTGCTGCCCCTGTTGTTGAGCTGGAGTACGCATGTACGTACGCACTGTTCTTATCTCAATATTTAAAGGGAATGATCGTATGCCACTGATAAATGATTTATCGGGTTGCATACTTCCTAATGAGAGCTGGCGCTTGGTCATTGCTTCGAAGTAAAGAATACCATTATCAGTATTCAGGTAATCAGTAAAATCAATTACACAACCAGCTGAATCTTTTGCCAATGCTTTAATATCAAACACTGCAACAATAGGTTGCAGATTGGAGTTCATGACTGAACGATACAAGCCATTCTCACTGGTATCTTTCGATACTTCCTGGTGCGATACACTGTACAAAAACAATTTGCTGTTTGGACCTTTTTCAAAACGGATCACATTTTCACCTATAAGGTCACCGGCATACCCCATGAAGCCAGCCCTGCTACCTGCTGCTGATTTTGCAATACGGTTTACCACTAGTATTTCTCTGCCAAGTAAGGAGTCAGGAATTTCCAACAGATAACGTTCACTTACTTTGTGCACGCTGAACAAGCCTTTATCTGTCTTTGCAGAAGCAGGAACAACTTCCTGGTAAGGTCGTATACCGCCTGTAGCAGGCGGACGCATTGTTCTGTTGCCTGCATTTGCTGTTGTATCATTTACTGGCGTAGGTCTTACTTGTGCTTTTGTTACATCTGCGATCAATAAAAGACCGCTGATTGCAACCAGTAAGAATAAACTGGGTTTTACTTTACGATTCATTGATATGTTTTTAGAATGACCTTATTTGATGTGAGTAAGAAACAAGCAAAATGTTTTTGAAAAATTTGATAGTAGACTAACAACTGTGCTGTTTTACCCCAAGCGAACCGAAATTTATTTTCAGTTCGGGCATAGCTGCCACTCCTCCATCAGTTTAAGAGATTTTGAACCGATCATCAATTCTGTGTTGAGCAATACAGAATTCTCCCAATTTTAATAAATGGAACAGAATGCAGATTGTCCAATTACATTTTTAGTTATTTGATTATTGCGGTAATTATTATTTGACTTCAAAATTCAATCAAAGCTGAATAATTAAATCTTACCCTTTTACACCTCTATTGAAAAACTGGTGGAAGTTTGCAAAGACAAGTTATTTAGGTAGCTTTTCACTTCGATATGAGCTTAACGCCTTCCTATATTCCTCTATAGTATAGTCCATAACCGTTCCAATCATTTTGCCTTCTTTCAAAGCAATCATTGCTTGCTCAATTGCTTTTTCTTCATTCACAACTGCATTTTTAAAATCACCTCCTTTAGCATAAGTAGCAGCTAAAGCATGGTAAGCAGCAGCGTTCATTGGCAAACCAGAACTTTCAAGATTGTTTGCTACCCATAAATAAGTTTCTTTTGAAAGCCCATCTTCCTGGTAAACTCCACTCATTGCATATATTGGTGCCGACTTAAAGTCTTTGGCCCACTCTTTTGTAAATTCGATTGCTTTCTTTTCATCAGTTTTTAATAAGACTGAAAACTTTGTAATATCTAGACTCATCTTCATTTGTGGAATCTCAATTTTTCCTTTCTCAATTAAATCTAACGCCTTGGCATATTCTTTCGCCTTAATTGCATCTTGAATGGGTTTCATCAGATTTTGAATTGTTGCAGTTTGTTTTGACGATCTATCGATTGTTTTATCATACTCAGTTTTATATGCAACCATGTTGTATGAACCATCCATTACTATTTTTAATGTCGAGTCTAATTTATTAGGATGGCCGATCCAGATAATTTGCTCATCTTTTATTATAAAGGTTGTAGGAATACCATAATTGCCAGATGCTTTTAGCCATTTGTTTCCCATGTGCTGATCGTTATTGTCGACAGTGACAGCATAGACCATATTCGTATCATTTCCTTTGACATATTTTTCAACGGCAGGCAACGCAGTTTCGTATGGCTTTTCGCCAACATTTTCCCATACGTTTACACCGATGATCGAGATTTTATCCTTATACTCCTTTTGCAATTTTGTGAGATGAGGCATAGCTGCCTTGCATGGCCCACACCAAGTTGCCCAGAATTCTAAAACATATAAATTATCACCCGTAAATGATTTCACAGGCTCTCCTTTCAGCCACTTTGAGTATTTGAATTCAGGTGCAGGATTACCAATGCGAAGAGTAATTGAATCCTGCGCACCTGCTGACATTAGAAAAGTATTGAACAAGATAACGAAAAACGTCACTTTTGTTTTTAATGATTTAATCATATAAATTATATTGATATGTTTTTTGTTTAATTTTCTGTGACATTAAATTGCTTACGAAATCGAATTACTCCAAAGAAAATAGTAATAGAGTATAGTAGTTGCTTTGTGAAGCTTCAATAGTTCTGGCTTAAAGTTGTATTAAATAGAGTTGCACTTTGGGGAAATGGAAACACCCACAATGGAGAATTTGGTTGCAATGTATAAGTTACTCCATTAAGGGTTCTTTGAATTGTTACCGGATATTTTCCTTCACGATTCCACCTTTTGATATCTATGAAATTCCTCATTGTAAAAAGAAACTCTATTCGTGATGTTTTCTGCAAGTGAGCCATTGCCTGGGCTTCGTTAGCAGCGGTAAGAGGTGTATAGGGGAAAATACGGCGAATACGTATTTTATTTATCTCATCCATTCCTTCATTAATCTTAGCGGTGCGAATAAGACACTCAGCTTTTATTAATACTAAATCCGATGTTGTAATTCCTGCTGCATTTGACTGATAAGGAATAGCTAACCAGGCAGGAATATTGGGCAGCCCCACGTATAGTGGCCCAAAAGCATAGTTATAAACTGTTGTTGAGTCTTTTATAATATTGCCTGGCTCATAATAGTTAGCCAATATCTCATAAGAAGGAGTAAAAAGTGAAGGATCGATATTGCTTGCTGATGCATAGAATAGATTATCAGGTGCACTAAGGCCATTACGTGTAAGTGTACGGGAGGCCTGTGGAACAGAAAGCAACGGGCGATGATCTTCTAAGGTGCTGTTATAATTCATAGCCAAATCCACAGCTTCAAGGGCGCCTTGATAATTTCGCATGGACAACATTACTCTCGCCTTTACTGCATGAGCAAAGCCTTTACCAACACGCTGGCTATTTTTAGGTTGATCAGGTAATGTGTTTAACGTAAATGCAGCTTCAATATCGGAAAGGATATTATCGTAAACTTCTTTAACAGTATTCTTAGCATTTTCGGCTTCAAAATCAATCTTGTTTACGTAAGGGATACCACCATCGGTTGAGGCTGTAGCAGGATCATAAGCTTTCGCATAAATATTTACAAGACGGTAATGTAAGTATGCTCTTATGATGTAAGCTTCAGCTCTGATCTGATTTAATAACGCCGGGTCTCCACTAGCCTTATCAGCCTGACTCAATGCAATATTTGCAGTTGAAATGATTCTGTAGAGCCCTTCATAGGGAGCATCCGTTGTAGTCAATGCTGCTCTGTCGGCCGATTCATCGTAGGTCAGTAACACTTTATTTATTGTTTGTGTTGCCGATGAAATGGTGTTTGGCACATTAACAGCCACGAGATACATGTCATTTATAAGCAGAGATTGTCTGGTATTTGTAAATGCATTTGTTACATAATTCACATTCATTAACAGATCCAGATCACTTGCACGGTTAAGCAAGTTTTGCCCTTTAGGCGTAATGTCTGTATACTTAGCACATCCCGATAGCACTACAATTGAAATAATGACATTTATAAAATATGATATTGTTCTCATTTTTTTGAAATTTAAAAATTAGCGTTAATACCAAAAACGAATGATGTTGGAATTGGTGCAGCTCCTGTTTCAGGATCTACATGAACATCTTTTTGTCTTATCCAAATAGATTTAGGATTGTTTAACTGTACACGTACTCTCAAGTTTGTGGCCTTAAGTTTTGCTGCAATTGCAGACGGGAGGTCATATCCCAGTACAACATTTCTAATCTTCAAAAAATCAGCATGCCGTACTAAATTATCAGAATAATAATACTGGTTGTTGATCGGAACCCGATAGTATTGATTCATCCCCGGAATGTCCGTGTCTGTATTTGTTGGAGTCCAGCTGTCTAAATAATAAGAAGGCATTGAAGAATAGGTTGGAGTATTCCAGGGTACCGGCACTTGCCTTGCTCTGAAATAATGGCCGCCATAATACACAGCAAAAATACTCAGGCTAAATCCGTTAAAGTAAAAGTCATTGTTAAATGAAAGCGAACCTCGTGGATCTGAATCACCTGAAAAAACAATAGCGTCTGCTTCAGTTGGTCCTAACGATGCTGTGGTTGGCGTACCTTTTGAATCATACCATTGCGGAACACCCAAAGTATTAAGTCCTGCAAATTGAAATGAAAATACCGAACGTACAGGATATCCTACTTTATATGAACCACCAGCTGCAAGTGTGAGTGGGTTTCTTGTTAACTCATCCACGTCAGTAATTTTGTTTCTGTTCCATGCTCCTAATAAATTTGAGTTCCACCTAAAACCTCCCGGCTTTACAGGTCTGATCCATTCGTAGCTCAGATTGAATTCAATTCCTTTGTTAATCATGCTTGCATTGTTAATGACCAAAGAAGTAAAACCCTGAGAAGGATCAAGACGTTTTTGTGCAAACAGATCAGTACCTTTTTTTATATAAAAGTCAATGCTACCCTGAAGACGATTATTAATAAGACCGAAATCAAGTCCGAGGTTGGTGGTAGCTGTTTTTTCCCAACGAAGTTGCGGATTGGGAGGATTTGAAACTGAAGCATTCGGTAGTTGTGTAGTAGCATTGATTCCGGTTGAAGCTGCAAGTAATGCAGTTACGTTTCTGATATTTCCAGTATGCCCATAGGAAGCCCTTAATTTGAGGTAATCCACTACTTTAATTGCACTCAAGAAATCTTCATTTGAAATGATCCAGGATGTCCCTACTGACCATAATGGACGTCCCCTGTATTTTTCATCTCCTCCAAACAAATCAGCATAATCCTTCCGGGCTGAACCAAAGATGTTGTATTTCCTGTTGTATGTATAGGTAAGGTTAGCATAACCGGATGCATATCTATGCATTTCATCACGAACTAATGCTATATCTGAAACTTGTCCAAAATGAAATTGACGTGTTGGATAACTTGGATTCCAGAATGTTCCTGTATTAATATTAAAAAGGTTACCGAAATTAACATTATTAGTTGCCTGTGTTTGAAGTTGATCATCATATCCTAATAAAATTCCTCTCCGGCCATAAATACGGGTTTGTCTAAATTCAGTACCAACAATGCTCACAAACCTATGTTTATTAAACTCCCTATCATAATTTACCTGTGCCCTTGCAGTATAATTGGGGCTTCTGAGTTGTGATGTTGCAAGTTTTCCTCCAACAGGCAACAATTTAGTATAGGTATAATTAGGAGCAGTTCCGGAACGGGTTGTATACACATCATTTAACCAACGCATCGTGTAGCTATCAGATTCAGAATATCCCTCAACATCTGTTCGGTTATCCTCGTATTGAAACATGGGGTTAATTGTTAATCCCTTCAGCAGATTTAAGTTCAAATTCACAAAATACCTGGTATTTAAACTAGTGGTCTTTACAAAATCACGCTCAAGCTCATCAAGGTGATTAAATTTTGATGAAAATAAAGCTGCTGTTGTTTCTGTAACAGTATTGTATTTGTTGAATTGGCTCGTGTTGTAATAAGCCCTGCTACCATCAGGATTAAACAAACTATAATAAGATGGCACATTGAAAGGGTTTGTAGCAAAACTGTTGTTATGTGATCGCATTTTCCCAATAACACTATTCACACCGTAATCTATATCAAGCCATTTGCTTACATTGTAAGCTCCTTTATAAAAAAGATTCAGCTTCTTGTTGAATGCGTTTATAATTCCTGCATTATCGGTTGTATAATTAACAACCAAACTATTTTGCGCCCTGCCGTTATTAGTTCTCAAAGCAAGATTATACTGTTGAATGGCCTGATTTACTAAAGCATGTTCATGATACTGTTTGGCGAAATCGTTCTTTTTATATTCACCAAGTATGGTTTGAAGCTGTGGCTGACTAATTTGCGACTTCTTAAGTTGATAATATGCATATTGAACAGGACTAATTGGATTCCCTAATGCAATACTATTTTCAAAGTCCGTTATAGGATTAGCCACAGTACCACCTCCACCGCTGAACCACCAATCATAATAACCACTTTCCCAATCTACTTGCTGGGATGGAGTCATGTAATTCTGATAACTATAGTCAGGTTTGTTTGTAAAAGTCAGGTTACTTGAAAGTTCTATTGTAGTCTTTCCTTTTTCTTTTGCCTTTTTGGTTACTATTACAATTACACCGTTGGATGCTCTGGCTCCGTAGATAGCTGCGGCTGCAGCATCTTTTAGCACGCTAATACTTTCAACATCATAAGGATTTATATCTGCAACAGATCCTTCAATTGGTAATCCATCTACAACAACAAGAATATTGGTATTGGCTTGTAAGGTACTAACTCCACGAATTGTTGCTACACCTCTGTACTGCAGTAGTCCTGGCACTGTGCCTTCCAGGTTTTGAAGAATGTTTGTAGCGTTTCTCTTTTCTAATTCCTTACTGTTTACAGTAACTACTGAACCAGTGAGGCTAGTTTTACTTATTCTCTGGTAACCTGTATTGATAATTACTTCTTCCCCAATAAAAATTTTTAATTTTGCATTTAATAATAGAACTGACCTTCCATTTACTTTTACTTCAAACGTTTCAATATTTACTCCGCTAATTATTAAAACAGCATTATCATCAATTTCCTTCAGTTCAAATTCACCATTTTCATTTGTAAGTGTACCAACCGTTGTACCCTTGACTAATACGCTTGCACTCACGGGTTCTCCTTTTTCATTCAAAATTCTACCTTTTACATTTATAAGAGGTGGCAGTTGCACATCGATAACTGACGGTGATTGTGTATTCACTTCCTGTTTTGGCTTTACCACAATTGTTTTGTTCAGTATCGAGTACGTTAAAGGTTGTTCTTTAAAACAAAGTGCAAGTGCCTCTTCCAGTGAAATGTTATTCACTCGAAGCGAAACAGTTTTGCTTTTCTTCAGTACCGAATAATCGTAGAAAAAAACATACCCGGTTTGCCCCTCGATGATCTTGAATACTTTTTCGAGAGAAACGTTCTTTTCTGAAATGGAAACGTTTTGAGAGTAACCACCTGCACTTGCTGTAAGGCAGGCCAGAAACATAATGAAGACAGATAGTTTCATGATCCGCAGCAGTTTTTGTGAGGGTAACAAATGCATCCACAGAGAATTGTTACCAAGAGCCGTTAAAAACATAACTTTGTTTTGGTTTGGGTTAAACAATAAGAAGTCGCCAGACTATGTCAATTGTATTAATTCATCCATTCACCGGGTAGTGCTTCCAACACAGCCCGGTTTTTTTGTGTGAATTAAATCGTTTATGATCTATTTTGTTACAATGATCTCGTTGCCGTTTATCTTATAATGAATATTTGCTTCTGCTAAAATCTGCAACACCACCGACAGGGTATTATCCCGTTGAATTTTCCCCCTGAATGCGTGCACGGGTATTGTTCCTTCATATTTCACTGTAACATCATACCATCTTGCCAACTGCCGCATTACTTCCTGCACACTTGCATCATGGAAAGCAAACATGCCATTCTTCCAAGCCATTACCAGATCTGTATCAACACCATCTACCAATTTGATTCCTCCTTCAACTTCTGCTTGCTGTCCCGGTTTCAACAGCACTCCTTCCCCGGCTTTCTGTACCTGTACAGCGCCTTCTAGCAGGGTTACTTTTAATTCCTTTTCATCATCGTATGCATTTACATTAAAGTGTGTACCTAATACTTTGATCTCTGTCTGTCCTTTGGCAACAACAAACGGCATCTTATCGTTATGGGCCACTTCAAAATAAGCTTCACCGGTTATTTCCACTTTTCTTACATCGCCGGTAAACACAACGGGGTATGTGAGCGATGAGCCTACATTCAACCAAAACCTTGTTCCATCGGCTAACTGCATCGGCAATACTTTACTCCCCCTTGGATTTGAAACTGTATTGTAACTCATCGATTCAGTAGAAACAGTTCCTTCTAACACATAGGTAATTTCACCAGTTGGTAGCTTTATCAATTTCATGTTTCCTTGCAACACTGTCTCTCGGTCTAATGCACTATCTATATAAACTTGTTCACCATTAGCAAGCGTGATCATTGCTCTGTTTGATACAGGAGCTTTTACATCATTTGTCTGCGAAACGATGGTCTGTGGTCCGTTCTCTGTAGTCTTGTCTTTCACTAACCAATATCCAACAAACAACAACCCAAAAAAACTGGCCGCCACCGCAATCCTTTTCCACAACTTTATCCTTTTGATCCTGAGCAGTGATGAGACAGGATCATCACTGCAGTCGAAATCTGCGACTGCAGGTCTCGAAGGACTCACGACTAACGACTCACGGCTAGCGACTTCTTCTCCCAGCTTCCTCATTAAATACACCCTGTTCCTCTCTATATCGTAACTGTCAAACTTTTCTAATTGTTGTTTCACAAAAACATCATTGTGCAATTGATCAAACAATGTTTTATTGGCAACTGAACTGTTCACCCACTCATTTAATTCATTTGCTTCGTCAACAGTAATGGTTTCATTCAATTCCTTGCCTATTAGCTCACTGATATAAAATAATCTTTCCTGCATGTATATGATATTTAACAAAAGGATGGTCAAAACTTCACAGAAAAATAACCAAAAAGTAATGGCCCCTTTAAATAGAACGTTTCAAAAACAGATTTGTACCTGAGCGGATCAAAAGAATTTTTTGGAAGCAGTTTGGACAGGTTATTTCAGCCTTTTTCAATATAATCAGTCAGCTTCTTATGGCAGCTTCTCACCAATATAAAGCATGCTGCAGAAAAGGATAAAGGAACTGATGCTGCCATTTTTAAACAGTGAAATGCGTAACAGTTTGATCGCTTCCGATTTGTGATTTCGCACCGTTTGGTAAGCCATACCGGTTTGCGCCACAATTTCATCATTATTCAATCCGTCAATCAATGCCAGTTTAAGCACGGTTTTATACTTGTCAGGCAACTGATCAATAGCTGTATAAATAGCCTGTAATACTTCAGCCATAATAACGGCCTGTTCTGTTTCTTCCTCACTTATATCAGCGAGGTACTTCATTTCTGTGTGGGTTTGCTCATGCCGCTTTTGCATACGCAGATAATCATAGCAGGCATTCTTTGTAGTAGTGTAAAGAAAAGATTTTAAATGAGGTATCGTTTCAAAGTCAGGGTTCTTTTGCAACAGCTTCACAAAACTTTCGGTGGCAATATCTTCGGCATGAGAACTGTCGCCAGTAATTTTTTCAGCAAAGTAACACAGGGGTTTATAGAACATACCATAAACCTCAGTGAACGCATGGCTTTCACCTTGCTTCAATGCATTAAGTAATTCCGTATCCCCGGTTATTATCCTCATGTATAAGTTTAGTGGCTTTTGGCAGAACTTGCTTGCTGCAAGTGATGATAAAATTATCAAATTAAAATAGAATCTGCCAAACTACTTCAAAATCAAGACTGTAATCAAACACCTGTCGCTGCATTCAAAATAAATTCATTGTATAGGCTGTACAAATTGTCAAGTACAAAAACTGGTTATCAACGTTATACTATATTGACATTTTTTTCAGGGCACTCGTTACCTATCGGGCAAGCTGAAAATAAATGCTGCTTATGACAATTAAATCACTGCTATTCTTCTTTGAGTTGAGGCAAAAGAAGATAGAGAATAAAACACTATGGCGCTACCTTACGAATTGGAATCGTTGGATACAATGATTTCAGAAAACCTTCATCCAAAACACTGGCTGCATGAAACAACAACACCCGAACTCGAAAAGCAATTGCTAATAATTGGACAACAGGCACACGATGAAAATAACAGATTTCGGAAACGCATTAAACCGGTTGCTTATAGTTTAGAAAAAGAGAAACACCGGGAACTGTTTATACGGCAACACATGTCGGCTTTAATTCATTTGCTCGATACACTTACACATTTCCTGATGCCTGGCATACATGAAACCTTTGCTACACACTCAGGCGATACACAGCTTTCCAAAATTTACAAATCCCTATATCTTTCCTGTCGTGAAACTTTGGAAGATCTGCAAACCTGTTTTACGCAATATGTTAACTACGATCACAAAGTACCTGACCATGAATGGGCCTTATTACAAAACAAATGGAGCACTGAAATAAAAAACATCAAACAAAAACTCTCAAAGTTAAAAACAGACAAATCGCTCGTCGATATGTTGCTGGCCTACCTCTACAACATTACTGATTCCACAATACAACCAACTATCTCATACCGCAAAATGCGGTACCTGAACGATCTGTTAATAGGCATCAGCAATCTGAAGCAAACAAAGCGTATTGCAAACCAGTGTCCGCCAATAACAACCTTGCTCATTTATTTAGATTTCAATACAACAGAGTTTAAAGATTATCTCGTCGACTTCATTTGTGAAAATGCAGCCAGCTTGGTTGATCCCAAAGCAAGAATAGAACGGCTTTCATTTTTTTACAAACAGATAAGTCAGTTGCACATACGTCCCGGGGCAACCTTACGTCCTGCATCAAAATCCGTAAAAGAAGATCTGAAAGATTGGTTGGCACGGGAAATAAAATACCAAGAGAAAACACATACCATTGGTTTCATTACACCCGCCAACTTCAACCAGGATGTTTACAATAAAGGAATCTGGTACAATTACAGCATTGAAGAACTCGCATTGTTCAAACGTATCGAACACGAGGCAGGCTTGATCAGCAATAAAAAAATACGTCCCATGATTGATGACTTTGCAAAAATTGCACACACATCAACCCAGCACAATATTTCTCCGAAAAATCTCTACAACCTTTTTTACAACATCGATCTTTCCACTATTAATTCCCTGCACGACAAATTATTCTTACTCATCAATCACTTGCAGAAAATAAAATCAGAAGTAGTACAGAAACAAAAAGAGAAGATCACTACAAAAAGAAAAGTGAATAAACCCTGAGCAAGCCAGTGCTGAGCGAAGTCGAAGGAGATACCGTTCTCCACTATCAACTATGAACCATGAACTATGAACTAACTCACCCCTTCCACAACTCCTTCAATCCATATTCATTCACCAGCTTGTAAAGCTCCAGTTCATCATGCAACGTTAACCCGTTCCGGTTACGAAGAAAACTAACTTCTTTCTCCAGCACATCACCCAATGTGTGGTAGCCATGGAAAGTCAACAACTCTTTCAAGTCATCATTGATTGGAAGTTGATTGATTGGCAATTGCAAATAAGCTTGATGTTCCATTTCGATGCAGTATTAACGAAAGTCGCTTTAATTGGGTTCTATCGCAGATACTTTGCCAAAAATAAAGAAAAGCTAACACTGGTATAGAATTATACACCAATAAATCTTCTGCTACTGCACATCTTGCCTTTCATGACCGAAAGACAAAAGGCACAAAAGGAGTTTGCAGATAACCTGCAGAAATGGCTGAAGAAAAAAGGCATGAGCCTTCACCAGCTTGCCGCAGCATCCGGCTTAGAATATGCCCAGGTCCAAAGAACTGCAAATGCCAAGGTCAATCCAACACTATACACCATCATTCGCCTCGCCGAAGGGCTTGACATTCATCCTTCGGAATTGTTGAAATACTGATTTACCACTACAAAGCCCTGTCCAATCTCTTATGCACATAAGAAACTGTTGTCAAAATATCTAACGCTTCATCTTCAAGGACTACAAATTTTATTTTAGGTTCATGAGCCGTTGGGTTTCTTATCAATCCGAATAATCCTTTAATCATATTTGCTAATCCAAGATGCTCACTTCGTTCCGTATCATTACTGATTCTGTTCACTCGTATCTGAGGATTTGCAGTAGAAAACACTGCATCTATGAGAGCACTTCCGTCTGCATGATAGCCGGTCATTCCCCTGATCCTGTCAGCTATACTTTTGATTGCTTCAAATACAGAGTGAAAGTAATTCTCAACCAACAATTCAGCATTGCAATATTTGAATATCACTGAATGAACGTTTCTGTTTTCAAGTTTGAATTTGAAATGACTTGCTCTCTCTTCTGCTTCAGATATTGTTGTTGTTCGTATTACTTCCCTAAAAGTAGCTTTACTTGTTAATTCATAGCCTACAAAGCTTAACTGTTTATTTAACTCATGTCTTCGAGTTTCAAATAATTCGTGCTTTCCGATATATCTCGAAGGGTTCATTGCTTGATACAGAAAATTATATACAGCATTCGAACATTGCTGTTTGTTCTGTACATCTGCGAAGGCGTTGTATAACCGCTTCCACTTCGTTAAAAGTGGGTCAGTGTCTTTGATTTTACAATCGCCTAATATTTTACCTATTTCACCACCCGTCAAGCCATTTGATGTATCTGCAATCACCTTACAGATTCCTTCCAGGTAATATGCAGCAATAACCGGTCGTTTAATTTCCTTTGAAGCCATGTCTTAAAATTTACATTTCTTTATTATCGTCCAAATTACTTTTTTAAAACTAAAACTTACTACTGTATTGAATCTCCCGATACTTGTACAAGGCTTGCAGTTTTGAAATCTGCAAACATCCTTCTCTTTTTGCTGTCATAAAATTTCACCACATGGCAGTAAACATTCTCACCAAAGAAGATCTCCAGCAATTCAAATCAGAACTACTTACCGACATCAAAGCACTTCTGCAGGAAGCACCCAACAAACCCAAGAAATGGCTCAAGTCCTATGAAGTCCGGGAGCTGCTCGGCATTTCACCCGGCACACTGCAGAACATGCAGGAAAACGAAATACTCATCGGTTCCAAAATCGGCGGCCTCATGTTCTTCGATCACGATGACATCCTGCAACTCATGGCCAAAAACAAAAAGCCCATTCGCCGATAACAAATCCTGAGCACCCTGAGCCTGTCGAAGGGTCGAAGGATTAACAATTCACGATTGCATTCTCCATGAACCATGAACTATCAACCATGAACCATTCCATCTACCGTGGCCGCAACCATACCAAAAAGCAGAAATGCAACTGCAAGCCGGCACTATCAATTGCAGAAAAGAAAAAACGTAAACGACAAAAGCAGTTTATAAAAACATTTCCGACATGGAAGCACCTGTTACCATGTTACTCATTGAGAATGTTCAATGCAGGTAAACCCAATTCACCACTCACCATTGACCATTCACCATCATGAACTATGTAAGGCACCTCAACGCCTTCTTTGCGCTTGTTCGTAGTGATCAAAGGCTTACATCTTCGCATGTGAGCCTTTATATGGCTTTATTCCAATACTGGAATTTCAACCGTTTCCACAATCCCTTCTCCATCTACCGGGACAACATCATGCAGCTATCAAAGATCGGCAGTAAGAACACCTATCACAAATGCATCAAAGAACTGCATGAGGCCAAATACATTTATTACCATCCCTCAGTCAACAAGTTTCATCTGGTCCGTATCAGCATTATTCCTTTAGATGTTCAACCAGAACAACCAAGCCGATACAAACAACTTGATCTTTTTGAAGTTGCCCCCGGCTTTAGCCCGGGTATCAATATTGATACCGGTAGTGTCCCAAAAGAAGTACCGACCAGTACCGATAATGATACTGCACCAGTCCCAAAATCGGTACACATTATAAAACCAAACAGTACTAAACAAAAAACAGTGTGTAACACACCCGGAGATTTTTTGAAGGAGAATGGAAGAAATGAAGAAGGAAACAATATTAACCGCCGTGTCCCAAAATCGGTACTGGACACTGAGCGCAGTCGAAGTGCCAACATTCCAACTCTGAGCGCAGTCGAAGAGTTCTTTAATCAGCAATCATACCCACCAAATGAAGCAAAAAAATTCTTTCTCTACAACCAGGGCAAGAAATGGATGCTCACCGACAAATTAAAGATTCAAGACTGGCAAGCCCTTGCACACAAGTGGATGCTTAACATGAAAAAGAAATCAAAACATGAAGGAACAACAGAACAAACAAACAATGACATAGCAAGAGATATACAGTTTCTATACGAGAGCTTTTTAGATGGCAAGAAAATCTTTCCGCACATCACAACGCATCATTTCGAACAACTAAACCTTTTACTCGATGAGGAAACAATGCAACAGGCAAAACAGCAACGCATCAAAGACATTGAATGCTCCAATCAATATTCCATCGGACAAATCTGGCAAGCCTACATAACCAACGACCCAAACAATCCACTTGTAAAAAAAGATGAAGCCAATGTAATCGATCTGGCAAAACGAATAGCAGTAATAAAACATTTTCAATCACAAAAAAATCAAACCAATGAACATTAAGAACTATACTTCAAATGTAGAAGCAAGTAAATCAATGGCACGTATCGAAGAATTGTTAGTTGAGATAGGAGCAACCAACATCAACAAACAATACGCAAACAAAGTCTGCACCGGCATCACCTTTCTGTTGTACGATCAGCAGTTACAACAAACCTTACCGTTTCATTTAAAAGCCCAAACCGAAGAATGTTTCCTGGTACTTTGGAAAGATGTAAAACGTCCCCGTCCTGATACCAAAGCAACGCTGCAAGCCCAGGCAAACAAAACAGCGTGGAAAATCCTGAGTGATTGGACCGAAATTCAATGCAGCATGATTCTGTTAGGTCAGGCGAAGCCGTTACAAATGTTTCTGCCATTTGTCTATGATGCCAAGAACAATGAAACCCTGTTTGAAAAAGTAAGTACTGGGAAAGCGAAATTGCTGGTAGGATAACATCCGACCTAGGGTTATGACCCTGTTAATGTCGAATTTTGCCATAAAAATCATCAGTAAGTACATTTTATGATGATCTGTTCGACATGAAACCATAATTATGTCGAAAATAAGACATAAATTCATCATCAAATTGATTTAATGTCGAACAGTTCGACATGAAAAAACATTTATGTCTAAAATTTAGTAAAATTCACCATCAATGGCATACAATAGGATTATTCCTTACAACGATTTACCTGATCTTCTTTCCGCAGGTTTTACGGAATCACCGGAAATTATGAAGCAATTGGTAAAGGCATCAAGGCATTTAGGGGAGTTAAATGGACTTTGTGCCTCAATTCCCGACCCTCAATTACTTATTAATACCATTGTATTACAAGAAAGTAAAGACAGTTCTGCTATTGAAAACATTGTCACCACGCAAGACGAACTATACAAAGCAGCATCAGAAAATGAGACCACAAGTTTGGCAGCGAAAGAGGTCTTGAGTTACAGGGAAGCTTTATATGTTGGACTTGAAAGAATGAAAAGCCAAGGAGATTTACTAATTACCAATACTGTAGTGGAAATTGTACAAACAATAAAGCAAAACAAATCAGGAATCAGAAATACACCCGGCACATCTCTCAAAAATGCAATTAATGGGGAAGTAATATACACACCGCCATGTTGCGAAGATATAATTAGAGAAAAGCTCGCAGCCTTAGAACAATTTATTAATGATCCCTCACATTCTCACTTAGATCCTTTGATAAAAATGGCATTGATACATTACCAGTTTGAAGCCATACATCCCTTTGCCGATGGTAATGGACGTACTGGAAGAATTGTAAATGCATTGTACCTCGTTCAACAGGGCCTGTTATCCCAACCGGTATTATATCTCAGTTCTTATATTGTAAAATATAAAACTGAATATTACCAATTACTCAGAGGAGTAACAGAAGACAATAACTGGAATGACTGGGTAATGTATATGCTTACGGCTTTGATTGAAACAGCACAGCTTAGTACAAAAAAGATTCGTAGTATGCTTGCATTGAAAGAAGAATTTGAACTAAAGATGAAAGAAGTTCTTGGATCTTCTTTTAGTTATGAACTGTTGCAACTGATGTTTACTTTACCTTATTTAAAAATTGAATTATTGGAAAGCAGGGGAATAGCGCATAGACAAACTGCATCAAATTGGCTGAAAAAATTAACGGACGCAGAAATTGTCAAACCACAAAAAATTGGAAGAACAACCTACTACATTAATTATAAACTTATGGAAGTCCTTTCAACAAATTGATTATATGGAACATGAGTGGCATAAAATTATATCCTTTAATGGTAGTCAGGCAAATGCTTTTGAAGAATTGGTTTGTCAGCTATCTATGTCAGAAACACAGTCCGAATTTAAAGAATTTGAAAGAGTCGGAACACCGGATGGTGGTGTTGAATGCTATTGGATACTAAAAGACAATACCGAATGGGGTTGGCAGGCAAAATATTATGAAGCGCTTACATCATCGGAATGGAATACTATTAAAAAATCCCTATTTGACGCAGTTGAAACACATCCTTTTCTTACACAATATTACATCTGCGTTCCTCACAATTTGTCAGACAGTCGAAGAGGTAGAAAAACACAAAAGTCTGTTTGGGATAACTATAAAAAAACTTGGACGGAAGAACTTGCTACGAAAGGAAGAAATATTGAAATTATATTATGGAACAGTAGCATTCTATTTTCGAAATTATTAATATCGCATAATAGTGGTATTAAAAGCTTTTTCTTTTCTGAAATCGAAATAAGAACCGATCAATTATTTCTACACCTTGATGCTGCAATTGAAAATCTAGGTCCTAAATACAGCAGAGACTTAAATTTCAAGTTAGACTATTTACCTACTGTTTTTGATGCACTTTCTCGAAATGCGAGATTTCAGCAAAGCTTCAAAAATAAACTCGATTCTTTTTTACGCTCTTTAAATGAAGTTATCACTACATGCAGCCACTTCGAAGAAACAAAAAACTTCATTGATCTCTTAAAAAAAGAGTATATCGAATTTATTTCAGTACACGACAAAACAAATTTTTCGCCTTTATTTGAAATCCCTACAAGGGATTTCATTGTTAAAATAGAAGAAATAGATGGAATAGTAGACCTGCTCAAAAAAACTTATCATGAAATAGAAGCAAACTACCAATTAGAAGAAAAGAAAAAGGCAGAGGCGGAAAAAAAAGAACAAGATCACCTTCAATATCGCAACCGCAAAACACGCAGTGAAACGGACAAGGTTTACAAGTATGTGGATGAATCCGAAGAAATGAGGAATTACTTGACTGGCACCCTAATGTGTGCTGCCAATGAAGGTGTTCTATTTTTAAAAGGTGATCCAGGCACTGGCAAATCGCATTTGTTAGCAGATATTGCATTGGAAAGAAAAGCTTCTCAAATTCCCTCTATTTTTCTTTTGGGTGAACATTTTCCAAATCAACATCCGAAATTATTTATTCAGCAAAGCCTTTCCCCTAATAACTTAATTACCGATTACCTTAAATCACTTGAATCATTAGCCAAATCTAAGCAAGAACGAATTCTCTTTATAATTGATGCAATTAATGAAGGTAATGGAAGGAGCATATGGAAAAATAGCATTGCCGGCATAATAACCGAGCTAAAACAATTCAAATGGATTGGATTTGTATTCAGCTATCGAACCACTTATGAAGATGCAATCATTCCCGACAATTTCAATCATCCGACATTAACACATAATGGATTTGAAGGAATGGAGTACGAAGCAACAAAAAGTTTTTTTAAGTATTATAAAATCCGCCAACCTGCAGTCCCAATCCTCAATCCGGAATTTTCAAACCCATTGTTTTTAAAAACCTTTTGCCTCACACTACACAAATCTGGCAAAACAACAGTGCCAGAAGGGTATGAAGGAGTATCAAAAATTCTTGATGAATATATAGTTGCAGTAAATAAAAACATCGGAGATCGATTAAGTTTCCCTTACAGAAAAGTTAATCTTGTTGAAAAGGCAATTGCAGAATTAATTAAACTGCAGATTAGTTTAAATAGTTATATTATTCCCTGGAATGAGGCTTACTTATTAATCGAACCATTGTTAAAACCTTATACTAACCAAACAGGATTTTTAGAGGAGCTAATTAAAGAAGGGCTGCTGATCGAAGATTACTTTTACAATCGTGAAACACAAAAATATGAACAACACGGTGCTGTTTTCAACTATGAGCGTTTTAATGAACATCTTAAAGCAATCTATCTTCTCAGCGAGTTTCAAACTAAAGATTCAGTACTAAAAGCATTTGCTACAAAAGGGAAATTGCGATCTCTTTTTTATGATCGCCATGGGTTTACCGGATTAAATAGCGGCCTGTTAAATGCATTCGCAATTATTCTGCCCGAAAAGTTTAGCCTCGAAATTTATGAAGTGATCAAATCTACCAATGGTTACACTCAAAGAAACATCTATCATGCTTTCATGCAAAGTACCATTTGGCGAAGGCATGATACAATAAAACCTGAAAGCTGGGACTATATTAAAAAGCAAATTCGAACTGAAGAAGCCGTAACTGACTTTTTTAACACAATACTGTTATTAGCTGCTAATCCAACAAATTATTACAACGCAGATTTCATCCATCGCTTCCTTAAGGATAGAAGCATTGCTGAAAGAGATTATGTATGGTCGATCAATATTGATAAATTGTGGGAATGGTATGATAAAAATTCAATTAAAAGAATAATTGACTGGTGTTGGTCAGAAGAGGACAAAAGTTATACGAAAGATGATTCAATCATATTACTTGGGAAAGTACTGGCTTGGCTATTTACAAGTTCCAACCGCCATATTAGAGATAAATCAACTAAAGCATTTGCTTGCCTTTTCATTAATCGAACACATTTGTTGGTAGATTTTATAGAAGAATTCAAATCTGTTAATGATCCTTATGTTTTAGAAAGAGTCATTGCAGGTTCATTTGGTGCTATTGTTCACAGCCATAATATCCATTCTAATACTAAGGTCGCACAATACATATATGATGAGTTCTTTAGAAATAAAAAACCTCCGCTGAATATATTAACTAGAGATTATTGTAAGGGAATCATTGAGTTCGTTGTTTCAAAACATGGTAAGCTAAATTATTGCAAAGAAAACTTGTACCCTCCATTCAACTTCGATTTTCCAAACGATTTTCCAAACGATGAATTTATAAAAAGTATCGAAATAGAAAAAGAGGGTCCTTATTCAGAAGAAGAACGGGGGCAAGCTCTAATATCCCATTCAGTATTGCATTGGGATTTTGCCAGGTACATTTTAGGTACTAATCATGGGAGTTCTATTCCGTTCGTTAATTATACTATTAAATCAAGGAAAGCCTATCAACAGTTAAAAAGTAATTTTAAAGGTCACAAAAGCCGATTTCTAAAAATGTATGTTGATGCTGTAACAATGATCAATGGCACAAGTGACTTAGGGAAAAAAATAAGAAGGATTTTTACGGGAACTGCATTAGAAAATTCACTGCAAACTTGTGAAACCTGTAAATCTATTGCATATAAATTTTTGAAAGAAAAATTATCGGAAGAAGAATGGCAGTTGTTTCTGGAAGCCCAGGAATATATTAGTAATGCTTTTGAAACGAGAAAATATGACAGAAAAAGGTTCGATGTAAGTCTTGTTCAAAGATACATCCTGAAGAAAGTTTTTGACTTAGGATGGCAAATGAAACTTTTTGGACAATATGATGCAAATGTCGATTCAAAATTTCGAAGTGCTTCCAAACCGGAGAGAATTGGTAAAAAATACCAATGGATTGCCTATTATGAAATACTATCTCTGTTATCTGACAACTATGATTTTATTCATAGTTTCTCTGATGACGAAACACCATACCTAGGAACGTGGCAACATCACATCAGAAACATTGATCCAACTAGTATAAGTAAACAAATCTCATTAGATGATGACTATTCTAACAATTGGTGGGTTGAAAACTTATATTCTAATTGGTATGAAGAAAGAAACACATGGCTAAATCGATTTGATGATATGCCAGATTTTGAAAAGATTATCTCCCTAAAAGATGAAACTGAAACTGAATGGTATTTATTGTACGATCGTATAGTCTGGCGTTCTCCTAAACAAATTGGTAAAGATCGTTACAACGCTGGACGCAAAGAGTTATGGATTGACATGAAAGCCCTCTTAGTTGATAAAAAAAATAAATCTAAATTATTCAATAGCGGGTCCAAGCAAATTTATTGGTTAAATAGACACACATCGGAAATACTAAATTATTATAACATTTTTATTGGAGAACTGTATAACTCAGATTCATATACTGATCAAACTAAAGATTATTTTGACAAATATCCATTTACATCGTTTGATCTGGAAGATAGAAAAGTAAAAGTCATTCACACTGCAGAAGAATATAGTTTTGGATCTGAATATGATCTTTCTGAAGAAAAGATTAGAATTTATAAGCCCTCGAAATTTCTTTTCGAATTACTCAACGCTCAATCCGGCCAAGATGATGCTTGCACATATGATAATTCAGGAAATATTATAGCTTATGATATCGGAGCATTTAAACATTCCCCTAATGCTCTGCTTATAAATAAGAAGGTCCTCGTCGACTGCTTGGCAAAAAACGATCTTGAAATAGTTTGGTTTTTTTGTGGTGAAAAAGAAGACATCGGTCCAAACATTGAATATGTTTACCGCATGCTCTTTTCAGGATTCCTAACATTCACTAATGGCAAATTTCAACGAACCTTTTATCACAAACTGGAACAATAACAACTTCTTTTCCCTTCTAAATGTCACTGACGGCTTCGTTTCCAAGCATGGCGCTGTGGACCGTTGCCATGCAAAAACTCAGCCGCCTTCGCACTGCCTCCAGGCCCTTTGCTTTATCCTGTGCAAATACATTGTTGATAGGAATGCATCCAGGATAAATCAAACCACCTTCCGTCTATTCAACTTTTCCTTTCAATTGCCACTCGTGGCAGTACTTGCCGGCCGCAGTGACGGCAAGCCGATCAGCAGCGTCCGTGCAACAACTGCCGAAACCCAAGCTTCTTCGCCACCTCACAATGCCAACCCTTCTTTTCCATTTTGTCCCGCATAGCGGGTTCTTTATTTAGTTGCCAGCGCCGTTTCTCTTTGCTGTCAAAGACCGGTAAAAAGGTGTTCGTCATTCGTCGTCGGCAAGCAGATATGCCAAACCATTGCAGCAAAAAAAATGAATACAATGGTTGTTACTTACAGGCATTTTTATAGCTGCAATGCCCTTCGCATTCTTCGTTCCTCATCATGTCTTCGGGTGCTCCGTTTCACTTCGCAGTTTGTCAGACTGCTTGCAGCTCCTCCTCATTCCTCACGGCAGCTCCTGTGTCCTTCACAGCCCTTCACTCAACCGCTCCTTCATTACGTTTCATTCCACCTCGTTCGCTCCACTTCAATTGCTCCCGTGCCTGGCAACCTGATCCGAACACAAACCAACACACGGCAGGATGCACAAGCACTTCCGCAAGCCAACACACCGCTCACCGGGTTACATTTCACTGCATTCAGTCGGGTTTCGTTCAATACTGTTCAGCCCACCCGCTGCCACACTTTTTTGCTCGCCGGCCGCCCCTTCAGGCTGCGTTCACTGTGTGCTGCTAATTGCTTCTGTCGTACCTCCAGTTCGCAAAGCTGCACATCAGTTCACTTGCATACGTCAGCCGCCTCCGTACCCTGACGTGTAAATTACTACGGCGGCTTCCTATGTAGCCAGCACCGCAGTAGCCCCATAGCTATGCTTCTTTTCCTTCGGCCTGAAATGGGGCTACTGCTTTACTGCTGGCCCCTTTCGGGGGCTCGCCGTCGCTTCCGTTCGTTCCTCTCTCCAGCTCCTTATGGCTCGCTTTGCGCCCACCCTTCACCGCCGTTACTCCCGGCGGGCTATGCTTCTTTTTTGCCGCAGGCGCTTTTACCGGTGGCTCGGAAATTATCACGGCAAAGTATTACTTCCTTTTTTTCCCATGTTAGTTTGATTTACGAGTAACAATTACATACAACTTTTGTAGATACTTTTACCATGTATTATATTGTGAGTTTTACCTTAGTTTATGAGCACGTTGCAAGAATTTAAATTTAAAAATATCTACGAGTTGGCAGATTTGATAGATAGCCATGTAAAGGAAGGCACTGAATTCTGGAATTACAACGATGATTATTTTCTAAATGCCGCAACCAAATTTTCGAAAAGTACTTTATTACATCTTTACATTATAACAACTGCATTCAATTATTATCGCCGAGACTTTCGTAAAAATGGTGACCTTGAAGATGAAGAAAGTATGGAGAAGTGGTATTCTTTGTTTGATACTTATCAAATTCAAATAAGAAAGTTCAACTTCAAGGGAAAACAAGAAATAGCTGATTGGTTCGATAAAAACAGAAATCGTTTTGAGGAACTTCTTAATAAAATGGCTGATGAAGTATTCTATATACTTTTCGCCAATCGTCAATTCCTGCTTGACTTTAATAACTTGACTGCAATAACAGTTATTGGTACAAAGTTTCCTGCTGAGTTTTTAACGGCTAAAGGTACAATTAAAAGAAGGCCAGTCCCTAAATGGGTTCAAACAGCCGTTTTCCATAGAGACAAAGGAAGATGTGTTTTTTGTTTTACAGATCTAACAAGTTTAGTCAATACACTTACAAGCTCTAACTACGATCATATTGTTCCGTTAGACCTGTTTGGCACAAACGATCCATGTAACATTCAATTGACATGTGAAAAGTGCAACAAATCGAAAACAAACAAGGACGGTGCAACCAGTAGTTTGTATATGTCTTGGTGGCTTCAATAAATACAACGCCTATTAAAAATAATTTCTTGCTTCAAGGAACAATATGGCCAGCCGAATAGGCAAGTTATGCTCCTTTAGTCGGCAAGGTCTGCTCTCCACTTCGTTCCGTTTGCCCTGCGGGTTTTTGCAAAAAAATCTCCACCCTTCATTTCGCTTTTTGCTACGCTAATTTCTACTCATTCCGGGTAGTATTTTTTGTGCAAAAAACCTTGCCTTCCGGCCCACGCTGCATTTGGGTTGCCTATCGCTGGCCAAATGTGGTGTCTTGCCGCATAGCTAAAAACAGCGGTAAATAATTTATGATGTATCCAATGGTTCGTTGCTATCATCAAAATGCTTCCATTCCGCAACATTCGTTTTTTATCCTTTGCAAAGGCAACAATGCAGGTAAGCCTTCTTTAACTCCATGGCCTAATTCATTTATTGCCACTTGCTCAAATGAAGAGTATTATAAATTCTTCTTTTGGCTAGTTTATGGTTTACATCAATCAGGTAAGTTTAAAGTGTATCAGCGTGGTTCGGTTATTCCTTACATCAATTTGGAAGATGTCCGCACTTGCCTCCGTGAGGTCGCCAAACTCATTCATCCAAACTGGCAGCGCTTTCAGGAAATTCTTTCCTCACTTGAAAAATGCAGCAAATTAAAAACAACTCTCTTGCAGCAGGTTGCAGCAACAGAACATCTGCAAAAAACTTTGTTGCAACAGTACTTTCAGCAAATAAAAAATGTCCCTAAATAGGGGCGTTATGGTGACAGGACAACTAACAATTTTCAGGGGACCAGTTACAACAATGTAAAGCCGACCACCAACGCAAGAACTACCCATCCAATTGAAAAAAATAAAATCACCGCCAAGTTAGCTACGGGGCACAGACCTGAGCTGCGCAGCATAAACACATAGCCTACACACAAGTCCTTCATTTATACAGCCAGCCACAAACCCTTCGCAGTGATTGGACGGTCATTTTATTTTTTAATTCTTCAATTGTTTGTTATGGCAGTCCTTGTTAATCGTTGGTTCGTTGGCAGCATCTGGGTTTCATGTTGGCATGTATCACCTGGTGTATTTGTGTTTTCATCTGTTCTTGGTTGGTGTTATGCTTCATCTTGTCAGCCTCCTTTTTAGGGGGCTTATTTGACAATAAAAAAGCCCGGATAAATATCCAGGCTCGATTCACTTCAGGTCACCACAACCGAAGCAATTATTTTTTCATTCGTTTTGCAAGAAGCTTCAATAACAAAGTGACTGCAAAACTCACTACTGCACCAACTGCTGCTAACACTGCAGTCTTAATAAGATCTTCGCTGTTGATATTTGCGAAGATTGAAAGCAACGTTCCAGCAGCAGTTCCCGCTTTCGTTGTATTATCAAAGTACGGTTGCATTATTCTCCCTCCACTGCAGTCTGACTGACTGCACTCAATACACCACTGGCCACAGCTAAGTAACCAGCCACTTTAATAATCACCGCAGGTAGCGCCACAGGAGCAGCTACAATTGTTGTGGCCACGGCAGCCAATGCAAGACCAATAGTTCGAAGCTTCTTGAAGAATTTTGGTGTTGGTGCTTGCACACGTTGAATTAGTTGTTTCATCAGTTTACAGATTTTATAGTTAGAAATACTTTGTTTCCTTTCTCAAACTCAATGGATGTAACTGCAAGCAGCTTCTTTAGTGCAAGCATTGAGTTGTTTCCTTTTCCCTCACCGGTACAAATAGAAACCGGAGCGATACAGCCTTGCAGTTCTTTTAATGCATCATTTGCGGCATGCAGTAAAATCAAATGACGTTTAGCTACATTATTCACAAGTAAATGATGCCCGAACCTTGTACTGTATCGCTTAGTCAGTTCATATCTTCCTTCCGGAATGCACGATACTTTTTGTTTGTTAGCAAGCCAAGGAAGTTCAATTGTAAAACATACCCGCTTGTTATTGTGGAGCAACTCTCCGTTCGTGCCATCAGGAAAATATGTTCTGATCAATTCCAGTTCCATCTTTCATAGGATTGTAAGATTAAAAAAACGGGCGGCTTTCATTCGCCATTCACGACTAAACTCCACCATCAACTTTCACAATGTTCAACGCATTGTAAGCGCCATTTTTCAACGCATACATCTGACCGTTTACTTCTTGGTAAAACTCAATACCGAGAACAAGGAACAGCGGCTTAGTGCTGTTAGGTGTAACTGCATTTGAAAGATTGATCACCGCACTTGCAACGGCATCCCATGGGAGAATTGCTGTTGCCTGAGCATCCGCAATGAACACTTCATTTTCAAAATCGATCTCCGCACCAGCAGAAATGATTTTAAAATGTGTTGCACCTCCGGGTGCTGCAATCATGTTCAGCGGAACGAATGAAGGCATGTTCACTGCAAGTGTACCGGCCACACGATCAATGGTTGATGTGAAAGGCGCATAAATGGTGGTACCAAGTTTACCATTGATGTTGAAATCAAAACCTTGTAAGAGTTCCGCTTCACCATCGATCACATTGCGCAAACCACGAGGGTTCGTTGCATCTTCCTGGATAACTTTCACAAATGCAGTTGTTAACCGGCTCACCATTTTGCTGTCACTTGAATTTTGCAACAGACCACGGATCGATGTTCGCAGAATCTTTCCGGCTTTACCAGCCCGGCCAAACTCCGCACCATTTTCACGGGTCCGCTGAAATGCAGGATCATTGGCAATACGGTCAGCAGGCACACCGCCTTTCTCTCTTGCCAGGTAACCATCTTTAGTTTTGTAAAAGCTGATATCCGCAATCGTTCCTTCGAGTTTAATAATCCCTTTTTGTCTTGCCATAAGATTTGGATTGTTTTAGTTTGATACATTTTGCAATTCATTTACCCGACGCCTGATAAATAACTTTGCATTGTTTACAACACAAGAATAGAATGAAGCTTTCAACTTTAAAAGCAAGCGTTCCGAACATGCAGGGTTATGCAGCAAACGATTCCCAATCGCATAGTCATTTATGCAAAAGACATTATGAATATCACCGGCCGTAAAGAACGGGCGGCCAGAAAGCTCATTGCCAAAATCAGGAAGGAATACAATAAGCCAAATGGCACTTTTATTACAATAAAGGAGTTTTGCGCTTATACGAAAATCGATGAACAACTGGTCAACTCCTTTCTGATTTGACAAGACAAAGCCATGTCCTAAGTATAGATAAAGCATGGATAGTGTATGGATCGTGCATGAAATAATAAAATGACTGGCCTAAGAGCCAGTCATTTCTTTTACCACTGATGTTGAATTGAATTTATCACGAAGCGGCTGCATATCTGCACTCACTTTCTTATCCAGGATCTTTGCATAATGCTGCGTAGTCTGAAGTTTCTTATGCCCAAGCATTTTACTTACACTCTCAATCGGTACACCATTCGTCAAAGCAACTGTTGTTGCAAATGTGTGCCGTGCTATGTGGAAAGTCAGTTGCTTTTTTATCTCACATAGATCAGCTATCTCTTTCAGGTATGCATTTGCTTTTTGATTAGAAGGAATCGGTAACAGCTTCATCTTGTTACATGCTTGCGGATGGTCTTTATATTTCTCGATTATTGCAAGTGCCGGAGGCAGGAGAGGTATCCTGCTGGCAGTTTTTGTTTTCTGTCTGCTTGTATAAATCCATCTTTCTCCATCAATCCCTATGGTGATTGAATCTTTCGTAAGATTAGATACGTCAATAAAAGCAAGCCCGGTATAACAACTGAATACAAACATGTCACGTACATGTGCGAGCCGCTCAATTGTAAATTCTTTCGCTTCAAGATTTTTTAATTCAGTTTCAGAAAGGTAAGGTCGCTCTGTTTGTTTTGTTTTAAGCTTGTATCCAAGGAAAGGATGTTTCTGTAACCAGTTCTTTGCAACACATTCGTTAATGATCTTCTTTAAATTCTTTATGTACTTCGCATTGGTATTGAGATCAATCTTTTTTTGGGTTTTGAGATAGAAATCGAAGTCAGAGATAAATTCAATATTCAATTCCTTTAAACTGATGTCTACACGTTTGTATTTGTGCTGCAGAAAGTCTTTGACATGCTTACGGGTAGTTTCATATTTCACCCAGGTAGCACGGGAATATTCCTGCCCGATTAAAGCTGATATATCCTTGTTGTGTTGCGTAATGATCTCTAACAGCATCCGGGGCTTTTCAACAACACCGGTATAAGCTCGTTTAATTGCTTCAGCAGAAACAAACTCGCTGGCAGATAACAGCCTGCTATAACAACCAACAAGTTTGCCTTTTATTACAGCAAGAAAGTTATTCAACTCTTTTGCTTCAGAACCTTTTGCGGTGCTGAGTTGATTTTTTGCATCCCATTCAAATGGCGATACGGTTCGATGTGTAGAGATTTCTGCTCGTTGCCCGTTGACAGTAATACGGACAGAGATGGGTGCTTTCCCATTTTTTGTTCTTGCTTTAGCAACCCGAAAAAGGATGCTGAAAGTCTGCGGTTGATTGGACATGTGGTGAACATTTAACTGTGAAAAAATTGGTTAAATGCACCTCAACTATTTGCGCTTGTTAGGTAGGATTGCAAACTAAAAATCGATTAACTGTATCTGGTTTTTTAGTGATCAGCTCAACCAGCTATTTTGTCAGTTTCTCTTTTCAATTCGGGAGCAAATATATTTATCTGCTTTGCTCCCTCGATTGCTCCCTTTTAGAATTGCAGGTATTAGGTTGTAATTACAGTATACAAGCAGAAAAGCCACTTAAAACTTGCGCTTTAAGTGGCTTTTGAACTGTTTGTAGTTCTTTCAGCGGACCGGACGGGACTCGAACCCGCGACCTCCGCCGTGACAGGGCGGCATTCTAACCAACTGAACTACCGATCCAACTATCCGTTGCATGAACGACTGAACAAGAACCGTTTATCATTCATTTTTCGGGACGGCAAAGATAGGGGTTTTGCATATTTCGTAAAAAAAGTTTTTCGTCTTTTTTCAGGAATTAAATACTACAAGTAAACCCCATCACTGCCATGGTTTATATTTGCCACTACTTAATTGAATTCAATGCTCAAAATTGCTGTGTTTGGCACCGGCCACCTCGGAAAATTTCATCTCAATAACTGGAAAGAAATAGAAGGCGTTGAACTGGTTGGGTTTTACGACCCGAACGACAGGGCGGCTAAAGCCGTTGCAGAAAAATACCAGTTGCAACGCTTTACCAGTGCCGAAGAATTGATGGCGCTTTGCGATGCGGCCGACATTGTAGCTCCTACCAATTACCACTTTGAGCTTTGCCAAATGGCTGTGCGGATGGGCAAGCATGTGTTTGTAGAAAAACCGATGTGCAATACCATGGAGGAAGCCAACGAACTGGTGAAACTGGTGCGGGAAGCCAATGTGAAATTACAGGTAGGTCATGTGGAGCGGTTCAACCCCGCTTTTCTTGCCGTGAAGGAGCTGCAGTTGAACCCCATGTTTATTGAAGTGCATCGTTTGTCGCAATTTAATCCAAGAGGCACAGAGGTAAGTGTGATCCTTGATTTAATGATCCATGACATCGACATTATTTTAAGCCTGGTAAAAAGTGATGTTAAGAATGTATATGCGAATGGTGTGGCAGTAATGACAGATACACCCGACATCGCCAACGTTCGAATTGAATTTGACAATGGCTGTGTGGCCAATTTAACCAGCAGCCGCATCAGCATGAAAAAAATGCGCAAGATCCGGTTGTTTCAACGGGATGCCTATATCGGTATAGATTTCCTTGAAAAAAAATCAGAGATCATCCGCATGAAAAATGCCGACGATAAAGAAGCATTTACGTTTGATATTGAAACCAATCATGGCAAAAAAACAATTGCGATCTCAAACCCTCCGGTAAAAGAAGTAAATGCCATCCGTATGGAGCTGGAGCATTTTCGTGATGCGATATTGCTTGATAAACCTATACCTGTAAGTGAAGTAGATGGCTTACGTGCCATGGATGTGGCCCACCAGATACTTCAAAAAATACAACGTGCTACCGTTGGTTAAATTCATGTTTCAAAAAACCCGTTTACATATTGGTTGGTATGTGTTTGCAGATTGGCTGTCGGCTACATTTGCATGGGGATTGTTTTATTTATTACGAAGGGTATTACTCGGCGAAGCAAGTAAGGTATTTGATCAGCAGTTCGATCTAAACTTTTTTATTGGTATCCTTTTTATTCCTGTTTGCTGGGTTGTTTTCTATCATCTGTTTGGCAGCTATCGGAACCTGTACAGCAAATCAAGACTGCAGGAATTAACCAGCACTTTTTTTTGCAGCCTTTTCGGTTGCCTCATTTTATTTTTTGCATTACTGCTCGATGACCGAATTGTTTCCTACACCTTTTATTATAAAGAGTCACTCCTGCTGTTTTCCCTGCAGTTTGGATTCACGTGGTTGTTTCGATGGATCATTCTTACCATCATCAAACAACAATTTATCAAAGGAAATGTAAAGATCAATACACTCATTATTGGTGCCAACTACAGTGCAGTAAAACTATACAGCGATATTAAAGGTTCAGGCGAAACACTTGGATTTCATTTTGCAGGCTTTTTGTATCCCGATGGCACATCTGCAAACGGTCTCGGCAAGTATCTACCGGCATTAGGATCTTTACAGGATTTATCTTCCGTGATCCGTGAAAAACAGATCGAGCAGGTAATTATTGCTACAGAAGAAAAAGAACGCTCATCAATGGAGCAATCGCTCATCATTTTGAGTGAGCATGATGTAAGTATCAAACTGTTGCCCAATACCATCGACATCCTCTCCGGCTCAGTGCGAACCAGCAATGTATTCGGTGCCATGCTCATTGATCTGCATACCGGCATGATGAGCGAGTGGCAACAAAATATTAAACGCCTGATGGATGTGGCTGCTTCTGTTTTTGCATTGCTTTTTCTGTTTCCTTTGCTCCTCTTTGTTGCTATCAGAGTAAAACTATCATCGAAAGGTCCGGTATTTTATTCCCAGGAACGCATCGGCTTAAAAGGAAAACCATTTTACATCCACAAATTCAGATCAATGATAACGGATGCAGAAAAAAATGGCCCCGCTCTTTCATCTGAAACAGATCAACGTATTACGCAGTGGGGTAAGGTAATGCGTAAATGGCGATTGGATGAATTACCACAGTTCTGGAATATTCTGAAAGGTGAAATGAGTTTGGTAGGCCCCCGGCCCGAACGGCGGTTTTATATTGATCAGGTAGTAGAAAAAGCACCCTACTATCGCTATCTGTTGAAAGTAAAACCTGGACTGACATCATGGGGTATGGTGAAGTTCGGTTACGCTGAAAATGTTGATGAAATGGTGGAACGTAGTAAATATGATTTGATCTACATTGAAAACATTTCACTGGCACTTGATATCAAGATCATCATCCATACCGTTCGATTGATTTTTCTTGGTAAAGGTCGATGATGTGCACCTGCAGCTAAACAAACATCGTATGAAAATCAGTTTTCTCTTCGTTTTAATTGCATCTGTTATTTCTGCTGCAGCACAACAAAGCGCTTACTGGCAGCAGGAAGTAAATTACAAGATCGATGTAACACTGAACACGGAGAACAAATCATTGAAAGGTTTTGAAAGCATTGAATATATTAATCACTCGCCTGATACACTTACATACATCTGGTTTCACTTATGGCCCAATGCGTACAAGGATAAAAGTACAGCCTATGCAAAACAAACAGGCAGTACTTACTATCGAAAAAATACAGGTTACATCGACAGTGTTGTGTTTACCATTGACAGTGATACATTAGTTACCGAACCTCATCCGCAGCATATTGATATTGTGAAACTGATTTTAAAACAACCGTTGTTGCCTAGTCAATCCATTCGTATTCATTCATCGTTTTATGTACAAATTCCTGAATATGCATCAAGGCTTGGCTATTCAAAAAACGATTTTTACATCTCACAATGGTATCCCAAACCGGCCGTGTACGATCGAAAAGGATGGCATCCCATGCCCTACTTAGACCGGGGCGAATTTTACAGTGAATTCGGAAGTTTTGATGTTTCCATTACTCTTCCTTCAACTTATGTAGTGGCGGCAACAGGTGAACTCACCACAGAAGACGAGTTGGAAACATATAAAATCATCGGCACAAAAAACAGAAAAAAGGCATCGGTAAAATACAAGCCATCTGTTCAAGCAACTTATAAAACATTACGCTTTCAACAAAAAGGAGTACACGACTTTGCTTGGTTTGCTTCTGAAAACTTTTTGATCCGGTATTCACAGGCGCTTTTAACCGACGGACATGCAGTTGATATTTTCACATTCGCCAAAACAAACAGGAATTCATTTTGGGATGATGCTAATGATAAGATCGCCAACATACTTTTTGATATGCAGGAGTATGTGGGAACTTATCCGTATGGTTCAGTTTCCGCAGTTGAAGGATCGGGTAACAGATTTAGTGGAGGAATGGAATACCCGATGATCTGTTTATTGAATGTAGCGGAAGAGTATGTACTGACGCATGAAATTGTGCACAACTGGTTTTATGGTATTCTTGCAAGTAACGAACGTGAACATGCATGGATGGATGAAGGACTAACGGATTGGTTCACCCATCTTATTCTCAACCGGAGCCCTGTACTTGAAAATGATTTTAACGACCCTGTTGATCAAAACGCAGCACTGTATAAAACAGCGGATGCATACTTTTTTGCCGTGTATGCAAAATCGCAGGAATGGTTGCGTTTATTGCAAAAGCAAACCGGCGAGGCAAACTTCGAAGCAGGTATCAAAGAATATTATAACCGCTGGAAATTCCGCCACCCTTACCCGGAGGATTTTCAACAGATAATGGAGGAAGTGAGCAAAAAAAAGCTCAACAATGTGTTTAGTCTCTTAAAAGAGCGTGGTAAACTATAGGCGTAACCGAAAGAAGATATTATTTTTGATAAAACCCATTGAGTGAAATATTTTATTTTTCTGCTCCTTTCCATCAGCACCTCTGTATGTATTGCTCAGCAAACCTACTGGCAGCAACAGGTTAACTTCAAAATTGATGTAACGCTCAACGACCGTGAGCATACCCTTGATGGCTTTGCTAAAATTGAATACAGCAACCGCTCTCCCGACAGTTTACATTTTATCTGGTTTCATGTGTGGCCCAACGCCTACCGAACTGATCGTACTGCGTTCAGTGATCAGTTACTGGAAAACGGCCGCACCGATTTTTATTTTTCCAATGCAGAAGACCGTGGCTATATCAACCGGCTCGACTTTCGTGTTAATGCGCAGCGTGCCGACATCGAAGACCATCCGCAACACATCGATATTATTAAAGTTATTTTACCACAGCCGCTTGCACCGGGTGCTACCATAGAACTGTCCACTCCGTTTCATGTGCAGTTACCCAAAAACTTTTCAAGAGGTGGACATGTGGGGCAATCCTATCAAATTACACAATGGTTTCCAAAGCCGGCAGTGTACGATCAGTTTGGCTGGCATCCCATGCCTTATTTAGACCAAGGTGAGTTTTACAGTGAGTTTGGTAATTATGAAGTGAAGATCACCGTCCCCAAAAGCTATGTTGTGTTGAGTACCGGTAATTTACAAAACAAAGAAGAACAACAATGGCTGAAAGACCGGGCTGCCAACTATACGCCGCAACCTGTAAAACAGCAACCCAAAAAAACAACTGCAAAGAAACCGGTAAACGTTCCCGTTACCACGGAAGAAACCAAAACACTTTTATTTACACAAACCAATGTACATGACTTTGCCTGGTTTGCTGACAAAACATACATGGTGCTGCACGATACCATTCAGCTTGGCAATGGCCGTGTAATTGATGCATACGCCGCATTCCCACCTTCCGCTAAAGCTCTTTGGAAAAATAGCATACAAATGATAAAAGATGCTGTGCATTTCAGAAGCAATGCTATTGGTGAATATCCTTACAATACTGTTGCAGCTGTTGAAGCAGAGATGGGTTTTACAGGCGGCATGGAATACCCATGCATTACAGCTATTACCCGCATGCCGAATGAAGGAGCATTGGAAAGTGTAATTGAACACGAAGTTGGTCACAATTGGTTCCAGGGAATGCTGGCAAACAATGAGCAACGTTACCCCTGGTTTGACGAAGGGATCAATTCGTATTATGACAAACGATTTGATAAAGAAGTAAGTCGCTACAGACGTACTTCAACTAAAAAACAATTGTTTGATCTGAATTTTGATGAAGCGTTGTTTTTAAGAAGCTTTGAACGCATCAGACGTGATCAGCCATTAAGTACAAGTTCTGATTCCTTGACAGACGCTAACTATTCCTTGATCGCTTATGAAAAAGGTGCACAGTTTATGCAGTTACTGGAACAACAGTTGGGCAGAGCTGGAATGGACGAAGCCATGCAACAATACTTTCAGCAATGGAAAGGGAAACACCCTTATCCCTCAGATCTGAAACAGGTATTGGAAAAAGTAAGTGGTAAAAATCTCGATGCCACATTTGCTTTGCTTCATCAAAAAGGACAGCTTGTGCCAGAGCAAAAAAAGAAACTCCGGATTTCTCCATTCGTTGGCACAAACGATGCAACAACTAATTCTGTGATTGTTTCACCAATTGCTGGCTTTAATTTATACGATGGGTTTATGATCGGCGGTGCAATTCATAACTATACACTGGCGCCAACAAAATTTCAGTTTATTGCTGCACCAATGTATGCTTCCAAAAGCAAACAATTGAGCGGGCTGGCACGAATGAGTTATACCTTTTATCCGCAACGTACTTTTCAGCAGATAACACTTGCTGTAAATGCATTGAAATTTTCAACCAACGATTTTACAGATACGGCCAATCAGAAATATATTCTTGGTGTGCGAAAAATTTCACCTTCCTTAAAACTTGTATTCAAGGAAATAAATCCCCGCAGTACGAGGGAACGTTTCATCCAATGGAAAACATTTTTACTTGATGAAGATGATCTGCGTTTCAGAAGCGATACATTTCCAAACGGAAACCGCTTTACAGAAATCACAAAACTGAAAGCCAGCCGCTACCTCAATCAATTACGTTTTGTAATACAGGATACAAGGGCACTGTATCCCTATCGTGGTGAATTGATGGCAGAACAGGCACAGGATTTTTTACGCCTTGCATTTACCGGCAACTACTATTTTAATTACAATGAAAAATTAGGTGCCAACATAAGAGTGTTTGCAGGAAAATTTATTTATCTCGGTGAAAAAACAATCACCAAACAATTCAGAAATGATCCGTATCACCTGAATTTATCAGCACCAAAAGGATATGAAGATTACACGTACAGCAATTACTTCATTGGACGGAATGAATTTGAGGGCTTTGCCAGTCAGCAGATGATGATGCGTGATGGCGGCTTTAAAGTTCGCACCGATCTTTTGGCAAACAAAGTGGGCAAAACAGATGATTGGTTAATGGCCATTAATATTTCAAGCGATATCCCAGACCAGATCAATCTCCTGAATATTTTACCGGTGAAGATTCCCTTGAAAGTATATCTTGATCTTGGTACGTATGCCGAAGCATGGAGACCCAATGCCGAAGGAAGCAAAGTACTGTACAATGCAGGTTTGCAACTTTCGTTACTCAAAAACACGATCAACATTTATGCACCGCTGCTATACAGCCGTGTGTATCGTGATTATTTTGAATCAACGATCCCTGAAAAACGTTTTCTGAAAAACATCAGCTTTACAATTGACATTCAAAATTTGAGCTTTAAGAAAATTGACCGTCGTTTTATCTTCTGATGCATCAGATCAACTACATACCTCACGCAGAACTTGATAAACAAAAATGGGATGCCTGTATTGAGCAATCAGGTAATGGATTGATTTACGCCTACTCCTGGTATCTCGATGCGATGTGTAATGACTGGGATGCATTGGTGATGAATGATTACGAAGCAGTGATGCCGCTTACCCACAATAAAAAATATGGAATCCACTATTTATATCAACCCTATTTCTGTGCCAGCCTTGGTGTATTTTCAAAGCAATCGTTAAGTGCAGTTTTGATCGAAGCCTTCCTGCACAAAATTCCAAAACGCTACAAGTACATTGATATTTACCTGAATCATCAAAACCTGTTTCCGATTCAAGGTTTCCCAATGACAGAGCGTGTTAATTATACACTGTCATTGAACAGGCAATACAATGAAATTGCAAACGATTACCGAACCAACCTGAAGCGGAATATTAAAAAAGCCGAACAAAGCGGATTGCTTGCAACAGAAGACATAGAACTTGATGAAATTCTTACGTTGGCGGGTGAAACCATGCAGCGTGTATCTTCCATCAGCAGCGACGAGTTACATCGGTTTCGGAATATTTATGCAGCTGCAAAAAAAAACAAACAGGCCGAACTGATCGGCATTTATTCTCCTTCGAATGAATTACTGGCATCGGCTGTATTTTTATTTTCACACAACCGCTGGTATTATATTTTGGTAGGCAATCATCCCAATGGAAAAACATTGGGTGCTTCGCATTATCTCATCGACCGTTTCATCAACAAACATGCGGGAACAAATACAATCCTCGATTTTGAAGGAAGTGATATTCGCAATCTTGCATTTTTTTACAGCAGTTATGGCGCTGTTGAAGAGCGCTACCCTGTTTTGCGCATGAACCAGCTGCCGAAATTATTGAAGTGGCTGAAGAAATGAGTGATGATATATGAATGATGAGTGATCAGTAATGAGTCATGAGCGTTCTTTGACTTCGTTCATGATCAAAGGAAAGAAACTCATCAGCCTTCCAGAATTTTCTCCGCAATCACTAAATCAATCGGATTGGTGATCTTAATATTTGTTTCATCGCCTTGTACCAATGTTACTTTTAATCCAAACGCCTCTACCACATTTGCTTCATCGGTAAACCATGGTTTGTAATCAATGGCAAAAGCAGGTAATAAAATTTTGCTGTGGAATGTTTGTGGAGTTTGTACCAGACGAAGCTTTGAACGGTCAACGGGATCGTTGCCTTCTTCAGTAATCATCCGCACACTGTCACGGCATTCGATAGCAGGCACTGCAGTTCCACTTTCTAAAGCGGTGGTATAACAACGTTGGATCAGCTCTTCTTTTACGAGGCAACGCACACCATCATGCACAAAAATAATTGACTCTTCTTCTACCAGCTTTAATCCGTTTTGTACAGAATGAAAACGTGTTTCACCGCCAACCGTCAACTGAATTCGTTGGGCGTCAAAAAAGCCATCTACAATTTCTTTACCCAGTTCCAGGTGTTCTTCCGGCAACACAATAATAATAGTACAGCCCGGCAATGCATTTAAAAACGCATTGATGGTATAGTAGAGTACCGGTTTATTTTTCAACAACAAGAATTGCTTCGGCAATACAGAACCCATTCGCTTACCGGCCCCGCCGGCCACAATTACAACATATGTTTGCATAGCAGCAAAGATAAGAGAGAGTTTTTACCTGTAAATAGCGATTTGCTTTTCGCCCTGATTGTTTTGCATGGCACGATACATGCCTTCGCTGTTAAAGATCATTGCAGTATTTCCATTTGCATCTACACCAATCATTCCACCTTCGCCCTGCAACTTTACTAATTTATCCAGTGTAACTTTTTCCATTGCCTGCTGCAGACTCATGCCTTTGTATTCCATAAGGCAACTTACATCGTATGCTGCAACCGCACGCAAAAACAATTCGCCATGTCCTGTACAGGAAATTGCACAGGTTTGATTATTGGCATATGTACCGGCACCTAGGACAGGTGTATCGCCAATACGATTGAAATTTTTATTCGTCATGCCGCCGGTACTTGTTGCAGCAGCCAGGTTACCGTTTGCATCGCAGGCAACGGCACCGACCGTTCCAAACTTTTTTTCGATTTGAATATTATGATCCAGTGAAGTAACATCTTCGTTCTTTACCATCTGCCATTGATCATAACGAAACTGCGAAAAGAAATATGCTTCCTCCTCGAGTTGCAGCTGGTGTTGCCTTGCAAAGTGCAATGCACCATCACCACACAACATTACATGTTCACTTTTTTCCATGATCAGTTTTGCAAGCAGTACCGGATTCTTAACGCTGCTGACACCAGCCACTGCACCGGCATCCAATGTTTGTCCATCCATAATAGCAGCATCCATTTCATGGCGTCCTGTTTTGGTAAACACCGATCCTCTGCCTGCATTAAAAAGAATACAATCTTCCAATGATACGACCGCTGCTGTTACTGCATCCAGGGCAGTTCCGCCCTTGCTGAGTATTTCGTATCCGCTATGCAATGCATCCTCCAGCCCTTTGTTGTAAGCCGCTTCCATTTCTGCTGTCAGATCTTTTCGCAGAATGGTACCCGCACCCCCATGAATCGCAATGGAAAATTTATTCATATCACATTCTATCTAATAACTGTCAAAAATAAACAATAATGAATAATCGAAACTTTCATAAAAAGAACAACGTTTCTTGAGAGCTTACATTCAAACGACAAATCATTTTAACACAAAAAAAAGTAAATATCGGATGACCGGCGGTTGTTACTAGGCTATAAAATATTTCTTTAACTGTTAACTATGATAAACATCTGGATTGAAAACATAACACTGAATAGATGTCTTTTTCAAAAAAAAAGCAACCTTTACAGGTTGCCTTTTAATAGTGGAAAACAGAGAACGAAATTTGAACCAACTAAAGGACGATTTTATATTATTAGCCGACCTAAATCTAAGCTTACACTGTCAACGAATGCCGATTCAATTCATCTTTCAACTGAAAAGCCTTCTTTAATTCTTTTCTAAGCGGCGTTATCACAAGTTCATGAAAAGCCGAATTGATTGCCGGTAATTTCCTTAAACCATTCCAATTACTTATTATAATAGAATCATCAAAAATTCTTTTGTTGACAAGCTCAACCCACAAATTCCCATTTTTTACTGAACGGATTGCTGAAATGAACTATTCTACTTCCAGTTCATCAGCAAAGGTCCATGCAGGTTTTCCTTCACCCGGATGGCCTTTCGGACATGCCTCTAATGTAAATGCTGTTACACGCACATAACGGGCATAGGTTGCTGCAAACTTTGCTGTGAAATCTTTGATAGTAAGCGCAAGTGTATTTACAGGTACATCATTCTGCACGGTTGCTACTTCTGTGAATGTTTTTCCATCAACCGATACTTCAAACTTTACTGCTGTTGGCAAAAAGATCCAGTCACGGTAATGCTGCAAACAACCCAGCGAAATACGGCTGATATTTTTTTCTGTACCTAAGTCAACCGTTGCAATTAGATTGTTTTTGTTGAAGCCATGCCAGAATTTGTTTACTGCAGACTTACCTCTTACGCCATCGGTTAAGGAATTGATCCCATCGGCCATGTAAGAGCGTGAAGGTTGATACACATACTGCACGTTTGCGCCAACTGCTTTGTGCATCACAAAACGTTGCTCAACGGGTTGCAGGTTCATGATCTTTCCATTCTGCATGGTGACAGCACGAATTGTTTGTGTACTTTCTACTGCAATTGGCTTTGTGTACACTGTACTTGAAATGGTTGGCACTGTACCATCGGTTGTATAAAGAATCGAAGCGGTTGGTACTTCCGAAAACAACGCTACTTCCAGTTTGCCATTTTTTGCAGCAGGTTTTATATCAACTGTAAAGTTGCCCGGCGAATAATGCAAACCTTTTGCATCAAATGCTTTGAAATGAAACTGCAAACGTCTGCTGAAATCATTCCAGTTTTTTGTTGCAGCAGGTGACCATACTGTTTCTGCCAATGCCAACATACGTGGCAACACCATGTATTCAAGATGTTCGGCAGTAGAAATATATTCTGTCCACACATTGCCTTGCGCACCCAACACATATTTGTGTTGCTCTGCACTCAACTCTTTTGGTATCGGTTCATAATCGTACACTTTCTTTACGGTGTTAAAACCTCCGATCGCCAATGGCTCACCTTCCGGTCCTGCCTGGTAATGATCGAAGTAACAAGGCGAACCGGGTGTCATCACCACATCATGATGCATCTTTGCTGCTTCAATACCACCGGCTTCACCACGCCAGCTCATCACCGTCGCTTCAGGCGCTAATCCACCTTCCAGTATTTCATCCCAGCCAATCATTTTTCGTTTTTTGCTGACGATGAATTTCTCCATGCGTTTAATAAAATAACTCTGCAGTTCTTCTTCGTTCTTCAATCCTTCTTTTTTTATACGAGCCTGGCAACGTTCACATTTTTTCCATGGACCTTTATCCACTTCATCACCACCAATATGAATGTATGTTGAAGGAAACAAAGCGATCACTTCCGTTAACACATCCTGCAAAAACGAAAACACTTCTTCGTTACCTGCACAATAATTCGACGACATGTTGTTGTAGTTACCACCTGTTAACGGCAGCTGCGGCTGCTGTGTACAACTCAGTTGCGGATAAGCTGCAATGGCCGATGCCACATGCCCGGGCATTTCTATTTCAGGAACTACTGTTACGTTTCTTGCTTTGGCGTATGCAACAATTTCTTTTACCTGCTCCTGCGTGTAGTAGCCACCGTAAGTTGCTGCTTCGCCGGGTTGTGCCTGCGGACGGCTGCCCCACACTTTATCATTCTGATCTACACGCCATGCACCTGTTGATGTAAGGTTTGGATATTTTTTGATTTCAATACGCCAGCCCTGATCATCCACCAAATGCCAGTGAAACGTATTCATCTTGTACATCGCCATGAGGTTGATGTATTGTTTCACCACATCAGCTGAAAAGAAATGACGGCTCACATCCAAATGCATCCCCCTCCATTTAAAACGTGGCTCATCGTTTACCTGCATACAAGGAACCTGCAGCGCTGCATTGGTGCGCACCTGGGGCAATGTTTGCAGCACCGATTGAATGCCATAAAAAATTCCGGCATAGCTGCTTGCTTTTATCTGAATGAGTGACGGCGTAACCGTTAAGCTGTAGGCTTCGAGCTTGAATTCTGTTTGTGCAGCAAGAATGAATTCTACTTTTTTTGCCGCCGGTTTATTTTGCTGCAAGGCAATACCTGAAACATCTTTTACAGCGTTGAGGAAAAAATCAACTGCCGGTTTTAATGCAGCCTGCGAAGCATTGAACTGTACAGAAGTATTTTTATCGATGATAAAATTTCCTTCGTTCAGTTTTAATTCAACCGGCTGCGGAATAATAAATACCTGTTGCGCAAACATGGTTAACGGACAAGCAAGTAACAGCAGGAACTTTATAAATTTTAAAGACATAATCAATACGTGTTTATTTATTTAAAATTGAACAGGCGCAAACGTAAACATCAATTTCACCGGGTTTTGCCAGTCTTTTCCTTTAAAGCTGCCAACTGGCGCTTTGACCAATACAATATTCCAACCCTTCTTTAAAAAAATAGTTGTTGGTGTACGGTACTCATACCCTTCATCTGCCAATGGCAATTCGCTGTTTCCTTTTTGTCCCGCATGTTTCCATTGCGGTGCAGGAATCAACTGCCCGTTTACCCACACTGCACTTTGTTTGTTATCCCAGGCATTTGCAGGCGGTGCATCCGTTGAAGGTGAACGGGACAAATTATTAAAGCCAATCCAGAAGGATTGTTCTCCTTCTTCATCACTCCAGATTCTTGTTGTGGCATACCAGGTAGTACTGTCTTCTGGATTTGGCACAGCTCCTTTAATTAATGGTGCCCACCAATGACGAAGTACTACTGTTGCTCCAACCTGTTCCAATGTTGGTTTTGTTTTGTCTGCGTCAAAACCTTTTTGTTCCGGTGAAAATTGTTTGGACAGATCACCTTTGTTATCAAACGGCCCGAACAATTTCCATACAAGATGCGACTGTTTGGTATAGGGAAATGAAAGATTGGAAAAACATTGTTGCTGATGATCGAGTAAACGATTTTCAAATGCAGCAAATGCATTTGCGCTTGCGGTATTTGGTTCGCCGATATTTGCTACCCAACCATCAATACCTCCACCCTGCCAGCTGCGTTCTGCAAATGCAAGCATCGAAGGGTAAACAGGATTCATGTTGAGTATATCTTCTTCTTTACTTACGGCCCTGTCGTGCCACATACAAATGGTGCCGCCGAGTGTTGTTGCATCACCTTTTTCTTTATCAGCAATTTTGCGGTTGAAGATGGTGGTGACAGCTTCATGCGGATCCATATGATTCAGATACAGATGCCGAGAGTCAATAAACTGAATTTTATTATCCGAAGAAAGATGCGCATTATCATCCATCCACAATTGACGAATGGTACTGTTGCTGAAATTACCGCCGGGTTGCCAGCCGATCACTTTCTTACCAAAGCTTTCAATGTAGGCTGTTACTTCCGGAACAAAATTTTTATTGGTGATTTTTACCTCATCTGCACCAATATGGATATATGGCACATCATACGTTGTAATAAACTCTTTGAGAATATTTTTCACAATGATCAATCCACTGTCACTCTGCATATCGGTTTTCATCGCACGTTTAAATGCTGCACTATGGCCAGGCATATCGATCTCGGGTACAAATGTGATATGGCGCTCTTTGCAATAGTTGATCAGCTCTTTGATCTCTGCTTCGCTGTAGTACATGCCTTTGTTCCGCAGCATGTGTTCGGGAGCAGTAAGTTGCGGATATTGTTTGCTGGCGATGCGCCATGCAATATCTTCTGTTGCATGAAAATGAAAAATGTTGAGTTTGTTGGCAGCCATTACATCGATCTGCTGTTTCAGTAAAGACATCGATAGATAATTCCTTCCCACATCAATCATATAACCTCGCCAGCTGAAGGCAGGCCAATCGGTAATACTCACCGCATCAACCATGCTGCCATCACGCAATAATTGTTTCAGCGTTTGTATACCATTGAAAATACCGTGTGCAGTATTAGCTATAAGCTTAATGCTTGTTTCATTTACATCAAGTTGGTAAGCTTCATTTTCATTTTGTGCTGACTTCACTTTTCCTAAGTCAACTTCAATAAACGATTCACCGGCAGTTGCCTTATCAGTCAACTTCATTTCCCAACCGATCGATTGAAAGTACTGCTGCAGTTGTGTTGCTTCTTTCTGCAGACGTTTATCATTCACTACAGTCGTTTTGCAATTATACAAAGCAAACATTCCCTGCTTCCATTGTACTTGCTGCGGCTGTGGTATCAATGCCGGCTTTAGTTGCAGATCATACACATACGGATAAATAATGTGCTTCCATAACTGGTATGCATTGCCCATCAGATGCAAACCATCATTGCTTAACTCCGGTTTCAACTTACCGTTTTCGTTACTGAACACACTGTGCAAGTCAACATACTGATAGTGATGAGCAGCAGCATTTTTTTTCAATTGCTCGTTTACTTTCTTAATGAGTTCAGTATTCTTTGTACGTCCTGTAAACTTGCCATACAATTCGTTCACCGGCAGAATACTCTGCACATACAGTGTTGTTTTAGGCGATTGTTGTTTTACATAATCAGCGATCAGCAACATATTCTTCAGCACACTATCAGCGCTGATGCCTCTTGCCAAATCATTTGTACCAATCAATAAAAAAATCTTTGCAGGCTTTCGGTTAGTTACCACATCTAAGCGATGTAACACACCTGCTGTTATATCTCCACTAATACCCTGGTTCTTCATGCGCACATCATTGAACAATTGTGCCCACTCTGCACCATCGGTTATACTGTTACCCAGAAAAACAATTTCATTTTTGGTAACCGGCATCAGCTTAAAAAATGAAACACGCTGATGATAGTAAGTCGAGAACAGGCTATCGTGCAACAAAGGCAACTTTACCTGTGACAACCCGGTATTAAAAGAAAACAATACTCCAAGAAGCAGGAGTAAACTTATTTTGTTGCGATTGAATTTCATAATTAAAACAGTTTCTGTGACACGACATAACCCGTTGGTCTTACAATGGTGATCACAGCTTTACCATTATAAAGGTCATCGATTTCAAAATCCAGTTTTTGTCCGGGTTTTAAATCCGGCAGTTCATACATTTTTCCACCAAGGTAATTTGTATCCGCTGAAACATACAGCTTATATCCTTTTACAATATGCTGCGGTAACCCAATACTACCAAACAGCAACAAATTCAGTTTTCCTTTCTTCCAGTTGCGTACGCCCTGTACTTCTACCGGCGATGAAAGTTCACGCAATACTTTCATCGATGGTTTTGGTTTGCCGTACATATCGTACACACCATGTATGCGTCGGCGATATTTTGTTGTATCGGATGTGCCGGGATAATGAGTGCGGTAATCTGTCAGGTCAAAATAAATTGCACCTTCCACATAAGGTTTGTTTTCATAAATACTCATGTGATAGATGAGGTCTTCCACCCTACGTTCATCACCGCCTTTGAAATTGGGTTCGCACAAACCAAACTCCGAAATAAAAAATGGTTTATCCGGATAACTCAAATGCACACTGTCTAAATACGCACCGATCTTTCCACTCGGAATATCCCACCAGCTGCCACCATATTCATTCATCATTAAATAATCACCATCGTTTGCTGCATCGGGTGTAAAAGATGGATTGTTATAAAAGCCCTGCGTTAATGTGTTGCTCACATATGCAGTCATTCTAGTTGCATCCAGTTCACGTGAACGTTTGAGCAGATCAGCGATCATCTGTTTCATATCTGCAGAACGTCCACGCAATTCATTACCCACGCCCCATGAAAAAATACTTGGATGATTGTACAGGTTGTTGATCATTCGCTCCAGTTGCAGCATCGCAATTGAACGGATGGTTTCGTTGGCAGGTGTTTCCGGTCCCCACAACGGTACTTCCTGTTGTACTAGAATGCCGTTGCGATCGCAGAAATCATAGAACAATTCATCCTGCTGAAAATGCTGACGGGTGAAAATGGCGTTCACATCTTTCATCAACTTGCAATGACGGATGATCTCTTCATCCGTTTCAGCAAAACCAAAATCAGGATTGCTTCCTGCCGTCCATTCAATGCCCATCAGTTTAACACGTTCGCCATTTAAAAACGTTTGACCGTTTTGCATCTTCAACTCACGAAAGCCAACTATTGTACCGATCTTATCAACTACTTTCTTTCCCTGCAAAACAGTTACTTCCACTTTGTACAGGTTCGGAAAATCGAAATGCCAGGGATGAACCGTAGGCAATGCAATTGTTGTAACGAGTTCATTGTTTTGCTGCTGTATAGCTGTAGCACCATCGTACACAATATTTTTTGTTGGCTGGTTCTCTTCGGTAATACGTACGTTCAATTTCAAACCGGCAGTTGCGTTTTTATCGAACCCTAATTTCAATTTTAATTCTCCTGCATTGGTTGCAACATTCAATGTTGGTTCGGCATGCAGATAATTAGCGGAGGGTTTATTGCTGACGATGAGTGCCACTTTACGGATAAGCCCACCATCGTTCGGCCAATCGAAGGAATTTCCAAACGGCACTTTATTTTTACCATAATCATTGTTCACTGCAACGGTGATGATGTTTTCTTTGCCGTAATTCAGCTTACCATCAAGGTTTACATAAAATTTATTAAAGCCATCTCCAATATTCTCTTGCAGCTTCACACCGTTTACATACACATAACAGGTGTGATTGACCGCACCAAACTGCAACAGCACCCGTTTGTTTTTCCATGCAGCAGGGACACTTAATTTTTGCTGATACCAACCCCATCCATAATGATTCTGGTTTTCATCTTCCACATTCCAGGTATGCGGCAGGTTTACTACACGGTTACCCGGGAGTGTTGCATTGAACCATTTGTTATTGAGTCCTTCTGCTTTTTTATCGATTGTAAAACGCCAGTTATTGTTCAAGGCAATTGTATCACGCTGACCAAACGCTGCCATACTCACTATGACCGCCAACAGGGTTAAAAAATTTTTCATGACTATTATTGAACTTGTAGTTTAAATGTTGATGCCGGCAATTCTTCTTTGTTGATAAGGTTACCGGTACTGAATGGTTGCCAGCCGTAATACACAAAGTCCGGCTTTTGTTTTACAGAGATGATGACCTTTGTACCATCGATCTTTGCCGGAACAATTTCTTTTCCATCAAGTGAGAAACCATTGAGCGGTTGCTGTGCTGTTGTTTGTAAACCATCTGCATAATGGAACGAAATAATCAACTTCCCATTTTTACAAACTGCTTTCAACGGCAACGGACCTGAAGGAACGATATGCTTTTTGCCATAGGTTTCATGTAACGCCCATCTGGCCAAACGTTCACCCACAGTTTTTTTATTCGTTGGATGCACATCGTTCTTTGAACCGATATCGCTGCAAACAGCCATACCGCCGTTCTTTACATCAGCAAGTAATTTGCGTTGCTCATCTCTGAACATCGGCCACAGTGGCCGTTCAATAGAAGATAACTGCACCCAATAAAATGGCATCGTTGGTTGTTTCCATTGCAGGCGGTAATCATCAATCATCAATTGCATCAAGGAACGGTATTCATGTACACGTTCCATCTCTTCTGCATTTGTTTCGCCCTGGTACCACAGTACGCCTTTTATTGGAAACTGCAGCAACGGTTCAATACCTGCCGCATAAGCAAAGCCGGGTTTGTATCCATGATCTGGCCCCAGTTCATCTACAGGTACAGATGATACATTGCTTACATTTTCACTGCCCCGCTGTCGCATCCACTTTGGCAGCGCATCATTCGTAAGCCAGTTACCTTTTACTTTGTCTGCAAACTGTTTACTGCTGCGCATTGCATCAACACGAATAAATGTTTCAGCAGGTGCGCCGCCAATTGAAAGATTGATCAAGCCGATGGGAATCTTTTCACTTGCAACAATACTTTTTGCAAAAAAATAAGCAACTGCACTCATGGGTTGAATGCTTGTTGAATCGCAACTCTGCCATCCGTTCCAGAAATAAAAACTGTCTTTGTTTAAGCGGCGAGTAAGCGAATCGGTATAAGCCACACCGTACACATAACGACCTGCAGGAGGCGGATTCATAAACCGGATCAACGGTTGATGTGCATTGAATTTTTCTTCTTTCCAATGCATTTCTCTTTTCATTGTCCATTCCATATTACTTTGCCCGGAACAGATCCATACATCGCCGACCAGAATATTTGAAAAGAGAACTGTCGTATAGTCACTGCTGACGCTAAGTATTTGCGGATTTATGTTTGCTTTTTGTTGGGGCAAATAAACGCTCCACGAAGAATCAGTTCGTGTAACTGCAGAGCGAGTGTGGGTGCCGAATTTCACTGAAACGGTTTTTCCCGGCAATGCCTTTCCCCAAACAGCAATTGGTTGTTCTCGTTGCAGAACCATGTTGTTTGAAAAAACTGTTGCCACCCTCAATTGAGCGGTGGCAACGATGGGAAATAAAAAAAATAAACCAAATGACAAGTACCTCATCGTCTTGAACATTCTGTGATAAAAATATAAAATAACATTCTGTATTTGCTGTTCAACCGTATGCGCAAAAGCGGCAGCAGGAAACTATTGTATCAATAATTTCCTAACAGCAACCTGTTTACGCATTTCAAATACTTTGAGCCAATAAATACCTGTTGGTAATTGCCTGGTATCAATTGAAACATGCGCTGTATTATTGGTAAACGTTACCGGTATTTTTTGTCCTGCGCCATTTATCAATTCCACATATATGTTTTTATAGTCCGCTTTGGTTACTGTAACAAACGTGGTTGCCGGATTAGGAAAAACATTTACAGCTTTATCATCGAACCTGTTTGCAACCGCTGTGGTTACTGCAGGAGTATATCTGTCTGCATTATTCGTTAACCACTTCAACGAAAAACGAACAAAATACATTTGATAAGTTTCGTATTCGCCATTCTCGTAAAACATACCCAATGTACCATCGGGCAACACGGAAATGGAAGAATAAGCAGATGCACCGGGATAAATGGTTTTGTTTACTGACCATGTTGCACCTTCATCGTAACTGATGAGTACGGAAACATTTTTCCGTGAAGAGCTGTTGGATGGAATGGTATGTAGCAAACGATTTTTATCATACCCGTCTAATGTGGAAGTATAACGGATGATATCGCCATCGCAATTCGGTTCAATCAAATCTGTTTGATTATACGCTGTGCCCCATGTTAATCCTTTATCAGTCGATACGTTCATCCGGCGCACACCCGGATTGCGGATACTCATGAGCAGATTTCCATTATTCAGCTCAACAATTTTTGCCTCATCACCGTTCTGCTCTGCAATACCGGTTGATGGTTGCCAGGTTACACCGGCATCATCGGAATAGATCATAAAATTATCGATCTGCGAACCCGATGTTTGCCGTACACCAACTGCTGCAACAATCCGTCCGTTACGCAATTGATGTGCAGCACCTGAAGCAACCCAAGCAGCCGCCCAGTTTTTAGTTACAGGATTACTGCAACCTGCCCCGTACAACTGGTTGGTAATATCAACAGGTGCACTCCACGTTACACCATGATCCATACTTGTACACATGCGGATGCGGATTGGATCGGTTGCAGTAGAACCAAACAATCCTTTATCGGTTGCAAAAAGACAAATGATTTTTCCGCTTGCTTTATCAACCACCAAAGCAGGATCACTTGCACCTGCGCTTCCCAGATCGGCAATGGTTACAGCAGTTGACCATGTTTGTCCGTTATCGGTACTGCGTCTGATCACCACATCAATATCTGCAGGCAAATCACCTGCACCGTTAATACGTTTATCAACAGCAACAATCAACGAACCATCTTTTGCAGTTGTAATTGCAGGAATGCGGTAGTTCGCTGCACCAGCATCGCCACCGCTGAATAATAATTTATGCGCCAGTAAAATTGTTCTTGTTCCGGCCACTGTTTTAACTGCAGGTGTAAACGATGTTCCGCCAACGGTTATGCTTTCGCAGGTTGCATCAATTACATTTCCTTCAGCTGCACTCTGTGTTACATCGGCTGCAATCCAGAAGTAGTTATTTCCTTCTGCGAGTGTTTGTGTACCGTTTACTGTAAGCGTTCCCGCAGCTGCTGTAACTGTTGCAAACAAATTAGCTGTTGCAAAACGGTTGCTGCTCCCTGTGTAATAAATTTTTACTTGCGAAAGATCAGCAAGATCGGTTGTACCGTTTAACGTACAACTCAGCGATGTAAGTGCTACCGGATTATTAACTCCGGCTGTAATTACATTTACGGCAATGATGCGTTGATTCGTTTCGCCTTTACCCACGGGTAATTCTGTTTGATACAATGCAGTGGATGCATATTGCATATCCGAAACCAGGTTAACAACTGTTGCATTGCCTGACAATGTTCCCGTATGATTATTACCTGATACATCGGGCACATCTGCTCCTGTTACGTTTTCAAAATTCCATGCAGCTAATAAATTCGTCATCGGTCCGTTTACAAGCATGTTCCTGTCGGCCTGTACTTCTGCAGCGGTGAATGCTTTGGTCCAAAAACGCACATCATCAATTTTGCCCGGCCAGTATAACGTGTTATCGTTTGCTTTACCAATTAACAGCGCCACTGCATTGCCAAAAGATTCGGTGCCTGCAAATGTATTGGTGCCATTCGGACCTGTACCTACCAACACACCGTCAATATAATTCTTTACAGTTTTTGTACCTGTTGCATCAACAACCATTGCCAGATGATGCCATGTATTATCGTTGATTTTTACTGTGCTGAATGTGTTCGGTGCTACATTTGAACCGATGTGCCGTAAGTTGGTTGCAAAATATCCGGTTGAATTGGAATAAAATTCATACCCAAGATTACTACCGCTGGGTGCAGTACGTTTTGCAAGAATGCGTCCGTTATTGATAATCGATGTTGTTTGCACCCAACAGGTGATGGTGATATTTTCACCGGGATCAATATCAACATCTGCATGGTCTGCAACTGACATATATGCTGTTGATCCATCGAGCAACAATACTTTTCCACTTTGTGCCTGTACCTGACCGATCAACAAAAAAGAACACAGTGCAACAATACAACAAGCAAATAATTTCATTGATAAAAGGTTGACGTAATTATTTATCGGAAGTTATAGTTGAAAGATGTTCATTCAGCAACTGCATACAATACCATTCCTGCCTTGGTAAGTGAAACGGACCTTTGAATAAATTTCCTTTAGCTGATTGTGCTATGCTGCCATCACGATGCAGGTACCCAAACCACTCTCCATGTTCTTTATCGTGAAAATGACTGTATGCATAGTCATGCACCAGCTTATGCCATTGTGCATACTTTTCATTACCCGTCATGGTATAAGCCAATAAAGTAGCAATGATCACTTCGTTGTGCGGCCACCAGAATTTCATATCCTGCCAATATTCCTGCACAGGTTTGTTGTACACATCACGGAAGTATAAAATACCGCCATGTTCTTTATCCCATCCACGCTCCCACATATAATCAAGCATCTTGCAACCAAGTGCAACCAGGTGCGGATCGTTGTTGCGATGCTTTGCTTCGTGCAGAATAAACCACGCACCTTCAATAGCATGGCCGGGATTGAGTGTGCGTCCATCAATATGATCGATGATGCTGCCATCGGGCGCCACCTGTTCCATCACACATTTAATATCATCTTTTACGAAGTAAGTTTCAATTTCATTGATCCATTTGCTGATCCATTCATCGCAACGATCATCACCAATTAACTCTCTTAACTGTTGTGCCGTATTCATCATGATCATTGGCACACCAATTCCTTTTGCAGGTCTTGTACCGGTGAACTTTGGCTCCAGTTTCTTTTCGCCACTTGCATAGGCAATGCAGTTACCAAAAACTTTCCGTGCATTGGCGGCCGCTTCTTCATCGCCACTGGCCTTTGCATAAGCAGCCGTAGCAATCACATAAAATGTTTCAGAGAAATAATACCTGCGTTTACGAATAGGTTGGCCATCACGTGTTACATGAAAGAACATCTGTCCGTCGCTATCAAAACAATGCTTGTTTAAAAACTCATAGCCGAGTTTAGCACCATCGAGCCATTCTTGTTTTTTCTCCACTGTGTTATACAAGGTTGATAAGAGCCATGTTGCACGGCCCTGTATCCATATCGCTTTATCATCATCAATGAGTGAACCATCTGCGTCACGCATCAATAAAAAACCACCGTGTTCTGTATCAAACGAACGGGGAAACCAGAACGGAACAGTATCGTTCAATAACTGGTTTGCATAGAAATCACGTAAGGCAATCAGATCGTTTGTTGTGTAAACCATGTTGCGTTCTTATTTCTATCTTCTAATCAATTCCACTTTACAACTGTGAAAATGATTTTTGCATAATTATCTTTCTCGTAAAGGATGCCGATCTTGTTTTTAGAAATGCGTACAAGATCAGAGTAAGCAGTATTATCTCTTTTACCGGTTGAATCGATCACAATACTTTTCTTCCACGTAAAGCCATCATTATAGCTGATGCGGAGAGTAAGATTATCCCTGCTCTTTGTATCGGCAGCATTGCAGAAGGCAACGATATGCTTCCCTTTCTTTTTACCAACCGTTAAAATACTTCCCTGGCAAACAGGATCGGGTAAGTTGTTATCAAAATAAACACTGTCCCACTTGGCGCCACCATCTTTGCTGATGGCAATTAACCGTGCACGCACATCGCCTTTCTGATTGCGTATGTTCATCATTAAACGGTTACCGGAAATCTGCGTTGCCATTGCCTCGTTACCACCAACACGATCAACAGTTTCACTTAACTGAAATGTTTTTCCATGATCATCGGTATAAAAACCATGTGCTTTGTAATCTTCTGCCTGCTTCAAGGGTTCACCTGCAGAATGATTCGCTGCAACAAAAATCCGTCCCTTGTACACACCTGTACTGAACTGCATGGCATGACCGGGAGTATTGGCATAACTGCGCCAGTCTTCATTAAAATTATAAGCAGCATTTGTTGCCGGTTGTTTTGGACGATGCACTTGAGTGGTTATGTTCACTGCTTCACTCCATGTTACACCGCCATCGGTTGATGTTTTGTACCACACTTCACGTAAACCTTTTCCTTTACGCACTTCGCCTTCGTGATTATTACCGGTGTTGTAAAACAAAAACACTCTTCCTTGCGGATACATAGGATCTGTTTCATCAACAACAGGCGCAGGGTTGCCTGCTTGCAGATTATCATAGTTCACAACAGTTTGAATGGCTGTCCATGTTTTTCCATGATCTGTGCTGCGTTTCAGTACAATATTGATATCGCCAAAATCGCCGGCATTATTTACACGACCTTCGGCAAAAGCCAGCAAGGTTCCATCTTTCAACGAAACAATAGCAGGAATACGGTAACTCTTATGTCCTTCCTTTCCTGATTCAAATACGCTAACCGGTGCAGTTTGTGCCAATACAACCGTAGCTGCAAACAACAAACCCAAAACAATCAAACAAAGTCTCTTCATTTTTCTGTATTAAAACTGTGAATAGTTATTCTTCTGTTGCAGTTGTTGCTTTTGGTTTTAAAAACAACAACTGTATCATTAAAGCGAATGCAACAATACCGCTGAGCATCGCAAAATCTTTTCCCAGGTTTCCTGCATCGGTAGATTTACCTAACCAATCGGTGATAAACGCACCGGCAAATACACCCACCATATTCATTAAACCATAGGCCGTTGCCCGATACTTTGATGAAACAAACTGACAAAGAATGGGCATGTTGTTCGCATCGAACATACCAAAGCCAAAACCAAAACAAAATGCTGCGCCAATCACACTGAACAATGAACTGCCGAAACCGATGAACAACAATGCAGGAATGGTTAACCCTAACCCGATTGCACTGGTGTAAATACGGCCACGAATATTTTTCTGCACCCAACGATCGGATAAAATACCTCCAATGATAACGCCCATAAAAGAGGATGCTGCAATGGTGATCGTTGAAAGCGGACCCGCCTTCGACATATCAATTTGTAAACTGTCGGCAAACAAAGTAGGCAGCCAGTTCTTTACTCCCCAGCCGGGCAAACTTGGTACAGCGAAATAAAGTAAGATGATCCAGAAAGAAATGTTGCTGAAGAGTAACGCCAGCCCTTTTGTAACAGAAGGTTTTTCTGTTTGATTTCTTTCGACAGTAATTGTTATTTTCTCTCGCAAAAAAAACAGTAATACAACAGCGTAACAAATTCCGATCAACCCGAATGTATGAAAAGCTGCTTTCCACGAAAATGCTGATGCAATGGTTGCACCGAAGCCACCCAATGCCTGGCCCATGTACAAACCTGTCATGTGAATACCTATGGCGAGTGATCTTGTTTTATCGCTGTGATAATCGGCAATAAGTGCAAGTCCCGTCGGAATGTACAAGGCTTCACTAACGCCCATGACCGCCCGAAGCCAGTACAGTTGCGTAAAGTTTTGTGCATAGCCCATGGCCAATGTAACGGCACTCCACACAAACAGACTTATAACAATCAACCATTTACGATTGACACGATCTGCAATAATACCCGCAACCGGACTCATGAAACCATAGATCCATAAAAAGATGGCCATCAAACGTCCGAAGTTGGTGGCTGTTTGCAACTCAGCAATATCAATCATCATCGATGGCTTCATGGTGCTGAGCATTTGCCTGTCCATATAATTGAGCAGGGCCACTACCCAAAGCAAACCAACAACAATCCAGGGATAAAAGCCCTATCACCTAAAGGGGGATTATTAACCTGTGCTATGTTATTACCTTCTCTCACTTTCGTAATTGTGGTTTTATGCTAAGTATATTTGGTGAGCGCACACCTGCTTTTATTTCTCCACTTGGTATAATAAAACAATCATTCCATTGCACAACTGTTGTTGTAACTGGCGTTGCGCAAGGAATATCTCCAACGGCTTGCCAAGTATCCTTGGCTATATCATACGATAAAACTTCTTTGCTAAAACCAGGATGTGCTGTTTGCAGCTTTGCTTTCTCTTCGGTTAAACGTTGCTTTTCGTTTGCATCTTTGCTGTTGTTGATAGCAGCAATTAATTCTTCTGTGCGATGAAAGGTTGCGCCTTTATCGCCGCCAAACAATAATAATTTATTTTGATAAACTGCACCTGCACCTGCACTTAATGCATAAGGTAACGGTTGTTTTTCTGTCCACTGGTTTGTTTGAATATTAAATTCAAAAACGGAGCTGTACAAATCGCTGATGCCGTTGCTGTTTTTCTTGCGGCCACCAATGAAATAAATAGTTGTTGCGATAGACAGTAATACGGTATGCGATACTTGTTGCGGAAGTGGTGTTAATTGCTGCCATCCTTTTATCGTATCGTTCAGATCAAGTACTAAAAACTGGTTACTGGCTGCAGTTGCAGTTTCGCCACCTGCTAAATAAATTTTATTACCTATGGTAGTTACAGCAGCGTTGGTAATTGCAAACGGAAGATCGGGCAATGCTGTTGTTGTAACCATTGATTGGTTAACTTTAAGCAAGTATACTCTTTTACTAAGACCGTTTTCATTTTCTCCACCTGCAAACAAAATTCCTTTTGGTGTGGTACAGCTTGCTGCATAAGCGATGGAAAAAGGCAGTTTGCTTTTTTGTTGTAATACAAACCGGTTTCCTTTTTTTGCATACACATACAGCTCATTGGAATACTTTTTCTTTCCACCGTTCCAGGGCATTGCGTCGGGGAAGTTTGCACCACCTGCAAGCAGCAACTTATTATCGTGCAAACCGGCAACCATTCCGGCAAAACCTAAAGCGGCTTGTCCGTTTGCGGCAACAGGCAGCTCGGCTGCAATAGTCCATTGCAGTTTCAGCTCCTGTTTTTTCTGTGCATATATGGATGCGTTAAAAAACATGAGGAAGAATAAAAGCGATATGTGCAAGCGATTCATTACTGTTTATACATTCACGGTCGGTTGTAAGCGTGATGAGAATTGAGCAAACCCGAGCTGTTCAACATCTTTTTTAAAAAATTCAAATTCTGTTGCGGTCATATTTTTTACAGGTAAACGAAACTCACCACAATCGATACCCAGTACTTTCATGTACACTTTACCTGTTGCAATACCGCCATACTTTCCTAACAATGTAATCATATCAATCGACTTTTGCTGCAAAGAATTCGCTGTTTGTAAATCGCCGTTGTTAAATGCATCAATTAAATTGTAATACAAAGGTGCAGCATAATTAAACGTACTGCCAACCGATGCTTTAGTGCCAAGTGCCAATGCAGGCAGCATATTTTCATCTCTGCCCCAGAGCATATCGTACTTACCATCTTTAAAATTCATGCACGAAAGAAAATCCATAAAATCTTCGTGTGTGTATTTAATACCTGCGAAGTTGGGAATCAAATTATCTACTGCCTTCAGCAATTCGAGCATTGGAAAACCAACGCCTGTCAACACCGGAATATGATAATAGTAAAACGGCATATCGGGCACAACCGAAGCGACTTCACTGCAGGCTTTTGCCAGCATTTCAACCGATGCCGGTTTAAAATAAAAAGGTGCGGTAAACGAAATTGCATCAAGTCCAATTGCTTTTGCATGCAAGGCCAGCTCTTTACAATCGGTTAAGCAAGTACCCCCCAGCAAAGGCATTACAATAAATTCTGCATCTTCTTTTGTAACTGCAGCCCATGATTCTGCCACTGCTTTCTTTTCGTTGAGCGATAAAGAAACACCTTCGCCTGTTGATCCGCAAATGAATGCGCCTTTTACGCCGTTTGCCTTCAGCATTTCGTAATAGGCGGGAATGATTGCCAGGTTAAGCGAACCATCACCATGCATAGGTGTAAAAGGTGCGGCAATTAATCCCTCTAATTTCTTTGTGTTCATATGCACAAGTTCTATAAATTAATAAACATTAAAAAAATCCGGGAGCAGGAATACTCCCGGCTAAACTAACTGCTGATTATGAGAAACTAAACAATTTGCTCTTTTTCGTTTACGATTTCCCGTTATGGTCTGGGGTAACCGGTTGTTTGCTCCAGCATGGGATCGTTGTCTAACATAGCCTTTGATAGTGGCAGTAAAAACTTTGCTGCAGTAGTGGGCGAAAAATAAGTTGGATTGATATTGGCATACACATAAGTATCACCAGCTCTTCGCAATGCCCACCAACGTTTTCCTTCCGCTATAAACTCACGCAGATATTCTTCCAATATTGCATTGATGTTTTCAGTAACGGTTCCGTTGGTATAAACAGGATACCCGGCACCGTAAGCCCGTTGTCTGATTATATTAATTTCAGCTGCCGGGTCTTCGCCCAGTTTTGCTTTTGCTTCGGCCAGTAACAATAACACTTCGGCAAAACGATAAACCGGATAATCATTATTATAAATTTGAGATGTACCGGCCGTTGTTCCAATGTATTTGGTGAGCAACACACCTCTTACACTATGAGGTGCCGCTGTAGAATACATCACCCGAAAGGTATTACTGATACGCTGATCAGCCGCACCTGTTGTTAATCTGTCGATCATAGCCTGGTTCATCCCGATTCTGTTAGCTCCGTTAACAAATGGATAAACTGATGATACCGTTGGCGTTGGTGATTGTGAAAATGAAAGAGTATTTGCCTGAATAGAATTTACCAGAAAGTTTCCAAACACACCCAGCTGCGACTGCTGCAATTCATAATTGATTGCAAAGATGATCTCTTTGTTATTATTCTTCCTTGTTGGGTCAAATATGTGTGCGTAATTATCCTGCAAACCCAATGTTGCACCTTCCAGATTGCGTACTTCAAGCAACGCATTTTTGGCAGTTGTAAAATCGGCAGCACCGCCAGCCATATGAGTGCCCGACCATAAAAATACATCGCCTTTCAGAATCAAAGTTGCCAGCCTGTTCCAATACACACGTTTACCTGCAGGCAATGTATTGGCACTTCCAAACAAACGAAGTGATTCTTCAATATCGGCCTTTACCTGCATCATAATAGTATCAACTGATGTGCGCCGTTTGTATGTTTCAGCAGCATTGCTGATTGTTTCAACAGGCTCGGTATTCAATGGCACGGCTCCCCATGTTCTTGCCATTGTGTAATAAACATAAGCCCGTAAGCCATACACTTCAGCCAGTACCCTGTTCTTTTCATCCTGTGGTAACGGTGTTTGCGGATATAGCTTAATGATATTGTTGAAGTTATAAATGAGATTGTAAAAACCGGCCCAGTTGGCAAACGGCACATTCAAATGGCTGATGTTGTGACGGTATAAATTCTGAAAACCACCATCAACTGATTCGGTAAACAATCCATCTGTCCAGATATCTCCACGCATTTCACCCAATTGATAAAAGGTACCGGTATACGATCTGAATAAACCATATACACCGTGATAAAGTGTACGGGCAGCATTGGGATCTTTCAACGCCTGATCTTTACTTACCGCATCCTGCGGAACAACTTCATCTAATTTTTTTGTGCAGGATAAGCCGCAAATCGTAATGATGAGTGCAGCTGTTATTAAATATTTAAATTGTTTCATTTTCATTATTTTTTATGATCAGATTGTTGATTACAGCGTAACTCTAACGCCTATGGTTAAACGACGGGGCAATGGATACTTACCCTGATCAACACCACCTACTTCAGGGAAATTACCGCTGTAGCCGGTGATGTACATAAGGTTACTGCCTGTAACATTAATATTCAATCCTTTTATTTTACCTGCAACTACTTTATCGAGCAGTGCAGATGAAAGATCATAGCTCAATGTCAGTTCACGCAACATTACATAGTCACCTTTCTCCCACATATTGGCAGGAGGATTGTTTCCACTTGCATCTGTTGCATAGTTACGACCCTGATTGGCCCAGTAGTAACGTGGCAATGTTCCATTGGGATTTGATGGCGACCATGTTTTGAGTACATCGGTTGTTGAGTTTTGTGATCCTTGTACCTGGCTAAGGCCACGCAGTATTTCGTTGTTCAGAATCACAAAACCGAATGCATAGTCAAAGCCTGCATACAAACGGATTCCTTTGAATGAGCTGACGATATTAAAGCCTCCCACATGCTGCGGCGTTGTTCTTCCAACATATACAAACTGGCGGCTGTCGATGGTATCATTTTTATATACCTGATGCCATTGTGCATCACCCAGTTGTTTAATGCGCTTGTTTGAATAAGGCAGAAATGCGTTGAACACATTGGCATCACCTGAAATTTTTGATGCATCGGTATAAATGCCTGACCACTTGGGAGCCCATACTTCATCCAATCCAATACGCTGACCTTCTACTAAACCACCTACATAAATCTGTTGCCCGGGATTTTTTGGATCCCATACAAAAAATCCGTTCGATCTGTTGCCGGGAAGTGCATTGAATGGTAATTTCTTGGCAAAGCTTTTTACATGGAAATAGTTTGCACCTACTTCCAGGCTAAACCCATCAGCTTTCTTTGGTTCAATTAAACGGGCATTGGCCGCAATTTCAACACCCTTGTTTTGTAATTGACCAAGGTTGGTTGTAAATCCACCAAAACCTGTTTGAGAGGAAATACCTAAGCTTGCAAGTTTATCGTACACATTGCGGATAAAATAATCGAAGTTGACGGTGATACGATCGTTGATAAAACCAATATCAGCACCAAAGTTTAAACTGTTGGTGCGTTCCCAACGCAAATCGGAATTGATATATGAAGCAACATAGGTACCACCTGCACCATTGTAAGTACCTGCATTATTAAATACCTGTGCCGTTGCATATAATCCAAGCGAATTAACATTCCCGTTTACACCATAGCTCAACCTTGGCTTGATGGTACTGATGTATTTAGGCAAAGCAGAACGTTGATAAAAATCTTCTTTGTGTAAGTTCCACCCCACCGACACACCCGGGAATGTTCCAAAATAATTTCCTTTTTTTAAGCGGCTTGATCCATCGATCCGCACAACTGCTTCAACCAGGTATTTGTTTTGAAAACTATAATTCAATCGTCCAATACCGGAAGAGATACGCTCCCATGCATTGAAATTAGACGAAGTTCCTGCAGGGTTAATGATGGTTGTTCCTTGTACACTGGGTGGTGTTGCGGCTGCCAACCAGGGAATTAAATCGGTGGGTGCACCTTGTGCAAAGCCTGAGCTCACATAACTTTTATAATCGTAAAACTCACCACCCGCCATAGCAGTTACAGTATGGTCGTTAAAGCTTTTCTTAAATTGAAGAAACGCATTTGTAGTATACTGCTCAATTCGTGTATTGTTAAAGCTGGCAGCACGGTTGGTATTAAATGCACCACCGTTCCCTTGCTGAAATGCTTTTGTAAAGAAATTATTATTGGTGTATTGATAATAACCCGAACCACTTGCCAAAATTTTCAGGAATGGAAGAATCGTGTATTCAAGATTTATACCGCCTAAAAACCGTTGTTGGTTTGTACTGTTTACAGAAATATTTCTCCAATACAAAGGATTACCCAATGTTACATCGTTTGGTCCGGGTAACATTGCACCCGATGTGTCATTCTGGTAACGCACCGTTGGGGCAACACCAATAAAACGTTGCATTAAACCACCTGCAGCACCTCCTTCCGGATCGGTATAAGGCAAGCCTTGCTCAACCGTATAAGCACCAATATTGGTAGTTACTTTCAGATTTTTACCAATATTGAGTCCGCCATTAAAATTCATATTCAAACGCTTCAACCACGAGCCAATGATGATACCATTATCTTTTACCGTTCCCAATGATAATGCATACGACCCCTGTTCATTAGCGCCGGAAAAATTCACATTGTGTTCGCTGGTATTGATTTGTTGCAGAATCATCCGTTCCCTTTCCTGTACACTCAGGTCAGTAAAAATGATACTGTCCATCAATGAGGTATTGAAAGGATTTGGATCAACCAGCAATTTCCATCTTGAATTATTTAGTAAATGTCTGTTTTGATTATTCAATAGTTGAGTGGTGTATAAACCTTCGGCAGATCGCCATCCGTTACTTAATGCCCAACCCCATGCACCGCCCAACTGATTACGATCGGTATTCATCGCATTGATATTGTTATCCAGCGAATCACCTCTGAATCTGGATTGAATACCAATTCTGTTCATACGGATATAATCTGCTGCACTGAGATATTCAGATGAATTGGGACGGATGAAATTGGATGTATGACGAAACGTATAAACAACCTGCGTCTTTCCCCGTTTTCCTTTCTTGGTTGTAACAAGCACCACCCCATTGGCAGCTCTTGCACCATAGATGGCTGTTGTGGCAGCATCTTTCAACAAATCAATACTGGCCACATCGTTCACATCCAATCCGTAGAGCGATGGTACTATTACTCCATCCAGAATAAACAACGGTGAACCGCCGCCGCCAAATTCAGTACCACCTCGAAAAGAAATAGATGGAGTTGTACCTGGCTGACCAGTTCGTTGCTGCACACGCAAACCGGGTGCATTACCCTGCAGAACAGTTGCCACATTGGACGTTGGCGCATTTTCAAAAGCCCGCTTGTTAACAGTTGACACAGCTCCTGTTAATTCACGTCTTGATTGTGTACCATAACCCACCACCACTACTTCATCCATTTTTGAAATAGCCGGATCTAATGTAATGGTGAGTTCTGCACCGGATTCAATTTTCACCTCTTGCGAAACAAAGCCTACCGATGAAACAATCAGTACATCTCCCGTCGATGCTTCAATAGTAAATCGACCATCGGCGTCTGTTTTTGTTCCCCTGTTTTTTGATTTTACAAGCACCGTCACACCGGCAACAGCTGCATTATCTTCTTTTGATAATACTACACCGGTAATTTTCGTGGATTGTGCGTTTACTTCAACCGTAAAAAGGCTGCCCAGAAGTAACAACCCGAACATAAAAAATACTTTCATACAGCAAGTTTTGTTTTTAATTTTGTATTATGTATGACATAATAAAGTTAAAAGAACTTTTTCTTTTCCTCCAAAAAAAATTAGATTATTTTTAAGTGATTAATAATCAATGCTATTTTTCTTCAACAGCAACTGGATTTTAGTAAATTTGAATAATTAAGTAAGACATAATATGCCAAATGAACTTTTGAACGGACACTTTAAAACAATTGAAACCAGCAGCCTGGTGGATAAGGTGGAAGCGAACCTGGTGGAACTATTGCAGCAGCAAAAGCTGAAAGTAGGTGATAGTATTCCCAAAGAAATTGAACTGGCCGAAGCACTTGGGGTAAGCCGCACCGTTATTCGTGAAGCATTGTTACGGTTGCGAATGATGGGCCTGATTGAATCGAAAAAAAAGAAAGGCGCTGTAATTACCAGTCCGGATTTATTTGGGAATCTTGGCAAGAGTATGAATCCTCATATTCTTTCGGCCGAAACTTTAAAAGAAATATTTGAAATACGCCTTGTGCTGGAAATTGGTATGGCCGATTTTCTCTTTCACCGTATTACGAAAGATGACATTAAAGAGTTGAAACAAATCGTAAAGAGTGAGCCTCCTGTTACACAAGACCATCTATTTAATGTACAACACGAAATTGCATTTCACGGAAAGCTATACGAGATTACCGGTAATGAAACAATGAAGAAGTTTCAGAAAATGCTTTTACCTGTATTTGATTATGTACACAATAGTGGACTGCTGAAAAAACAAACGGAATTAAAAACGTTTGTATCGCATAAGGAACTCGTAGAAATTCTAGAGAATGGAACACCTGAACAATTCAGAAACGGCATGCGGAATCATTTGGAAAATCATTTTGCACGGATATTTGACTGAAATATCTATGTGAAAAGTATCTCAGCTTAATAAAAGTTGCTCCTTTTAGTTTAGCTTATTACTTCGAAGCTTTACATTGCTATTCATTTTTGCCTGGGTTATGTCTTTTTGTAGCAAACGTTTCAGGAAACTACCAATCGTTTCAAACAACAAGTTCAATTACTGGAAAAAGAAAAGAGAGAAACTGGAAGTAACGAATCAACTTACCAGAAGTATTTAAAAACAGGAATCGATTTATTATCTGATGTAAAAAAGTTCTATGCCAAAGGAGATTATAGCATAAAACAAACAATTCTTGGTTCGATTTTTCCCGAAAAACTCTTTTTTGATAAAATAATTGTCGAACCACCCGTATGAATGAAGCCCTTCGTCTGATACTCAATACCAGCAAGGGTTTCAGCGAAACAAAAAACGGACAACCCTTCAAAAAATCGGGGTTGTCCGTTCAGGTGGAGCTGAGCGGATTCGAACCGCTGTCCAAACATATTCGCCAAAAGCTTTCTACATGCTTATTTCATGATTGATTGTCGACACTGCGCAGGACATGAACATACCAACGCAATACGTAGCTGAATGGTCTTTTGCAACAGTCACAGCCTTCTGTTACAGCAACCTGTTTTGTGTTTGAGTCGGCGGCGGAACCTGGTAACAGATCAACCTGTTCGGCGGCCCGAATGACTACCTAATCACTGATTAAGCGGCCATGGCATACTGTGTATTGCCATTTGAGTTTTTGAATATTCAGATTAAAGTGCTAATTATCCAACGCACTGCATGCTTACACCTTCAAAGATCTATGCTGTCAAAACCAGGCAGCCCCGTTTGCAAGTACGAAGTACAAAATGAAAAGTACAAAGTAGATGCGGACAGCAAAAATACACTTATTTCTGTTGCCAAAGCAGTTCGTATTTTTTTGTTACCAGCTTTTGTATTTCTATCAACTGCATTGGCGTCGCACTCTTGTGCAATGATGCGGTGAGTCACCAGCTGTTTTATAGTGTGGCTCACCGGATTAAATGCAAAGAGTTGGTTTTTGTAAATAAAAAACTTTGATGCATTCTTTCTTAGTTTTACAGCATGGCAGAAACGATTAACCCGGATGTATTTTACAACCAACAGATCCATCACCTGAACAACCAACTCAACCATCTATTGAAACGCAAACAGTTGCTTGGCTGGCTTCGATTTGGAATTTTAGCTGCAACCGGTTTTCTCATCTGGCTGCTTTCGTCCAGCGGTATTCTTTTGGCAGCAACGATCTTCTGCATCGGGCTGGCTGTTTTTTTATTTGCTGTTCGGAAAGACCTGGCAAACAAAGAAGCCATCCAGCATCATGAACGCTTGATCAAGATCAATAAACAGGAACTGTTGTACCTGCAACACAATTACACCCATCAAAAAGATGGCATTGAATTTTATAAAGATGAACACCCATACGCAGGCGATCTTGATTTGTTTGGCCGGGCTTCGTTGTATCAATTTATCAACCGTACCAATTCGCAGCAAGGAAATCAACGGCTGGCCGATTGGCTTTCAGCTCCTGCCAACGCAGCAACGATCCAGGCAAGACAGTCAGCAGTGCAGGAGTTAGTGCAGCAAACAAACTGGCGGCAACAGTTGCAGGCATATGGTTCTTCTGCTATCATTACCATTGCAACCCAGCAGAAAATGGAAGCGTGGCTGCAGGAAGGCAACCAATTCGTTCATAAAAAAATATGGCATGTGCTGCGTTATGCAGTACCGTTACTGGCGCTTACAGTTCTTGCCCTGTTTCTGTTTGATGTGATCAGCTACCAGTTCTTTCTTCGTGCCTTACTGGGATTTACCATCATTGCGTTTAGCATCACCCGCATTATCGTTCCTTTGTATCGAAAGCTGAATAAGATCACAGCAGAAATGGAATCACTATCCAACAGTATTGCCTGTATTGAGCGGGCAGAATTCAACGATCCGTTACTGTTGTCGTTGCAGCAGCAATTGTACACCGGTCATCAAAACGCATCCAAACAAATCTTTCAACTGAAAACCATTTTCAATCGTTTTGATTATCGTTTAAACCCTGTTGTGTTTGTTCCGTTAAATATTTTTTTATTGTGGGATCTGCAGCAGGTGTTACAACTCGAAGCATGGAAACAAAAAAATAATCAGCAGATCAATCATTGGTTTAATGCGCTGGCAGAGTTGGAAGCGTTGTGCAGCGTTGGTACACTTGCATTCAACCATCCGAATTGGAGTTTTCCTATTTTAAAAACAGACGAACCTACTTTTATTGCAAAACAGTTGGGCCATCCGCTGATCGAAGAACAGAAATCGGTATTGAACGATTTTTCAGCAACAGGAAGAGAACAGATCAATCTCATCACCGGTTCGAATATGGCTGGCAAAAGTACATTCCTGCGAAGCATTGGTGTAAATATGGTGTTGGCTGGCATGGGTGCTCCTGTTTGTGCATCACAACTCACGGTTTCGCCGTTGAAGGTAATGAGCAGTATGCGTATAAAAGATAACCTGGAAGAAAGCACTTCTACTTTTTATGCTGAATTAAAAAAGCTGAAACAAATTATTGATGCTGTGAATAACAACGAACCCGTTTTTATTCTGTTGGATGAAATTCTGCGGGGCACCAACTCAAACGATAGGCATACCGGTTCAAAAGCACTCATTCAACAATTGCTGCGTCACAAAGCAACGGGTGTACTGGCCACACATGATCTGGAACTGGCACAACTGGAAGCTGTGTATCCCAACAATATTCACAACTACCATTTTGATGTACAGGTAAATGCCGAAGAATTATTTTTCGATTATAAACTGAAAACCGGTGTTTGCCAAAGTATGAATGCGTCCATTTTAATGAAGAAGATCGGAATAGAACTGTAAAACGAATCGATGATGTCTGATTTATGATGGATGATATAATAAAACAAAAATGAGAAAGAACATTTCTGTCTTTCTCATTTTCAATGATGTAATTATCAATTCAACACTATCTATTCCAGCCAAACAGATCATTTCCGTTGGCATAGATCAGTAATCCGAAAAGGATCACCATACCAACAATCTGCGCATACTCTAAAAACTTTTCGTTTGGTTTACGTCCGGTGATCATTTCAATGAGCGTAAACAATACATGTCCGCCATCCAATGCAGGGATCGGCAACAAATTCATAAACGCAAGGATGATGCTGAATAAAGCTGTGATGTTCCAGAAACTTTCCCAATCCCATACTGCAGGAAATATTGAACCCATCGATTTAAAACCACCAATTCCTTTGTAAGCGCCGGTATCAGGGTTCAGGATCAAACGAAACTGATCAATATAGAACTTGAGTTTCTCAAATGTTTTTACTACACCTGCAGGGAATGATTCAAAGAAACCATATTTCTTAACCTGCACCGCAATTACACCCATGGCTGCATACTCTTCTGATGTGAGATAGGGAATACCAACTCTTCCATCTTTATCCACTTTCGAAGTTAATTGCAACGTATCTGCATTCCGCAGAATTGTAAAAGAAGCCGTTGCATCTTTTTTCTTTTGCAACAAGGGGCTCATTTCATCGTAAAATGATACCGGCACATTGTCAATTGCAATGATCTGATCTCTTTCCTGCAAACCTGCCTGCTTTGCATAGGATGTATCTTTGGGATCAAATGCACCAACAATAGCAGGAATACGGTAACTCAGTAATCCTCTTTTACGTTTGCTTTCAATTAATTTTTCAACCAGGTTAATGGGTATCTGGATTTCTTTTTGCTGTCCATCACGTTCAACCAATATTTTTTCACCGGTTAAAACTTTCGCATTCAGATCGCCGAAGTAAGGAACCGGCTTATCATTCACTGCTAAAATTTTATCACCGTTACGTAATCCAATATCGGTCATCAATTGATCCTGCGCCCAAATGCCATACTTCACATCTTTCATGGGAACTTTTTCTTCGCCCCACACAAACAAGATCATTGCATAGATCACAAAAGCAAGCAACACGTTTACCGTTACACCGCCGATCATAATGATCAACCGTTGCCAGGCTGGCTTGCTTCTAAACTCCCAGTCTTGTGCAGGAAGCTTCATGGCTTCTTTGTCCATGCTCTCATCGATCATACCCGAAATTTTTACATAGCCTCCTAATGGCAACCAGCCAATACCATACTCGGTTTCGCCTACTTTCTTTTTAAACAACGAAAACCAGGGATCGAAAAAAAGATAGAATTTTTCAACACGGCATTTAAACCAACGTGCTGTAATATAATGTCCGAATTCATGAAAGATGATGAGGATGGAAAGCGACAATAACAATTGTGCAGCTTTGATCCCAAACTCGGCCCAGTTAATTGCTAATAACATAGATTAATAAATAATTATAAACGTTGTTGTTCTGATACGGAATCTGCAAATATCGAAGAAAATCAGGAGGCAGTATCCAAAAGTTTTACAAATTTAAAGTTGAATGAGCGATGCTGTGTAGTTTCTGGCTTCGGCATCACTTTCAAGATACTCCTCTAACGTTGGCTTTTCATTAAACGGAACATGATGCATTGTTTTCTCAATAATATCCGTCATATCCAGGAAGCCAACCCGGTTGCGCAAAAAGGCCCATACAGCAATTTCATTGGCCGCATTCATAATACACGGAAGGTTCCCTCCTTTGTTCAACGCTTCAATTGCCAATGCAAGATTGCGGAAGGTTTTAAGATCGGGTTCCTCAAAACTGAGTGTATTGATCTTTTTAAAATCAAAACGTGGAAACTGATTAGGGATCCGTTGCGGAAACGCCATGGCATATTGGATCGGCAATTTCATATCGGGTAAACCCATTTGGGCTTTAATGCTTCCATCTTCAAACTGCACCATGCTGTGGATGATGCTTTGCGGATGTATCACCACCTGAATTTGATCGGGAGCCAGGTTAAACAACCATTTCGCCTCGATCATCTCCAGACCCTTGTTCATTAATGTAGCAGAGTCGATGGTGATCTTTGCACCCATACTCCAGTTGGGATGCTGCAATGCATGATCCCTTTTTACATTCACTAAAAAGTTGGGCTTGCGTCCACGAAAGGGACCACCACTGGCAGTGAGAATAATTTTTTCAATCACATTTCTGTGTTCACCAACAAGGCATTGAAATATGGCTGAATGTTCACTGTCAACAGGAATGATCGGTACTCTGTTCTCTACTGCCTTCTGCATCACAATATCACCGGCCACTACAAGTGTTTCTTTATTCGCTAAGCCGATCGCTTTTTTATTTTCAATGGCCCGGAGTGTAGGTTTTAAGCCGGCAAAACCAACAATGGCCGCCAGCATCATATCATACGTATCAAACGCAGCTACTTCTTCCAACGATTGTTCGCCGGTAAATACTTTTACACCGGTTGAGGCCAACGCATCTTTTACTTTGGAATACTTTTTTTCATCTACGATCACCACCGCATTGGGATTGAATTGCAGGGCCTGCTTTACCAGCAGTTCATCATTTGTGTGTGCGGTGAGAATTTCTACTTCAAACAAATCGGGGTTTGCTTCAATTACATCCAGTGCCTGCGTACCGATGGAACCCGTTGATCCGAAAATGGCAATACGTTTCTTTTGTTGTTGCTGCATATATATTCTTGTGTGATGATGCTGCATAAATAGGCAGCCTGCATCGTACTTCATCAATTAATTTTCCACCCATTTCACTAACTCGTCGGCAATCTTGCGATCGTTGCTGAGTCGGGGTACTTTGTTTTGTCCGCCTAATTTACCAATACTTTTCATGTAATCGATAAATCCATTCTTTTTCATGGTGGTGATCTTGAGCGGCTTTAAAATATTACCTGCAATGAGGTCATCATAATAAATATTCCTATCACGCATCAGATCATTGAGCTTGCTGGCGAACCGTTCCAGATCGGCCGGGCGGTTTTCAAATTCAATGAACCACTCATGGTAACTTTTTCCTTCACCCTGTTCAATCATAGGCGCCACTGTAAACTCAGTGATATGAATATTTTCTTCTGCTGCTGCCTTCAGTAAACTTTGTTCCACTTCTTCGCCAATTACATGTTCGCCAAAAGCAGAAATAAAATGCTTGATACGACCGGTAACAACAATGCGGTACGGATTGGTTGATACAAATTTTACCGTGTCGCCAATGTTGTACCCCCAAAGTCCGGCATTGCTGTTAATGATGAGGGCATAGTTCTCTCCCACTTTTACATCTTTTAAGGTAAGGCGGGTTGGATTGCTAGTATGGATTTCGGCAGCCGGAACAAATTCATAAAAGATCCCATCATTGGTATTGAGCAGCAACCCTTCGTGTTGTTGTGAGTCCTGGAACGCAAAAAAACCTTCGCTGGCAGGGAACAATTCAATGCAATCGATTTTACGGCCAATGCTTTCAAACAGTTTGGCTTTGTACGGTTCAAAATTCACCCCGCCCTGGATCATAACGCTGAAGTTGGGGAAAATATCGCCCACTTTTTTACCGGTGCGGCGCATCAGTTCATCAAAATACATCTGCATCCAGGGTGGAATACCGCTGATGAGTGTCATATTCTGATGGATGGTTTCATCCACAATTTTGCTCAATTTGGTTTCCCAATCTTCAATACAATTGGTTTCGTAAGATGGGAGTTGATTGGTACGCAGGTATTTCGGAATCAGGTGATTGGAGATGCCACTCAACCTGCCGGTGGGTATATTGCCGATACGTTCCAATTCCGGTGAGCCCGACAGGAAAATAAGCTTCCCGTCAAAAAAGCGGGTATTGCCAGTTTCGGATGCGTAACAAAGGGCGGCATTACGTGCTGTTCCAAAATGATTGCTCACAGATTCCTTGGTGATAGGAATATACTTTGCTCCGCTGGTAGTGCCTGATGTTTTGGCGAAATACAGCGGAACGCCCTTCCAGAGTACATTGTGCTTTCCCTCAATGATCTTATCGATCCAGGGCCGAAACTGCTCATAATCCCTGATGGGAACGGCTTGTTTGTATTCGTCGTAGCTGTTCACCTGTTCCAGCCCCTGTTCTTTCCCATAATCTGTACCCCACCCCACCTTGATGAGTTGTTTGAGGATTTGCTCCTGATCGCTTACAGCCGTCAGTTTATTCTTCTGGATGGTCTTATATATATAGCCGGCAAAAGGTTTTGCCAATACTGATTTAATTTTCATTCCAATTCCTCTTTAAGAGGTCACAAATTTAGCCTTACCAGCTCAAAGCGTCCCGTTAAAATGGGAGCAAATTTTTTGTGTAGAAACTTGTTTTCAAAGCATTTTTATCCCTACCTTTGCAGCCCTAATATTGGAAAGTTATGTTTGCAGTTGTAAAAATAGCCGGTCAGCAGTTCAAAGTTTCAGAAGGTCAGAGCCTTTATGTACCTCATATTGAAGGTAACGCAGGCGATCAGGTTGAGTTTTCTGATGTATTGTTTGTTGATACCGATGGTAACATCAGCGCAGGTGCTGATGCGAAGGTGAAAGTGAAAGCAGAAATTGTTGCTGAAAGAAAAGGCAAAACAGTGATTGCGTTTAAAATGAAACGTCGTAAAGGTTTCCGTAAAAAGAAAGGACACCGTACGCTTTACACGCAAATCAAAGTAACAGGTATTGCGTAACAACGTATTGTTGAACCATTCAACAATCGAGTGTATAATAATTCAAAACGTCAAATTGTACTAAAATGGCACATAAAAAAGGTGAAGGTAGTGTAAAGAACGGTCGTGATTCACAAAGCAAACGCCTTGGTGTAAAGATCTATGGCGGACAACCTGCTGCAGCCGGAAACATCATTATCCGTCAGCGTGGAACTGTTTACCATCCTGGTAAAAACGTTGGTGTTGGTAGAGACTTTACCATCTTTGCATTAGCTGATGGACTCGTAGAATTTAAAAAAGGAAAAGACAATAAGACTTTCGTTTCTGTTGCCCCCGTTGAAGCAGGTGCTTAAAAAAATTTTTTTAAATAAAAAATTTTTTTATTTTTACCCTGTTAAGTTTTTTTACTAATCATTAAATTCTACAAAAATGGCAACAAAAAAGAAAGCCGCTAAAAAAGCTGCTCCTAAAAAAGCTGCAAAAAAAGCTGCTCCTAAGAAAGCTGCTAAAAAAGCTGCTCCTAAAAAGAAAGCTGCTAAAAAAGCTGCTCCTAAAAAGAAAGCCGCTAAAAAAGCCGCTAAGAAGAAATAAGATTCTAACGAATCAAAAAAGAAACCTCCTGATTGCAGGAGGTTTTTATTTTTAATAACTGTCTGATATAATTCGATCTTACTTTATACGAAACAAACTATCGGCAAACTCATGTTTGTCGAATACAAGCAAGTCTTCCACTTTTTCACCTACGCCAATAAACTTTACCGGAATCTGGAACTGGTGTGCAATGGCCAGCACCACACCACCCTTTGCCGTACCATCCAGTTTCGTAATCACCATACCGGTAACATCCGTAGCCGCCGTAAATTGTTTTGCCTGTTCAATTGCATTTTGCCCGGTTGATCCATCGAGCACCAGCAACACATCATGTGGTGCATCCGGAATTACTTTTTGAATTACACGTTTGATCTTACTCAGCTCTTCCATCAAATGCGTTTTGGTATGCAATCTTCCTGCAGTATCGATGATGAGGATGTCAACATCTTTCGCCACCGCACTGTTTACGGCATCAAATGCAACAGAAGCTGGGTCGCTTCCCATCTCCCGTTTTACAATGGGTACACCCGCCCGTTCGCTCCAGATGGTTAACTGATCAACTGCGGCTGCACGAAATGTATCGGCAGCTCCCAGCATTACTTTCTTACCGGCCTGTGTAAAATGATGTGCCAGCTTTCCAATAGTAGTTGTTTTGCCAACACCATTTACGCCAACGATCATTAATACAAATGGTTTTTTCCCTTTTGGAAGATCAAAGTTTGAATAAGTAGTATCAGCCGGTGCATCTACCAGCATGCTTTCAATCTCTTGCTGCAGAATGGAATTGAGTTCCGAGGTGTTAATGTATTTGTCCCGTGCCACTCTTGCCTCGATGCGCTCAATAATAGCAACCGTAGTTTCAATACCAACATCGGCACTTACCAACGCTTCTTCCAAGTTGTCCAGCACTTCGGTATCAACCGTGCTTTTGCCGGCAACGGCCCTTGCTATTTTTCCTAAGAAACCTTCTTTGGTTTTTTCCAATCCCTGATCAAGACTTTCCTTTTCTTTTTTTTCGAATAGTTTTCCAAAAAAACCCATAGTTCTGTTTTTACAATATTACAATGAAACACGCAGTGTATAAAAACAACAAAGCCGTTCCATGTTTCATTAACTTGGAACAGCTTTGAATATACTGATCAGGTATAAGTTATTTTGAGGCCAGGTAATCTTTCACCTTATCCTTGTGCACAATTTGTTCTTTGAACGTGTATGCACCTGATTTCGGACTGCGTTCAGCCCGGATTACTTTTGTCCAGTTTTTTGATTCAGCCGCTGCTTTGGCGTCTTTGATCTTTGCGTTCTTTGAAGCTGCTTTTGCCATGACTTCTTAATTTTTAACCCGGTTAGGGTCAGTTTGTGTAATACAAATGTGTATCAAACACATTATTTGATTTCTTTGTGCGTAGTTACCTTTTTCAGGATAGGGTTGAATTTTTTCAACTCCAGACGCTCAGGTGTGTTCTTTTTATTCTTGGTAGTGATATAGCGACTTGTACCGGCCATGCCCGATGTTTTGTGCTCTGTACACTCCAGGATTACCTGAACACGATTACCTTTCTTTGCCATTGTGCTCTGTTTAAAATATGTTTCTTAAATATGTACTCCCTTTTCTCTTAACTCTTTTACCACACTGTACAAACCATTTTTGTTGATTGTACGGATCGCTTCTGTAGAAACCTTCAGCGTAACCCATTTATCTTCTTCAGCGAGGAAGAAGCGTTTGGTTTGCAGGTTCGGCAAAAAACGACGCTTGGTCTTAATATTTGAGTGCGACACCTTGTTTCCACCAACCGGCACTTTTCCTGTAAGCTGACAAACTCTAGCCATGATACAAATTTTTTGGACGGCAAAGGTAGGAGAATTCGACTAAAAAAAGGAAATTAAATCACAATTTTCTTTCCCCTTTTTTACCCGGCTTTTGTGCAGAATTGCAAATGTGCGGCAGATTTCCATAGGTTTGCGGATAAATTCAGGTTTTTTATGGCAGATCATGTAGTTACGACCCGTTTTGAAGGCGGTATGCGCTTTACCAGCCACCTCGACAATCATACCATTATTATAGATACCCCCGCAAATGACGGAGGTACCGATATGGGCCCTCGTCCGAAAAAGCTGATGCTCTCCTCTTTGGCCGGCTGCACCGGTATTGATGTAGTGAGCATGCTCAATAAAATGCGGGTGGAATTCAGCGATTTCAGCATGGATATTGAAGCCGATCTTACAGAAGAAACGCCCAAAACCTACGAATGGGTAAAGATCACCTACAAAATCAAGGTAAAAGAAGAAGACCAGGAAAAAGTACAGCGAGCCGTAAGTATGTCGAAAGAAAAATACTGTGGCGTAAGCGCTATGTTCTCTGCTTTTGCTGATATGGAATATGAGATCGAGTACCTGTAAGAAAAGTCTGAACAATTAATCGTTTACTGAACAAGTGGCTTCCTTATTTTTGCCGCCATGGCAAAAGCAGGATCGGATACTCCATTGATGCAGCAGCACCGGGCCATTAAAGCCAAATACCCGGATGCTATTTTATTATTCAGGGTAGGTGATTTTTATGAAACCTTTGGTGAAGATGCCATCCTTTCTTCACAGATACTCGGTATTACGCTTACCAAGCGGAACAATGGTTCTGCATCCAGCAACGAGCTGGCAGGTTTCCCGCATCATGCATTGGATACGTATTTGCATAAACTGGTAAAAGCCGGTCATCGTGTTGCCATTTGCGATCAGTTAGAAGATCCAAAGCAGGCAAAAGGTATTGTAAAACGTGGCGTAACCGAATTACTTTCTCCGGGTACTGCAACCAACGACAAACTGCTGGAACATAACAGCAATAATTTCCTGGCTGCCATTCATGAACAGAACGACCAATATGGATTGGCGTTTACCGATATCAGCACCGGCGAATTTTTTGTAGCGGAAGGTAACAGGGAGTATGCAGATAAATTACTGCAAAGTTTAAAGCCGGCTGAAGTTGTATTTCAACGTAACAAACAAAAACAGTTCAAAGAACATTTCGGCAACAAGTTTTATACTTATCATTTAGAAGAATGGATCTTTGCAGAAGCATATACCACAGAGTTACTGCTCAAACATTTTCAAACACATTCACTCAAAGGTTTTGGCATTGAATCATTCACGCTTGGCAGTATTGCTGCTGGTGCGGTGTTGCATTATTTAAGAGATACCGAACATCCCAACCTGAATCACATCACATCCTTACAACGACTGGATGAAGCTGATTATTTATGGATGGACCGTTTCACGATCCGAAATCTTGAATTACTGGGCAGCAATGCCGATGGCGGCAACTCATTATTAAAAGTGTTAGACAATACCGTGTCGCCCATGGGTGCACGTTTGATGCGCCGGTGGATGATGTTGCCTTTGAAAGACACTGAACGGATCAACGAACGACTGGATGCTGTTCAATCGTTGATACTGGAACCGGAATTAAAAAAGCAATTGCAATCGCTCATTAAGCAATGTGGCGATGTGGAACGACTGGTGGCAAAACTTCCCCTGAAAAAAATCAATCCACGTGAAATTCTTCACCTTGCAAAAGGTTTGGGTTTTGCAGAAAAGATCAAAGAACAATGCAGTACTTCTTCCAACAACTATCTCAAAAGGTTAAGCGATACCATTAACCCCTGCCACTACATTGCGGATAAAATTTTAAAGGAAGTGGTGGAAAATCCACCCGTGATGATCAGCAAAGGCGATGTAATTCGTGATGGCATCAACAGTGAGTTAGACGAGCTGCGACGCATTGCCCATCATGGAAAAGAATATTTATTGGAAATACAGCAACGAGAAAGCGAAGCAACCGGTATCCCCTCTTTGAAAATTGCATTCAATAATGTGTTTGGTTATTATTTGGAAGTAACCAATACACATAAAAATAAAGTGCCGGCTGAATGGACACGCAAACAAACGCTGGCGAATGCAGAACGATACATTACACCTGAACTGAAAGAATACGAAGAAAAGATCATTGGCGCTGAAGAAAAGATATTGAAGATCGAAACCGAACTGTTTGAAAAAATATTACTGGAGCTGCAGGAGTACATTGGACCAATTCAAACAAACGGACAAGTGATGGCCATTCTGGATTGCATTGGTTGCTTTGCCGAAAATGCATTGCAGTACAAATATATTCGTCCGCAAATACATGAAGCTGCCGAACTGGAATTGAAAGATGCACGGCATCCGGTAATAGAACGAAACCTCCCGGTTGGTGAACCCTATATTTCAAACGATCTGTTACTGGATAAAGAAAAACAACAGATCATTATCCTTACCGGGCCCAACATGAGTGGTAAAAGTGCATTGCTGCGTCAAACCGGTTTAATTGTACTGATGGCACACATGGGAAGTTTTGTGCCGGCATCAGCCGCCAGCATTCCGCTCACTGATAAAATTTTTACAAGAGTTGGCGCCAGCGATAATTTAAGTGGTGGCGAAAGTACATTCATGGTGGAGATGAATGAAACGGCCAGCATCATCAACAACCTATCTGCCAGAAGTTTGATCCTGCTCGATGAAATTGGAAGAGGCACTTCTACTTACGATGGTATTTCAATTGCCTGGAGTATTGCCGAATTTTTACATCAATCGGTACATCAACCCAAAACATTATTCGCCACCCACTACCATGAGTTGAACGAGCTGGAAGAAAAGTTTCCACGCATCAAAAACTATCATATTACAAACAAAGAAGTAGGCAACAAAGTCATTTTTTTACGCAAGCTTGCACCCGGTGGAAGTACGCACAGTTTTGGTATCCATGTAGCAAAAATGGCGGGCATGCCTGTTTCATTGATTAATCGTGCCAATGAAATTCTAAAACAACTGGAAGAGCAACGAAGCAGTAATGATATTAAAGACCAACTGAAACAACTGCCCACACAAAAATTACAATTGAATATTTTTGATATTCACTCGCAAACCTTCGATGAAATACGCACCATGCTGGAGGGGATCGATATTAACCGACTAACACCTGTAGAAGCATTGTTAAAACTGCAGGAGATCAAACAACGGTTGAACTGATACAGAATTATCATATTTCGTTCTACAAACGATTTCAATGCACTAACCTACTTTAGTGCCGGATGATTGTTCGATTTAAACAAAAAAATTTCAAGACCTGGATACAGGAACTTTGCAAAGCAGCCGGTACCAATGCAAAGAACAACTTGCTTACGTTACCAGATGCGCTTGGCAATGGTTATTGTTTTGCCGATAGTATTGATCGTTCTTTCTCGTACGTGTTGATGAACGTTGAACTGAATCAGGATTGCACGCTCCACCGCATCAGTAACAATCAAATGGGATTACTGATCTTCTTTAATCAAACGCAAATCAGTGATTACATCCGTTTACGGCATAAGAAAGATTCATTAACCGACAGCCTGAATAAGATCCGCAGCAATATTTTTGTTTCATCTACCAATACAGAACTGGAAGTAAACTACCGGACCGGTTCCAAATTGAGAAGGCTGGGCGTATATCTTTCACCACAATGGATTGCTGAGCATTTCGACAGCAATACCAAAATGCAGGTGGAATTATTAACTCGTCAGGGGTTAGAGCTCATCGATAAACTTCCCATCACCGAAGCGATGGAAGAAAAGCTAAACCGCATTTTTGAAACCAATCTCAACTGTGAAACAGAAAAGCTCGCTTTAAAAAGCAGGGTCATCATATTACTTGAATATTTTTTCAGTACCTATCTGAACGATTCCTTAGTGATCAAAAACAAAACGATCATTCCTGATGAAGACATCAAACGACTGCGCAGTGTAGAGGAATTATTGGCGAATGAAGAAATTGAAAAATTCCCTTCTATTTCCAACCTGGCAAGGATTGCGCAAATGAGTGGTACCAAATTAAAACAACGCTTCAAACAAGTGTATGGTTACCGCCTGTATGAGTTTTACAACAAACAACGTTTGGAAAAAGCAAAAGAATTGATATCGCAGGGTGTAACGCCAAAGGAAGCAGGTTACTTCATTGGCTTTAGCGATGTTTCTAATTTTACGAAAGCATTTAAAAAAGAATACGGTTACACACCGGGAACCTTATTTGAAAAATCAACCAGTTCAAAATCGACACAAGCCCTGCAGTAACGCAGGGTTTGTTATTTATGTACAGTTACAGCTATTTTTTCTGTTGAGAAGTGGTAGCTATTCCTCAGAAAGCGTTCAATGAACAAGGAGCTTAATTACTTTCGATTTTTAACGGACAGTCAATTCTACTTTCTTTCCTAATCCAGTTTCAAGGAGACGGTAGAGTGTTGAGAGTTGAATATCTGTTTTCCCGTTTTCAATTCTTGAAATAAAACTCTTTTTTGCCCCAATTTTTTCAGCCAATTGTTCCTGTGTTAATTTAGCAATGCGGCGCTCCTCTTTAATAACCTCACCAATCAAAAATGCCTTTGCCTTTATTTCAAATTCTGTTCTTTTGGTTGTACCACGTTTACCGTAGCGTTTTGTCAAATGCTCCTCAAACGTTGTGATATTTTTTTTCTTAGTCGCCATACTTATTCCGGTTTATTATTAAAGTACTGATTCATTAATTTAATAGCCAATTCAATTTCCCCTCTTGGAGTTTTCTCTGACTTTTTTTGAAAGCCGTTAAAGAGAACCACAATCTTGCCTTTATCGAAGCAACAAAAAATTCGATAGATATTACTTCCTACCTCGATCCTTATTTCGTAAAGCCCCCTTACCCCCTCCATGTGCTTTAAGAACTTTTCAGGCACACGGTCTGTATGTGTAACTACAAACAGGACATGATCAATTTTCTCTTTTACTTTCTCCGTCTGCCGGTCAAAAAACTTCTGAAAGTAATCCTGATAAAATATAATCTCTCTTACTTGTTGCATTTGGAAATTGTCACTACAAAGTTAACTTAAAATGGAACAAGCTGCAATACAAAAAACGACAAGGAAATAAAGCCTATTTCAGAGGGAAGTTTAACAAACAAAAATCCCCGCACATAGTGCGGGGATAATTAATCAAGGGAGGCTGAAGGGTCTCGAACCCTCGACCCTCAGAACCACAATCTGATGCTCTAACCTACTGAGCTACAGCCTCCGTGTTAAGGGACTGCAAAAGTAGTGGAATTCAGTTTTCCAAGCAAATGCTTCAGCAGAAATAAAAAATAAACGTTCTTTGCAGCCATTTACCGATTATGAATTACTGGCTTTTACTTATCCCTGTTATTTCTGCCTTTATTGGATGGGTCACCAACTGGGTGGCCATCAAGATGTTGTTTCATCCACGCAACCCGGTGAATATATTGGGAATTCGTGTGCAAGGTATTTTTCCAAAACGCCAGCAACAGTTCGCTGAAAAACTCGGCCGGCTGGTGAGCCAGGAGCTTCTCTCCTTTTCAGATATCGAAGAAAAGATCAGTAACCCTGATAATTTTAAACAAGTAATGCCCCAGGTTGAAACCCATATCGATCATTTTCTACGGGTAAAACTGAGCGACAGTATGCCCATGATCAGCATGTTTATTGGCGATAAAACCATCGACAAGCTGAAAGGCATTTTTATGGAAGAACTGGAAACACTGTTTCCCAAACTGATGAAAGATTACACCGGCACGCTTAAGCAACAGCTTGATCTGGAAAAGATCGTTACCGATAAAGTGAAAGCCTTCCCCAGCGATAAACTGGAAGATATCCTGTACCAGGTAATGGCCAAAGAGTTCCGTTTTGTGGAATTGCTCGGTGCAGTGCTGGGCTTCCTCATCGGTATCTTACAAGTGGCGATCACCCTTCTTACGCAATAATTTCCACTCATCACATTCAAAAAGGGGGCAGATGAACATTTGCCGTCTAAAACGGTTAATTACACATTCATACTAAATGAAATTCATAATTAATCGATTACGCAGAAATTTGCGCCTCAATTTTAAACAGACAAACATGAGATTTACGCTCGGAGCTTTCTTTTTATTGATCTGCATGCAATTAGCAGCACAGGTACCCGGTGGTGGACGACCGGGCGGTGGACAAATGAACATTGGCCGCTTTTATGGCAAAATTGTAGATGCAAAAACAAACAAGCCCATTGATGCTGTTTCGGTGCAGTTGTACCAAAACAGAATGGATACTGCAACCAAAACAAGAAAAGATGTGTTGGTTACAGGACAATTAACAGAAGCCAATGGCGATTTCAGCCTGGAAGGATTGAGCCCTATGGGAAACTATCGCCTGTTTATTACAGCGATTGGTTTTAAAACAATTGAACAAACAATCAGCTTTGGGATCAGACCCGGTGGTGCAGGGGAAGATATGATGGCCAAGCTGGATAAAGACCTGGGTAATATTAAACTGGAACCGGATGTACAGCAGTTGAGCGAAGTAGTGGTTACTGCTGAAAAGCCAACCTTGCAACTGGGCATTGATCGTAAAATATTCAATGTAGAAAAAAATATCGTATCACAAGGCGGAACCGGTGTAGATGTAATGCGCAACGTACCAACAGTAAATGTTGATATTGACGGAAACATTACCATGCGTAACAGTGCTCCGCAAATTTTTGTGGATGGCCGTCCAACTGTATTAACACTGGAACAAATTCCGGCCGATGCCATTCAGAGTATTGAATTAATTACCAACCCATCAGCGAAGTATGATGCCAGCGGTGGTCAATCAGCTATCATCAATATTGTGTTGAAAAAGAACCGTCGTGTAGGTTACAGTGGAAGCGTACGTGCCGGTATTGACATGCGTGCACGATTGAATGGCGGTGGCGATATCAACATCCGTCAGGGCAAAGTAAACTTCTTTGCCAACATTGGTTTGAACCAGCGCAGAGGGATTAGCTTTGGTGAAACAGATCGTAACAACTTCGGCGATTTTGTTCCCAATACAGCGTTTACAGATAACCGTAATATCAGCGATGGTTTCTTCCGTTTTGGACGTGCAGGTGTTGATTTTCTGATTGATAACCGTAACACGCTTACTTTACAAGGAAATTTTGGAGGCGGTAATTTTGATAACATCGATCAGAATGTGATCCGTTATGATAGTGCATATAGCACCCCCAAAACAATTTTTGAAGACCGTAATACCGATGGTAACAGCATTTTCCGTAACAACGGTGCTACCATCAGCTACAAATATAATTTCCCCCGTGCCGGCCGTGAGTTAACAGCCGATATCAATTATAACAAGAGCCGTAACGAAAGTAACCAAAACATCAGCTATACCAAATGGCTCGATGCTAACCGCACCCAACTGGCGAATGCTGAGCAAGTGCAAGGTGTACTTTCAGGAGGGAACAATACATTCATTGTGGGGCAGATCGATTACACCGATCCCATTAACGAAAACATAAAACTGGAAGCAGGGTTGCGTTCACAAACACGTTTGTTTGAAAGTTTCCAGCGTAACTCAATTAACGGTGTGGCACAACCGCTTATCAGCAACCAGTTTTCCTATGTTGATTATGTGCATGCCGCCTACGCCAGCTTTTCGCAAAAAGTGGCTAAAGCAAACTTCAATTACCAGGTGGGCTTACGTGTAGAAAGTTCAAGTTATGATGGTGAGCAGGCTGGTAAAACAGAACGTTTCCAAAACCAGTTCCCACTGGCATTGTTCCCAAGTATCTTTTTGTCGAAGTCATTCGAACAAAAACAGGATATTCAGATCAACTACAGCCGCCGTATCAATCGCCCCAACTTTTTCCAGTTGCTGCCGAATACAGATTACAGCGACATCTTTAACTACCAAACCGGTAACCCCAACCTCAAACCGGAGTTTACCAACTCTTTGGAGTTAACCTATCAAAAAACATACGGCGATAAAAACAATACCGTATTGGTGACGCTGTTTGGCAAGCAAACCAACAATCTGATCTCACGTTACGTAGTGCGTGATAAATTAGGCGACAGCCCCGACAGTGCCAACATCAACACCTGGATCAACGCCAACAAAAGTTATGCAGCCGGTGTGGAATTGGTTTTCCGTAACACCGTAAGCAAATGGTGGGAGATCAACTACAACATAAACGTTTACTATTCAAAAATTGACGGCAGCAGTATTTCACCCGATCTGAAAAACGAGCGTACCAGCTATACTGTAAAGTTGAATAACTCATTCCGCTTAGGAAAAGGTTGGAGCATGCAGTTGAGTGGAGATTACAATTCCCGTTCCATTTTACCTGTATCAAGCGGCGGTGGCGGCCGTGGTGGTGGTCGTGGCGGTGGCGGCTGGATGGGCGGCGGCAACATTGCTACAACACAAGGTTATATTGATGATAACTATTATGTTGATTTTGGTGTACGAAAAGAATTTAAAATCAAAAACAACACCGCTTTTGTATCCATGAACTGGAGCGATGTGTTCAGCACACGTCGTAACAATGTATTTGCACAATCAGCAGTACTGGATCAATACAGCTGGAGAAGAAGAGACCCTGCCTTTGTTCGCTTGAACTTCAACTACCGCTTTGGTAAGTTTGATGCTTCACTCTTCAAGCGTAAGAATACACGCAGCGAAGGTGGTGGTGATGAAATGCAGATGCAATAAGAAGATTGTAAATGATACAAATCCCTCTCTGATAACAGAGAGGGATTTTTTTTGCCATTGACTGAAAAAAATCCAGATAAAGCGTAATGAAGCAATAGTTGCGGTTGTTACAAACATGCGATTAACAGAAACATCTATTTACAAAAGCTTACAAAAAAATCATACCAGGAATAAAAGATATTCAGGAACTTGCTGCTACTAATTTTGCTGTTATGAAAAAATTATTTGTCGTACTATCCTTGTTTGTAAATGCTTCGTTCCTGTTTGCGCAAAACAGTATACAGGTAATGACCTTTAACATTCGTTTACACACAGCCTCCGACAGTTTAAATGCATGGCCCTACCGGAAAGACAAGGTAGCTTCGCAAATTCTGTTTCATAAAGTTAATTTGCTGGGCGTACAGGAAGCGCTGCACGACCAGATGCTGGACCTGCAGCAACGTTTACCGCAGTACAAATATGTGGGCGGCGGCCGTGATGATGGACAAACAAGAGGCGAATACTCGGCTATTTTTTACGACAGCACCCGCCTGCAATTGCTGGCCAACGATGTGTTCTGGCTAAGCGAAACACCAACCGCCATTGGTCAAAAGGGTTGGGATGCAGCCATTACACGCATTGTTACCTGGGCTAAGTTTAAAGACCGGAAAACAAAAAAGATCTTCTTCGCCTTTAATACACATTACGATCATGTGGGGAAAATTGCACGACGTGAAAGTTCAAAACTCCTGTTACAGAAAGTACAGGACATTGCCGGCACCACTCCTGCTGTTATTACCGGCGATTTCAATGCACAACCAAACGATGAACCGATCCAGGTGATCGTTGATAAAAATAACCGGTTACGCCTTACCGATAGCAAAGAACTTTCGCAAACGCCACACTACGGACCAACAGGAACCTTTAATGCATTCCGTTCAAAAGAAACCAGCGATCAACCCATTGATTACATTTTTGTAAAAGGAAACTGGAAAGTGTTAGCCCACGCCACTATTTCGCAAACCTGGATGGGGCGTTTTGCCAGTGATCATTTTGCAGTAACAGCAGAATTGCTGTTGAAATAAGTTTTTGTTGGTCAGGCAACCAACAAAAGCGAAGCGACCAGCAAAAGCGAAACAATCAACAAAAGCCGGCTATTGGTTTGTTATTGCTTTAACATTTTTCTACACCTGTACATTGTGCAGAGTTAAATGCAGGTTCCTTATTTTTGAACAGATTGATATTTCAATACACATAACAGGTGTAGCTGTACGTTTGGGTTGTAGCGGATCTGTTGCTGCTGTGTAAACCAGTTGAACTTTTAAGCAATACGATATGAAAATACTTCTACAATGGGCAACAGTTATTCCGATTGTTGCATGGGTACTTTATTTCTCCGGCATGATCGACAACAACGGTATGTTCCAGGCCGCTGCTGTTGTATTATTATTACTGAGTGTAATGTCGGCAGTTCATCACTCGGAGATCATTGCACAGCGGGTGGGAGAACCATACGGCACTATCATCCTGGCTGTAGCAGTAACCATTATTGAAGTATCCATTATTGTATCGCTGATGATGTCGGGTGGAGAAGAAACCGCTGCGCTGGCAAGAGATACGGTTTACTCAGCTACCATGCTTATCTTGAACGGAATTGTGGGGCTGAGCCTGTTTATCGGCGGTCTAAAATTTCATGAGCAAAGCTTCTCCAAACATTCAGCAACTATTGCCCTGGTATCGCTGGTAGCAATCATAGTTCTTACGTTGGTGTTTCCCACGTTTACTTCCAGTATTGAAGGGCCGTATTACTCTACCCCACAACTCATCTTTGTTTCCATTGCCTGCCTTGTGATCTATGCATTCTTTTTGTTTGCGCAAACATCACGACACAGAGAATATTTTCTTTCGGAAGGGGAAGATGAAGAACATACAACACCTGTAAAGATCAGTAACCCGGTACTGTTTACCAGCCTTGGTTTTCTGCTGGTAAGTTTAGGCATCGTGGTATTGCTTGCAAAAACATTATCACCCACCATTGAATCCATTGTAATCGGGTATCAGCTTCCCAAAGCATTGGTAGGCGTAATCATTGCGGCTGTGATCTTATTGCCCGAAGGTATTGCCGCTATTATTGCGGCAAGAAAAAACAGGTTGCAAACGAGTCTTAACCTTGCACTTGGATCAGCTTTGGCAAGCATCGGGCTTACCATTCCGTGCGTGGCAGTGGTAAGCAGGATCAACAATATGAACATCATTCTAGGGTTGGATATAAAATCCATCATCCTGCTTGCATTATCGGTTTTCACCGTGTTACTGTCGCTGGCAAGCGGCCGCACCAATGTGGTGTACGGCGCTGTGTTACTGGTAAATCTGCTGGCATTTATTTTCATGATCATTCACCCGTAAAAAGAACTATTCATTAACGCAGATACAAGATCCTTTTTCCTGTATCTGCCCGGCAGACTGTAATCAGGTAGGCAGTTATTTCTGCAACAGTAGAAGTTCCGTTTACTGTTGCATTTTCATTTCTGCAATTAATTTCAGAACTTACTGCTGCACAAATCAGCCATGCAGCTATGAATCATATCAGTTACCACCTGATCACCTACAACCGCAAACCCCGCATCCTGCTTCGTTTTGCGCATAACAAAACCTGGAACGAGCGTATTAAAAAAGTACCCGATGCCCGCTGGAGTAATACGTACAAAGGCTGGCATATTCCCGATACAGAAGAGAACCGGAAAAAATGTGGCATTGAACCCGCTACAGCATTAAGCGTACAACAGCAAAAAGTACAAACAACTTCCATCCGTCTTTCGGCCAACAACAAAGCACAGTTACTGCTGTTTCTTGAACAACTGGCATTAAAAAAATACAGCAAGAGTACGTTACAAACGTATCGCAATGAGTTTATGCAACTGCTGCAACTTTTAAAAGATGTGCATGTGCAAGACTTAACGCCCGAACATCTGAAACGGTATATGCTGTACTGTGCAGTGAAGTTGCAGCTGAGCGAAAACACATTGCACAGCCGATTGAATGCGTTGAAATTTTACTTTGAACAGGTACTGAAACGTGAAAAGTTTTTTTGGGAGATTCCGAGACCCAAAAAACATCTTATACTACCAAAAGTATTAGGAGAACAAGAAATAGCAAAATTATTTAATGCCCTTACTAACAAAAAACATAAAGCCATTTTATTTACGGCTTATAGTGCAGGATTGAGGGTAAGTGAAGCTGTTCGGTTGAAATTGTCTGATATCGATAGCGACCGTATGCAAATACTTGTTGAAAAAGCTAAAGGCAAAAAAGACAGATATATTACACTGAGCCCCATACTTCTTGATGTACTCCGCTCATATATAAAGGAACAGACGAAGCGGCCAAAAAAATATTTGTTTGAAGGAGAGATCGAAAACGAGCCCTATCCTTCTCGTACTGCACAAAAGGTTTTTCAACGAGCAAAAGAAAAAGCAGGTATTCAAAAACAGGTAAGCTTTCATAGTTTGCGTCATAGTTTTGCCACGCATTTACTTGAAAAGGGTGTTGATATCCGCTATATAAAAGATATTCTTGGGCACTTCAGCCTTAAAACCACAGAACGATACCTTCATGTTTCTAAAGAAAAGCTGGTAAACATCAGCAGCCCGCTTGATGATATTTGGGAAAAGGGAACGATACAATGGTAAAGGCGACATGTCGCCTTTTACTCTTCAACAATTTAAAAAGGCGACAAGGCATATGTTGAAAATCAAATACTTGAGAAATTTGGTTTTATCGGGAGTGGCGCATAATTTAGTGTTGTCAGCAACCCGACGACAAACTTTCCAGCAGCTTAACATTTTAATTTATGAGACAAAGTTTTCACCAAGATTTTATTACTGAATTTTATACACCAATCAAAACCTCATGAAAAAAACACTTCTTTTACTTCTTGCAATCGTTTCAGTTCAATTAAGTTTCGGGCAAATCACAGAAGGAAATTGGTTGGTCGGCGGATCTGGACAATTTTCGGCTTATAGCAGTACCTATACAAATGTTTCTCCTGCATCGGAACAAACTACGAAAGCATTCAACATCAGTGCTTCACCGAATATTGGCTACTTTATTAAGGATAAATTTGCTGTTGGATTGCGCCCTTCTTTGATTTGGGAAAAAGGAAAAGGTAGTGATGCTGTAGCCCCCGATGGCACAGTGTTAGGAAGCGGTGGAAGATTAACGCAAATCAGATTTGTAGTGGGACCTTTTAGCCGCTATTATCTGCTCGACACAGAAAAGCCTTACAATATTTTAATAGAAGCAGCTTATCAATACGGTATTGGCTCTACTAAACCCCTGAATGAGAAACAGAGTATTTTTTCAGCAGGGATTGGACCAGTTATATATTTTAATTCATCCGTTGGGTTGGAGTTTCTTTTAGGCTATAACAACACTGTATTAAATGCAGAAGGCTACTATAAAAGTTCAAAAAATAGTATTCAACTAAACATAGGTCTTCAAATTCACTTAGAAAAATAAGGGACGTAACGGTATGAAGAACGAAGGCTGCTGACAACATCGGTTTGGCGTTATGGCGGCGGAAGAAACGCAGCATCAACGGCAGGTTCGCTATTGTACTGCATATCCAGCTTGACGTAAACGCTATTGAGCGGTAGAAATAAACTTGTACATTAGTTCATCGTTCGGCTTCAGTTGTGGGCAGACGGAACACAGAATATCGCCACAACGCCAAGCCGTGAACGTTATGCGTCACCCTATTGTAGCATTCCGTTCTTCATTGGGGTTTGACAGCGAAGACCTCAACAAGCCACCGCACATTTTAGCACATTTGCAAGGCACACAAAACCCAAACACAAAGCCAACCTTGCAAAAGAGCTAAAATTTTGCCGACACACAGCGACCATCCCATAAATCGAAATCGCTTTAAACAGCAATACTTTTAGTAAATTTGTTGGTATGACAGCAGCGATAGACATAAATCCACTCACAAATGAGTTACCCAGCCACTTTGCCGACAGGGTTGGACAGCTTTATGCTAAAACTGTTACGACACAGCACAAGAAGGACAATGGACAGTTTTTTACACCGACCGAAATTGCTCACTTCATGGCGGGACTTGCCAAACAAACAAAAGACAAATTCAAAATACTTGACCCAGGTTGCGGCACTGCCATTCTTTCAAGTTCACTCATTGAGACACTTGTAAAACAGAATAAGAACTTAAAAGAAATCGAACTTGTTGTTTATGAAACCGACCAAGACATTTTGCCTTACACACAAGCAGTACTTGATTATTTAGGCAAATGGCTAAAACAACATAAAATAAAGTTTAAATCAACTCTTGACACCAACGATTTTGTTCTTGAAAACAAAGATTGCTTTCAAGTATCTGCGACGCTTTTTTCTGAACCTAAAAATGCCACCTACGATATTGTAATTTCAAATCCACCCTATTTCAAAATATCAAAGGATGATAAACGAGCCACTGTAGCAAAGTCTATTGTTTGGGGGCAACCAAACATTTACTCAATCTTTATGATGGTTGCTACAAAACTTTTAAAAGAAGGTGGCGAACTAATTTTTATCACACCAAGAAGTTTTGCATCAGGAAATTATTTCAGGGCTTTCCGTGAGGCATTCTTTCAGGAAATAGAAATTGAACAAATACACTTATTCGGTTCAAGGACTGATACTTTTGACCGAGATAGCGTTTTGCAAGAAACACTAATATTGAAAGGTAAAAAGCAAAAGCAAAATGAGCAGCTACCTTCAATACTTGTAACACATTCTAATGGAATAAAGGATATTGAGAATTATACTGAAAAGATTTATAAAACCGATGAACTGATTGACTTAAAGTCTAAAGAAAAAATCATACATCTTCCTACGAATGAAACAGACGACAACGTAATAAAGCTATTCAAATCATGGACAGGAAATTTGCAGCAATACGACATCCAAATTTCTACAGGCCCAGTCGTTTCATTCAGAGCAACTCAATACTTGTTTGAGCAGTATCAAAATGGAACTGTTTTTTTAGTTCCGTTGTATCAACTCATCAACACAGCTAAAATGCAATTTGAATGGCCTGTTGCTAAAAGGAATAAACCTCAATACATTCAACTTTGCGAAGAAACCAAATCGCTTTTGCTTCCAAATAAAAATTATGTTTTTCTACGCCGCTTTAGTGCTAAGGACGACAAGAGTAGATTGGTTGCAACTCCATACTTTGTTGACATTACCCAAGCGGAATATATTGGCGTTGAAAATCATCTCAATTACATTTACAGACGCAAAGGGCATCTTGAAAGAAATGAAATATTAGGACTTGCTGCTTTATTAAACAGCAATCTTTTCGACACATATTTTAGAACCTTCAATGGAAATATAAATGTGAGTGCTACAGAATTAAGGGAAATGCCGTTACCACCATTAGAAGACATCAAACAAATTGGCAACCAAATAATATTACTAAACGACTTTTCACAATCAAAGGTTGACGAAATCATAAACAACTACTTTGATATAGAACATATATTCGCTTATGAGCAAAATTGACGAAGCAAAAGAAATCCTTAAAGAATTAGGATTGCCAGCAGCACAGCAAAACGAAATTTCAGCCTACACGTTACTTGCTCTTTGCGACATTAAACCCCGTGGCAATTGGAGCAAAGCCACTAAAGCAAGTTTGAAAGTTTCAAAAGATATCATGGCATTTTGTAAAGACATTTACAAAAAGGAATATGCTCCCAATACAAGGGAAACCTTTCGCAGACAAGTATTACATCAATTTGTTCAAGCAAGAATTGCTGATTACAATCCTGATAACCCAAGTCTTCCAGTTAATAGTCCTAATGCACATTATGCAATTACAGAGGAAGCATTAGAAGCTATCAAAACTTTTGGAACAAAAGCATGGAAAGAAGGTGCGGAAAGATTTAAGTCAGAAGTTGGCGAACTTTCAAAACGCTACCTCAAAGAAAGAAAACAAAATTTAATCCCTGTAAAGTTAAGCAACGGTAAAACTCTCAAACTATCCGCAGGAAAACACAATGTTGTACAAGCTGCAATTATTCAAGATTTTGCTGCACGTTTTGCAAACGACAGTGAAGTTCTTTATTTAGGTGACACAGCAAACAAAGACCTGTATGTTGACAAAAAAGTATTGAAAGAAATAGGCATCCCAATAACACAACATAGTAAACTACCAGACGTAGTTCTATTTGACAGAAAGAAAAATTGGCTTTACTTAATTGAAGCGGTTACTTCTCATGGTCCTGTTTCACCCAAACGAATTGTTGAAATGGAAGAGTTATTAAAAGATTGCAAAGCAGGCAAAGTTTATGTTTCAGCATTTCCCGACTTTGCAGAATTTAAAAAGCATTCGACAAACATTGCATGGGAGACAGAAGTTTGGGTTGTAGATTTTCCCGAACACATGATACACTTTAATGGCGACCGTTTTATGGGGCCGAGATAAGCCAACACACCAAGTCAGGCACATTTGCAAGGCACACAAAGCCTACACACAAAACCCAACCTTGCAAAAGAGCCTGCCTTGTGCCAACGCACAGGCAACACTCTGCGGTTGGAAACAGACCCACATTGTACATGACCGAGAAGAAGGGCGAACGCATAACATGGGGTTTGCTGCTATGCTGGCTGACGAATATATTCTCATCTTTTTGTTCGCTATCATCAGCAGTTCCAGCCGACGGAATTCTATTTGGCTTTTTGTTGTTAACTTCATCAACATATTTTCAATCAGCAGCGGTTACGGGCTGGACGTTCAATGAATACCAGCACAGCAGCAAGCCCTGTCCGTTGTAGGCAACCCTATTGACAAACTTCAAATTTTCAAATGAACATCTTATCAATATTTTTTGCGACATTTTTACTCACTTGTAAGACTCCTTCTGTAAATCAACAAAGCAAGACAAATCAGGTTGTATCTGACACAGAAAATAAAGTGACGCAGATTATTGAGGACACAACAATCAAAATTCAATCAGGTTTTTATCTTGCGTTTGACGACACTAGTAAAACGCAAGGTTTTAAAATGTACAATAAAGACGAGTATTATTTCTTAGGGACTTCTCCGGCTGTGACAATGGCACAAGTTGACACGGTTTATAAAGACTTTAATAGCAACTTTAATGGACATATTTTAGTTTTCAAGTTTAACGAACAAGCGACAAAAAACTGGTTTGACTTTACCCAGAAAAATTTAGGGCTTAAAGTTGGACTTGTCGTAGACAACAAAATAATTTATGTAGCGACTATTATGTCGGCTATTAGTGGAGGAGTTTCATCATTAGCTGGGTCTTATAGCGAAAAAGAAATTGACGACTTCTTGACAATCTTTAAGGAGGAAATCAAAGTAGCTAAAGAAACCCAATGACGAAGGGTATGCCTACAATCGAGTAGACGGCCTCGCCGCTTGTAAGCGATGAGGTACGCCTCTCACACCACTGTACGTACGGGTCTCGTATACAGCGGTTCGTTCAGTTGTGGAGATAGTTTTAAATAGTAATCGAACATTGA
>JAEYWX010000016.1 GCA_023428755.1 Bacteroidota bacterium
TAACATTACTGTTATCTCCCTTGCGGCTTGCTAATGTTTCGGAGCGTTACCCCCGCACATAAGAGACTTTCACTCTCTGGCTTTCTCAGTTCTAAGAACTATATTTATCATTCAGGGCACACACAGCAGTTTGGCAAAATGGCGGGTTCAGTGCTAAATTCAACTCAGTTCTTCGATTGAACTTTTGTGCAAAACTGAACATTTGTGCTTCGATTTCCGCCACTTCGCCAAGCTGCAAACCGTTACCAGCAATAATTCCAACAATATGCATCCTACAATTATACTCCTTCTGATCGGCCTTTACGCCTGTGGACAACAACCCGAAAATAAAAAGACAACAGTTAATCCTGAGGCAAAAAAACTTAATGACAGCGCTGTAATAGTAGCAATGGAAACTGGAGACTACGACAGGGCAATTTCTCTTCTTAACCAAGCAACAACAATCGATAGTAATTACTTTTCAGCTTATACAAACAAACTTTCATTCCTGCTTACTCAAAAGCAGTACGACAAGGCTTTGCTGGCTGCCAGAAACCTTATCAGAATTAAACCGAACATACCAGATTATTATATGACTATTGGAATACTTTATCATATCAAAGCTGATAATAATTTATCCCAAAAATATCTCTCAGAAAGTTTAAATCGATTTAACCATTTACTTGATACGATGAAAAGCACAAACGGTGCTTATAGTTTTACGTTAATGAACAAAGGACTCAACTTGGTCTTTCTCGGACAGGCGCAAAAAGGCAACGATATTTTTAAGCATCTGTATGCAACACAAAAGGATGAGATTTTGAGAGAACAACTTACATCGTATATGAATAAATCGAAGGATGATTTATTGAAAGAATGGATGGCGCCGGCTACTGCGACCAGTAATGCCATACCGAATTAATACTTTTTGGCGCAAGTTTTATAACTTATTTGTCATCACATCCCCCACAATCCAACAATAAAAAAATGGTTGGCGTATAAACACCAACCATTCTATCTTATTCATGAATGCTGTATTGCTACACCTTCTTCAACTCCGACTTCCTGTTCTTCTGAATATGATTCCAGGTAGCCAGCAAAAAGCCGATGGTCATTACAAGAATACCCAACCACAATACATTGATGGCAGGGAATTGATACGCTTTTAACGTAACATATTCCAGTACCGAATTACTTTCCTTTACACCAAGGTTAATACCATCCTGATCGGCACCGGTAAATGCAAGAATAAGGCTTTGCGAAATAACCGTATCAGCCACCGGGCGGATATTGTTGCCACTTAACACAAGTAAAGGTTCAGCTGTGTATTTGCTGCTGTCTTTTGCATACACCGTAATTTTCGCTGCAAAAACAGAATCGGTCGGTTGATACGAAACATTTTTCCGTTGAATGTCACGCCCCACTTCATCCAGCACCAGGAAACCCTGCGAATAGAACACAGTATCACCGGGTTTCAGTTTATTGTCTTTGAAACTCGACGTGTCTTTGTTTTTATCAGGATTAGGAAGTGAGGTAATATATGTAAACACATCTTTGTGGATGTAATGCTTACTGTCAGGGTTTGCCATGATGCCTTCATTGCCTTTGAAGTTGACAAACGCATCGGGGTACAGGGTAAATCCTTCGTTTTTATCCTTGTACTGAAAACGGATCTTAAAATATTGTTTGGGATCGGATGGATGCGTTGAATCGCCGAGATAGGTTACCATATAAGTTCCCATATCAGTTGCAATTCCTTTTACCAGCGTGAGATTCTCCGCCGGATTTTCCTGGCTTTGTTCACCAAAGTTCACCATGATGCCGCTGGTATTCCAACTCAACACTTCTTTTTTGGAAGCAGAAACAAGAATACCCAACAAGGTTAAACCAAAACCAACGTGTGCAATCGATGCACCGGCTTTGATCATTTTTCCTTTGATACCGGTAACAATGTACATACCGTTGGCCACCACTGCATATACCGCTGCAAAAATGCTTAGATGAATTGCTGCCAGGTAACCGATGCCATACTTGGTATAATTGATATCGCCAAAAATGCTGATGCTGAGCGAAGCAATTAATGCAAGCAGTGTTGGCAGCCAGATGGATTTTATGAACGCAGCGTTGGTTGTTTGTTTGTACTTCAGGTATTGACCAATGGAAGTAAGCATACCAATCACAAACGAAAACAGGATGAGTACTTTATTGTAAGAATATTCAATGTCCTGCGCCGGAGCATACTTGGTTCCAAATATTTTGTTGATCACCGGCAAGGATGTTTTACCGATGATGAAAATGGCTGAGATAAAAAACAACAGCGAACCTACAAATAACCAAAACTCACGGGAGCTGATGGCTTCTTCTTTTACAATCGTAGGAATTTGCTTGTACCGCAAGCCGAACAACAACAACGAAGGCACTACAAAGATGAGCAGGAAAGTAAGCAACTGTGCATTCATGCCAAGATCCGTAAACGCATGCACACTGGTATCGCCCAAAATTCCACTGCGTGTTAAGAAGGTAGAATAAATAATGAACAGGAATTGCAGGATGAAGAACAGGAATGTAGCCCGTAAGGAATGACCGGTGTGTTTATATGCGATCAAGGTATGAATACCGCAGATAGCGATCAGCCACGGAACTAACGATGCATTCTCCACCGGATCCCATGCCCAGTAACCGCCAAAGGTTAAACTTTCATAGGCCCAGGCGGCACCCATCATAATACCCAATCCTAAAATACCGGCACTGAACAAAGCCCATGGACGGGCGGGCAATACCCAACCGCCAAAATCTTTTTTCCAAAGTCCGGCAATGGCAAAGGCAAACGGGATCAATGTACTTGCAAAACCAAGGAACAGCACCGGCGGGTGAATCGTCATCCAGTAGTTCTGCAACAAAGGGTTCAATCCATTACCATCACGGATAAAGCTCAGGTAATCGCTACGCAAATGACCTTGCGCATCAAACCCGATCGGGAATTGTTCCGGGCTTAACATGCCCTCATTCCGCATCAACACAAATGGGTTACTGCCCATTTTAAAATCAAAGAAATAAATTCCAATTACCATAGTAGCCAATGCAAACTGCATAAAGCTTACAGTGGTCATTACGGGTGCTTCCCATTTCTTTTCACGCAGAATAATAATACCGCCGAGTATGCAATGCCAGAAGCTCCAGAGCAAGAAGCTCCCCTCCTGCCCTTCCCAGAAACAGGCCAGGATGTATTGCATCGGCAACTGATAATTACTGTGCTGCCATGCATATTTGTATTCAAACCGGTGGTTGGAAATAATAAAGTAAAGGGCAATGAAAATACCGATCACCGAAATGATCTCTGCCAGGAATGAAACCCGTGCAATGCGTTTCCAGCTTTGCTGAACTGAAGGTGTCTGCGATTGTGTTGCTTTGAAATATGCAATGGTTGCCAGTAAAGAAGCTACAAACGAAAGAATGGCCAGGAAGTTTCCTATTTGTCCGGGCAGTAATTGTTCACCGATAAATGGCATGTTGAGAAAATTGGTTCAAAAAACAGTTGACAAGATGGTTGGAAAAACAAGGGCACTCACTGCTCCGACTGCAAAAGCCGCACAGCGATTATTTTGCTACAGTGCTGATCTTTGTTTTTTCATCAACATACTTGCTGGGACACTTGATGAGGATATCATCGCAGAGAAAAGCACTATCAGTCATTTTTCCTTTCAATACCATGCGTTCGCTGCGTTCCATATCGGTTGGTGGTTTTCCTTTCATATATACCACTTTGGCAACACCGCCCAATGAATCTTTGATATGAAAACTGAGGTAGTTTGGATTTTTTAACGCATCGTATTCGATCTGTTTGCCGTTGGCTGTATCAAGCTTGGCAATGAGGTGTAAAAATTTTCCGGGTTTGGCTTTGGCTGAATCGATTGTGTCGTAAGTTGAAAGGTCGCTCATGGTACTGATCAGGATACCAATGGCTACTGCAATAACTACTAAAATCAGGATATGTGACGTCTTCATCTGCTCCTCGTTTTTGTGCAGCGCAAAGTTAGACCAAAAACAAGTTGCTTTATGACCTGTTTAAGATAAAAACGCAGATTATTGGATAGATGGTGTTAAAGTTTGCAGCAACTGTACAGATGCATCTTTGAATTGTTGGTAATAACGCATTTCTGCTGAATGAACTAAAAACTCACAACTCATAACTTTTCCCGCTGTGCAAAACTTTCGATGCAACTATGCCTTGGTGTTGTGCAGTCTATTACCTTTGCAAACTCTTTTCAAATTGCAACGATCATGGCCGATCTATCCGGGTTTGACCCCAATGGCGCTGGGAACCCCAATTACAACATTTTCGGACTTCCTTTTACAGAAGAAGATGCAGACCTTATTGTGTTTCCCGTTCCCTGGGAAGTAACAGTAAGTTATAAAGCCGGAACCGCCCGTGCACCGGAACACATATTCCGGGCCAGCCTCCAGGTTGACCTGCACGACAATGATACCAGCGATGCATGGCGCCGTGGTATTTATATGCGAGACCTCGACCGCAAAATTCTGCTCAAAAGCGATTACCTCCGTAAAGAAGCCGAGCTGTATATTAATTATATATCGCAGGGCGAAAACGTGAATGATAACAAGTTTATGTGCAAAACCCTCAAAGAAGTAAACGAAGGAAGTTTGTTCCTCAACAATTGGGTGTATGAACAAACCAAAGAACTGCTCGACAAAGGGAAATTAGTGGCCCTGCTCGGCGGCGACCATAGTACACCGCTTGGTTACTTCAAAGCCATTGCCGAAAAGCATGGCGATTTTGGTATTCTTCAAATCGATGCTCATCTTGACCTGCGTGAGTCGTACGAAGGTTTCAAATATTCGCATGCCTCTGTAATGTTCAATGCGCTCAATGAAATTCCGGAACTGAAGAAATTGGTGCAGGTGGGCGTTCGGGATTATGGCGATAATGAATGGAAAGTTGTGTGCGACAGCAACTTCCGTATTATCACCTACCTCGACCGTGATATGAAAGAGCGCCAGTACGAGGGCCAGACCTGGAAACAAATTGCCGATGAGATCGTTGAGCATTTACCGGCCAATGTGTATGTGAGCTTTGATATTGATGGCCTGGATCCGAAACTTTGCCCCAATACCGGCACACCTGTAATGGGAGGCTTGGAAACAGAACAAGCTTTTTACCTGTTTCGTAAAATGATCTCCAGCGGACGTAAACTGATCGGCTTCGATTTAAATGAAGTAGGCATCAGCACCAGCGAATGGGATGAGAATGTAGGGGCTCGTGTGTTATATAAATTATGCAATATGTTACTGGCCTGCAATCCTAAATAGGATAGTTCGATGTAATAATGAAAAAGGATGCATCAATGATGCATCCTTTTTTTATTAATTAATGGCTTTGCTTCCAAAACATCATATCGCATTTTATTGCCAAGTAAAATAATCAGAGCAAAAAAAAGGCCGTCCCTGAAAAGAGTCGGCCGTTGCTAACCTATGAAAAACACCTACGTGCAATATAGAGCAAATATCAATTCGTTGTATGGTTTTTAAAGACATTCTATACTGATACCGAAAAAAGCGACAAATGAAAAACGGAAAAAGTAAAATGAGAAGTGTTACAGCCGCTGGAGGAGTTACTATAAAAAAATAGGCCGTCCCTAAAAAGAGTCGGCCGTTGCTAACCTATGAAAAACACCTATGATGCAAAAGTAGATGGCTGGTTGGATATATTTTGTAGTATAAATTCGATAATTGCCATTTTGAAAAAAAAATTTTTGTACCGCCTGGTTCTTAGCAATCGATCATTCCTGCAAAACGCAGAAGGTAGCTACTCCCCACTTTCAAATAAGAGGTTAAAATATTTTACAGGTATCAGAATTCGTATATCTTTACAATGCCTCGATTGAACTACACGGCGCACATCAGTTTCTAAGCTTTTGTCTCTTTGCTGCCGGTTGTAGGAAAAAAGTCCGTTCAGTTCGCATTTATTGTTTCGTATCGGTATCAGTTAATCAGTTCATTGTTTAAAGCCTCGTTGTTAGTAGTTATTTATTAGTTCACACTTTTAAACTTAGTACTATGAAGCTTTCTGATTTTATTCTGTTAGATGAGAAGAAAAAAACATTTGCAGTGCTGCACCAGGGCATCCTGGTAGGGAAACGCCGGCTTCATGATTGCATGATCTTTTTGTTTCAGCTGGAAGGGTACTATGTAGAAACCTGGTGTAATACCGACAGCAAGTCTATTAAAGAATTCAGGGTGTTTGAAAACACACAATTATTACAACCTTACCTCGAAACCATTTCATTAAAAGGTTTGGTAAACTAGAGCAGCAGAACTTCATTCAAGCTGCTGCGTTTGGGCGTAAGCACATGTATGTACCAGAACTCTTATTTCGTGTGTTGAAATAAGAGTTTTGGTACTCTGCATTTATTCAGCTACATTTGCAAAGTTATTTTGAGTCTAGCATCAGTAATCGTTATTATTCTTCTTTGCATCAGCATCTTAGTTAGTTTCTTACTTCTTGCCTCTCTCAAGGATTTATCAATTTTAATTTTACAAGAACATGAACATTTATGTTTCAAACTTGAGCTTCAACGTACAGGATGAAGACTTAAGAGAGTTTTTCGCTCCTTACGGAGAAGTTACTTCAGCAAAAATCATTAACGACAGAGAAACCGGCAGATCACGTGGATTTGGTTTCGTTGAAATGAGTGATGATGCTGCTTCTAAAAAAGCTATCGCTGAGTTAGATGGCGCTACTGTTGAAGGCCGTGCCATCAAAGTAGTAGAAGCAAAACCAAAAGAAGATCGTCCTGCTCGCAGTGGCGGTGGCTTCAACAACGGCAACAGTTACAACAGGAACAGATATTAATCTATAGTTCATTGCCTTTATACAAAGCCCGGTTCATCCGGGCTTTGTTGTTTATTTACGTGAATAAGTTCTGTTGTTTCAAATGATTTGTTATGACTGCTGCCTGCGGGCAATCTCATCTCTGATTTTTTTCAGGTTCTGTACATTCACAATAAACAATGGAAGGAAAATTACCGGCAGTATACTAAATACACCAAAGCCTCCTCGTACCGTTAAAAAAACGGAAGCTGCACTCATCAGCACAAGTGAAAGACCAAGTATGGGTGTTGTTCGTTTCAACACCGCTTCTTTATTTTTTAATTCGCCAATAGTGAATTGATCGAGGGACGGTTGTTTCATACGCTTTCTAATTTAAATAAGAATGAGTCAACTTAAAAATACAGAACATCTGTCATGCAATAGAGATGAGTAGTTGTAAAAAGCCACTACTTCCTTTTTCCTGTTCGCCATAACATCTCCACCAACGCATCCACTGCCGACCATTGCGGATTATGATCAGCTTCCAGTTGAATAACCGGCCAGCCTTTTTTCCTTGCACGTTCGGCCTGCAACGCAAAATCATCGGTGGCAGCATCTACGCCTTTGGCAACTGTTAGAATATAAGTAGTAGCTAACTGCAACCGCTTTGCATTCGTAAGCGAAATTTTATCGGTAAATGTTTTTAACGGATGCGGTACATCTTTCGGTGGTGCCTGATCCGGCTTTACCCAGGCTGGTACTAAAAAACCATTGTTCGCCATCTTCATCACCCAATCGGCACGATCGCCCTGCATACTCACCACGCTTTCACCATCATCGGGCACAAATGCATCGAGGTAAATTAGTTTGCTGATCCGCTCCGGCACCTGGTCGGCCACACCGGTAATCACCATGCCACCATAACTATGTCCCACCAGGATAATATCGTGCAGGTCTTCAAACAAAATCATATTCACCACATCGTTGATATGCGTGGCTAATCCCACTTCCAATGATGCAAGATGCACACGTTCGCCCTGCCCTGTTAATGAAGGACGATACACAACAGCACCTCGTTCTGTAAGTAATGAATCGGTTTTCTTAAATGCCCAGCTGCCACCCCATGCACCATGCACAATTACATACACTGGTTTTGCCTGCGCAAACATTGTAAACGAAATGATGGATGCGATCAAAAACAAACTGAGCCGACGGAATTGTTTCATAGCAATAAATGTAAGGATAAATGGAAGTATTCCAAACGACGGTCGGGCAATCCCATACATACAAAAGCAGCTACTAATCTACTTTATAATCTTTTTTCACAGCCTCTCCCCTCCATGCTTTTTTACTCGTCCAGGCCGCAGGCGCATCCGTCCAGAATGCATGCGAAGCCGGTAATCCCAAACTCAGAAAACCAAGTGTTGCCAGATACAAACTCCCGGTTGAGGTGTAGCGATCGGCAATGGATGGCTGATGCCCATTGAAACCTAAAACTAACCAACCGTTACTATCAAAATTTTGATTCCCGTCATACATGTTGTGTATAATAGCAGTTAAACCGCAACGTACCTGTGCCTGCGAAAGCGATGCCGGTAATTTTTCCATCAACGCTGTTTGCGCCAATACCTGGAATGCACCCGTACGATACGTGATGGAACGACCAAATGCAGGAAATGTTCCATCGGGTGCAATGATTCGTTCGAGAAATTCTGCATGACGTGCCATGCGTTGCACGGCAAGATCATACTCCTGTTGTGTTGCCATTTTCTTTTCAACCAATACAGCATACAAATCAACCAGCATGGGATGTATCACAAATGAATTGTAATAGTCCATACTGAATTTTTCACCATCGCTGTACCAGCCATCGCCTGCATACCACTCTTTCATTTTCCGTATTGCAAATTCGATACGCACAGGATCATGTTGTTCTCCGATTTTCAATAAAAAACCTTCGGTGATACCGGCAAACAATAACCAGTTACTGTAACCCCCTTTTCTTGTCCGCAAGGATTTGAACTCATCGATGAAACGTTGCTTGGTTAATGCATCCAATGGTTGCCACAAAGCCTCCGGTGCACGAAGAAATGCATGCGCAACAAATGCTGCATCTACTAACGGCTGTCCTTCGGTACGGAAATTTAAATAATCAGGATGAGTGGGATCTACGGCGTTTGCTAATCCTTTCAGTAATTCAGTACGTAACTGTTTCCGCATTTTTCCTTCAGCCGTTTCATCATCGGGCAAAGCCAGCCACGGTGCAATACCGGCCATTGTTCGCCCAACAGCTTCGAGATACGTAACCTTCTGTGCCTGCAGATGATAATCGGGAGCGAGTTCAAGCGGCATATTCTTGTTCAACGTTCCTTCTGAAAGATGATGCACTACCGGATAAGCAATTTTGTACAAAGTTTTCGTCCAAAAAGCCCTGTCTTCCGGGCCTGATGTTACAACAGGTTGCTGCTGTTCTTTTTTTGCTTTCTGCGCCTGTAGTTGTTGCCATGGATAAGCAAAACTCATCAGAACAACAAAAACAGCCATACATATAACCCGCCTGCGAAAGCAAACTTGTTGTATTCTCATATTGATTGCGTTTAAGGCAATACAATGTAAGAATTAAGAATGGAACACGCAGCAGAATAAACAAATCCTTCGCATCATCCTTTGATCATTGTTTTTAAAAATGTCTGGATCACTTCCGATTTTCCCATTGGCTCCAGTAATAAAATAAACAGGTTGATCCCCACTGCAACAAAAGTTGCAGGATGTTTTAGTTTGCCATATTTCCATGCGGCAAGTAACAACATACCAATGATCATTACCTGTGCAATATAGATGGGCGTCATTATATCAATGTTTGGCCAGTCCTTGCGATAAATGCCGATATAAACATTTTGCACGCCTCTTCCCAATGCCGGCATCATGATCAAAAACACCGTGCTGATGAGCCACCATGCATGATGTTCCATTTTTTTGCGATGGATGATACTCATAATAACTGCATAACCAAAAGCCGTCATCATCACAATTTCTACAGCAGCTACACCAAAAAAGAACCAGGGTTGAAACGGACCAAAACGTTCCGGATTTTTTACGATGAGTTCGGTGGTTGCAATATCCCTGTGCAGCATGCTGAATGCTGTGAAGCAAACAGCACCGGCCATGAACATGCCAATAATGCCGTTGGTACGATGAAGATTCAATTTGCCATGCGTTGCATAATATGGTTGAATAATGAGATACAAATACCAGATCGTACCGGTCCAGTAATGCACATGCACACTCCATGCATTGTCTGTAAAATCGCCCCAGTAATCTCTGAAAATACCTGCCTGCATAAAGAGCATGGGAACAAACATCCACTTGTATAAACTTTTGTAGCGTTGCATGGTTGAGAAATTGTTTTAAAGAAAGAAGGCAAACAGAATGTTTCGTTTCGTTTGAAGAAGAAAGATAAAACGAGCGCCTTATTTATGCAATAGCGATTATTCGTTAGAACAAATAAAACAATTCATCAACTATATGTTTCTGATTCAATTGCTCAATAGCTGATATCCACCACTTTTTTTCTGCTTAGCTTTTGCATGGGCTTGGGTACTATACTGAGAATTTCTTCTTTCAGCGTTTGAATCAACTTTGTTTTTAAATGATCCCGGTGAATCACGAGACTAACTTCTCTGGCAGGCCGTGGTTCTTTCAACTGTTTTACCAGCTTCAGTTGCGGCTTGGTAAATTCCATTACTGCCAACTCCGGCAAAATGGTAATACCATCACTTTTATCAACCATGCGTTTCAATGTTTCAAGATTCCCGGTTTCGTAGCGGAAATTTAGACCTGAATATTTTTGCAGTTCGCAAAGGTTTAATATCTGTGAACGGAAACAATGCCCTTCTTCCAATAGCCACAGCTGGTTGGGATCGATCTCCGTCGGCAACACATATTTCTTATCGTACAAGGCATTGTTTTTAGACACATACACAAACAGTTCTTCATAAAACAATACATCCTCCTTAATCGATGAATCCTTCAACGGCGTCACCACAATGCCACAATCAAGACGGTTGTTTTTCAGTTCCTGCACAATTTCTTCGGTAATGATCTCCCGCACCACCAGGTTCACCTGCGGATATTTATCCCTGATATTTTTAAACAGTGGCGGCAACAGGTACGGAGCAATGGTGGGAATAATTCCAATGCGGATCTCACCACTCATACTATCCTGCTGCTCGGAGATCAGCTGCCGTATCAAACCCGCATCCCGCAACACGATCCGTGCCTGTGCAATAATACGGGCACCAATTTCAGTTGGGATCACCGGCTGTTTGGTACGGTCAAAGATCTTCACCCCCAACTCCTCTTCCAGTTTCTGGATCTGCATACTGAGGGTGGGTTGTGTTACAAAACACTTTTCAGATGCCAGCACAAAATGCCGGTGTGTATCGAGTGCTACAATGTATTCAAGCTGCGTTAACGTCATAGAAATTAATTATATCTTTATAAAAATAATCAATTTGATTTATTTCGACTTCCTGTTTAACATTGCACCCGGTAACACATCACCACATACCACTTCTGTTATTTATTGTTACTGTAATTACTAAAATCAATAAACCATTTACAAATGAGTAATGACAATCCGCACAGCAACACATCGTACAATGTAAACGATGCAGCCAAGTGTCCATTCATGAACGGTTCGCTGAAAAGCAGCGCCGGCGGTGGTACCAGCAACCGTGACTGGTGGCCCAATCAACTGAAGTTGAACATTCTCCGCCAGCACTCTACCCTGTCGAACCCCATGGGTGAGCAATTTAATTATGCAGAAGAATTTAAGAAACTTGATCTCGCAGCTGTAAAAAAAGATCTGGCTGAATTGATGACAACCTCGCAGGATTGGTGGCCTGCCGATTATGGTCATTACGGTCCTTTTATGATTCGTATGGCATGGCATAGTGCAGGTACCTATCGTATCTGGGATGGTCGTGGCGGCGGCGGTGCAGGCACACAACGTTTTGCACCCTTGAATAGCTGGCCCGACAATGCCAATTTAGATAAAGCACGTTTACTGCTTTGGCCCATTAAACAGAAATACGGCAAGAAACTTTCCTGGGCTGATCTGATGATCCTGGCTGGTAATGTGGCACTCGAAATAATGGATTTTAAAACATACGGCTTTGCAGGCGGACGTGCAGATGTGTGGGAAGCGCCGGAAGATATTTACTGGGGTTCTGAAACCGAATGGCTGGGCGACAAACGTTATACCGGCGACCGTGAACTCGAAAACCCATTAGGTGCTGTACAAATGGGATTGATCTATGTAAATCCCGAAGGGCCAAACGGCAATCCTGATCCATTGGCTGCTGCAAGAGATATTCGTGAAACCTTTGGCCGTATGGCAATGAACGATGAAGAAACCGTTGCCCTCATTGCAGGCGGACATACATTTGGTAAAACACATGGCGCTGCCGATCCTTCCAAATATGTAGCACGTGAACCGGCAGCTGCAGGGATTGAAGAGCAAGGTCTCGGTTGGAAAAACAGTTTTGGTACAGGTGCCGGCGCAGATACAATTACCAGTGGATTGGAAGGTGCATGGACCACTACGCCCACTAAATGGAGCAACAACTATTTTGAAAACCTGTTTGGCTATGAGTGGGAACTCACCAAGAGCCCGGCCGGTGCACATCAATGGAAACCAAAAGGCAATGCAGGCGAAGGATTGGTACCCGATGCACACGATCCTGCAAAACGTCATGCACCATTTATGCTCACTACCGATCTGGCATTACGTGTTGATCCTGCATACGAAAAAATCTCCCGTCGTTTTTACGAGAACCCCGATGAGTTTGCCGATGCATTTGCACGTGCCTGGTTTAAATTAACACATCGTGATATGGGACCACGTGCCCGTTACCTCGGCCCTGAAGTACCGGCTGAAGTATTGATCTGGCAAGACCCGATCCCGGCTGTTGATTTTGAATTGATCAACGACCAGGATATTTCAGCGTTGAAAGCAAAAATTCTTGCCAGCGGATTAACCGTGAGCGAACTGGTATCAACCGCATGGGCATCTGCTTCTACCTTCCGTGGTTCTGATAAGCGTGGCGGCGCCAATGGTGCACGCATTCGTTTGGCTCCACAGAAATACTGGGCTGTAAACAACCCACAACAATTAAGTAAAGTATTAGATGCGCTGGAAGCAATTCAGAAAGAATTCAATGGCGCCAACGGAACCAAAAAAGTTTCACTGGCCGATCTGATTGTATTAGGTGGTTGTGCTGCAATTGAACAGGCTGCTAAAAATGCAGGCGTTACCGTAACAGTTCCATTCACTGCAGGAAGAAACGATGCTACACAGGAACAAACAGATGTGGAATCATTTGCAGTATTAGAACCGGCAGCCGATGGTTTCCGGAACTATCTGAGCAAACGTGCTACTGTATCATCGGAAGAAATGCTGGTTGATAAGGCACAACTGCTGAACCTTACAGCTCCTGAAATGACAGCGCTGGTAGGTGGCATGCGTGTACTGGATACCAACTTCGATGGTTCAAAACATGGCGTGTTTACAACAACACCCGGTGCACTTACCAACGATTTCTTTGTAAACCTGCTTGACTTCGGTACTACCTGGAAAGCGGCTGATCCCGTACAGCAAGGTTTCTTTGGAACCGATCGTGCAACAGGCGATTTGAAATGGACAGCTACACGTGTTGATCTCATTTTTGGTTCCAACTCCGAACTCCGTGCCATTGCCGAAGTATATGGCTGTGCGGATGGAAAAGAAAAGTTTGTGAACGATTTTGTAGCAGCCTGGAACAAGGTGATGAACCTCGACCGTTTTGATTTGGCGTAATCGTAAATAAGCATAAGAATCAAGTACAAACCGGCCCGGCAACGGGTCGGTTTTTTTATGCAGGGTTGCCACCTTTTTTCACTCACTACTACCGGCTATCGGCTTGTTATGATTACTACTTGTCCCTTGTACCTTGTTCCTAGTCCCTTGCACCTTGCACCTTGTACCTTGCACCTTGTCCCTTGTACCTTGTTCCTTGCACCTTGTGCCTTGTATCTTGTGCCTTGTCCCTTCACTCCTGCTTTGCATCATAACTCACCATCCATTCAATACCGTATTGATCACGGAACATGCCAAAATACGCACCCCAGGGACTGTCGGCCATTGGCATTTCAATAGTGCCGCCGATTGAAAGACCATGAAACAAATGGTCGGCTTCTTCTTTACTCGCTGCTGCAATGGAAATTTTACTTCTTGTTTCCTGTAAATTATGTGTACCCATAAACGAAGGTGTATCACTGCCGAGTAACACACTGTTGCTACCAATGGGCAATGCAATATGCGCCAGTTTATCGTGTTCGGTTTCCGGCATGGGATATTCCTCGCTTAACATCTCTTTGAACCGAACAAGCGTAGTGAAAGTTCCGCCAAATACTGATTTATAAAAGTTAAATGCTTCTTCTGCATTACCATTGAAATGAATGTAAGGACTGATCTCTGCCATGATGATTGTTTTTGGTTTGTAACTGCTAACAGATCAAACCTACAACTTTACAAAAGCAAACGCAAGGGGCATCAGCGACGAAGGCAAGGGTAATTGCGACGAGTGATCGTTCCCATGCAATAAAAAAAGTTTGTCCGCCGGAGGCGGTGGCAGCATCCCCTGGCCAACGGAAGGTTCCTGCTTCTTATTGCGGACCGATGGCAAGGCATGCAAACGTGATGGTGGAAAAAACGGCTGTTGTATTTCCGTTATTCGTGATTCTGAAATTGCTGCTGTTGCTATTTGAAAATACAGGCATTACCTGCAAGGCACCGTAATTACCACTTGTACCTGTTCCGCTTACCAGCTGACCAACAAATACCCGTGGCGTACCGCCAAAAGATTCGCCATAGCTTACATTACTAATGTCCAGAGACGCATTCGGACCAATACTGATATTGGTGAATGTAACATTAAACGGTACCGTTTTGTATTGAGTGCCTGTGTTACTCCGCACAATCCCCTTGTTATCCTGCACAAGCAGATTTCCTTCGGTGGTTACATTGCCGGTTACCCGTACATTACCCTGCAGGCGGGTGCTGCCCAGCAAATCAAGCGCATACGTTGTGTTTGGAATTGTACCAATACCCAGCCGGGTAGAAAAATAGCCTATGTTAGTATGAAGTGGGTAATCAGGAATAAAACCAATACCAATGCGTTCATTTACTAATAAAGAGGAGATTCTTGTAGTGCCAAAAACATCCAGCAAATATGAAGGCGAAGTGATCCCGATACCCACTCTCCCGTTAGAGTCGATCGACAAACGCCGCAGCCCCCCGGTATACAAATCCAGGCCCATTTGCACGTTACCTTGAGAAGTGCGGTTACTGGCTATACCCACCCGTTTGTTGTTGCCAAATGTCAAGGCACTGTTCAAGCTGCCGAAACCATTTGAGTTCGACTGATCTACATTGATGCCACCATCCACCGATAACATGGAAATGGGGTTGGTGGTTCCAATACCCACTTGCTGGGCAGAGGTTGACAACTGGCATAAGAGTAAGATCAAAAGCGATGAAAAGAAGATTTTCATAATGTTTTGTTTTTTGGTAAAGAAAGAGGAGCAGACAATTCCTGTTGAACATGCAGATGCAGCTGCAACTCCGTTTCGAATGTACCCCGGTCAATCTCCACCAGCAATACCTTAATGATGTGACCTTTCGTTCGCAGCAACGTCTTCTGAAAGAAACCTTGTTTTGTTTTGTAATTCAAAATGAATACGCAACGTCCCTATGTAGCTGGGGAAGGAATCTGCCACCCTTGTACCGCAGCCCAACAGATCCCTCGTACTCTCGGGAAGACAACTCTATCGTGCAGCAAAACAAACCTCCGCCTAAAATCAGTAAGCAACACAAAAGATGATTCGTCCGCCCGGGGTCTCACAACTCATAACTCACAACTGCCTTCCCTACGACGCCTGCACCAGCAGAAAATACAGCGGCATGCCGATGGTGATGTTCACCGGAAAAGTAATGGCAAGGGCCATGGGTAAAAACAAACCGGGGTTGGCTTTGGGGGCGGAGATTTTCATAGCGGCAGGTACGGCAATATAGGAGGCACTGGCCGCTAAAATGGCAAACATAAACCGGTTGCCCACATCCTGTGTTACCAGGGAGCTGGCAACGGCGATCACCGATCCGTTCACGAGCGGAATAATGAAGGCAAAAATGGCGGGGAACCAGCCCTGCGAAAAAAAGGCTTTTAACTTGCGGCCGCTGGTGATGCCCATGTCGAGCAGGAAAATGGCGAGGAAGCCTTTGAACAGATCGTTGGTAAAGGGTTTGATGCCTTCGGCCTGTTTGGCGCTGGCTACATAGCCAATGGTCAGGCTGCCCAGGATGAGCAACACACTGCCGTTGGTAAACGAATGCGACAACACGGCCCGCTTTTTAATACTGCCGGATTGCTCTTTGTTGCAGAGCGAGAGCAAGAGCAAGCCCACAATAATGGCCGGCGATTCCATAAGCGCCATAATTGCCACCATATGTCCGTGCAGGGCCAGCTGCTGTGTTTCAAGGTACGATACGGCGGTAACAAAGGTGACAGCACTCACCGATCCGTAGGCAGCGGCAATGGCCGCCGCATCCACCACCCGCAGGCGGCGCTTGAGGATCAAAAACGTGTAGAGCGGAATTACGACTGAAATAAAAATTCCGAAGAGCATCGACCAGCCGATTTCCGCAGTTAGTGTTTCATGCGACAGTTCCTGTCCGCCCTTAAAGCCGATGGCAAACAAGAGGTACAGGGAAATAAACTTGGACGAATTGGGTGGAATTTCTAAATCACTTTTCAGGTAAACTGCGATGATGCCGAGCACAAAAAAAAGTAGAGCGGGGTTGGTTACATTTTCGCCGAGCAAAGTAAAGTCCATACGCTGGGTGCTTGTTTAAAGCGCCGCAAAAGTGGCATCTTCCCGTCATAAGTTTTTATTTATCTTTCTAATGAAGATCATAAAGAAGATTTATGGTAGGTGGTGAGTTATGAGTTGTGAGTTATGAGTGCCCGGCATGCGGATTCTGGTGGTCTGTCGTCTGTTGACTCTCACCATGAACTATGAACCATGAACCCGTAGTTGTGAGTGGTGAGCTGTGAGTGCCTGGCTTGGGAAACTCTGGTGGTCCGTGGTCCGTCGTCTATCGTCTGTGGTCTGTTGCGGGATTGCCAGGTCAGGCCGGTTCTCGGAGCGGCCTGG
>JAEYWX010000005.1 GCA_023428755.1 Bacteroidota bacterium
AAAGTCCTGCAAGGTTCATGCTTGTAGTTTTGTTTGTATAGCTAAACGCAAATTGCATAAGTGAAATTAACCTGTCAGCTCGGAAAGTTCTAGTTTACCGTCATCCGTCGACAAGCTCAGGACGACGTAGGAAGCAATCTCCCCTTTCGAAGAAGAATACTTGATCAGCAGATTGCTTCGTGCCTCGCAAAGACGCTTCGGCTGGGGCTATACGTCGTAAAAGTACTGCAAGGTTCATGCTTATAGTTTTGTTTGTATAGCTAAAAACAAACTGCATAAGTGAAATTAACCTGTCAGGTTTAATTGCGATTCCATACTATGCTTTCTTCACCAATTCCACTACCTCTTTTGCTATCTGCCATTCTTCGTCGGTAGGCACGATCAATATTTTTACGTTGCTTGCGGCTGTTTGTATTTCAACCGGTACAGTGGGATGATTCTTTTTATCGTTCAGTTCTTCATCCAGCTCAATGCCTAACCCGTTCAGATTTTTACAGGCATAGCTGCGTGTGAGTACAGAGTTTTCGCCCAGTCCGGCCGTAAAGATCAATGCATCCACACCATTCAATGCAGCCATGTATGCGCCAATGTATTTGCGGATGCGGTAGCCATAGAGTTCAAAGGTGAGTTTGGCATTACTGTCACCTGCATGATACTTTGCCGCTACATCACGTGCATCACTGCTGCCCGACAAGCCCAGCATGCCACTTTCTTTGTACAGGATATTTTTTACCTGGCTCAGCGGCATGTTCATTTCTTCCACCATGTGAAAAATAACGGAGGGATCAATATCGCCGCTGCGTGTACCCATCACTAATCCGCATAATGGACCAAAGCCAAGACTGGTATCAATGCTATTCCCATTTTCATCTATTGCCGTGATGCTGCTGCCATTGCCGAGATGTATGGTTATGGCTTTCAGTTTTTCATTCTGTAAAAACTTTTTCGCTTCGTTGTACACATACTTGTGACTGGTACCATGAAAACCGTACACCCGTATTTTATCTTCGGTATAAAACTTTTCAGGGATAGCATAGCGGAATGCATGTTCAGGTAATGTTTGATGAAAAGCTGTATCGAACACTGCCACCTGCACAGCATTCGGAAAAAACTTTTCGGCTGCTTCCACTCCAATTAAATTGGCAGGGTTGTGCAAAGGTGCCAATGGAATCAACGCACGGATGGTATCTTTCACTTCGGGTGTGATCACCTGTGTATCTGAAAATTTTTCACCGCCATGTACAATGCGATGCCCAACCGCTTTAATAGCTTCAGGCGATGCGATCACTGCATTTTCTTTGTCGGTAAGCAGTTGTGTAATCAGCTCAAATGCCACGTTATGATCGGGCAGATCCTGTTCAACAATTTTTTCACCTGTAATGCCATCCTTGGTGAACTGATGTTTCACTCTGCTGCCTGCAATACCAATGCGTTCTGCAAGTCCTTTCGCTAAAACGGTTTTATCGTCTGTTTCTATCAGCTGGTATTTCATAGATGAACTACCGGCATTGATCACTAATATCTCCATAGCTTATTTGTTCGTTGATTGAATAGCTGTAATCACAACGGTGTTGTATATATCATCGATGGTTGCACCACGGCTTAAGTCGTTGATGGGTTTGTTCAAACCTTGTAACATCGGTCCAACAGCTAATGCACCTGTTTCACGTTGCACGGCTTTGTAGGTATTGTTACCGGTATTAAGATCGGGGAAGATGAGCACATTGGCTTGTCCTGCAACTTCCGAGCCCGGCATTTTACTGCGGCCCACAACAGGATCAACAGCTGCATCGTATTGAATAGGGCCTTCCACCAAAATATCGGGTCGGCGTTCTTTTACAATGGTTGTTGCCGAACGCACTTTCTCTACTTCTTCACCTGTACCCGATGTGCCGGAAGAATAGGAGAGCATCGCTACTCTTGGTGTATCAATGCCAAATGTTTTGGCTGAGTCGGCAGATGAGATAGCGATCTCTGCGAGTTGTTCTGCAGTAGGATTAGGCACAATGGCACAATCGCCGTACAACACAACCCGGTCGGGCAAGAGCATAAAGAACACAGACGATACTGTATTGAAACCTTGTCTTGTTTTCACAAACTGCAGCGCCGGTTTAATGGTATGTGCGGTAGTGTGTGCCGCACCCGATACCATACCATCAGCATCGCCTTTGTACACCATCATTGTTCCGTAGTAACTTGAGTCGGTCATCAAGTCGGCAGCCGAAGCCAGTTCCATGCCTTTTGATTTTCGGAGTTCATACAGTGTTGTATAATAGTCTTCATACTTTTCACTGTTCAGCGGATCAACGATATGAATGCGTTCATCATCCCAATACAATCCGAGATCATTTACTTTCTGTTTCACTTCCTCCGGTTTGCCCAATACGGTGAGGTAACCGATTTTATCTTTTGCCAAACGTGATGCTGCTTTTAAAATACGTTCATCTTCACTTTCGGGTAATACAATATGTGTTTGTGCTTTTTTTGCCTTCGCCACTAAATTGTGCTGGAACATGATAGGGGTGATGGCTTCTGATTTTACCGAGTTGATCTTTTCATTCAATGCATCGGTACCAACCGACGATTCGAAAATATCAATCGCCAATCTTATTTTGTATTCATTGCCTGCATAGATCTTGGGTTGTATGTTGGCAATGCGTGATGCTGTTTCAAAGGTGCCGGTGCTTACTGCTATTACAGGCAGTGTTGTTTGTGTACCATCCATCAGATTCACCACCGAACGCTCGGGCAGAAAACCACCTGTTAACACAAGACCTGCTACACGTGGATAGTTGGGCGACATGTTCGCTAGCATGGTACCAATTACAAGATCTGATCTGTCGCCGGGCATCACTGCTACACAGTCGGGAGAAATTCTGTTGAGATAGTTCGCCAACTGCATACCACCAATAATGGAGTTGCGTGCTACTGTATCCAGCTTGTCGCCGCCAAACAATACATGTGCTTTTAATTCATCTGCAATTTCTTTCATTGTAGGGTGACTCAATTCTTCGCTGTTCGGTATGATGGCTACAATTAATTCTTTCGGCAATCTTGCTTTCAGTGCTGTTTCGGCAGCGCTTATATCTTTCGTACAACGGCTTACAAACACACCAATGATCTTGATGTTTTTGGCAAGAAACGAATACAGTTGTAACTGCACATGTTCTACCAGTTCGTCAACTGAATCAAAATTATCTTTGATCACCAGCAGTGCCGGCATACCCAGCGATGTGGCGAGTGAGGCATTAAAGTCTACTTCAAATACGGACGTCTCTTCATTAAAGTCGCTGCCTTCCACCAGCACAAAATCAAATTTCTCTTCCAGCTTTTTGTATTTTTCAATGATCTCATCATACACATAGTTGATGCGGCCCTGGTTGCGGAGCTCATTCAATTCACTTCTCGAAAAAGCATAAGCCTCTTCGTATTCCATCGGAATTTTAAAGTGTGAAAGAACTGCATCAATATGATTATCTTTTTCTTCCTTGTCTTCAATTACGGGTTTGAAAAAGGCCACCCGTGGTGTGGTGCGTTGCAGCATTTGCATCAACCCCAGGCTGATGATGGATTTGCCGCTTTGGTTGGAAGGTGTGATGATGTAAACCGATCGATTCATGATGTAAAAATTAGTTGAATACAATTAATAAATTGCCTTTTTCAGACAGATTTATTTGATGTTGCAAATTTATTGCAACCCGCCAGGCCATAAAATGGGATACACTCTTTGAAAAACTGATTATTATCATGCTTCATACGGTTGCAAAATAGTAAACAGGCCTTTGATGGAATCATTTTCACGGGGGCTACGTTTGCTAACTGTTGTTCATAAAAATAGCCGGACCATGTGATCGTCCGGCTACTGAGCTCTTACTAAATGCTTTCTTATTGCTGCACTGTACCAAACAGATCACCTGCATTCCACTTGGGCCGCTCGGCTGTTTGTGCAATGGAATAACTGATCAGGAAATTCAACTGCACGTAGGTTTTCGCTGCCGTAAAGTTGAAGATGCCATCCAATCCATCAGCACTCTGGTGATAGTATTTCGCCCGCCATTGTTTCACAAATGCATCAAGATCAAAACCGGGGATGTTTGTTTTGTTGCCATACTTGATATGCAGTGCAGGAATACCATTCATAACAAAGCTGTATTGATCGCTGCGTACAAAACGGTTTTGTTCCGGCTCAGGATCTTTTTCTACATCCAGTTTTAAATAGGATGCAGCAAATTTCACATTGTTCATGATGCTGCTGTGTTCGGCACCCAATGGTACAACTGAAAGCAGAGGAGCAATTACTGTTGGCATGTCTGTATTTACATCGGCCACAATCGAAGCTTTGGGTACTGTAGGATTCGCAGCGAAATACGAAGAGCCCACCAATCCCATTTCTTCTGCTGTTACCATTACGATCAGCACAGAGCGTTTTGGTTTTGCTCCGGATGTTTTATATACACGTGCAATTTCCAGAAGCGATGCCACACCCGATGCATTGTCGTGTGCCCCATTGTAAATAGAATCACCATTCACGGCACGGCCAATACCCACATGATCGAGATGCGCCGAGTGTACCACGTATTCGTTCTTCAATGTTTTATCAGAGCCGGGAATCAATCCCACCACATTGTAACTTTCAAAATCGGTATGCGTTGTGTTGTACGAAGCAGTAATGCTGTACGGCAATACAAACGATGATGCTGTTCCTTTTTTTATATCGGCGAGCACCTGGTCCACATTTTTACCCGAATGCATAAACAAACGGTTGAGTAAAGATTTTGTTCCGTTGAGCACAATGTTGAGATTGCCGGTAAAGCCACGGCCGTAGGCTGCTGTTTTCGCAAGGTTCAATGCAACGTTTGTTTGAATCACCGGGTTAACGTTTCCTGTTGGTCTTGTTGAAGGATTAATTAATACAACACCTGCTGCACCTTTTTGAAAAGCAGTTGTTGTTTTGTTTCCGGCATTGGAGAAATGTGCGGTTAATGTAGAGATTAAACCATCGGGTGCACCTGCAATCAACACCACAATTTTTCCTTTTACGTCGATGCCTGCATAGTCAGAATATTGTCCGGGAATTTCTACACCGTAACCTGCAAATACGAGTTGACCGCTTGCTGCTGCTACTGTTTGTAAGGGATGCGGTACGGCAGTAAAGTCAGCTGCAAAATCCAATGAATCGGTATTGCCCTGCTGATCCTTCAGTACAGCAACCGCCGATTTATTGTTGAGCAACGAACGACGCAGAATTAATTTCTGTGTATAACCACCATTGTCGCCACCGGGTGCCACGCCCATTTTTTTATATTGATCAACCACATAATCAACCGCCAGCTGATAACCCTCGGTGCCGGGTAAGCGGCCTTTTAATTTATCATCGGCCAAATAAGCAATATGTGAACGGATCGTGTTGGTGTCGATCCGGTTCATGGCCTGTTGAATCTTTTTTGAAACAGTTACCTGTTGTGCAGAGCCGTGCAAGGCTGCAAACGTTAATAGAATAATCGCATACTTTTTCATAGGGGGAAGATAGTAAAATTAAAACTTTGTACAGAACGGGTTCTGGCATTCAGATTAAGTAAATTGTCCAAAGGCGTTACTCATCAGTTCCTGTTCCTTTTTTGATATGCCGATTGTCTTGGCTATGGTTAACCAGTTTTTTATTCCGTTGTTTACCTCTTTGATAATCTTGTTCATTTCTTTTTCTGATAAATGAAAATATTCGCCAACGCTTCTTGCTAAATCGATGTCCAACTCATTATTACTGCTGTCAATATTTAAAGCAAGACCGGTTTTATCAATAGAAGGGTTTAGGTCGTATGCCGGAGAAAGAATCCAACCTTTTGCTGTTAAAATAAATCCATGATTGCGGAGATGATCATCTGTGTTAGAAATGCTGATATTGAAAACGATCCTACGCCATAATTGTGCTAGATCTTTTCTGTTTTGTGCACCGTTGTATTGAATAAACTCAGCAATATCGAGATAACTGGCAGCATTGTCCCGAACGCTATCTTCAGTATTGCCTGTCATGGTCATGGCTGAAGCGAAATGTATACGTTCCTGCTTGAACCTGTCAAACCTTTTTGTGAAAAAAGTATATTGTTTGCCAGCGATCTTTTCTATTCTGCACTCACTCATTTCAATGCCGCATTTAACGGCAAGTTTGTAAGCAAGGAATTCCCAGGCAGCTTTATCAATGCTGTCGTTTTTTGAAGGGAATTTGGCGATCCATAAATTTCCTTTACTGTCAAGTACGTTTGCTTTTGGTCTTGCTCCGCCGAGTGAGGAGCCGGGAGCCATTAAGATCGCTAACCATTTCTTTATGGAAGCGGAAGTTTTGTCCGACTCGATCATTGCAGCAGCTTGCTGCAACTCACCCAAGCTGCTCCAAGGTGGAGTAGGCGTTTTGTTGTTGTTATCAAGAAAGGGCCCATCCTCTTCCAGTTTAAAACGTAAGGCACCCATTCTTGTTTCATCATAAACGCCGAGAAGAAAATCAATATCGTATAAAACAGGAGCTGTCTTTCCGGCTTCTTTTGCCTCGATGGCTGCACGGCGTTTCATCAAGGTGCGCCCCCATGTGTCGGGCATAGAATCCAGAAAAACACCAAAGTTTTCTTTACCTGTTGGATACTGCGGACCAGAATACCAGGCAATATCAGGATCGAGTAAGCGTTGCTCTTTTGATTGCAGCCATTGCCGGTCGTATTCAAAACCAAAAGCTTTCTTTCCTTTGGCCTGTTGTGCGCTTAGTATGCCGATCCGCTTGGGCTGTGGCATACCTTTCCAATGGGCGAATACAATAATATCTTTCTTTGCCGTTGCCATTTGTTATTTGCCGGATAGTTGAAGGTCCTGTAATCTACGGCCATATGCATCGTCTGCAGCAAGTTTCAGAAAATCATCCTGCAGGCCCAGTACACGTAAGGTATTAAAGTAGGCTGCCATTGAAACACTACCATTCCCTTTTTCTATCTGGTACAATGTACTCCGATCGATACCGGCCCTTTCCGATACCTGGATCGTTGTAAGGTTTCTGCGTTTCCTTGCCAGCTTAATATTTTCACCAACCTGCTCCATAATCAGCTGCTGTTTTGGAAGCAATGAAATTGTTTTTCGTTTCATTTGTTGGTTATTTTCAACAAAAGTAGCTAAAATGTGGAAAATATACAACATTTCAAACTATGCATTTAATCAGTTTGGAGTACTTATACGGTTGATTTTTGCGATGGAATTTACATAGGCTTTCAATTGCAGGTTAGATTGTGCCCGCATTTTCATTTCAGTTATCAGATGTAATTGTGACTCCCGAACAATCAAACCGGTTATTTCGCAACAATCTTTACGGTAATGTATTTTCTTATTTGATGGGCAAAATCCATTTGACCGAATGATGTGTAATATCTCAGGTGTTAATTTCTTGAAGCAGGTATTTGATGAAAAACTAAGGTCGTCGAGAAAGCAAGAGAATGTAATTTTATTCTCTTTTGCAAATCTGTTTAATTCTTTTGCTGTAGGAAGAAAAACAAGATTTGCAATTACAGGCGAACTGGGAGCCCCTTGAGGTAATGATTTTTTATATGTTGTAAGCTTCGTCAATATTCTTGCGACATCAGCCGAAAATCCATGTTGCCGAAACATATTAAACACATGATGATGGCTGATGTATGGAAAGAATTTGAAAAGATCGACAGTCAGAAAATAGGTTTGGGTGAGGTGTTGTTGTGCATTCATGATATGATTCGTTCCTCTGATTGAGCCAAACATATAGGGAGGAAATTGAGTGTTGTGAAGTAACTGGCTAATCCTTTTTTGTTTAGTTTTTAAACTGTAATGAGGAATAAGTAGATCACGGTATTTTATTTGTCCGTCGTCTTCACGTTGAAAGTCGCCGAATTTTTTCTTAGGGTTCAATCGTGGATAATACAGATACTCGACAGTCCTCAGCAGACCATCCAGTTCATCTTTTGTAAGATGCAAAAAGGAATATAATTGATGTAAGCTCCTAATCATAAAAACCAGGGGTTAGAAGATTCGTTTCAGTATTGCTACAATCTGTCTTAGCAGAAATGAAGGGCGTAAACAGCGAAATCTGTTTAACGGTATGGAGTCTTCTTTTCTGAATAAGAGATAGACTGTTTCATCTAAAACTGAATGTTCTTCTTCAGACAATTTGCAATGGAACTTTGACTGAATTTTCCTGATGCCTTTCCGCAGTTTTCTGCATTTTTTCTTTTTCATGTTACTTGAGTTTTTTGTTTCAGGGATGATATTACCCCCGCACTCGGTAGTACCATTAACTCATGTATTCATTGCAGTCTTTATTAGCACCCTGGTTATTTTAGTTTTGCCGCCGCTGCCGCACAGTGGCGGCTTGTTTACCTGTGTAATTGAATACACTTCAAAAATTGAGTTGTGAAAAAGGAAAGAAAAAATCAGGATATCAAAGATCTGATATTAAGTTACGATAATTCTACAGTGAGATAGTTTCTAAGTTGTCAACATGGGGGAATATTGTTAGCAACAGTTTATTTTGAACCACGAAGACTCAAAGAGCAAAAAGCAACACAAAGTATTTTTTCGTGTCCATTCGTGTAATTCGTGACTTTCATCTGCGTCCATCAGCGTCCATCCGTGGCCCCCATGATTTTTTCGTAATATCCGTGGCGCTGTTCATATAATTCGTGTCGCATCTCTGCCCAACTTGTTTTATATTCCCGTTCCAAAACAATACAGCATGCAGAAAATTCTTGTAGCTGCTCTTTTACTTACTACAGCAGCAGCTAACGCACAATCAAAACCCGATACAGCAAAGGTTGATCTCAACAAACAATTTTCATCTGTGAAGTGGCGCAGTATTGGTCCTTTCCGTGGGGGAAGATCGAATTGCGGTACCGGTGTACCCGGCGACATCAATACCTATTACATGGGTACAACAGGTGGTGGTTTGTGGAAGACCGATGATCTTGGTTTAAACTGGACAAACATTTCGGATGGTTATTTTAAAACAGGAAGTGTGGGAGCAGTGGCTGTTCCGGAGAGCGATGCCAACGTTGTGTATGTAGGTATGGGCGAACATGCGGTGCGTGGTGTAATGACGCATCACGGTGATGGTGTGTACAAGAGTACTGATGCAGGCAAGACATGGAAACAGATGGGGCTTGAAGCCACACAACATATTGCACGCATTGTGGTGCATCCAAAAGATCCCAACACATTACTTGTAGCAGCGCAAGGTGCATTGTACAGCAAGAGTAAAGAGCGTGGAATTTATAAAAGCACTGATGGTGGCGCAACCTGGAAGAATGTATTATTTGTAAATGAGAATACAGGTTGTAATGAATTGAGTATGGACATGAACAATCCACGCATCATTTATGCATCGATGTGGGAGCATGGCCGCAAACCCTGGCAGGTGATCAGTGGCGGTGCAGGAAGTGGATTGTATAAAAGTGTGGATGGTGGCGATACATGGCAGAAGTTAACAACAGGCTTGCCTGCTGAAATGGGGAAGATGTCCATTGCCGTTAGCCGTTCGAATCCTGAGAAAGTGTATGCGTTGATTGAAAGCGATAGCGAAAAAGAAGCTGGTGGTTTATTTGTGAGTAATAATGCCGGGGCAAGCTGGAGCAGGATTACCAACGATCATCGGCTCATCCAACGTGCATGGTATTATATTGAACTCTTTATCGATCCCAATAATGATCAAACCATTTATGTATTAAGTGCGCCTGCATTGCGTTCGAGAGATGGTGGTAAAACTTGGGAAAACTTAAGTGGTACACATGGCGATTACCATGATCTCTGGATCAATCCAAAGAATTCAAACAACATGATCATCAGCAACGATGGTGGTTGTGCCGTGTCTGTGAACTTTGGTAAAACATGGAGTCCGCAAAATCAAATGCCCACTGCACAGTTCTACCGCATCAATGTCGATAACCAGTTTCCGTATCGCATTTATGGCGGTCAGCAGGATAATACATCGGTATCTATTCCGCATCGTTCGTTTGGAGGCAGTTCTATTACCGCCAGCGATTGGGAAGCATCAGCAGGTGGTGAGAGTGCGTTTCTTGCATTCGACCCTAACGATCCACGTTTTGTATTGGGCGGGAGTTACCAGGGAACCATTGAAGTACTCGATACAAAAGCAAAAGTAAGTACCAACATTATGCCGGCGCCGATTCAGTATCTCGGACAGGATGCAAAAGATATCAGGTACCGTTACAACTGGAATGCGCCTATCATCTGGAGCAAGCATGAGCCAAACACATATTATCATGGTGCACAGGTATTGTTGAAGACAACTGATATGGGTCGTACCTGGAAAGAAGTATCACCCGATCTTACACGAAACGAAAAAGAAAAGCAAGGCAAGGGTGGTGTACCGTATACCAACGAAGCAGTAGGAGCAGAAAACTATGGTACACTGGCATACGTTATGGAGTCGCCGCACGAAAAAGGCGTGATCTACACCGGCAGTGATGATGGTTATGTGTATGTAACAAAAAACGGTGGTGCTACATGGAGAAACATTACACCTGCTGGTTTGCAGGAATGTTTGATCAATGCCATTGAAGTATCTCCACACGATAAAGCAACCGTGTACATTGCTACTACACGTTATAAGTTTAACGATCATACCCCCGGTTTATACAAATCAACCGACTATGGTAAAACATGGACGAAGATCAACAACGGTATTGCCAACAATGCGTTTACACGTGTAGTGCGTGAAGATGATGTGCGGAAAGATCTGTTGTATGCAGGAACAGAGTTGGGTGTGTATTTATCGTTTGATGGCGGCAGGAACTGGCAACCGTTTCAATTGAATTTACCTGTTACACCTATCACCGATCTGCGAGTACACAAAGGCGATTTGATCGCTGCAACATCGGGCCGCAGCTTTTGGGTATTGGATGAGATTCATGTAGTACGCCAGTACAACAAAGAGCAAACAGGTTTACAATTGTACAAACCCGAAGATGCCTACATCGCTAATGGTTACAGTGCCATGAATGCAGCCAACTCTACAGGAACTGCACGTGGTGCAGGCGTTAATCCTGCCAATGGTGTAGTGTTGTATTACAACTTACCTGAGTTGAAAGAAACGGATACTGTAACAACAACGATTACAGATGCAAACGGAACAGTCATCCGCAGTTTCAGTTCGGTAGCAGAGAATGCAGCGTATTACGATGGTGCACCGCCTGCGAACCCAACCCTCAGCAAACAAAAAGGATTGAATCGTTTTGTGTGGGATATGCGCTTTGCAACTATGCCAGGTATTCCGAATGTGTATATCGAAAGCAGTTATGCAGGACACAAAGCCATACCCGGTACATACACCGTTACTATGAAAGCAGGAGCACAGCAAACCACCACCAATGCAGTGATCTTGATGAATCCATTATATCCAACCACTGCTGCCGAATACAGCGCTTACGATGCGTTTATGCGTGCTGCTGAAAGTGAAGTAACGTTGATGCATAACCTTGTAAACAATCTGAACGGTAAACGTTTGCAGCTGGATGAACTGATCAAAAACTTAACCGATGCAAAATATGCGGCTTTGAAAAAAGAAGTCGACTCGTTAAGCAAAGACATGAAAGCATGGGATGAAGACATGGTGCAGCGCAAGAGCAAAGCGTATGATGATGTAGAGAATTTCCCCAATAAGTTTACAGCCAATTACCTGTTCATGATCAACCAGACGGAAAGCGATATTCCCCGTGTAAACCAACCGAGCATTGATCTGAAAAAAGAATACGATGCACAATGGGCTGTGTTGAAACAACGTGCCGATGCATTGCAGACACGATTAGCATCGTTGAATAAAAAGCTGAGTGAAGCAGGAGTAGGAGCGGTGTGGAAGTAAAGTTGAGCCGATAGCCGATAGTGTAAAGTTGATAGTAGAAACCCCGACAGAGTTGCTGAACCTGTCGGGGTTTTGTTTGTGATAGAATTTTGAAAGTACCAACAAGATGCTTCCGCCGTTACTAGAATAAGTTTACTGCTTTACAAAGCGCAACGAAGTTGTAGCTGTTTTAAGAATATATACACCCTGTGATAATGATGCAATATCCAGTTGTGTTGCGCCGTATTGTAAACGCATAACCTTTACAAGTTGTCCGTTGCTGTTTATAAGTTGTGCGTCCTGGATTATGGGGCTGGTTATTACAAGCTGGCTTCCAAATTGTACAGCCTTGAAGCTTGCGGCAGTGGCAGATGTTTTGATTGCTTTTATGCTGCTGTAGCTGCTGCTGCCATCTTTATCAACCATTTTTAAACGGTAAAATAGAACGGAAGATGGCGGCGCATCTTTGTGCTCAGCCGAATAAGTACCAGCTCCGCTTCCTTTTGCTGTTACCTGTGGCAGCGAAACAAACTGACGTGCATCGTTGCTGAACTGTGGTTCAAAATACGATGTGTTGTACTCGTCGGTTGTGGTCCACTGCAATCGCACCTGGCCGTTAGTCATTGCTGTTAGCAGAAACTCATTTAATGTAAGTGGTAAGGCTGAAGCATAGGTTGCCTGAATGTATAGCCTTTTTACTGTGCCTCCACAGGGGTCGCCAAATACTGCATTCGTTGCGTTAATGGAAGCTGAATTTTGTCCTAAAAAGGCAGCCTCTACGATGCTTGCACTATTGGACGCATGGCAGCCGCCAAGTGTAAAGCCACCGCAGGTTCCATTGGGCGTGCCGTAACTGGCAAATGTTATTGAGTTGATGACAAAACCGGAAGGTGCAGTAAGTGTAACTGTTCCTCCTTCATTTGCGATGCCACAAATGGTCTGTGCCTGGGTGTAGGCATTACATAAAAGCAGCAATGCTGCAATTGTTTTTCTCATAATGTAAAATTTGGGTAGTAAGTTTTTATCGAGTGCTTTGGTTAAGCAATGATGTGTGCAAATATCGGTTCATAAATGATATAAGTGCACAAAAAAAGTCCCGAACACTTGTTAATAAGATTTGCTGTACTCACTTTTTCTCACTTCAAATTGAATTGGCTCAACAACTGTATGTGTTTTGTAATAATCGAACGAATCGTACATTTATTACTTTAAATCTTAACCTTATTTATCATGAGCAAAAGTAGTCAACCCAAAAAGAAGTTGCCGGCATCACAACAGAAGGAGTTGCTGACAATCTTGCAAAACCGCTTCAAAAAAAACAGCAAACGTCACAAAAGCATTCAATGGGCAAATGTGCAGGTGAAACTGGAAGCGAATCCGGAAAAATTATGGTCGCTTAATGAAATGGAACAAACAGGCGGTGAACCCGATGTAGTTGGGTTTGATAAAAAAACAGGTGAGTATATTTTCTATGATTGTTCGCCTGAAAGCCCGAAAGAACGCAGAAGTATTTGTTACGATCATGAAGCATTGGAAAAGCGGAAAGAAAACAAGCCGGCCAACAGTGCCGTGCAAATGGCAACCGATATGGGTGTTGAACTTTTAACCGAAGAGCAATACCGGGAGTTACAACAGTTGGGTGAATTCGACTTGAAAACATCGAGCTGGGTAAAAACTCCCGCCGATATCCGAAAGCTCAACGGTGCTTTGTTCTGCGACAGGCGATACAACACCGTGTTTTTGTATCACAACGGAGCCGAGTCATACTACGCTGCAAGAGGCTTCCGTGCCCTGCTGCGTGTATGAGCTGAGGCATATTCATTTGCCCGGCAAAACATTTCAGCCAATCAATTGTTGAATTCAATGCAGCATTCAACTTTCCGTTGTAATGTTGCAGCAATTTTTTATACTAATCATTCGTAAAGACAAAAAGCAAATGGCAGCAACAAAAATTACAGTTAACAGCAATGGTTCATTGAAAGTGGAAGGCGATTTTGAAGTAGTGGATAAAAGCGGTGCAGTGTATAATCTGCAGGGCAGGGAAATTATTTCGTTTTGCCGTTGTGGTTTGTCGAAGAACAAACCATTTTGTGATGGTTCGCACAAAGGTCATTTTGAACACGATGCAGTAGCCTTTGATCTTCCGCCAAAGAAAACCTCCTGATGAGTGAATTGCAGAAAGTTTGTTTTTGTATCTTACTGAGAAATCAGTTGGGTGCAAACACGCTTTTATATACCACATCCATTGCTGCAGGAGTTTGTGCAGTGTATCATGCTGGTGCATGCAAAGGTGGATGCTGATGCACCAGCCGTAATCTGTCCCTATCCGCCCACCCCACAAAATTCCCTGTTCTTTTATATCAACGACCGCATTAAAGTACAATTGGAAGGAACTGATTCGTTTATTGAACAGCCCCGCAGTGTACTTGTTGGCCCGCAGTTGAACCGTGTGCGTATTGATGTGGATCATGATCACAAAGCGGTACGTGTAGGATTCCATCCCGGCGGATTACATCGTTTGCTGGGCTTATCATTGGCCGATATGATTGATGGAAGCTATGATGCAGAAGATGTGTTTGGCGCAGAAATGAGAGAAGTGAATAACAAGTTACAGGAGGCAGATGGATTTGATGCGATCAAAGATGTGGTGGAACAGTTCCTGTTACAAAATGCAAGATCTTTAAAACAATTATTGCCGTTTGATAAAGCCATGCTGGCATTGGTGAACAGCGATGGGATTGTTCCCATTGAAAAAATTGCTTCGATGGCCAGCCTCAGTTTACGTCAGTTTGAGCGGGTAAGCAAGGAACGTATCGGCTTACCCCCGAAATTATTTGCACGAATCATTCGTTTTTCAAAAGCCTACCGTCTGCGTGAAAATCATCCCGATATCAGCTGGACAAAGATTGCTTATGAATGCAATTATTTTGATCAAATGCATCTCATCCGTGATTTCAAACAGTTTGCAGGTGTTGCTCCCGGCATCATTGAAAAAGAACTCAACGGGTTACCCATTCGGCTGCAGGCATCGCTTCGTCTCTGATGTCGTTTTTGTACTATTTTTCATTGGTTGGTTACACGAGTTTTACAGCATAAATCAATTGTTATGTTACTTAAGTCTCATTTTTTTGTACTCTGCTTCCTGTTGGCTGCACAAACTGTGTTGGCCCAGAATTTTGACAAACTGCAAGCTCTGGAAAATAAAACCATCCGGGTGTATCATAGTGACGGACAATCGCAACGGGCAACATTGATTACACAACGGGTGGAAAAAGCAATCGCATTTCATGAGCAATTACTCAGGTTTCGTCCTACGGTTACATTGTTAGTGCTTACTGCTGCGGACTGGAGCAGCTATACCAATTTTCCGGTGTATGGCATGCCGCATTATAACGATGAGCAAACCCTGATTGTGGCGGCAGAAGATAATCCCTTCTGGAAAAGTTTTATTCCGCCTTTAGAGAAATTGCCTGCCGGGTTGCGCACACAAATTGAAACAACTTACCGTAACAGCAAAGGCGAGTTGAGCATGGAAGCTTTTTTTGATTTGCTTGCATTGCATGAACTGGGGCATGCATTTCATCAGCAGGGAGGGTTAACCATGCAGCGGAAGTGGATGGGAGAGTTGTTCTGTAATATTTTACTGCACACCTATATTGCAGAAAAGGAACCGGCACAACTTCCGGCATTAACTGTGTTTCCGAATATGGTAATTGCGGGCGGAACGGCAGGGTATAAATACACCAGTCTGCTGGACCTGGAAGAACGTTACAATGAGATAGGGCAGTTCCATGCAAAAAATTATGGATGGTATCAAAGTCGCTGGCATAAAGCCGCAGGAGAAATGTATGATGCAGATGGTAAACAACTGATGCTGCAATTGTGGAAAGCATTGCAACAGCAAAAAACAAAACTGACCGATGATGCGTTGCTGCTGTTCCTCTACAACGCTGGCGCTAAATCTGTTGCAGATATGGTGCGTTACTGGGAACGGGACATGAAGAAGTGAGAAGAAAGCTGTGAGCCGTTAGCTGCGAGCTATGGGCAAACGGGCCACTTTGCTAACTTGAATTACGAATGCAGCGAAAGTTACTGTTTCACTTTCTTTCCACAGTTGGTTTGTTCATTCACTTCCGTTCATTTATTATTTTATTTTCGGCGCCCGAATTGGGGTGATACACGAAAATTAAAATGGAATGAATATAAGCCAGGCTACTATTGAACAGTTATCAATTCATCTGGTAGGAAACAAGGTAAATGAAACAGAACCGCAATTATCCAACCGTTCGCTGGAATTGAATGATGAGTTACGGTTGGTATTGAATAATTACTTCGTTCAACCGTTTACCAAAGTGCACGGCTTTGAGCAATTCACCCATCCATCCGGTTTGCAGTACAATACTTGCTATGCCATCCTGCAGCAGATGTTTACAGCCGGCAATGATTTTCATCGCTCATCGGTTGAGTTAGCAAATTTTTTGTTCGATCGTTCCGCACATCCCCTCATTAAGAAAGGTGAATTTTATGTGGTATATTTCAAAGACATCATTTTTGAAAACCAAAATGTGGATGCCGTTGGTTTGTTTAAGTCAGAGACAAAAGACAAATTCATTCGTGTACAACAGCAGCAACAATTGTTTGAGCTGGAAGTGGAAGAAGGTATCAATATTCATAAACTCGACAAAGGTGCTCTGATCCTGAACGATGCAGTAGAAGAGGGTTTTCGAGTATTGTCCATCGATCATACCAACAAATCAAATGAAGCCCGTTACTGGTTGCATGATTTTCTGGGTTTGCGTCCGGCATCCGACAGTTATCATACCACGCAAAACTTTCTTACACTTACGAAGCAATACATCACCGATGCCATGAAGGAAGATTTCCAGGTGAGCAGAGCCGACCAGGCCGATTACCTGAATCGTTCGGTAGATTATTTTAAATCGCAGGAGCAGTTCAATGAAAAAGAGTTTGCAACGGAAGTGTTTGGACATGATTCCGTGATCGACTCTTTTAATAAATTCAAAGATGGATACATGCGTGAAAAAGAACTGGAGATTGCTGAGGATTTTACAATATCAGCGAATGCTGTAAAAAAACAGGCACGTGTGTTTAAAAGTGTACTGAAGCTTGATCGTAATTTTCATATTTATATTCATGGCGATAAGAGTTTAATTGAACAGGGCTACGATGAACGGACAGGGAAAAAATATTACAAGATCTATTTTGATGAAGAACGCTAATCGGCATCAGCTGTGTATCGCTTTTCATACAATACATTTGTTCCATTAAAACAACCGTATGCAACTGCAATTTTTTGTACAAAGTATTTCGGAACAGCAGCCACCAGCTTCACTCAGCGTTTACTTGCAGGCATTGTGGTACGATGCAAAGGGTGATTGGCATGAAGCGCATTCCATGATCGATCATCTGCACGATGAAACGGCTTGTTGGGTACATGCTTATCTGCATCGCAAGGAAGGCGATCTCGCCAATGCCGATTACTGGTATCGCAGGGCTGGCAAAACTCGACCTTCTTTATCATTGCAGGAAGAATGGAAAATGATTGTAGAGCAATTGTTGTGAACATATGCCTGACAGGTTATCCTGGTTGCACTATAAGCGTTCATCTGGTATGAATGTATACGTTCTTTGAACCTGTCAGCTCTTACGCTCAACTAAATCAGAAAGCCGATGTTCATGTGAACATCGGCTTTCTTGTATCTTGCTTTTTCTTGCAGCTTGTGCCTTAACGCTTATTTTTTTGCTTCAACTGTTGATTTCGGATCAAAGAAGGCTTTGCTGTAATTTGCGCCCCACATTTCATAACGTTTAAATTGAACGAGTAAACGTTTTTCAAAATCGGCTGCATCCTTTTTCTCTTTCGCTGTCCACAACACTTCACTCAATGCTGCCATACGGGGGAAGATCATGTATTCCACTTTGCTGGTATTGTTCATGTACTCTGTCCAAACGTTTGCTTGAGCACCACGTACAAACTTCCACTGGCTTTCCGGTAATTCTTTGGGAACTGGTTCGTAGCTGTACACTTTTTGTACAGTTGTAAAACCACCAATGGTGACAGAATCTTCGTTCGCAGCTTGTTTATGATCAAAATACATGTGGCTGCCCGGTGTCATGATCACATAGTGATTTTCTTTAGCAGCAGCAATGCCTCCGGCTTCACCCCGCCAGCTCATCACTTGTGCATTGGGGGCCAAACCACCTTCCAGTATTTCATCCCAACCAATAATGGTTTTGCCTTTTGCATTCAGGTATTTTTCAATCCGCTGAATGAAATAGCTCTGCAGTTCATGTTCATCTTTCAGCTTCAGTTCTTTCATCCGCTTCTGGCAATTGGGGCATTGCTTCCAATGTGTTTTCGGGCATTCATCACCACCAATATGTACATACTTGGATGGGAAGAGAGCCACTACTTCATCCAGCACATTTTCTAAGAACGTAAATGTTTCTTCTTTTCCGGCACAGAACACATCATCAAACACGCCCCATGTTTCCTGCACAAATTTTACACGACCCTGTTGTGCTTCCTGTACCGTTTTCATGGATACCATATTCAACGGAATGGATGTTGTTCGGTTTGGAAAACAACTCAGCGAAGGATACGCTGCAATGGCAGCACTGCTGTGACCGGGCAATTCTATTTCAGGAATCACTTCCACAAAACGGCTTTTAGCGTATGCGAGTACGTCTTTGATTTCCTCTTGCGTATAAAAACCTTCGTGTGGTTTATTGTCATTTCCTTTACCGGGATAGCGGCCAATGATGGTGCCGTTGCGTTTGCTGCCGACGGTAGTTAACGCAGGATATTTTTTTATTTCGATGCGCCAGCCCTGGTCTTCGGTTAAGTGCCAATGAAAAATATTGATCTTGTGCAGTGCTAAATAATCAATGTATTTTTTGATGAACCAAACCGGTTCGTAGTGGCGGCCAACATCCAAATGCATACCACGATATTCAAAACGGGGTTTGTCAAAAATTGCCACATAAGGAATGGGAGTAGTGGCAGCTTGTGTAACAGGCAACAACTGGATGAGTGATTGCACTGCATGAAAAGCAGATTCATCGAAATTGGCTTCAATACGTACGCCGTTCTTTGTTACGTTCAAGCGATAAGCCAATGCACCTCCGGTAGGCATGCGTGTGGAAACAACTGTGATGTCTGCTTTGCCTTTGGTTGCAACAACTTCTGAGCTGTAATACTTTTTCATGTAATCAGCAAAGTAGTTGAATACGGCATCAGCATTTGCTCCACTGGGGAAGTTGCTGCTCCAGGTAATTTTCTTTTTGAATGTGTAGTTGCCTTTTTGCGGCTGCGTTACTTCAAAAGGTTTTGGAATAATGTTGATCTCCTGTGCCGATGCAAGAAGCGTACAACAGGCAAGTACCATCGTTAGAAATTGTTTCATCTGCTGAATTGTTTTTTGAGGTTCTGATAAATCGGTATACTTATTTTAAAACAGGTAATACAATGCTGGATGCATTTTTTGCATCGTGCCAGATCTGTATTTTACTCTTGATATAATCTTTTGCATCTGCTTCATAAATATTTACAAACTGTTGCGGGTTACGATCCACCAACGGGAACCAACTGCTTTGTATCTGTATCATAATACGGTGACCTTTTTTGAATGTGTGTGCTACATCCGGCAGTTCAAATTTTACTTTCTCTACATCGTTTGGTTTAAACGCTTCCGGTTTTTCAAAACTGTTACGGAAACGTCCACGCATTATTTCACCACGCACCAGCATCTGGTAATCGCCCATGGGATAACTGCCGCCACCCAAACGTCCTGCTGCCTGTGTTGCTCCCGGATAATTAAAATCGCTGGGGAATACATCAATAATCTTCACTACAAAATCAGCATCTGTTGTTGAAATACTGGTGAGCAGATCAGCAATCACTGTTCCTGCAAGTGTTACATCATCTGTTAACACATCGGTTTGAAAACTCAATACATCTGTACGACGATTTGCAAAACGCTGATCGTCGGTCATGTATGCAATGGTTCTGCTGAAATGAACGTCTTCCGTATAAGGAACGGGCTTTGCAGGATCGCTGATGTATTCACTCGAACTTTTTGCAACGGTTGGTTTGTTCCAGCTCAATGCACCATTGGGTTGCAGATACATCGGTGTCATTTGCACATTCGCTGCGGGCCATTGTGAAAAGTTGCGCCACTTGTTTTCACCTGTAAAGAAAATAGTAGCTTCTGCCAATGCATCAACATTTGCTTTACCCTCTAAATGATGCATGAAGAACGGCAATTCAATTTCATTTTGATAATACGTAGATGTATTGCTGCCGAATTTTACATTGCCCAGGCTGCTTCCATCGCCACGGCTCCATTGTCCGTGGTACCAGGGACCCATCACAATGCGGTTATTGTTCTTTGCTTTTTTCTCAATTGCTTCATAGGTGCGCCAAGCACCATAGGTATCTTCTGCATCAAACAAACCACCAACAACTAACGTGTTTGTATGTGCCGGTACATTGTTCACAAAATTGCGAACGTTGCGTGCCTTCCACCAATCATCATAGTTTGGATGCTTGTACATTTCATGCCAGAAAGCAATACTGTCGCCAATAAGTTTAGCCAGTTGTTTGGTTGAACCTGCTTCTAAATAAAATTTATACGCATCTCTTGTCGGGAATTGAAAACCCGGTGAGCCAATTGTTGTTGGTTTCGGACGTGGTTTTCCAAATGATGAATAAAATGCAAAGCCATCCATTTGAAAAAATGCTCCGTTGTGATGAAAATCATCACCCATAAACCAATCGGTTACCGGAGCCTGCGGACTAACGGCTACGAGTGAGGGATGATTGCTCAACGCAGCCATGGTAGAATAAAAACCGGGGTACGAAATACCGAAGATGCCTACTTTCTTATTGTTGCTGGGGATATTTTTTACCAGCCAATCAATCGCATCATAGGTATCGCTTGCTTCATCAAACTCAGTTCCTTTTTTGTTGGGGTTAAAGGGACGCACATCCATAAACTCGCCTTCACTCATCCAGCGGCCACGTACATCCTGTAATACAATAATGTAGTTGCGGCGCATGTAATACCGCCAATGGTTATCCCAAAATGCACGGAAATTCGTTTCGCCATACGGAGCACAGGAGTAGGGCGTACGTGTCATTAAGATCGGATGTGCTTCACTGTTATTCTTTGGGGTGTAAACGGCGGTAAATAGTTTAATGCCATCCCGCATAGGGATCATGATCTCTTTTTTGGTATAGTTGTCACGAATCCAGGCAGAGTCCTGCGGGTTGAGAGTTTGTGCTGATGCTGATAAAACGATCAGCAGCAATACGAGGGAAGAACTGATTTTTCTCATGCTATGCTGTTTAAGTTTGAAAGGTATCGATTTTGGCTGAAAGGCGTAGCCCCGTTCATCCGTTACGTTCAACCGATTGCACATTCTGAGAGAATTATCTGCAACGAGTAGTAATGGTTGTTCTGTTCAATCAGAGCAATGTCTTTTCTGCAATTACATTCCATTTGCCCCGACTTAATTTGAGTAATGAAATAGCAGACGCTGTAAAGGTTTGTTCGAACTCCTGTTTTTCAAAATAAGCCCATGCTTTTTTGAAATCGCCGGGTTTAATGTCACGGTTGGCAATGGTTACATGCGGATGGAAAGGACGGTCATCGGGTTTGATAATGCCGTGAAAAGGAATGATGAAATGATCTTCCACTGCTTTGCGTAAGCTGCCCAGTTGATGATTTTCATTGACTGCTACAAAAATTACACGATTGCTGAAATGCGAAAATCCCTGCAATTGAATTTCAAACGAGGGGATGGTTATTTGAAACGAGTGGAGTGTTTCTGTTAACTGCTGTTCTTTTTCATTCTGCATCCAGAATGGTGGAATCAACGTAATGTGTGCCGATGATTTCAATGCAACAACACATCCAAACCGATCACGCATCCACAATTTGTAATCCTGTACTTTTTCATCAATTGCCGGGGGACAAAGTACAGCAAGGAAATACATGCTATGTGTTGCAGGGTTATTCATAAAAAGAAAAGCAATGTCTTTCCGCTAAAATAATTTCGGAATTTCATTTACAAATGTAACAACACTCATCCACAACATCAGTGCCACTACTACCCAGCCGCTCCAGAGCAGCCATTGCGGATGCTGATAATGCGGCAGTTTTCGTTTCATCATTACCCACAACATCAGCCCTAATGAAAATGGCAGAATAAAGCCATTGAGTGTGCCAACAATCACCATAATAAATACCGGCTTTTGCCATAGTGCTACAACAGTGGTTGAAATGAGAATGAACAGGATGGTTGTAATGCGTGGCTGTTTATTAAAAACAGGATGCAATGTTTTTAGAAATGTAACCGATGTGAATGCCGATCCAACCAATGATGTGATGGCAGCACTCCATAAAACAATTCCAAACAGTTTGTAGCCAATTGCGCCCGCCGCTGATTGAAATGCCGAAGCGGTGGGGTTTGCAGGATCGAGTTGAAACCCTTTGTACAAAACGCCGTAAATAGCAAGGAACAACAGTACACGCATGAATGCTGTAATGATGATACCGCTTACTGCACTTCGTTTTACTTCTTTCATACTTGCCGAAGATGACCGGTCTTCGAGTATCCGGTGAATGCCGGCAAACGTGATATATCCTCCCACGGTGCCGCCCACTAATGTAACAATGGAAGTAAAATTGATAACGGAAGGAACCACTGTCCGGTATGCAACTTCAGCAAGAGGCGGCTGTGCAGATAGTACCACATAGATCATTAAACCGAGCATGAGCATTCCCAGCAACTTTACAAACAGATCCATTGCCTTGGCTGTATCTTTTGATAAAAAAAGAATGATGCCAATACCGGCACTGATCAAACTGCCGGTTTTTAAACTAATGGGAAAAAGAATCGTTAAGCCAAGCCCTGCACCTGATACGTTACCAATGTTAAACGCCAAACCACCCAGCGAAATCAGGAGCGTTAATACATGACCACTGCCTGGCAGTACTTCATTCGCCAGTTCGCTTCCCCGTTTATTATTGGCAGCCAGTATTTGCCAGATGTTGAGTTGTGCAATGATGTCAATGATCACCGAAACAAGGATCACAAAGCCCAGGCTTGCCATGAGCTGTTGTGTAAAAACGGTGGTTTGTGTAAGAAAGCCTGGACCAATGGCTGATGTTGCCATTAGAAAAGCAGCTCCTGCTCCTTTTCCGCTCAATTGTTTCCAGTTAATTTGCTTTGACTTCAATATGGTCCTGTTGTAATGCTGATGAAATAGTAGATGCAAAAGCTACTGCTTTTTTTCCATCGCCATGTATACAAATACTATCTGCTTTTACAGGAATGATCTTTCCTGATACAGTGGTAACCGTTTGTTCATGGATCATTTGCAGTACCTGCTGCAGGGCTGTTGCTTCGTCTTCGATCAATGCGTTGGGTTGGGAGCGTGCTGTTAAGCTTCCATCGTCCTGGTAGGTACGGTCGGCAAACACTTCATGCACCGTTAGTAAACCAAGTGCAGCAGCTTCTGTTAAGGAACGGCTGCCGCTTAATCCAACTAGAAGTAACGAGGTGTCAAAATCATACACCGCTTTTGCAATGGCATGTGCAATGGTATTGTCTTTGGCTGATTGATTGTACAAGGCACCATGTGGTTTTACATGATGCAGGTTTGTTCCCAGCTCTTTTGCAATTGCTGCAATGATGGAGAGCTGTTCGGTAATGATGTTGTAAATTTCAGCAGATGATTTTTGCATTTCTGTACGACCAAAATTTTCACGGTCTGGCCAGGAGGGGTGAGCACCAACTACAACTCCATGCATCATACATTGTTCAATGGTGCGTTTCATGGTGTCAGCATCACCTGCATGATAACCACAGGCAATATTGGCACTGCTGACGAGCGGAATGATCTGCTCGTCGGTTGGTAAGCCTTCGCCTAAATCGGAATTGAGATCAATGGTTTTCATGTTAATTTGGAAGATAATCAATAATACCCGTTGGGAATTGTTGTGTTAAAACAAGGTACTGAGATTCTTGATTAAAAATAATATATTGAAAAGTGTATGTTATTAAGGAAGGAATACTTCTTTTATTTTTATAATAGTCCCATCGCCATTAATTGTCAAAATGAACAGGTTTTCTTTGAAAATGAATTGAAAACTTTTTAACGAGTTTTCTGAAACTTGATGTACTCTGTCAGGATTATATCACAAATCAAAAATACAGTCTTTAGATAGTGGCAGCAGCCTGATTTTTTTACTTTCATTGACAATGAAATAATCATTAGGTACTGCAAAGTCAATCTTGCCATCTTTGTTTATGAATGTATCGACTTCGTTTGCTTTTCTTGCTGCCTCAATTGCTTTATCTCCAGTAAGGAATTGTATATAATCTGCCTCGAGAAAGGTAGTGTCTGATTTTTGGAATAAGTTAATAATGATTGCATATTGTTCATGAGTATTTACTTTTAATACACTTTCTTTTTGATTAGCGATTAATTCATTTTGGATTTTGGTATTATCTTTTGACGTGTTCGGACTGCATGAAGCCAAAATTAAAATACAGGTAGTATAGATCAATCTGCAAAGTATCATCTTATGAAATTATCGTAAATGAATTGATTTAGGTAAGCATTGAGTCTAAGATGTCTTTCACCCGTTTCAACTCTTCTATATCTTTTTCGTACAATTCTTCTGCTTCCTGTAAACTTATAATTTGAAATTGAATTTCATCGCCCGGTTTCTTTTGTGCCAGTATGGAAAGATCGGCTGCACATACCTGTGCAATACGGGGATAACCACCTACGGTTTGTGCATCGGCCATCAATACGATCATTTCGCCGGATGGAGTTAATTGAATCGTTCCCTGTGTAACCGGCGATGAAATAATTTCACATGCAGTTGAAGTTGACAGCAGTTCTCCGTTTAAGCGATAACCCATGCGGCTGCTTTGTACACTCACGCTAAAGCTGCTGTTTGTAAATGCATGTTTTGATGCTTCTTTCAGTTCATTCCATTCCACACCGGGTACAACACGAATGCGTCCGGTTGCGTAATTGGGAAGCGCTGTATTCAATTCAATTGCTGCACTTGCTTGCAGCAGCTTCATTAGTTTTTTCTGAACGGTCGTGATGCTGTTTCTTCTGTTGAGCACATCATTTTTTTTCAATTCCCTGCCTTTATAGCCGCCTTTCTGTACCAACAGATCGGTAGAGCAACTCTGCAGAAATTCTTCTGCTGCAAAACCTCCGGCCACGGCCATGTATAACCGAAAACCGGGAATAGGCTGTTTGCATTCGATCACCGTTCCTTTGGCAACAAAAACAGGTTGCGCAAGTTGTAGGCTATCGTTACTGTTTTGTGGTTGCAAACCTGCTCCTGTAAATGCAATAACTGCATCCTGCAAAAAATGAAAGCGGTGTGGTGATTGCGTGATCTCCAGTACAACTTCATCCAATTCATTCCCCACAAGTGCGTTGGCAAGTTGCGTCGCATGGATATCCATTGCCCCGCTTTTACTTACACCAAATTGTAAATACCCTTTTCGACCTGTATCCTGCAGTGTTGTGAGAAAGCCGCATTGTTCAAGCTGGATGATTTTATTTTTCTCATCAGCTGCTTTTGTTGAACGATTGCTGCTGTTTCGGTTTTCGTGTTCGCCTGCAATGCCTGATGATGAGTAGTTTTCAAACTCGTTTTTTGTAATGGCTTTGAATTGTACTTCATCACCGGCTTTTAACAAAAACGGGCTTGGTCTGTCTGCATCAAATAACTGCAACGCTGTTCTGCCAATAATATTCCAGCCGCCGGGTGTTGCAAACGGATAAATGCCTGTTTGATTTCCTGCAATGGCAACAGTGCCGGGGGGAACACTTAACCGTGGTTTTATTTTTCGATTTGTGATCAATCGTTCATCCACAGTTCCCATGTAAGGAAAGCCGGGTGTAAAACCGATCATGAATACATGATAGGTTTTGTTGGTATGCAGTTGAATAATGTCATCAATGGAAAGTTGCAGTGATGTGGAAAGTTCCTGCAGGTCGATGCCCATTGTTTCATCATAACAAACCGGAATTGTTGTCACTGGTTTTTCTTCAACTGCATCAACTGTGATTGGTTGTTTTTGTAAGATGTTTTTCAGTTGATCAATTACTGTTGCTGCAATTGTGGCTTCGTTGTTTTTCAGTTGAACAGGATCATAACATACGACCAGTGAATTGTAAGCAGGTACGGTTTCAATCAATCCAATGAAGGGATGTTGTTCGATCAACAGTTTTGCACGCATCACCCGTTCATGAATACTGCGTTCAATGGTTGTTCCAAATGAAAGCAGTACCATCGATTCGTTAACGGGTATGTAAGTAACATCCTGCATGAGCAATGAAAATACAAAATCGGGAAACACAAACGCCCCGTAAAACGGGGCGTTGCAAAGTATTTGTAGCGATGTGATTATTCTACCACTGTAATTTTAATCAGGTTGGTTGGTAAATGCAGGTGTACCGGTGTACTGCCTGTGTTTACTGCAATGTCGCCTGTTTGTACAAAACCACGCTCTTTTAAAATGTTGATCTGGTCTGCAATGATATCATCCACGCTGATCTCTTCTGAATAATAAAATGCACGAACGCCCCAGCTTAAACTCAATTGATTTACTAAAGTTCTTTCTTTTGTAAAAATGAACAACGGCGATTTCGGACGGAAGCTGCTCAGCATAAATCCGGTGTATCCGCTCAACGTCATACCGATCAATGCTTTTGCATTCACATCTTTTGCAATTTCGCAGGCGTTGTAGCAGATCGCATCACTCAGGAACGAAGGAGAGTGGGGTTGCGGTTTCAGATCTTCTTCACGATCGTAACGATAGTATGAGCTTCCTTCCACTTCTTCAATAATTTTTACCATGGTTTCAACTACCAGCGATGGATGATTACCGGTTGCGGTTTCTCCACTCAACATCACCGCATCAGCACCTTCCAGTACCGCATTGGCAACGTCGGTAATTTCACTGCGGTTTGGTTTCACACGGTCGATCATACTTTCCATCATCTGTGTTGCCACGATCACCGGCTTTGCACGATGGATACATTTCTTGATAATGTCTTTCTGGATCAACGGTACTTGTTCTACCGGAAGCTCCACACCCAAATCACCACGAGCCACCATGATGCCATCGCTTTCGATAATGATGTCACGGATGTTGGCAACCGCTTCAGGCTTTTCAATTTTTGCAATGATCTTGATCTTGCTCTTGCGTTCATCCAGCTTGTTGCGGAGAATGATAATGTCTTTTACGTTGCGTACAAACGAAAGTGCCACCCAATCAAGCTCCTGTTCAATGATGAAATCAAGATCGGCCAGGTCTTTATCAGTTAAAGCAGGCAATGAAATTTTTGTATCGGGTAAGTTGATACCTTTTTTGGAAGAAAGACGTCCGCCCAATGTAACCTGCACCTGTACATCTTTTTCACGGGTAATGCCAACAACTTTTACTTCCAGTTTTCCATCATCGATCAAAATAATATTTCCGGGCTTCACATCTTTATGCAAATCGGGATACGATACATAAATGCGGTCTTTGGTGCCAATCAATTTTTCATTGGTGAAAGTTAGAATATCACCCTCTGCTACATCAATACCGCCGCCTTCCATTTCACCTACACGAAGTTTGGGGCCCTGCAGATCGCCAAGGATGGCAATGTTGTACGGTTCGTTTTTATTGATGTTGCGGATATGTTCAATGATTTGTGCTTTATCGGCATGTGCACCATGTGAAAAGTTGAGACGAAATACATTTACACCGGCACGCACCAGCTCTAATAATTTTTCGTATGTATCGCAGGCAGGTCCAACAGTAGCCACAATTTTGGTACGGTGGCCCATGTGTTTTTTTCCTGCTTCTTTATCCATTTCGGTGTGCAAATATTTTGAAACTGACTTCGACATAGTCTGAAAGTTTGGGTGGTTAATGTAATCGTTATGTGTTTGGCGTTGCGGCCTGTTTCTATCGAAAAAAATACGAGAGTGTTTTTAACTGGCCAGGATCTTTACAATCTTCATCCACTCATCGCTGATGCGTTGTTTTGCTTTCACCGCTTTATCCAGCGGTGTAAAATGAAGTTTGTTATTCATGATACCGATCATGGTATTGTGTTTGCCTTCGATCAATGCATCAACTGCGGCATAACCCAACCGGCTTGCGATCAAACGATCCAGGCAGGTAGGGGAACCTCCCCGTTGAATATGTCCCAGGATACAAACACGTGTATCAAGATGTGGTAAACGTTGCTTGATGATAGTGGCCACTTCGTTAGCACCACCTGTTTCATCACCTTCTGCCACCACAATCATGTTCACCAGTTTTTTACGACGCTCTTTTTCTTCCAGCGAATCAACAACCAATTCAAGATCAGTTTTTGTTTCAGGAATTAAAATATGTTCAGCACCGGTAGCAATACCACTGTGTAGTGCAATATAACCTGCATCACGCCCCATCACTTCAATAATAAAAAGACGGTCGTGTGCATCGGCTGTATCACGAATTTTATCGATGGCTTCCACTGCTGTATTCACCGCCGTATCAAATCCAATGGTAAAATCGCTGCCGGCAATATCTTTATCAATGGTGCCGGGCAAACCAATACAGGGAATATCGTGTTCGTTTGAAAACTTTTGTGCGCCACGGAAGCTTCCGTCGCCGCCGATAATTACCAATCCATCGATTCCGTGCTTCTTGAGATTATCAAATGCTTTTTTACGGCCAGACGGTTCAAAGAATTCTTTACTGCGTGCTGTTTTTAGAATAGTTCCTCCACGTTGAATAATGTTGGCTACGCTGCGGCTGTGCATGGGAACAATGTCATCATCGATCATTCCCTGGTATCCACGCATAATACCAAATACTTCCATATTGTGATAGAGGCTTGTACGTACAACAGCTCTGATGGCTGCATTCATTCCGGGCGAATCGCCACCAGAAGTTAAAACGCCAATCTTCGTTACTTTTTTGCTCATTATTAATCAATTAGTCATTCAGGTGTTCGGAAAGCGATCGTCGTTTTCAGTGAGTACCTGTTTTAACGAAGGGCCAAAAATAAGGAAATGCCATGATAACGCTTGTTCGCTGATGGTTTTCAAACGTTTGCAGCGCAATGAATTAACAGCAATCGGTCTTTTGCGGTTAGCCGATGCCTTTATTTGTACTGAAAATAAGATTTGCGAACGATTGCCACCGGAATCAGTTGTATTGAATTGATTTTTAATAACAGGTTTCAATTCATTTCTTATATTCAGTTTATGAAAGTGTTTGTAACCGGTGCAAACGGACTTTTGGGTCAACATCTCATTCGCCAGTTGGTGGATGAAGGAAAATTTTTGATCCATGCTGCGGGCAAAGGGCCCAGCCGGTTGTCGTATGGCGAAAAAAATGGAGTGACCTATCACCAGCTTGATCTGACCAATTTCAAGAAGTCGCAGCAGCTGGTTGAAAAAATTTCGCCCCATATTCTCATTCATGCTGCCGCCATTACACAACCCAACGATTGTGCCGCTGATAAAACCACTTGCTGGAAAACAAATGTGGGGGCTACCAGAACGTTGTTGAAAGCTGCACAAAAAGCAAAATCCTATTTCATTTACATCAGTACCGATTTTGTGTTTGATGGAAAGGAAGGACCTTACGATGAAACGGCCACACCCAATCCCATTAACGATTATGGCGAGAGCAAACTGCTGGCCGAAGAAATGGTGGAGATGAGTAGTTTGCATTGGGCCATTGTGCGTACGGTTTTGGTATATGGCGGAAAAGTGCCCGGCGGCCGTCCCAATTTTATTCAATGGGTGAAGGATAAACTCACAGCCGGTGAAACCATACGGGTAGTGGATGATCAGTTTCGAACACCTACGTATGTTGAAGACCTGGCGAAAGGTATTTTACTGGTATTGATGAAACATGCAAAAGGCGTGTATCATATTTCCGGAAAAGAAATGTGCACGCCTTATCAATTAGCCGTAACAGTTGCTGATCTGTTGCAACTCAATCCGGCGCAGATTCAACCAGTCACCGCTGCCACTTTTCAGGAGCCTGCCAAACGTCCACCGAAAACAGGGTTTATTATTACCAAAGCAGTAAAAGAACTGGGGTATGTGCCGGTAAAACTGGAAGATGGATTGAAGCGGGTGTTTGGCGTTTAGCAACAGTTTTTTTCTCACACAAACTATACTATGAGTGAGCTGAAAGCATATACCGGTAAGCAATTGCAGACAGCAATTGAAATGTTGCAGGCGTTTACACCGGGTGCTGATGCCGAAATCATTCATCAGCTACGGGTAAGCCTCAAAAAAATTAAAGCGGTACTTGTTTTCTTATCTACACTTCATCCTGAAAAGGCAAAAAAGATCCGTAAAAAAGTGCAGGTTGTTTTTCGTGCAGCCGGTTCGGTGCGGGAAGCACAGTTGCAGTTACAATGGTTAAGAAAAAAACGATACGTTCATTTGATCGAAGCTGCACAACTGGAACAAAAAATTAGCGAAGATGAAGCGTTGTTGCAGTTACACAAAGAACACTATCAAGACTTGCTCGCATCCGTTGCTGAAGATTTGCGAAAGTTGGTGCGCAAAGTAAAGCAGGAACGTGTAACAGACTATGCAGAAAAGTTGAAAGAAACGTTACAACAGCAATTACAACATGCTGTAAAGGAAGAATGGCATGCGTTACGAAAGTTGATCAAGCAAATGCTGTATGCCCATCACTGGTTGAGCGAACAGGAGAAATTAAAGATCATGCCTGTTCTTTCGTATCATGTATTTGATCAGTTGCAGGAACAGATCGGCGCCTGGCACGACATGGTTGATCTGCAGCAATGGTTAACCGATCAACAATTTTTCCTGCAACACGAGCCATCTGTTAAACAACAGGGCACGAAAGCATCCGCACAACTGCAAACGACTCTTTTACTGCAGGAGCAGGCCGTGCTGCGTCAATTGCTGGCAATAAAAAAGCCGGTCAAACAAAATTGATCGACCGGCTTGTTTCAATGTTTATTTTTTATTTCAACGGAAGGAAAACTTCCGCCATCATACATCGTGCACTTCCGCCGCCATTGGTTTCAATTGTTGTAAGATCGGAGTGGATGATAGGATTGTAGCTTTCGAGTTTCTTTACCTGCGCTGCAGTTAAAACATTGTAAGCCTGGCTGCTCATGACAATATAACGCTGACCGTTTTTGTTTTGTAACTGCAACATATTGCCTGCAAAGCGGTTCATTTGCCCGTATGAAATTTCGATGATCTCTTTTCCGCTGTCAACGATTGTATCAAATAAATGATCACGTTCAACTACATCACGAATACTGTCTAAGCAAATCACTACATACTGATCGGCTACACACATCATCACATTGGTGTGATAAATTTCGCCACCGTTTTCATCTACACTGTGAAAGCTGCAAGGCGTGTATTTCATTTTGCTGCACCATTCTTCAAACACCGATTTATCGGTACGGGGCGACAGGCAGGCGTACGCTATTTTTTTATCTCTGTCTAATACCATGCTGCCTGTACCTTCCAAAAAATGATTGTCGTTTTCTTTTGCTGTAAAATCAATTTGATTTTTTACTGCAAACTTTGAAGTGATCGTATCCAATACATGTTGTTTGCGTTCTGCTCTTCTGTTTGTTGCATACATGGGATACAGCACAATGCTTCCATCCTGGTGAAAACTGATCCAGTTGTTAGGGAAGATGCTGTCGGGTGTATGTGGTACCGGTGTATCGTTTACCACCGTTACATCAATACCGGCCGCAGTTAATTTTTGTACAAAGCCATCAAATTCTGCTTCGGCTTTTTGCTGTGCATTTTCATTGCTGCCTTGTTGCTGAAATGCATTGTTTACTGCTGTTTCGGCATTGAAATCAAAGGCAACGGGTTTGATCATTAATATGTGTGAGGTTGTTTGCATTAAAACTAATTTGAAAATTAGATAATTTACGAATTTGAAAATGGGCTGTTGCTTATTGCAAATTCATTACTTATAACTTATCTCTCAACAAAGGCATACTCATACAATGGCTGCCACCTCTTGCTCTTGACAGTTCGGCACTTGGTAATAAGATCAGGGTATTTTCGATTGTTTCGGGATCAACGCCATTTTCAAATTGTTCAAATGCTTCTGTAGTGGTGAGTACATTGAACCCAGCTTCTTTGAATGCTTCAGCCGTTTTATCATTGCGGTCGTAACCGATCACAACTCCTTCTTTAATGGCCACCACATTGCAACTGTCGGTCCATTGTTCACGCTCATCGTGTGGAAATACATTGTTGCCGCTGTAAATAATTTTTACATCAGTTGGTTCAACGCCAAAATCTTCAATACTGATTTGCCGTAACAACGATTCAATGCCTGATACCATTTGCGGCACACTGTAATCTCTTGTGCGGATGTAGGGTTCATTGGCAGGTTTGCGGAACTGAAGAATTTCTACCTGCTCCATTTCCAGTTGACGGGGATTGTGCGACAGTTTGTTCACGTAACTATGGCGGCTGATGTGCTCTGCTTTTAAAATGCGTTCGCTGAAACGGCCATACAATACCCACACATTTCGTTTTACCTGTGTAAAAATGGTATCGATATGCATTTGTGCACGGTTCTTCGGAATTTTTACAACCGATATTTTTTCAATACCCAATGCTTCATTGCTGAAAAGCGTATGAACAATTTCATTTACCGCACTGCTGCTGGTACGTATGCTGCAGCCGATCACAAAATGTTTGGGATGGATCATCATTACATCGCCACCTTCAATGGTAATAATGCGGTGTTTACGTTCTTCTTCTTCGTACAAAAAGAAATCACTCTCTTCAATGATCTCCATTACTTTTTGCGGTTCATCTTTGAAGAAGTAATACAACGATAAGAATTTGGTGAGCAGCGATTCTCTTCTACGTGCAACAGTTGCCATGCGACTCAGCAGAATATGGTCTTTCACCATAATGCCGATATCACGGGTGAAAATAAAGTTGGGAATAGGAGGGAAGATGTATTGATCTTCCTGTGTGCCCATTGCTTCGGCCGGTAAAATACCGGTGATGAATATTTTAGCCAGCAGTGCCGCATCATGAATGTTTTCCAGTTTCTGCTGGATCACATAACTCGATTCTTCGTACGAACAAATCGCTGAGATGAGCCGCAGTTTTACTTTTTCATCTTTGATTATTTCAGCCAGCAGTTGTTGTGTGTCCAGCACTTTATCGCTGTTGAAATATTCGTCTTTGCCGGGAATATAGCACCATGATTTTTTTTCTTCGTCGGCCGTTTGCTGGTAGTTGTTAATGTAGTTTGCTTTTTCCCTGTCGAGAAAATACAGGAGGAGTTTTACATAATGATTGTACTCTTTCTGCATTTTGTTGAGATGTACAATGTCATCGTAGAGGTTGTCAGCAAAGGTGCCGGGTATAATTTTGCCGATACCGCCATCGGGACTGTGAATGACTAATTTTCGCAAACGTCCTAATTCGTTTTCAACGTAATAATTATGTTGAGGCATAAAGTAATATTTAAATGACAAGTGTTTTGTAATTGAATGTAGTGAAAACTGAAAATTGTTTAACGGTTTGTTTATACTGCAACAGACGCAAACGTTAAAACAGCGAACACAAGTTCACAGTAAACAAAATTGGAAAGAAAAGAATTAGTAATCGGGCAGGCTGCCTTCACCTGCAGCGATCAGGTTAAGGAAATACGGCAGCAAATTCTTTGTAGTGATATGTTTATGTAAAAACATACTGCAAGATAGGGAAAAGAGTTGTGAATAGTGAGTAGCCATTGGAGAGTAGTGAGTGCCGGGCTTCAAAATACTGATCGCCCGTCGTATGTAGTTCATCGGCTGTGAACATTATGGAGCGGAGAGATTGATTATCCCCTCTTGGGAGGGGAAGTCAGGGTGTTACACAGAAAGCCGTTAAAAGGGGGGGGTGCTGAAAGATTGGTAATACTTTCTACGCTTTATGCTCAATCCCAATCAACTCAAAAAAATCCTGCTCATTCATTTCTTTTACTTCTCCCGGTTTCAAATCACGCAGTTTTAAATTGCCAATGGAAACACGGATCAAACGCAGACAGCGACGGTTGATGGCCATGCACATTTTACGCACCTGGTGAAATTTTCCTTCGGTTAATGTGATGAGCAACCAGCTATGCGGGTATTGCTGGCGGGTATCTTCCATGTGCGGACAAATCATTTGTACATCTGTAACAAGTTCAACAGCCGTAGGAACGGCCACATAATCCTGCCCGTCTTTCACTGTAATGGTAACGCCGGTGCGTAACCGTTGCAGCAATTCATCAGTTACCACATTGTTCACCATCACCAGGTAGCTGCGTTCGTGTTTCTTCTTTGGATCAAACAGCAATCGTGTCACATTTTTATTGGTAGTGAGTAACAGCAAACCTTCCGAATAATTATCCAATCGGCCAATGGCATGTGTGCCCTCCGGAAAATCAAAATCAAGATCGCCCAGCAACCGCACCTCATGCGAACTGATGAACTGCGAAACCATATTGTATGGTTTGTTGATGATGAAATAGCGATGTGGGGAAGTTGACATTGTAATAGGCTGCAAGATTACGGCTTTTGCTGTTAGACCTATAAGGTTTGCCGGGCTGTATTGCTGTGCTGCAAACCTTATAGGTCTAACAGCACCTTAAACCTCACAAACATATCCTCGCTGTACCATTTCTCTTTTCTGGTTTTTTGTATCACATCGGCATGGTTGGGCATTTTGTAGGCAAACTGTTTCATGTGTTCCTTGCTTTGCCAAACGGAAAAAGTAGCCTGTTTGTTCCATGGGTTTTCGCCAATACCCACCGAAAACTGAAAACCTTCCGCTTTCCTCATTTCGTTCGATACGGCTTCCACATGTTCCCAAAACCGGGAGCGTTTATCGGCGTTGATGGTGGCCCGGGTTATTACCGCAATCGGTCCTTCGTAATCCGATTTGACCGGCAGATCGCCAAACGCCTGTTTCCCGTCCCAGCTGCCATGGGCTTCAATCGGCTCTAGCAAAAAGGTTTGGGTTTGGCATCCAAAAAAGTGCCACCAGCGGGGTATAAAGCGTCCGTAAGCCAGTTGCAGCAAATCCTCCTTGTTTGAAAAACCAGCCAGCTCTTTCTTTTCCATCACCACCAGTGCTCCCCATTGCTGCCAGTCGGGTGTTTTACTGAACGTGCCGCCCTTGCCGCAGCCCAGTAGCTTGTAAAACCGAAGCCGTTGGTTGAACCAAAGCGGCAGCCGGTGCAGGGCCATTGCCAGCAAAGCGAAGTAAATAAAGCGTTTTTTGTAGCGGACAATGGTCAATACTGCGTACATAGTGCTCAATTAAGAATAAAGTTGGTATATGACAAACAAAACCTTCCACTTGTTGAAAACCTACGGAAAACTGTTGATAAGATGCAAAAAAGCTAAAAGTTTATTCCAATCTTAATCTCCTATATTTGTCGCCTTCCTAAATTGAAAAATAGTGCGTTTAAAGAGTTTAGAAATCAAGGGTTTTAAAAGTTTTGCCGATAAAACTGTGGTTAGTTTTGATGAGGGTGTAACCGGCATCATTGGCCCCAATGGCTGCGGCAAGAGTAATATTATTGACAGTATCCGCTGGGTAATTGGTGAGCAAAAGATCAGTCATCTCCGTAGTGAAAACCTCGAGAGCCTGGTGTTCAATGGTTCCAAAACAAGAAGCGCTTCGGGTTTGGCCGAGGTGAGCCTTACGTTTGAGAATACCCGTAACCTGCTGCCCACCGAATTCAGTACCGTAACCGTTACCCGTAAGTTTTACAAAAGTGGTGAAAGTGAATATCGGTTGAACGATGTGCAATGTCGTTTGAAGGATATTCAGAATCTTTTCCTCGATACCGGTGTAAGTACCGATAGCTATGCCATCATTGAGTTGGGTATGGTGGATGATATCATCAAGGATAAAGAGAACAGCCGTCGCCGGATGTTGGAACAGGCGGCCGGTATCACCATCTACAAAACAAGAAAGAAAGAAGCGAAGAATAAACTGGATGCAACCGAACAGGATCTGGCACGTATTGAAGATCTGTTGTTTGAGATCAATAACCAGTTAAAAACATTGGAGAACCAGGCCAAGAAAGCAGAGAAGTATTACGAGATCAAAAAAGATTATCGTGAAGTGAGTATTGAGCTGGCGAAAGCGGCACTGGAAGGTTTCAATCTTACCTGGAAAGATTTGAATGAGCAGCACGATGCTGAAGTAAATAAGAAAACAGAACTCGAAGCAAAGATCGCTACCGAAGAAGCGGCGATTGAGCAAGAGAAAGTTGGTTTTATTGAAAAGGAAAAAGAATTGCAAACCATGCAGCATGCGTTTAACGATATGCTGCAAACCCTGCGTTCGAAAGAAAACGAAAAGAATCTTGCACAGCAGCGTCTGCACTACCTGAAAGAAAAAGAAACAAGTCTGAACGACTTTTTACAAAAAGCAGGTGGACAATTAAAAGGAATTGAAGAAAGCATTGAATTTACCCAACTGCAAATTGAGGAGGAAGATGCAAAGCTGAATGATCTCGGTTCGCAACTGGATAGTTTACGCAGTGCTGTTGAAAGTACACGTAAAGTGTTTGATGAAAAGCGGAGTGGGATTGATGAGATCCGCAAGGAAAACCAGGCGATACAACGCAGCCAGTTTGAAGCGGAGAAGAATGTGGCTGTTGGTGAAACATCCGTTCAAAACTTACAACGTACCATCTTCCAGTTAAAAGAAGAGCAGGCAAACCGCAGACAGCAATTGCAACAGCTAGAAGAAGAAAAGCAGCAGAAAGAATATGAGCTGAATAACTGTCGTGAAGAATTGCAGCAGTTACAGGAGCAACATGCGTTTACCAAAGATCAGATCCTGCAAACACAGGAAGCACTCGAAGGTTTGCGTAACCAACTGGCTGATGAAAACAGGAAACTCGATTCAAAAAAGAACGAGCATGACCTGTTGAAGAGCCTGGTTGATTCAATGGAAGGCTATCCCGACAGTGTGAAGTTTTTACATAACAATCCTGATTGGAATGTGGAATCGCCCTTGTTGAGTGATGTGATCTATTGTAAGGAAGAATACAGAACAGCAGTGGAAAATCTGCTGGAGCAATACCTCAACTATTATGTAGTTGGGAATATGAGTGATGCGTTAAAAGCCGTTCACTTATTACATGCCAACCAAAAAGGAAAGGCGAACTTCTTCATGCTCGATCAGTTCAATGGTCAGCAGGTATTGAATGAGGTGCCGGCCGGAACCATCTCAGCATTGAGTGTGGTGGAAGTAGATGCTAAATACCAATCGCTCATCAACTACCTGTTAGGCCAGGTGGTGATTGCAGAAGATGAAAATAATTTACCCGCAGGTTTTGATGGTGTAGTACTGGAGAAGAGCGGTAAATTCTTCAAAGGAAAATATGCATTGAGCGGTGGTAGTGTTGGTTTGTTTGAAGGAAAGAAACTCGGCCGTGCAAAAAATCTTGAACGTTTACACGAAGAAATACTGGCACAGGAAACAGTAGTGCTGGATCTGAAGCATGCCATTCAAATGCGTCACAATGAAGTGATCGGGTTTAATGAGCAGTTGAAAGAAAATGCCATCAAGCAAACAGAAGCAGCCATCAATCAGTTGGTGAACCAGGTGTATGGTATCGACAACCGCATGGAGAACCTGCGTGGCATGGAAGCCAATGCAGTAAAGCGTTTGGAAGACCTGGAAATTCAACAGGAAGAAGTGTTGGAAAATCAACAGGTGTACCGTGATGAACTGGAGAAATACAATTCACAGCTAGATGAACTGTCCGGTAAACTGGAAGTAATTGAGCAGGAGTTTGCAGCTGCTGAGCAACAATACAACGAAGCCAATCAATCGTACAACGATTATAATTTAAATGTTACCCGTCAGCAAAGCCGTGTAACTGCGTTGAAACAGGAATTTGAATTCAAGCAGAATCAATTCCGTGATTTGCAATTGCAGATCACTACCAATTCTGCAGCGTTGGAAGAAGCAGCGAACCAGATCAACGAAAGCGAAGTGATGTTGCTGGAAGCACAAGATGGTTTGGTAACACTGTTGCAGAACAAAGAAACCGAAGAACGCAAACTCAACGAAGCAGATCAGTACTATTACAACCTGCGGAATGCGTTGGGTGAAAAGGAAAGCGAACTGCGTCACAAACAAAAAGAGAAAGAGCAGGTTGATCATTTGCTCAACGAAATAAAAGATAAACTTACGGAACTCAAATTGCAGTTAAGCGGAACCAAAGAACGCTTATTGGTTGAGTTCAAAGTAAACCTGGAAGAAGTAATTGAAGAAGAACGCACAGGCAACGAACCATTGGAAGAATTACAAGCCAAGGTTGATCGTATGAAAAAGCGTTTGGAAAATCTTGGTGAAGTAAACCCGACAGCAATTGAAGCATTTGAAGAAATGCGCAAGCGGTATGAGTTTATTCTTGAGCAAAAGAATGATCTGGTAACTGCAAAGGAATCGCTGCTGCAAACCATCCAGGAAGTGGAAGCAACAGCCAACCAGCGTTTCCTCGAAACCTTTAACCAGGTACGTGAAAACTTCCAGAAAGTATTTAAGGCATTGTTTACAGAAGAAGATACAGCCGACATGGTATTGGAAAATCCGGAGAACCTTGCAGAAACAGGTATCGATATTATTGCCAAGCCAAAAGGTAAACGCCCTAGCAGCATTTCACAATTGAGTGGTGGTGAGAAAACATTAACAGCAACAGCGATGTTGTTTGCGATCTATCTCATTAAACCTGCTCCGTTCTGTATTTTGGATGAGGTGGATGCGCCGTTGGATGATGCAAACGTTGGCAAGTTTACCAATATGATCCGCCAGTTCAGTAACAATTCACAGTTCATTATTGTAACGCATAACAAGCAAACAATGGGAGCGGTGGATGTGATCTATGGTGTTACCATGCAGGAAGCCGGTGTAAGTAAACTGGTGCCGGTAGATTTTAGGAATTTGAATTAACAACGGTTCGGGACGAATCCTGAGCGAACCTGTCCCGCAAACAAGCGGGAGTCGAAGGAACAGCCTGAACCATCAATACTAAAAACGCCGAAGTAATTACTTCGGCGTTTTTTATTTGTGAACTTTTTTCAATGTTGAGGATTGATGTCTTTCCGACGTAGGAGGAATCTGTTTGACTTTTGTACATAGATGAAGCAGATCCTTCGTGCCTCCCGCCGATTGCGGGACAGGTCGGGATGACATCAATTATGTAACAGCAGCTTATCAACAATCTCATTCAGTTTCTCCGTATGTTCAAACACATAACTCTCTCCGGCTTCTTTTAATAATTTCAGGTTTTTCTTTTTTACATTATCCATATCGGGTGAAGCAGTTTTTAAATCAGGTTCCAGGCGGTAATAATCTTTCTTGTCGGCCGGTTCCAACGTGTCCCACATTTTGCTGAGGTGATAATGCACGGTTTCGCTGTTGCCACTCATCATGATATCAATGATCACCGGTAACCATTTGATCAAACCTGCATCACGTAAATGATCAAACTCATATCTCCGTTTGCTGCTGCCGGTGCCAATGCTGATGAGCAGCATATCTTTTGCTGAAGGTTTGTCTGGCTTTGGTTTGCTGAAGTTACCTGCCAATACATTTTGTTTGCTGAAATGCAAACTTCTTGCTTCACTATACGCACACAAGGCGGGATTGTTTACAAACACACCACCATCGATCAGGTATTGCGGAGCTTCACTCAAACTGTAGATCATCGCCGGTTCAAAATAAGTAGGTGCTGCACTGGTAGCTCGGGCAATATGCTTCACTTTAAAATCACGCACCTGTCCTTCAATGCGTCTTGTATCGGCACTGTTAAAGAAAGCAGCTTTGCGTTCGTAAAAATTATAGGCGGTGATGAGACAGGGTTTAATTAATTGACTCAACAAGGTCTCACCAAGGTAACTGTGTAGTAATTCTTCCAGGTTGTCAACTGGAAAACCTTCGTTCCAGAGGTTGAAATTTTTAAACTGCTGCCAGAAATTTTTATTAAAAATTTTATTGCCGTGTTGCATGTAAAGTTGCACAGCATCGGCTGCAGAAAATTTTGCTTTCCCTTCATTCGCTTCATCAGGCATTAAATAAATACTGGTAAGGATACCGCCGGTGCTGGTACCTGCAATCAAATCAAAATACTCACCAATTTTTGCTTCTTTATTTCCTGTAACAGCCCGTATGCGTGTTTCGAGATACTGAACAATTGTTCCGGGAATAATGCCGCGGATACCACCGCCATCAATACTCAGAATTCTTACTTTGGAAGTTTGTTGGTTGCTCATGGTTAGGTTTGTTTGCAGAAAAGTACAAACATCGGTCTGAAAATAAAATACCTCATTCCGGTGTATTTCTTCTTCGTGTATTTACGGAAATACAGCCGAAGCGTTGTTTATATGGGTTATTCGTTCGATATTCGGCATCTAAACCAACTGCATGGAACGAATTGGATTATTTCCCGGAACATTTGATCCTATTACGGTAGGTCATCTGGATATCATTTACCGTTCACTCGATCTGTTTGATAAACTGTATATCGGTATTGGCCGAAATGCAGGGAAAGTGCCTATGTTCAGCGAAGAGCAACGGGTATCGTGGATCAACGAAATTTTTAAAGATGAACCACGGGTGGATTCTGTTGTGTATGATGGATTAACGGTTGATTGCTGCAAACGCATCCATGCAAAATTTATTCTGCGTGGCATCCGTTATGTAAACGATTTTGAATACGAGAAAGCTATTGCTGATATGAACCGCAGTCTCGATCATGATATTGAAACAATCTTTCTTACGTGCTTACCTCAATACACATCAGTGGCCTCAACGTTGGTACGTGATGTAATACGGAACGGGGGAGATGCATCTCCGTTTTTACCTGATGTAGTGAATAACAGTGTTTCAAAAAAATAGAAACGGTAATTGCAACTTGTATGAAGATCATCTGGTTCAAAAAGGAATTGTCGCTTGCTGATTTTGCATCTATGGGCAAACAAACCATTGGTGAGTTGCTCGATATTCGCTTTACAGAAGTAGGGGCAGATTTTTTGAAAGCCACGATGCCGGTTGATCATCGCACACATCAACCCTATGGTTTATTGCATGGTGGCGCCAGTTGTGTATTGGCCGAAACATTGGGCAGTGTAGCATCCGCCAAAGTAATTGATCCTGAAAAATTTATTTGTGTGGGCATTGAGATCAATGCCAATCATATCCGTTCTGTTCGCAGCGGATTGGTTACAGGTATTACAACTCCCATTCACATTGGTGCCAGCACACATGTGTGGGATATTAAAATTTACGATGAACGGGAGAAGCTGATCTGCATCAGCCGTTTAACTGTCGCCATTCTTAAAAAAATACAGTAATCGTTTTTATTTTACGGTTTTTTTCAACAGGCAGAAAGATCGTATAACGGGTGAAATTATTTGTGTTGTACCTTTCTGTAGTATTCACACTTAACAGTCGATTATGAATTGGCATCATCTGGAAGCATCGGAAGTAATGGAAGTAACCGGTTCATCGCCTGATGGATTGAAGAATGAAACAGCCCAATTAAAACTGGCGGAGTATGGTCCCAACGAACTGCTGGTAAAAAAGAAAAAACCAGCTTGGGTATTGTTCCTTCATCAGTTTAAAGATTTTATGATCCTTGTACTGATCGTAGCAGCTGTTATTGCCGGTTTTGCAGGCGACCTTACCGATACCATTATTATCATGGTGATTGTACTGCTCAATGCGGTGGTTGGTTTTGTGCAGGAATACCGTGCTGAAAAAGCAATGGAAGCGTTGAAGAAAATTGCAGCGTTTCAGGCACAGGTTCTGCGGAATGGAAAGACTGTTACACTTCCTGCAGCTGATTTGGTGCCGGGTGATCTGGTGTTATTGGAAGCAGGCAATGTGGTGCCTGCCGATCTGCGTTTCATTGAAACCTTCAGTTTAAAAATTGATGAATCGGCTTTAACCGGTGAATCAGTGCCTGCTGAAAAAACCGAACACCGGATGAAAGAAGTGGATCTGTCGCTCGGCGACCGACTGAACATGGGTTTCAAAAGTACATTGGTTACAAATGGTCGTGCAAAAGGAATTGTAATTGCCACCGGTATGCAAACAGAGATCGGTTTAATTGCACGTATGTTACAGGAAGATGAGTCAGCAACACCTTTGCAAAAACGTATGGCCGATTTTGGCCGCAAGCTTTCCTACATCATTCTCTTTATTTGTTTACTGTTGTTTGGCATAGGATTGTTGCGTGGCGAAGAACCGTTGAACATGCTGCTCATTTCCATTTCATTGGCAGTGGCAGCTATTCCGGAAGCATTACCAGCGTTAATTACCATTGCATTGGCATTGGGTGCAAAACGGTTGGTAAAAGTAAATGCACTCATTCGAAAATTACCTGCTGTAGAAACTCTGGGATCGGTAACGTATATCTGTTCCGATAAAACAGGTACACTCACACAAAACAAAATGAAAGTGGTGCAGGTGCATGGCGATGAACAGCAAAGCATGCAACTGGAAAATATGAGTATGCTTGAAATTGCAATGGCATTGAATCATGATGTAAAGCAGGCAGAAGATGGTACCATGGTGGGCGATCCAACTGAAATTGCGTTGGTGGATTATTTTATTGCACAGCATCCTTCGCAACCACTTCAACAGGTAATGGAAAAGTTGCCACGTGTTGCTGAATTACCATTTGATTCAGACAGAAAATGTATGACGACTGTTCATCGTTTTCAACAACAGTTTCTGGTAATTTCAAAAGGTGCGGTTGAATCAATTACATCGGCACTTCAATCCAATACAGATACCACTTCTATTTTAAATGAAGCTGATCAATGGTCGGGCGATGGCATTCGTGTAATTGCGTATGCATTTAAAATGGTAGATACATTACCTGAGCCATTTACGTATGAATCGGTTGAAACCGATTTGACGTTTGCCGGGTTGGCTGGTATGATCGATCCGCCTCGGGAAGAAGCAAAACTGGCGATTCAGGAATGTAAAGCTGCCGGTATTCATGTGGTGATGATTACGGGTGATCATCCTGCAACTGCATCGGCTATTGCAAAACAGATCGGCATTCTTTCAAAGAACGACCTGGTAATGACGGGGAAGGAATTAAAAGCCATTGCTGCCGACGAATTTGATGAGCAGGTAGAAAAGATCCGTGTGTATGCTCGTGTATCACCGGAACAAAAACTGAATATTGTAAAAGCATTGCAACGCAAAAATCATTTTGTTTCCATGACAGGTGATGGTGTAAACGATGCGCCATCGCTCAAAGCTTCCAATATTGGTGTAGCCATGGGTATTAACGGAACTGATGTAAGTAAAGAAGCATCGCACATGATCTTGCTCGATGATAATTTTGCAACCATTGTAAAAGCGGTGAAAGAGGGCCGGCGTATTTATGATAATATCCGCAAGTTTGTAAAATACATCATGACCTGCAACGGAGCAGAAATATGGACACTGTTTCTTGCACCATTGATCGGATTGCCTATTCCCTTATTGCCCATTCATATTTTGTGGATCAATCTGGTAACAGATGGTTTGCCCGGGTTGGCATTGGCAAGTGAAAAAGAAGAAGCGGATATAATGAGTCGTCCGCCACGTAAAACAAATGAAAGTTTATTTGCTGATGGAATTGGTTACCATATCCTGTGGGTGGGACTACTCATGGCCGGTGTTACATTAGGCATACAGGCATGGTCCATCAGCCACAGCGGTTCACATTGGCAAACAATGGTGTTTACTGTGTTATCACTGGCACAATTAGGACATGTACTGGCAATAAGAAGCGACCGACAGTTTTTATACAAACAAGGATTGTTCAGCAATTTACAGTTGCTGGGTGCGGTGCTGTTAACATTCGTGTTGCAGTTGGGAGTTATCTATTTACCATTCGCCAATAAAATATTTAAAACACAACCGCTTTCGTTGAATGAGTTGTTGATCTGCATCGGCGTATCAGCTATTGTGTTTCATGCAGTAGAGTTTGAGAAATTCATTAAACAACGGCTGAAGAAAAAGCAATGACGATCTTTTTCAATTAACCCCGGTTTTCAAACCGGGGATGAGGACGCCGAACGCTTGGGGCTTTAGCCATGATACTACATTCAGCATACTAAAAAAGAAAGCCCTTGCAAATTGCAGGGGCTTCGTTTTCCTTTTTATAAATGATTTGTTTACGTAGGGGCATGCCTGTAACAGTACAGTGTTTCGGTTGTTGAAAAACTGCCGGTAAAAGGCAATCGTTGAAAAAGGGGAAACTAATTACAGCACAATTACACTGTTGCTGCCGCCAAAGGCGTTTGGTTGTTCTTCATCGGCTTCGGGCTCATTCACCCAATCAGTAGCGTTCACTAAATATTTGAACTCGTGTTTGCTTTCTTTAGGTAGGTTTACTTCGGCACTGAATGTTCCATCTTTTTTCTTGCTCATAATAATGGAATTCTGCCAATCGCTGTTAAGACCCAGGATCTCGATTGTTTCAGCATCTTCAACTTTGAAAGAGAATTTCACTTTACAGTAATCCTTTGTCTTGAAGTAAGTTTTTTGTACCATTTTTCTTTGTTTAAGGTTTTAAGTGACTTGTCGAAACATCCGGCATTTTTCAGTTAAGCAGTTTGGTGCAGATGTTGACATGGAATAAATATTCCCGCTCTTTATACCTGAAATGAAAAAAGGTAACCCCTTAAAATGCTTGTACGGACTGCATCTTATTCACAACTAACAGCTGTTATGTGTATAAACTCAGCGGAGTAATTTATTTTTTGCAGTTTCTTCCCGTATCATTTCCGGGTAGCCCATTTTACGAATGAGTGCATTCAGCGCCATGGCAATCCGTTTGGTACGTGTAGCATCGGTTTTTGCACTTTCAATCCATTTGCTGAAATAATTGCGATGCCCTCCTGTGAGCGATTGAAAAAATTGCAGCGCCTCGGGTTCATCTTCCAGGCAGGCCATGAAATCAGCCGCTATTTCATACGCTTTTGGTTGCAATGCCAGTTGTACGTTCAATGTATCGCCTGCTGTTTTGCGAATGGCTTTACGGATATCTGTTTTCAACGGCATAATAAATTCGCCATCACCCATGGGTAATAAACTGATGCCATCAAAAGCCCATGCATCCAGTTTGCCTTTTACACGATAGGATTTTTTACAACCGGGATTTATTTTTTCAGCAACAGCAGCCGGGATAGCGATGTAGGTCCATCCTGTTTTTTCGCCCATGCGTTTGTATTTCTGTATAACTGCATCAAACCTGATCATGAAAACGAACTTAAACAGAAATTCAGAAATCAGGAAAGTAATACACATAATTTTCTGCTGGCATGGTTCTTGTTTTTCTTCTCCCGGATTTCGTTAACGAATACAGCAACCCATCTTTCCTTCATTGTACCGTTGTGTACATTCTTCCTGTAACGAACGTACTTATCATGTACCATCGTTGAAACAACGATGGCAGGTATTTACATTGCTCAAACAAGTTCATTCGATTCATTAAACTATAAATTCAAACAAATGAAAAAGATTTTATTCGCATTTACAGCCACTTCCTTTTTTATGATCGCATCTATCGTAACTGTAAAGGCACAAAGTGATTCTTCCATGACGGCAACCGCACCGCCAACAGCAGTTGCTACTACTGATATTGTAGGAATTGCCAGTGGATCGCAGGATCATACAATGCTTGTTGATGCAATTAACGCCGCTGGTGTATTGAAAACATTTCAACTCAATGGCCCATTCACTGTATTTGCGCCCACCAATGCAGCATTTGAAAAAATTCCTGCAGATGATCGTGCAAAACTCATGAAGAATAAAAAAGAGTTGGCAAAGGTATTGAAGTATCATGTAGTGGGTGGTACATGGACCTCTACTACATTGATGGCTGCCATTAAACAGGGTGAAGGGTTTGTGCAGTTGCCAACACTCAGTGGTAACAAGTTAAAAGCAACCGTACACGATGGAAAAGTAATGATCACTGATGAAATGGGAAATTCATTTCATGTAACCAACGCTGATATTCTTGCCAGCAACGGACTTGTGCATATTGTAGATGGTGTGGCGCAACCTGTTCAGGAAACAATAGCAAAACAATAGGGTCTCTTGATATATACAAACAGCCCTGCTAACATTGGCAGGGCTTTCTTTTTATAAAGGAATCCGTTACTTTTATTGCATGACGGTTCTTGTTACAAACATCAAACAATTAGTAGGAGTAAGGGACGAAAGCAGTTTGCTGCGTGGGAATGAATTGGCAAATCTGCCGGTCATTGATAATGCATATTTGTTGATCAATGATGGTGTGATAACTGCTTATGGTGAAATGAACAGTTTAGGCACATGGAAAAATGAAATTGAAAACATTGTTGATGCTACCGGACAGTTTGTATTACCAACCTGGTGCGACAGTCATACACATCTCGTTTTTGCAGCCAGCAGGGAAGAGGAGTTTGTTGATAAACTGAAAGGCATGAGTTACGAAGCCATTGCTGCAAAAGGCGGTGGTATTTTAAACTCGGCCAAAAAACTGGAATCCATTTCTGAACTGGAATTGCTGCGAAAGTCGTGGGCAAGACTGGAAGAATTGATCCGCCTCGGCACGGGTGCCATTGAAATCAAAAGTGGCTATGGGTTGAGTGTGGAAGCAGAATTGAAAATGCTCCGTGTGATTCAGATGTTGAAAGAAACATCGCCCATTCCCATCAAAGCAACCTTCCTCGGCGCTCATACGTACCCGTTAGTATACAAAAACAATCACCAGGGTTATATCGATTTGATCATGCAGGAAATGCTGCCGGTAATTGCTAATGAAGGACTTGCGGATTACATTGATGTGTTTTGTGAAACAGGTTTTTTCTCCGTTGCCGAAATGGAACAGATCTGCAATGCCGGTTTACAATATGGATTACAACCCAAGCTGCACATCAATCAACTCAACAGCATTGGTGGGTTACAAAAAGCAATAGAACTTAACGCCGTTTCAGTTGATCATTTAGAAACCATGACGGAAGATGATATTCAGCAACTGGCACAATCATCTACCATTGGAACGTTGTTGCCCACTGCTGCTTTCTTTTTGCGTATGCCGTTTCAACCGGCCCGCCAGTTGATCGATGCAGGTGCGGCCATTGCCCTTGCCAGCGATTTCAACCCCGGTTCCTCGCCCAGTGGTAATATGAACCTGGTGGTTGCCATGAGTTGTATCGGCATGAAGATGTTGCCCGAAGAAGCGATCAATGCGGCTACCATCAACGGTGCCTATGCCATGGGCCTGCAGGAAGAGGTGGGCAGCATCACCGTTGGCAAAAAAGCCAATCTCATCTTTACACGGCCGGTGCCTTCGCTGGCCTATCTGCCCTATGCATTTGGCAGCAATCTCATTGATAAAGTAATGATCGGTGGCGAATTTTTTAGTTGATGAACGATTAACCGAAAAAAGTTATCTTCCATATCCATTCAACCCAGCCATATGCAATCGTTCCGTTTTTACAACAAAGAGGATGTACTTACACTTACAAAGATCCGTCGTTTTGAAACCAAAGTAGGAGAGCGGGTGCAATTGCCCGGCAACCGGGAGCAGTTTGAAAAAGTATTGCAGGAGTCAAATGCAAAATATGCATTGTTTGGAGTACCGGAAGATATTGGTGTAAAAGCCAACGATGGAATTGGTGGTTCAGATACAGCTTGGTTTCCTTTTCTTACGTCGTTTCTCAATATTCAAAGCAATGATTTTTTGCAGGGCGATGAGCTCTTGTTGCTCGGTCATTTTGATTTTTCGCATGTGGAGTCCATCATTGAAGAAAATGCACATGGCCATGAAGAAAAAATCGATGCCTATCGTCATGCTGTGATTGCCATTGATGAAGAAGTGGAAGCATTGGCCAAACTCATCACACTTCATGGAAAAATTCCGATTGTGATTGGAGGTGGACATAACAATGCATATCCGTTGATCAAAGGATCAGCAAAAGGTTTGCACAAAGCCGGAAAAATTCAATTGGCACAGATCAACTGTATCAACCTAGATGCGCATACCGATTATCGTCCGATTGAAGGTCGACATAGCGGCAATGCCTTTCGCTATGCAGAGGAGGATGGCTATTTGCAGAAGTATTGTGTAATTGGTGTGCATGAAAATTATATTCCGCAAAATGTATGGATGGATATTGTGAACAATCCCTTCTTTGATCTGATCACGTACGAAGACATTTTCATTCATGAAAAACGAAACTTCATCCAGGCCGTGGCGCATGCCACCGGTTTTACCGAAGATTCTTACACCGGTATTGAACTTGATCTGGATAGTATTGAACACACACTCAGTAGTGCCGTTACTCCCGCCGGAATTGGAAAATTGCATGCACGGCAGTATGTGAATTTTGCAGCCGTTGATGCAAAAGTGGCTTACCTGCATATTTGCGAAGGCGCTACGTTTTTAAGCGATGGACGTAAGAGTGAAACCACCGGCAAGCTGATCAGTTATCTGGTGAGTGATTTTGTGAAAGCGCATAACGAGTTAAAGCCACGTTGATCTAATCGTTTATGTTGGTCAGGCGACCAACAATGGCTTTCATGTATGCTCTTCTTGTTGGCAGGCGACTAACAATTGCGTAACAATTTGAAAATCGATTTTCCAAAAACAACAGTATCTGTTTATAATACCGGTGCTGTAATTTTTACAGATCCTTTCCCGTTCATTTTTTTTAACTGTTGTTGCAATGCAGCAGCTTCTTTTGTTTTTTGTTGTTGCGTGTAAGCTGTATGCAAACCGGTTAATGCCCACACATTATTGTTGTTGTTCTTCAAATCATTTAGTAAAACTTCTTCTGCTTTTTTCCATTGTTTAGCCTGCAGGTAAGCATTCCCCAAATAATGTTTCGGATTGAGTAACCAGTCTCTCGGTTCGTTGTACACCATTTGTTCTTCGGTACGAACAGCTTTAATGAAATGCTCAATCGCAGTGGTATATTTTTTTTGCTGCAGTGCAATGGTCCCGCCTAATAAATTGGCAGCAACAGTAGCCCCATCAATCGCAGGTGAAAATGGAGTGAAGGGTAATGCAAGCACAGGCTCTTTCAACAACGATTGCAGCTGTTCATATTCTTTTGTTGCATTCGATAATTGTTGCTGCTGTGCAAGGGCCATTCCTCTTCCAAAATGATACAACACATTTGCATACACCTGTGCAGCGGGTGGTTGTTTCATTTGCAGCAACGCATCCCAACGTGCATAACGTACATCCACCAAAACAGAAGTGTAATAGATATACTGGAGATAACTGCCCATTGCACCTTCTGATTGCAGATAATCAACCGGAATGCTGGCCGCCGTTTTCTTTGCACTTTCCACTGCATCCTGCATATTACCCGTCATGATTGCATGATTGGTTTGCATGTGCAGGTTATGTATCACATATAAAAAATCGGCACCGGCTGCAGGTGCAAAGAGTTGTAAAACGTTTTGATAACTTTTTACCGCCTCTTCATTTACTGTAATTCCTTTGCTGTAATTACCCGTGCGTAAATAAATATGTGACGGCATGTGTACCATGTGCGACAATGCAGGCGTAAGACTTCCCAACCGGTCTGCACTGGCGGCTGCCAATGCAGCAAACGGCGATGGTTCCATTACATGAATGTAATAATGATTGGCACCGGGATGGAGTGGTGTAGTGGAAAGTAGTTTTTCAAGCACAGTGCGGATGCGTGGCGTCCATGCTTTGGGTGTTCCATTCACATACCACAAATCCCAGGGATGCTGCAGCATCAAAGCATCGGTATACAACGCAGCAACATCGGCTGATGATGGAAATTGTTCATACAGTTGCTGCATGGCATCGGCATAAACTTGATTCAGGTGCTCTCTCGTTTGTGTACTGTCGGCTGAATAGCGAACCGCTTGTGCAAGGATCAATCCTTTTTCAACAGCCGTGCAATTGGATGAAAGTTCTTTTGCTTTGTTGATGGCGGTTAATGCATCGGGCGACGCTGCATAACCAAGGTCGTTGATATTCGGCCCATACGCCAATGCCTTCGCCCATTGAATCATCGCAGAGGATGGATCAAATTTTTCTGCTTTTTTAAATGAAGCCATCGCTTCAATAATGTGAAAGCCATAATACATATTAATGCCCTGGTTAAAATAAAACTGAGCACTGTCGCTTTTGGTAGTGATCTTCCATTTGTAAGATCCGGCACCGGGAATGGGTGGAATGTCTGTTTCGTCGAGCATTGTTTTTAACGCATCCCAATCAGGTGTGCAGCGGATGGCCCTGTCAAGTTTGTATTGTTTCAGTTGTTGCAGTTGCTTTGTTGTTTGGTAGCGGTCGGTTAGTTGTACCGCAAGCAATGCAGTTGTAAAAGCTGGTAATGCCAGCAGGAGTAGCTTTAATTTCATGCTGTAAGTTTTGGAACGATAAGCTACAATAAATGCCTGACACCTGCAACCATTTTGTACGGTTGCTGCAGATGAAGTACCGTCTTATGAAACTTTGTTTGAGTAGCCCGTTATTTTCAATCATTTAAGGGAAGGCCCGGGTGGAGTTCAATAACTGATTCAGTTTTTTGCAAATAAGATGTTATAGTAGTGCTGTAATGCCTCTATCCAGGAACCATTTGCTGTAATCAAAGCCATGCTCTCCACCGTAATTAATGGTAATTTCTGTGTGGGCAGGAATCTTCTCCAACGAAGTATAGTGCATCATTTTGTTTTCTCTGTCTAACTCATAGGTAGCATTGGGGTAGCGTGCATAATTGTACATAGAACCAAATCCCATCACCAATGAAAGTGTATTTTCTTCTTTATCAAAATAAAAACAGTAATCAACAAGTTTTGTTTTTTCAATGGCACTTTTATGTTCAGCGGGTATTACTATTACCGGGCAGCTGTCAATAATTTCACCGGCAGCAATATCCTTATTGCAAAAGACAGCACGGCCTTTTCCTTTTAGTTCTTTGAGGTATAGCTTGCGATTATTGCTCATACTCAGGGAAATAAACGGGCGAATCATCGTTAGGTGAGCCGTTGTAATTGATTGTGATCTCCTCATCAACAGCTATTTTTCGCAGGGCATAAAAACGAATGATATTTTTCTTAAGCAAAAAACTGTAGAAACAATTAGCCTTTGGCGAATGATTATAAAATGAGCTGTACCCGAATCCGAAAACAGCAGGGTAAGCTGCATTGTTTATCAGAAAATAGTAATTATACAATGGGCTGTGTTGTAATAGCTCCTTTTCTTCCTCCGGTAAAAAAAGGGCAGGAGCTTCTTCTATTAAAGTGCCCATGCCGATGTTCCTGAGTGCAAAAACACCACGGCCATGAATAGGGCTCTCTTTCACCACAACATGAACAGGTTGGTAGATCTTCCTGGCAATCACAAGTCCTGAAGTTATTTTTTGATAGAAACTTTTTTAATATCCTTCACTGCCGGTAAGTTTTTAAATTCTGTTGATGTTTTTTTAATGTCCGGTGCAGCCTTCCATTCTTTCTGAGTTTTTTTCAGTGAGTTTGATGCAGCTGTTTTCGATTGGCTGACCTTGGGAACAACAGTGTCTGCAACCGGTTTTACTGTTTCTTTTTTTACGGTTGTTTTTTGTGCTTTAATGCCACTTACAATAAGTAAGGCACTTAAAAAGGCGAACACTTTTTTCATAAATGTTGTTTTAAGTTTAATGATAAAATTATACTTCATTTAAAACTGGTACAATCATGTAAAACCATGATTTTTTCTCTATTGCAGCAAAGCCCGTAATTCTCCGAAATCGAAATTCTTATGAAAGTTTTCCAGGATTCTTAGAGATGAAGGAATTGTAACATATCGAAATACAACAGCAATCAATTGGGGGGCTGCAGCTCCTTTTGAGCTGGTTCTAAAATAATCAGGGTTGTATTTATATACGCCTTCGCTTTTTTTCTCATTGTCATAAAACCTCCAGAAACGTTTGTAGTTAGTTCTTTCTTTTAACTCAGCCTTATAATTCAGCAATTGGTCTTCTAATTGATTGATTACAGCCTGAGCCAATAACCAATCTTCTTTTTGGCTGGCTAGAATATTTTTTACGATCTCAATTTTTTCATTAACTACGGCTTCCCAACCATCATATTGTTTCACGCTATTATCACGGTCTTTTATTAATTTATTGATGAGCTTTGGAAAATATAATTTTTCTCTTTCGTAATATTCCAGCAGGCTATGCAGATATTCTTTCCGGCTCACAGGTACTAAAACCGGTACATCATACTTTTTTACAAACCAGTATCTGTAAATATGATTGCTTCTGTTATTTGGCCTGACATCTTTTTCATCTACATCCTGAAAATAGTTTTTACCGCTGTTGATAGCTTCAATAAGAGTATTGCTACTGCTTGAAAAATAGGTAAACAAGCGAATAAGCTGGTCGTTTACATTGGCGGGTTGATGATTTTTCCAATCCAGGTATTATAACCCCAAATCATAATTCCCAAATTCGCTGCCGAAAGGGTTTCGTAAAAAACGATTCAGTGTATTTACAGGAATTTTGTTGACATATATCCGCAATACAGTACTGAATTCGGAGTTTCTTACCAGCTTTTGGTTACTACAGAAAAATTCATGCAGTGCCGATTGAAAGGTATATTGTCCCAGTTTGTTATTGCCTAAATATCCATAGCCATCAGTGGAAAAATAATTTTCCCAATTACCACCGGTAAGGTTAAAATTCAAATGGCTTTTCTGCTCTGTTTTTTCTATCTGCTCCAATACTTTTTTAGCCATTGCTTTATCGGCAGCAGTATTCATTTTGCTATAATATTCAGCTCTTGCAGCAGGCCAGGGGTACTGTGCTGCAGTAAGGTACTTGCCTGGTACAACATCTAATTCTGCAGTTGTTTTACAATCCTGTGCAGTTGTAACTAATGAAGAAATTAAATAAAAAGTTAGCAACAGCGATTGAAGACGATTCTTCATTTTTTAATTTGGTTTTCATTGATTTTTTAATCAGGAATAGGTCCTGTTATCTTTGCATTTGCAATACATTTATTCCAGGGGTATTATTTTTCAAATCCATTGATGGCTGCTGTGCAACTCATCATTACCAGAAAAAGAGATCAGCCGATTTTAGTATTAATTAATTCAAGTTTGAAGGAAGTATTAGCGAAGACGTTTTTATTTCAAAAAAGCAACGTTGGTTATTGACGCCAGGGCTGCCCTCCCTTTGGGTATCTTGTGAATGTTTCAGACACAATGCATTGACATCGTTACCCCTGCCAGTATTCAATCGAATAAGGGTAAGAGATTTTTTCTAGTTTTCTTGTTGATGTTTAGTTGGTTTAGCTGCAACCATTTTAAAACCCGGCGGAAAATCAATGAGGGCTTCTTTCCGGGCTGAATAAGAATACGTTTGAGGTTCATTCCCATTATTAGAACGGCCATCTCTTTCAGTGGCCTTGCGGGAAGTTAAACGCAATGCTGTGCTTTGCGAACCTTCATAATATTCAATTTCAAAACTGTATGACACTTTTTCCAACTTAGCCGGCTGCGATTTGATAAGACTTCCCCATTCATTGGTTCTGTTACTTGCCGCCTTGCTCCACTCTTCGGCTTTGCCGCTTGTGGGCGAAATGGTGAGCGTGTTACCATTTGCCGACCATGTGCCGGTTTCATACACATAGCGGATAGGTTTGCTATACACCGACCATGTTTTATGAAAATGTGTATACGTTCCATCACTTTTGAATGTATATTCTTTCCGGAAATATCCGCCGCTATACTGTGCATATCCGTTTGCATACCCGGATGTTTCTAAAAGATTAGACGCCCAAATGCCAACAATGGAGGCATTGCTGTTTCCTTTTGTAATTGCTGTTTCATTAGTATTTGTTGAGGCTTGTTTCTTTAAATTAACAGAGGCAATAAAATTGTTAAGCTGATCACTGTACACATCCGAGTTGAGCAACACCAACATATTTACCACTTTATTATTGCTGCTGGCGGTAATGAGCATTGCTATGCCCGTTAGCCCATCTTTGGTAAACTGTGCAGCACCACTTTGAATTTCCCAACCGGTCTCCGTTGTTTTTAGTGCTTCTGTTTTTGGACTGCCTGCTCCAAGCGTTTCCTTTACAATGCGCTGCCAGGAGTTATCAAAATTGATTTTGCTGTCAATAACGCCATCTATCGATTGGTAAATACTGATGATACAAAAAGTTCCTTTGGCTTCATCTGTTTTGGAAAAGCTTACCGACTTATCAGACAATTCTTTTTTCCATCCTTTCACTGCTGTGTAGGTTACCACGTCGAAGCTTTCTTTTTGACCATAGCTGTTACTGGCTAAAATTGCCAGTACAATGAAAAAAATGCATGATTTCATGGTTGTTTTTTTTTATTGATCTCTTTTAATGATAAAGGGATGTGATCTGTCTCAACTATTTTCATTTGCGTATAGTTATTGTGTTTTAAGTATGACTTAGTTCAGCATTTTCCTCAATGCATCTAAATCAAAATGTTTCAAAAAATTACTAAACAGCCTTTCTGAGAATCCGTTCTCTTTTCCCAACTCATAACGAAACTGTACCTCTATCAGCACCGGTTTTGTTGACGTGTTAGGGGGCTCATTAAAATAGGCGGGGTTTAATACGTAGAGCGCAAAAATGTTTTTATCAGCATTTTCCATTTCGTAAAATATGCCGGTTTGAGAAACACGTTCTGTTGCATCATGTGTAGCATTATTGCCTGCTACCACGGCCGGCAAGTTTAGCCATTCTTCATTTTTGTTTGCCAGCAACTCTTTTACTTTTGCCTTTTTTGCCTCATATAACTGATTGTATAAAGTTTTGTGGGCTTGCCAGGTTCGTTTCTTCTCCATTCCAAAATTGCTGTTATCCGTAGCTGAAGTTGTCAGGAGTTCTTCTATAGTAAAATTGAAGTTCGCTTTTTCAATTTCAAAGTACTCCAGCATATCCAGCAAATATTTTTTACGGGAAACCGGTATCAGTAATGGAATGCCTGGCTTTGTAATGAGGTAACGCCTGTCGATCCACCGATAGCTTTTGTCGGTAACCTTGTCGTATTGGCTTCCATGCAAATAACTTTCTGTATACCCACTGCCGTTATTCAATTTTGTAAAATCTTCATGATAACTTTTGTATGCAGTAGAACGGCCAGCCAGTATGTTACTTTCAGCAATATATTTTGAAACGTTGCTTGGTTTACTTACACGATTTTTTTCATAGCTGGGACCCAGTATTGCATCTGCAGGAAAATCATAAGTCCACATAATTGTTGTAGCCGTTTTCTTAAAAGAAATATTTCCGGTTCCCGGCCTTAATTGAGAGCCGGCATTAATTAAGGTAGGGTTTATATCAACCCTCAATACGGTCCGGTACTCATCTACTATTTTGGTTACATGCTCCGTAACATGGCAAACGTATGGGTAAACACCCAACTGGTAACCATACCTTGCGAAACCATTGTTTATGTAATCACTGTTACCCCACCTTGCAAAGCTTACACGGGCAGCACATCCGGTAAGTTTAAAATCCTTGCGGCTTGCTTCTTCCAGTTTTTCAATGGTAATGAGCTGCTTCATCATTGAAGTTTTTTCTGTTGCTGTACCCTTTAAACTGATGGGACCATATTTGGGATTAGTATGGTCGGTATAAATTCCAGCCACATCATCGGCAGTTTCATTACAAGGTGTTAATGGGTGTGTTATTTTTTTTGTTTGGCCAAAGCCTGAAATGGCGATCTGCAGAAAAAAAAGGAGGAAAATAAAAGGTTTCAACGTATTTAAAATTTTGATTGACATGTATTGATACTTTTCTTTACACGCTGATATCAGAAATTTGGCACAGCAACAGTCCAGCTCTGTCCCGATTTTAAATCAAATCCGTTAGTAGTAACCGGTAATGGTTTGCCGTTTTTGTCGTAGCTATAATAGACCCAGCAAATGCGCTGTGGTTTTAATACTACGCCAGTAGCCATGTTTCCGGTGCAGGCCTGTGTATCATTGCAGGAAACAACGCTTGCGTTTTCAAAGTATACCTGGTATTTTATGTTGTTAATACCTATCTGTGCGTCGGGTTTTGCAAGTACAGTTATCAACCCTTTATCTATTTGTTTACCCACCTGGGCGTGAGCTATAAAATCGGCACTGGCAGAACATGTATTAAATTTGAAAAAAAGTGTTGTTGATTGTTTTTGTCCGGCAGTACTTACTTCAATAATTTCAACCTGTTTCTCATACAATTTGTATTTTGAATTACCCATGAATTTGGTGGAGTTAATGCTGCCTAAAAATTTTCCAAACAGTTGATCCTGGGCAAAAGCGGTAACAGAAATGCTAAGAGTAAGAGTTACGATGAACAGTATTTTTTTCATTTTGTTTTTTTATGTTGGTTAGATTTTATTTAAAAATACCTGTGCCCTGAACAGAGCCTGCACCTGTATTCAAACTCATGCGTCCTTCTGCACCGGCACTGGCACCGGCAGGTCCAATACCGGCTTCGGCCTCAATGCCTCCCTTTACAACAACATCAGAAATGCCATTCCGGTCAATTTCAATATCAGCACCTGCAGTTGCGGTTACACTTGCTTCCAATGGCCCAACTTTACCACCGGCGCTTACTTTCGGCCCAATGCTTACGGTGCAGTTTTTAAAAGAATCGCCAAAACCTGCATGATCCAAATCCTGGTTAAGTGTAACGCCTAATGCAGCGGCATTAAATGTCGTCGTCATACCATTGCAATCTAATTTTATGGATCCTCCAAAACTGGAAAGGCCAACATTAAACTCACTATTGATATTACAGTTTGGATCTTTAAATGCTGTTAGCTTTCCGCCCTTGCCGGATGCATCATCCGTACATTCATACCCGGTAACAGATTCAAAGTTGAATCCGTTTTGTGTAAGGCTTAATGCCCTTAACCATTGCATTTTTAATCCTGCAATTATGCCGGGTAACATTTTCGGATAGGTACTGTAAAGAGAAGAGTAGGACATTTCATTCAGCAATTGCTTTTCTGCAGTTAAATAATCCCTGTACAAAATTTCCAGCATACTATTGTAGGATTGTAAAAATTCATCCGATGCCTTAACTGCATCACTGCAAATCACATCGCTGTGTTCTGATCCGCCTTGACCTACATTTTTCCATCTTGCATTTATTTTGTTCATGGCATCCTGGTATTTCTTTCTTAAAGCAGCACCATCTCCTTTTGTAAATTCAGCAATACGTTGAATGGTCAGCTGTTTCTTTTTTTGCAGGTTTTGTAAAACAATATTTTCCCGGGCATTCATTTCTTCTGCAAACATGGGTGCCGCAACAATTTGCATAGCTTCCCCCTGGCTTACAGAACCCGGATTGTTGATTGCCTTATTTTTTGCATTCATGAATTGCTTTTGTTGCAGTTCAAATTGTTTCAACATTAGCTGATTCGATTCTTCGGTGATTTTTTGAAGCTGTTTTATCTGTTGATCAATATCAGTTCTGAATTGTTTCCAGATGGGCGCCAGTGCTTTGCTTTCAGCAACCGATTTAGGGAATGCCGGCATGGTAAATCCTCCCAATTGCAAAAGGTCATCACTTTTATTGAGCGGGGGAAAATTGCCATAATCGGAAGCGACAGGAAAATAGCCCAGCTTAGTAAGCTTGTCCTTTCGTTGCTGAGTAGCACCTTGTTTAAAAGCGGCTTTTGCGTGAGCCATTGCTGCTGTTTTGTTTCCTTTGGCTTCCGCTATCAAGCATTTTGTTTCGTTGGCTTGGGCATGACCTGGATTTAACAGCAGGGTACTATCTAAAAAATTATTTGCTTTATCTATTTCGCCTAAAGCAAACCATGCCTGGCCAAGGTTGTTGAGGATGGTTGTATTTTTTTTAAACCTTACATTCAGGTTATTGAGAATAGGTATTGCCATCTCCGGGGCACCCATCATGGTGAGCATGGATGCATAATTGCTGAGGTTGTCTGTATTGTTTGCGTCATTGCTACATGCCTGCGCCATTAAACATAAAGCAATTTGCGTGCGTCCGGCCATCCATAATGCTGTTGCAGCATTACCCAGTTCATCACTGCCGGCTCCTTTTTGTTTTAATGCGATGTAAATTTCATTGGCTTTGTTTTTTGCCGCCGGCAACACTGCTGCAAAAATTGCCTTACTGGTATTGCCTGCAAATACAGCCATACCCATATTGGAAGGGGTAACTGCTATGCAGGCTATTGCTTTTGTATTTTTCTCAGGCAACAATCCTGTTGCTCCATTAATTCTTTTTGTAGTGGCAGCATTATAATTTATCTGCTGATTGGCCTCTTTCATTTTTGCACCGACTCCAATAGAATTCGTCATACTGTCAAAAGCCTTCTTGTCTTTTGGATCCATTTTCGACAACCGTTCATTCAGCTTTTTCATTTCTTCAGCATACGCCTTCTTATCTTTTTCCATTTGCTCTTTTGTAGGTTTTTGTGCAAAAACGGTAGCCACAATTGAAATGGATAAAAACAACAAGAATGTCTTTTTCATTTTTAAATGTTATGTTATGAACAATAGTTCCTGAATGACAGTGCCCGATTTCTTTAACCGTACTCATTAACCTGTTTTCCCATGCCAATAGCCATTGCCCGATCATGGGTTTAACGGCATCATAAAGTGCATTGGCTTTTTTTCATGAGCCTGTGCAGCACTTACAAGTTATTATAGGTATAAGCAGTTGTGTCGGCAAGCATTAATACATTTCCCGGATGTGTGTACAGGTGCAATATTTTCCGTGTAATAAGCCCTATCTCATTTGTTTGGTAAGCATACTCCATTGTTTGACGGATTGCATTATTGTTAAGCTGATTATAATAAGTGGCTTTTTTCAGCAGATGTTTATCCAGCTTACCAAAAAGTGAAACCGGCATTCCGTTCGTGAAAAAATCAACATGAAAAGGAAGTGCGGTGTATTCATATACCACCGAATCTTTTGCAGGGGAAATGGATGGAATATTTGAGATGCGTTCGTTTAAAGAATAAACGGCTACATCGTTTTGGTAGCGGTATGTTCTTATATTTTTATAAGTCAGGTAATCATTTATCTCAATATCTTTTCTTCCGTTTGCATGATAACGATACGAACTTGTTTGAGTAGTGCCGGAATTATTAACAAGCCAATTACTGTCAATTAATAAAGATGAGTTTAAGCGGTAATAACTTTTTTGCTGCGATACTGCATTGTTTATTATTGATACCTGTGTGAACAGGCCGTTTTCAAACGTAAGCCTGTGCTCGTAAGACAGTCCGTTGTATTGGCGCAGGAAGTTAATGCCTGTGCCGTTATACGTAAACGTTGTAGTATCAGCCGAAAAAGAAGAAGTTGCCCCGGAGTAATTTCTTTGGCTGTGAAAGATCGCTTTTGGTTTGTACAGGCTATAGTCAATAGCCGGAGTTTGCAGTGGGGCATCTTTTTTTGAGCAGGCAAACAACAAAATGCTTGCGCAAATGATCAGGAGTATTTTTTTCATTGTTTTTTATTTGGAGTAAAAATTTGTAACGGCGGTTGTTATGGATTCGGCCTGTTTGTAATAAATGGCGTCAATACATTAAAGTATTGGTCTGTTTTACAATACAATTGCCATTTCTTAAAATCGAGGTACATATTGGGGTCTGTGAAATAAATTGTTTTTGAACCCATGGTAGGATGAGGGTTGCCGTTTTTATCTTTAAACTCAAGTGTAACGCCTACTTCTTCAATTTTCCATGCATCCAGGGCAAAGAAAGGACCGTTGCCAACGGTATTGTAATTGATATCAACCATGATACCGGTCTTTTTATAATTGGCAAGACTGTTAAAACTCTGCTCAAATTCGTTTGCTCTTGGCAGGGTAAAACTGTGAGTGCTCCATATTTTAAGTTCTGATTTATAGTTTTCCTGATTATAGCCTTTGCGCCAGTTGTCTGTTCCTGCTGCGGGATATACTCTGAAAATTAAACTGGAGCCTTGCTCTTTATTATCCTTTCCTGTTTTTATCGTAATTTTTGCAACCGCTAAAAAGTAATCGGCATCGGTAAGTGAAGGTGTAGCCGCAGGTTGACTGGCAGCAGTTGTTTTGCCGGGTTTTTGTATGATTGGTTTTCTATTGACAGATTCTTTTAGCTGTGCCTGTGCAAGACAACCAAGACAAATGCTCAGTAATAAAAGAGTGATGCTTTTCATTGTTTATAATTTTAGTGGAATAAAAGTAGTACCGGCTTAAATTTTCCGGTATCGTTAAAAAGGATGATTTTATGCCGCTTGAAAAATCATTAAAATGGATGATAGCGGGGAATGAGTGAATGTTTAATTTTCGGTCACCAAAATTCTTAATGCTTCCTGATGAATAAGATGTTATTGTTTTTTATTGGATTCCTGGTTTCAGTGGTTTGTGGAATGACGCAAGGCACTATCAATAAAGATAGTTTGCTGAAAAAACTGGAAGCAGCAAAAACCGACAGGGAAAAAGTAAAACTCTATTACGAACTTTCGAACCGGTATTTCAATGAAGACCTGCAGGAAGCAGAAAGATATTGTTTGCTGGGAGGTGCATTGAGTAAGAAAATAAATTATACCGAAGGAGTGTTGGTTTACTTTACCAACTATTTCAATATTCTGAATTATAAAGGGCACATTGATTCTGCTTTAAAAATAAACCTTGAAGCAGTGGAATATGCCAAAGCAAATGCAGATTCAGCTGAGCAAGGCCGTACAATGCTGAATGCAGGTATCTCATACGGAAAGCTGGAACAGTATGAGAATGCAGTTTTCTATGTGGAAAAGGCAAGGGATATTTTTATCCGCAACGGGGTGGATCAGCATGATGCTGTTATTTTTAACCTGCTTCAATGGCTTTACTACTACATGCATCAATACAGGAAGGCAATTGATAACGGGTTGCAATCTGTCGGAATGTTTGAACAAGCCGGCGACAGGAATGCAGTGCAGGAAGCATATAATAACCTTGGTTTAAATTATATCCATTTACACCAATATGATTCTGCAAGATATTACCTGGATAAAGCAGCGGCAATGGCAAAAGCCACAGGCGAAAGTGTTGTGCAGATTACAACCAATCTTAATTATGCTTTACTGGCACTCAGGCAGCAACAAGTGGATAGCATAAAGTTTTATGCCGATAAAGCACTTGTGCTTGCACGCAGGCATGGTGCGAATGAATATGAAGGACTGGCGTTGTATGGGCTGGCTTATTATTATTTGCTAAAGAAGGATTACAGCAATTGCAGGTTAGTGGCTGATTCTGCTCTTGCCCTGGCTAACCAACACAATATGCGTGATGTAAAACAAAAGTTATATGCCGTTCTTTCTGGTTTACATTATGCACAGCAGGACAGCAAACAAGGCTATTCCTATTTCAATCAATATGAATTGTTAAGCGACAGTGTTTTGAATTTCTCCGTAACCAACAGTACTATTTATATTGAAAAGAAATATGAAACAGAAAGAAAAGAAGCACAAATAAAACTGCACCAGACAGAAATCCGGCGAAAAAATATTCTCAACTATTTGTTGATTGTTGCTGCGGCTGGTTTATTGATCATTTCGTTATTGATTTACCGGAACTACAGCAGTCGCCAAAAATTACAACAGGCAAAAATTGACGAGCTCGAAACAGAAAAACTTCTCACCGCCACAGAAGCAGTACTAAAAGGTGAAGAGCAGGAACGCAGCCGCCTTGCCAAAGATCTTCATGATGGATTGGGAGGCATGCTCAGTGGCATTAAACATTCATTAAACAGTATGAAAGAAAATTTGATCATGACGCCTGATAATGCACAGGCTTTTGAACGAAGCATTGATATGCTCGATTCTTCTATCAGGGAAATGCGCAGGGTTGCGCACAATATGATGCCTGAAATGCTGGTGAAATATGGATTGGATACAGCATTGAAAGAATTTTGTAATGAAATTACAGGCAGCGGTGTTGCAAATGTAAATTACCAGTCGATTGAAATGGATAAAACAGCTATCAGTCAAACAGCATCAGTTGCCGTTTACCGGATTGTACAGGAGTTGGTGAATAATGCTGTTAAGCATGGTAATGCCAGCGAAGTGTTGGTGCAGCTTCATTTAGATCCGCAGGAGAAATTGTTGGCACTTACTGTTGAAGACAACGGCGTTGGGCTTGATGTACATTCGTTGCATCAATCGAAAGGAATAGGATGGGCAAATATTCAAAGCCGGGTAGATTTCTTAAAAGGAAAACTGGATGTTCAATCCACACCCGGAAAAGGAACCTCCGTAATGATTGAAATTACTACCTGATGGCAATAAGCATCTTTATAGTGGATGACCACTACATGGTTATCGAAGGCATTCGTTCTTTATTGCAAAATGAAAGTTCAATTGAATGGCTGGGTCATGCAACCAATGCTGCATCCTGCCTCAGCTTTTTAAAAAAACAACAACCGGATATTATTTTAATGGATGTAAACCTGCCTGACACAAGCGGTACAGAACTTTGTATGCAGGTGAAGAAACTATATCCATCTGTATTGGTACTTGGGCTTAGTACATTTAATCAGCAGGCAGTTATCCGTAATATGGTTGACAATGGCGCATCGGGCTATTTACTAAAAAATGCTTCGAAAGAAGAATTGCTGGAGGCTGTTGTTGCTGTGATGAAAGGAAAAAATTATTTTAGTTTTGAAGCTGCAGCAGCTATGAAGGAAACTGCACAGAGTATTCCGCTTATCACCAGGAGAGAAAAAGAAGTGCTGCTGCTTATTGCCGAAGGGCTTACCAATAATGAAATTGCGGAAAAGTTATTTATCAGTATTGCTACAGTAAACACACATCGCAAAAGCCTTCTGGAAAAATTTGAAGTAAAGAACACGGCACTTTTAATTGGTAAAGCAATTAAAAACGGGCTTGTTTAAGAAGAAGCGTGTTCTTGTTCTGAAAAAGTTTATTGCTGAAATCCTGTACTCCGCTTCAGCTCTTCCACCACGTTAAAAATAATGGGGCAGCGGTCGTAATGCATCATTACCGAAAACAGGCGTTGTGTAAACTGTGGTAAATGCAGCGCCGGAAATTCACGACATCCGGCAAAACGCACTTCGTAAATGGTGCAGGCATTGTTGCTTAAAAAATGACAGGGCATTTTGTTCATGATCATCAGTTCATGACTTCCTTTTTCTACAAATTGTTCATCAAAGGCTTCACGAGTCATGTGTAAGTGAGCAGAAGCACGGTCGGCTTCTTCGGCTGTAATGTTTACCATCAAACTTTTACAGCAGTTACCACATTCGGTACAGTTGATCTGCGGCTGTATTATTGCATCGAGTCGCTGCACTTCTGCATCCACTTCTTCGCTGTTCCGTTCTTTCAGGAAGCTGACGAACCGCTGGTTTTCTTCTTCTTTTTCAATAGTCAGTTCGGCAATGGCGGTGAGTGATGTGCGTATGTTCAATGAAATGATTTGCGGTAAAGGTAAGAGAGAAGGAGGAAAGACGAGAAGTCAGAAGACAGAAAGACCGGAAGTTTGAAAGTTAAATGGGTGATTCAATGTGTGGAGTAATTCTTTCCAACTTCCAGACTCTTTTCTTTCCGACTTTTCTTATATTCGAACTCCAACTGTAAAAACATCAATATGGTATTGCTTGATATTTCTTCGTGGTGGCAAGGCATGGATTTTTTCTCGAAAATTTTCTGGGCCATCGCACTCCTGTTTTCCTTGTTATTTCTCATTCAGTTAGTGGCTTCCTTTGCAGGCGGCGATGGTGATGAGGCATTTGGCGATGCCGATGATTATGTGAGCGGGGACGATGGTATCGGTTACCAGTTTTTCACCATCCGCAACATGATCGCTTTCTTCACTTTCTTTGGCTGGGCGGGTATTGCAGGCATCAGCGGCGGACTCAACAAAGGACTTACCATTGCACTGGCAGTAGTGGCCGGTTCGTTGGTTGTTTTGCTGATGGCATTTCTCTTTCGCAGTATGAGCAAACTCAAACAAAGCGGCACATTACAACTGAAAAATGCGGTGGGCTTAATTGCTGAAACCTATTTGTTTATTCCGGCAAGCAGGGGCGGGTTTGGTAAAGTGCATGTAAAAGTGCAGGGATCTTTGCACGAACTGCAGGCCATTACCGACGATGCCGAACAAATTGCTACCGGTAAACTGGTAAAAGTAACCGGTATTGTAAACGACAGTGTTCTTGTAGTAACATCATCTCTTTCCTGATTTATAAATTAACCGTTTCATTATGGCTGAGTATTTTTTGCTGATAGTAGCAGGTGGAATCCTGTTTGGTTTTATTCTTATTTTTTCGATGTTCAGGCGTTACAAACGCTGTCCATCGGATCGTATTCTCGTAGTGTATGGTAAAGTGGGCAAGAACGCAGAAGGTTCACATACCGCTAAATGTATTCATGGCGGTGCGGCGTTTATCTGGCCCATCATCCAGGATTATTCATTTCTTGATCTTACACCTATTTCCATTGAGGTGAACCTTACCAGTGCACTGAGTAAACAAAACATTCGTGTGGATGTGCCTTCACGTTTTACCGTTGGTATCTCTACCGAACCAAGTGTAATGCAGAATGCAGCCGAGCGTTTGCTGGGTATGCAGCGCCCTGCCATTCACGACCTGGCAAAAGATATCATTCTTGGTCAGATGCGTTTGGTAGTGGCCATGATGGATATTGAAGAGATCAACAACAACCGTGATAAGTTTCTGGCAAACATTGCAGGCAACGTAGAAGCCGAGTTGAACAAGATCGGTTTGAAAATGATCAACGTAAACGTAACCGATATTAAAGACGAAAGCGGTTATATTGATGCGTTAGGTAAAGAGGCTGCAGCGAAAGCCATCAACGAAGCAAAGATCCGTGTGGCCGAGCAGGAGCGTACCGGTGATATTGGTAAAACAACGGCTGAAAAAGAACGTGATATTAAAGTTGCTGAAACACAGCGTGACCGTGATATTAATGTAGCGATGGCGGTGAAGGAAAAAGAAATTCAGATCGCCGGTGCCAACCGTGATGAAAATATTGGGAAGGCCGAAGCCGAACGTGATACCCGTGTAAAGATGGCCGAAGCAAATGCCATTGCGGTACAAGGGGAAAACTTATCGAAGATCGAAATTGCCAACTCCGATGCCTTGCGTCGTGAACGGGAAGCGGAGGCGTTGAAGAAAGCAACTGCTGCTGAAAAAGTGCAGGCAGCAAAAGCATTGGAAGAAGCGTACCTCGCTGAAAAGAAATCGGAAGAAGCACGTGCCGAGCGTGACCGTGCAGCACAAAACGCAACCATCGTAGTTGCCGCCGATATTCAGAAACAAAAACTCATTATTGAAGCACAGGCAGCGGCTGAACAGTTGCGTGAAAAAGCAAAGGGTGAAGCCGATGCCATTTATGCCAAACTGGAAGCAGAAGCAAGAGGTTTGTATGAGATCCTCACCAAGCAGGCCGACGGTTTGGAACGCATTGTAAAATCAGCGGGTAACGATCCCAAAGATGCAGTGCTGTTACTGATCGTTGATAAATTACCGGAGCTGGTGCGTTTGCAAAGTGAAGCCATTAAGAATATCAAGATCGATAAGGTAACGGTGTGGGATGGTGGCAACGGACAAGGTGCCGATGGAAAAAGTTCCACCGCCAATTTCATGAGCGGCCTCTACAAATCAGTACCGCCGCTGAAAGATATTTTTGATATGGCGGGGATGGACCTGCCCACCTATCTCGGTAAAGCAAAAGAAGCAGCTGGCAACAATGCTGTAACCGATGTAGAAGAAGTAAAAGACAAAGAATAAAAACAGGGAGGGCTGCTGCAAAGCAGCTCTCTTTTGGTTTTTGCGTACATGGGTTTTGTGAAAGTGTTTATGCAGATAAAAAAAGGATTGTACGAACAACAATACAAAAAGTTGAACACGAAACTGTTGACTTTCAATTGCATTTTTTTTTAAATACAGCATTTGGTATCATATATGTTTGTGTTGGCAGCCAAATAAACCTTCAACTATGAGTAGTAATATAATGCCAGAGCAACAGGCCATTCTTGCTCATCTGACAAACCTTTCTCAGGGACAAATCATAACTTACTTTTCAGGGTTTGTTGCAGCACTTCGTGATGCAAGAAAATTTACAAAAAGAAACCAGGACAATGGACAAAAGCTAACTGATGACAGTTGCGGTGACCATGGAAGTTGGTTAGGAACAATTGGATATCTTTCATTGCTTGACCAAATTGGTAAATGCTTTAAGCCAAGAGCTACTGCTATGATAAACGGTGAAAATTCAATCAGCAAAGCCCTAAAATATTTCGCAACTCATATTCCAGATGCAGAAGTAGATGCGATTTACGCTTTAAGAAATGCTTTTGCTCACGACTATAGTTTATATAATATTAATGCTAATAGGCCATTTTATACTCATCATTTTACCGTTATACAAAGTCCAATGCATCCTTTAGTCAGACTCCCGCAGACACAATGGGACGGTAACATTGCCAATAAGACACAGGCTAATTTGACAGTGGCAAATTTGGAGGCATTAGGCGACACTGTTGAGCAAATATGTTCAAGACTTCTTCAGTTGGCAAACAACAATGATTTGGAAGTGACTCTAGCGGGCGGTTCAGACGAATTAGTTCAGCGTTATTCTTTTTATGCAGCAACTTAATAAAGAAATATTCGGCTGCTAACATTCAGTTTTTTTTTATCGGTTGGTGTCCCCACCAACCGAAATTGAAAACCTTTCTGGCGCAGGTCTCCCGACCTGTTGCCAATCGTCACTAAATTTATTGAAGTAAACTGTTATAAAAAAGTAACAACAATGCACAGGTCGAGATACCTGCGCAAGCAAAAAAACGACTTGTTGTATATTTATTAACGAAAGGTTTTACAGAAAACATAATCGCATTCAAACTTAAACCCTGAACAATGAAATTTCTTTTTGGTTGCATCGCCGTATTGTCTTTTCACTTCAATTCTGTTGCGCAAAACATTTCTGCCAACGACAGTTTGCAAATTCGTTCCATCATTAACGATTGGGACAAAGGTTGGAATATAAAAGACTATCTTCTTGCTACGAAAGGGTACAGTACTGATGCTCGTTTTACCAATGCTTTTGGTGATAAACGTAATGGGCAGAAAGAGGTGGAAGCACTCTTAAAAGAAGTGTTTGCGTTACCGTTTGTCATGTCGGGTAAAAGTGAAACCACCGAACATCGGTACCAGGTTATAAGCAATCAGCTGGTAATTGTTCATACTGCGGTTATCCGAAAAGGACAGCAAATGCCCGATGGCTCTGTTATACCGGATCGCATGACCACGCACATGCGGGTATTTCAGCAAGACGGTAATGGATGGGCAATTAAGGCGCACTTGATTTCAGATGCAAGAGATAAACAGTCGCCAAAACATTAAATAGGCTTTTTTTATCGATTTGTGTCCACACCAACCGAAATTGAAAACGTTGCTGTTTGATTGAAATGCCAACCAGTAAGTAAAGGCATGGGGTTGCAGGATTTGTATGGTTTTATACCTATACTGCTAAACATTTCGGCATAGATACCTGTTATTAACTGAGGGCAAAGGGCCATGTTTCTCTAACCTAAACCTGTTTATATGAAACGAAAACCTATCAGCTTTCTTCTGGCTGTTTTATTTCTCGCAACCAATGTTTGTGCACAACAGTTATTTTTCCAGGGGAAGAACGGAGTGGTGACGGACAGCAACAACTACATGATCCAAAAAGAGAAGGAAATTGAAAAAGTAAAATCCGCTTTTCCCGGTAAACGTGTAACACTGAAAGAAACAAAGTCCGAGATCCGGCGTACGGCAGACAGTATCATCTTTTTTTATGAATGGGATATTTTAGTAGAGGATGCTAAAAAGCGGAAACGTGCAGAAAATGTATTTGCAGCTGAAGATTACCTGTACAAAAAGTTTCCCTTGCCGTTACTCAAGGACATCAACGGGCAAGTAATAAAACCTGATGAATTGAAAGGCAAACCGGTTTTGCTGAACTTCTGGTTCACAACCTGTATTCCCTGTATTGAAGAGATGCCGGTTCTCAACAACATCAAACAGGAATTGGAGGGAAGGGTTCACTTCATAGCTGTTACCTTTGAGTCAGTAGAAAAAGTAAAGCGGTTTTTAACCCGCCACAAATTTGATTTTATACAGGTGGCCGATGCAAAACGATTTATACAATCGTTGCACATGCAGGCTTTTCCGGTAAATATTTTTTTAGACAAAGAAGCTGTGGTGCAGAAAATTGAATTTGGTATTCCCTACGTAAAAGGTGAAGATGGTAAATTAAAAATGGGAGATGGCCGGGAGTTTGCAGAAGCGTTAAAAGCACTGTTATAGTTTGGTCCGCAGGTGTTGAATCGTAATTCAGCCATTGGTATTCCAGCGAACATGTTCTCAGTGGCAAATCACCCGATACCGGTAAACCTGCCAGATCGCAGAAGTATATTTGAAAAACAAAATTTACTAACTTGCCTGAAAGCCTTTTCATGTCTCACAACACGATCACCCGTTTTGTTTTTCAATCCTTTTTGTTTCTTCTGCTAACAACAACCATTCATTGCAGTTCTGCAACCCAGCAGTCGTTCCAGCCAAAAGAAGTGTACAAGTCAGATCGCTTGATCATTATGCAAATTGCAGCGAACTCATTTGTGCATATTTCGTATTTGCAAACCAACGATTTCGGTAATGTGCCCTGCAATGGTTTGGTGATACGAAACGTGAATGAAACAATTGTGTTTGATACACCCACCAACGATACCAGTGCAGTCGAACTCATCAACTGGATCAGCGATTCGTTACAATGCAAGGTGAATGCGGTGGTACCCACGCATTTTCATGACGATTGCTTGGGCGGGCTGCAGGCATTTCATACAAACAGCATTCCTTCATATGCCAATGCAGCAACCATTGAACTGGCAACAGCCAGAAATTATACTGTGCCGCAGAACGCTTTTAACGATTCTGTTGTGTTGAACATCGGCAAAGAAAAAGCGTTGGTGAAATTTTTTGGTGAAGGACATACAAAGGATAATGTAGTGGCTTATTTTTCACCCGATCGTATTTTGTTTGGCGGTTGTTTGCTCAAAGAACTGGATGCAACGAAAGGCTTCTTGGGTGATGCAACCATTGCAGCATGGCCGGGCACCGTTACAAAAATAAAACAGGCCTACCCCGATCTGCAACTGGTAGTACCCGGGCATGGGGAATATGGTACTACTGCTTTGCTGGATTATACCATCGGTTTATTTACAGCGAAGTAACAATTGCTTTTTTGTTGGTTGCTGATGACTGCAACCAGTAAGTGAAATGATCCATCGGATAATTCATCACATTGCTGCTGTATAGCGCATGAATTTTTTATTTTGAACAATGGAAGAGAAGAAAACTATATCCGGCAAACAGGGTGCAAGCCCTTTTGTACAAACTTATTTTCACGGAACCAAAGCATCGTTACAAATTGGAGACATGATAGAGCCCGGTTTCAATTCAAACTACGGGAAACGGAAAAATGCAAAATACATTTTCATGTCTGCAACACTGGATGCTGCTATATGGGGTGCTGAGCTTGCATATGGCGATGCTCCTGAAAGAATTTATCTGGTTGAACCAACGGGTGCATTTGAAGATGATCCTGATTTGACCGATAAAAAGTTCCCGGGTAATCCTACAAAATCGTACCGGTCTGCTGCACCATTGCGGGTGGTGGGAGAGGTTGTAAACTGGACAGGGCATCCAACGGAACAAGTTAACGCTATGAAACAGGCATTGGCAAAATTAAAAGAGCAAGGGATTGATTCGTTAAACGATGAATAAATGTTCAATCAAAAACAACAACCGCTATTGTGCGAATGTTTAACTTCACCTAATATGGAACCTTGCCGGGAATAGAAGTAAGAGTTGCAAAGTCCAAAACATACATTGCCTGAAATTGTAAAATCATGTATTATTTACTTGTTGGAATTGTGTTATTCATTGTAGGTCTGATTTTAGGATTTGTATGGCCTGAAAAATCCTGGCGTTGGGGTGTTTGGATTTGTGTGCCAATCATTCTATTAGTTGGTTTAAGCGTGTTGTTTGCCGGTAATGTAGATGCATTTTTAAAAAAAGATTTGCCGGTGATGTTGGTTGCTTTCGTGGCAAGTTGTGTGGGTGGATTTCTTGGAGCCCGGTTCAAACAACGAAAATTACAGAAGTAATTTTATACACTGTCAACCAACAATTGCTTAATACAAACGGGCGGATGAAATTTCATCCACCCGTTTGTATATTGAAGCTATAATCATCAGTAATCAACTTTCATTTCCACTCGTCTGTTCATCGCTCTTCCTTTTGCTGTTTTATTATCAGCAATTGGTTTTGTATCGCCATAGCCTTTGTAGGTGATACGTTTGGCCGCAATTCCTTTGCTGATGAAGTAATCGGCTACAGCTTTCGCTCTGCGTTCACTCCACATCATATTGCGTTCGGGTAAACCAACATTATCGGCATGCGCATCAATGTTCAGTTTCAGCGATGGGTTTTCTGTGAGCACCTTCGCAACTTCATTTAACGAAGCAAACGATTTTTTCAGGATCACATCACTCGCAAACTGGAAGAAAATATTCTTGGCTGCAAATTCTATTTTTTGCTTGATCTCTTCTTTAACTTCAGGACAGCCATTGTTGGCAATAATACCTGCTTCATTCGGGCATTTATCTTCTTCATCATTCACACCATCGCCATCCGTATCAGGAATTAAACAGCCATTGTAGCGGGCAAGCCCGGCAACATCTTTACACTTATCATCTTTGTCGGCCACACCATCATTATCACTGTCGGGGCAACCATTCAATGTTCCTTTCTCGTTCGGGCATTGGTCGTCTTTATCAGCCACGCCATCGGCATCCGCATCCGGACAACCATTGAGCGTTCCTTTCTCATTCGGGCATTGATCATCTTTATCGGCCACAGCATCGCCGTCATTATCAGGGCAACCGTTCACTGTTCCTTTTTCATTCGGGCATTGGTCGTTGACATCAGCAAAACCATCGCCATCTGCATCGGGTGGCAACACCGGTTCAGGAACTGTTACTACAGCTTCGCTTTTCTTTTTGCCAAACGGATTGTGCTGTGCAAAACTCAGGCTGTAATGCAGGTAATCGTTGTTGATACCGTTGCTGAGTTTTTTGCGCCATTGTGCCTGTAACAACAAATACGTGCCTTCGTTAAAACGAAATTGCAAACCGGTTCCAAGTGGTGCATACAATGCAACTTTATCAGGGAAGTAACCGATCCCTAATCCGGCGGTTAAAAACGGATTCACTCTTGCTTTTTCTTTGAACGCCCGCAGGTGTACCAAGGCATCTAACTGCATGCTGAAACCGGCTTGTCCAACACTATCATCTTTCACAAAATTGGCAGGAAAGTTGGAGAAGGTTCCCGTAAAATTACCGGATGCGTCGATCTTATCGGTAAGTCCTTTCCAATAGCTTACACCAAAACCGAACGACATGTTGCCGGGTTTATACCAATCGTTTTGATTGAAGGCTTTGCTAAGCGTTGAATCACTGATGAGTTGCGGAAAACGGTAATCACTCAGGCTGATGTTGTAGGAAAACAGTCCCGGTTTTTTCAATGATTGCTGAGCAGTAGCATGAATGATACATATCAGTGCAAGGGCAGTTAGTAAGCGGTTTGGTTTCATAGAAATTAATTGAGCGCTAAATTAACGTTCCAAACGGTATTTTCTGTATAAAACTTCATTTCTTTTTGTGCGAAACTCATTGGATTTTTTATAGGTTTTATCAGAATGATTGACTAAATTTAAGTAGCTCTTTGATGATACATTATTTACTCACTTTTAAAACTGTTTCCCATGGTTTCAACAGACACAACACAGCTCAACAGGGAATGCAGCTCCTGGAGGGAGCATCTGCGTTCCTACCGCAACGAAATGAGTCAACTGAGAGATCAGCTGCAGCTCATGGCCAGCGGTGAAAAAGACAAGGAAGTCCTTACCGAAGTGGAACATTATCACAACCAATTCTACATTCAGCAGATCAACATCCACGATCTCAAACAAGCGATCAAAACGCACGACCGAAGATTACAAATTGAAAAGCTACAACGAAACGGTCAACTATCCGAAGAAGCATTGCAGGAACACGAGCAACTGCACGATCAGTACGAAGTGCTTGAACACACTTTACACGAACTGCGAAGTGAATTCAAAAATTTCGTAGCGAAAGCATAGTCTTTCTTTTATCTGTCAAAGACAACCTCCCAGCCACCCATTCAATTCTATCTGTACCAGTGCAGTTTATGCCTGTAGGTGCATCTGTATGCACACAGGTAATTGTTTACATTTTAAAACTTGAATGTTATGGCAGACTTTGATACCTCACACGTAAAAAACATTGTCTTGCTGGGCCATGCCGGCTCCGGTAAGACAACATTAGGGGAATGCATGTTGTATGAAGCAGGCATTATTACCCGCCGCGGCTCTATTGCAGAACGTAATACCGTAGCCGATTATCATGAATTGGAACAGGAACGGGGTAATTCTGTTTTTTCCAAACTCTTACACAGCAAATGGCGTGGATACAAGATCAACATTATTGATACGCCGGGATACGATGATTTTGTAGGCGAAGTGATCAGCGCTTTACGAGTGGCCGATACAGGTGTAATGCTCCTCAACGCATCACGTGGTGTGGAAGTGGGTACCGATATTATTTGGGATTACACCGAGCAGTTTAAAACACCCATGATCTTTGCTGTTAACAAACTCGATGAAGAAGCGGCTGATTTTGACAAAACGGTTGCTGAAGCCAAGGCACATTTTGGTTCAAACATTACGGTGGTGCAATATCCACGGCAACAGGGTGCAGGGTTTCACGAGATCATTGATGTGCTGCGTATGACGATGTATAAATTCAAAGACAGCGGCGGCAAACCGGAGAAACTACCCATTCCCGATGATGAAAAAGAGAGAGCCGATAACTTACACAAAGAATTAATTGAAGCCGTTGCCGGAAATGATGAAACATTGATGGAAAAATATTTCGACAAAGGAGAGTTGGATGAAGATGAGATCAAAGCCGGTATGAAAAAAGCAATGATCAATCATGATCTGTTTCCGCTGTTCTGTTTATCAGGTGAGCGCAACATGGGCAGCGGCCGTTTGATGGGTTTTATTGATAACGTGTGCCCCAGTGCCAATGAAATGCCTCCGCAAAAAACAAAAGCAGGTGGTACTTTAACCTGCGATGCCAATGGCCCGGCCTGTATTTTTATTTACAAAACAGTTAGCGAACCGCATGTGGGCGAACTGAGTTTCTTTAAAGTGTACAGCGGTACCATTAAAGCAGGCATGGAACTGGTAAATGAAACAACCGGTGTGGCTGAAAAAATTTCGCAGCTCTATGTGGTGGAAGGAAACAAACGCACACAGGTAAATGAATTAACAGCAGGTGATATTGGCGCAACTTTAAAACTGCGGAATACACATGTAAACAATACGCTGCACGATAAAGGGAAAGATATTGAATTGCTGCCCATTGAATTTCCGGCATCCAATCTTACCATGGCAATTGAAAGTACCAAGAAAGGAGAGGAAGAAAAACTGGCAACCGCTTTACACGATCTGCGGCATGAAGATCCAACATTCAAAGTAGAAGTCTCACCCGAATTAAAACAAACGTTGATCCATTGCCAGGGCGATATGCATTTAGCCGTTGCTAAATGGAAAATTGAACACCAGCATAAACTGGAAGTGAAGTTTACCAAGCCCCGTATTCCATACCGGGAAACAATTCGCCGCAGTGCCGATAGTATGTACCGGCATAAAAAACAAAGTGGTGGTAACGGACAGTTTGGTGAAGTGCATTTGCGGATTGAACCCTGGTACGAAGGAATGCCCGAGCCGGCCGATTTGAATGTACGAGGTAAAGAAACACATGAACTTCCTTGGGGCGGAAAATTAGTGTACTACAATTGTATTGTTGGTGGTGCCATTGATCAGCGGTTTCTTCCATCGATCTTAAAAGGTGTAATGGAAAAAATGGCCGAAGGTCCACTAACGGGGTCGTATGTACGAGATGTACGTGTAAGTGTGTTTGATGGAAAAATGCATCCGGTTGACAGTAACGATATTTCGTTCAAGATCGCCGGCTTGCAGGCATTCCGCCAGGCATTTCAACAGGCCGATCCACAGATACTGGAACCAATGTATCATGTAGAAGTGCTGTGTCCCGAAGATCTTACCGGTGCAGTAATTGGTGATCTGCAAACACGCCGTGCAATGGTGGAAGGTATGGATACCGAAGGACATTTTACAAAAGTGATCGCTAAAGTTCCGTTGGCCGAAATGCAGGATTACAGCAGTAATCTCCGTTCGTTTACACAGGGCCGTGCAAAATTCCGGATGCATTTCCTGGAATACGAACCATTGCCATTTGAAGTACAACGCAAACTGGCTGACGAATACAGTAAAGTGGCGAAGGAAGAAGTGATGGCGTAGAATTTACTGATACAGTTTATAAAAATCCTGCTGATAAGTGTTAGCAGGATTTTTTGTTTATTTATCTGCCTGTAACAACAGGATAGTTTACATTTCAATTTTAATTTATCTTCCCAGCATAAAATGAGCCACAATAAACGTTATTGCCAACTGAGATGTTCAATGGCGAATAACATGTGGCAAAAAAATTATAATACGAACACATGAATCAAACGAATGCTTCCTCTTCCATCTGGAAAGTAATTGCCGCTTCCTCGATGGGTACTATGATCGAATGGTACGATTTCTACATTTTTGGTATGTTGGCCAAAACAATCTCCGTACAATTTTTTCCTGAAGGCAATGATGTGGCAGCGTTATTAAGTACACTCGCCATTTTTGCAGCCGGTTTTATTGTTCGTCCGTTTGGTGCGTTATTATTCGGACGGCTTGGCGATTTGATCGGTCGCAAGTACACGTTCTTGTTAACACTTGTGTTGATGGGTTCGTCCACCTTTCTAATTGGTCTTGTGCCAGGTTATAAAACCATTGGTGTATTGGCACCCATACTCGTGTTGATACTTCGTTTGGTACAAGGCCTTGCATTGGGTGGTGAATATGGTGGTGCCGCTACGTATGTGGCCGAACATGCGCCATCGAACAAACGGGGTTTTTATACCAGCTGGATACAAACCACTGCAACGCTTGGTTTATTTGTTGCATTGGGTGTAATACTGTTGGTGAAATCGAGCATGAGCGATGCGGCTTTTGATGCAGAGTGGGGTGGCTGGCGTTATCCGTTCTGGTTGTCGATTTTGTTAGTGGGTGTTTCTATCTACATCCGTATGAAGATGAAAGAATCGCCGTTGTTTGCCAAATTGAAACACGAAGGCAAAACATCGGTGAATCCGTTGAAAGAAAGTTTCAGCCACAAAGGAAATTTTAAAATGGTGTTGCTCGCATTGTTTGGTGCAGTAATGGGGCAGGGAGTTATCTGGTACACCGGTCAGTTTTATGCACAGAGTTTTCTGGAAACAAAAGTGATGCTCAATTTTGAACAGAGCCGAACGATTCTGTTATGGGCGATTTTATTTGCGACACCCTTCTTTGTTTTCTTTGGATGGTTGAGTGATCGTATTGGCCGCAAGTGGATCATGTTGATCGGGATGTTGCTGGGTGTGCTGTTCTATCGTCCCATCTATCAGAGTTTCCTCGACAGTGTAGATCATACAAAAATTGAATTTGTGGATCTGCAGGTGAAGGGTAAACCAATTATTGAAGCAGAACCAATTGGTACTGCCAAAGATTTTATTCGGAGCACTACTACTTCGTATGTTTCTGCAAACGGCTGGGGGTATACTGAAATTGTAAAAGATACAGTTATTCAACAGCCAGATGGAATTAAAACCGGTTCTTCTACCAGGTATATTGATCGGCATTTGCCCTCATCCGTTTTTTGGAAATTTGTATGGCTGGTTTTTATCCAGATCTTTTTTGTAACAATGGTGTATGGTCCGGTGGCCGCCTTCCTGGTTGAATTATTTCCAACAAAGATCCGTTATACGTCTATGTCGTTGCCATATCATATCGGTAACGGTGTGTTTGGCGGATTGGTTCCATTCATTGGTTTGCTGCTCACCACCAGTTTCCCGTCCGATGCATTGGTGGGGCTTTGGTATCCCATCATTGTTGCAGCGCTGTGTTTTGTAATTGGTGCTTTGTATCTCAACAATAAAATTGATCCCAACGTAAACGATTAATATATGAACAACTTAAAACGATTGGCAGGTATTGTATGGATGATCACGGGTCCGGCCGTTTTTGTATTGCTATTGATGGCTGCCTGGTATAATATTGACAGTGCCGGCACAAAAGATATCAACAAACCGATTCCATGGATTATTATCATCGCTATCTTTTCACCCATTGTAATTGGGTTGGTGATTTTTGGCTGGTATGCATTCAAAGGTGAATACGATCACTTACCTGAAGATTCAACGGAAGTAACTGACTAAACTTCAGTATCCGTTTGTGAAGTAAAAACACCGGGCATTGCCCGGTGTTTTTTTTGTAATGTGATTTTCTTATTCCAACCGGAACGATATTTTACAAACACATCCAAATGTAGTTACCTGTCCGTCTTTTACATGTGCTTTAATATCCTGTACATACACCGAATCGATATTGCGTACTGTTTTAGATGCTTCGGCAACGGCTTGTCGAACGGCATCATCAATTCCTTTTTCGGAAGAAGCGATCACTTCAATTACTTTCACAATTGGCATAGCTGTAAGTTTTTGATGTTTATAAATTGGTTTGTTGCTTTAAGTTATACAAACTAATCCAGAACATCAACCTTTTTTTGGCGCAGGTGAACGTTGATTTGTAGTGCATCAACGTACAGCTGTAAGTAGTTCTGTGTACTATCTCAAAATAAATTAGTTAAAAGCCCGCTGTCACCACCACTTCGTTGTTTCAACAACTAATTTTGTAAAAAAACTGGAAGTGATCCGCTAACCTTCTATCTCTTCCCTTTGTAAAGACATTTCACCCGACCAACTGTTTTAGAAGCACTAAGTAGAAATCCTTAGAATCGAAAATTGTAAACCATACAGCAAATCCTGCTGTAAAAAAATGTACGTATCTGATGCAATCGTCAACTGCGTACACATTATGAAAACAATGATTATTGCTCCCATACCACGGTCAGAAGAAATGCGGCTTGCCGATCTTCATCTGTACGATCTCCTTGATACTGTAGAAGAGGCTGCCTTTGATGAACTGCGTGAGCTGGCGGCACAAATCTGCAATTGTCCTGTATCACTCATTACACTGGTTGATAAGGACCGTCAATGGTTTAAATCGAAACAAGGGGTTGATGTATCAGAAACAAGACGTGATGTTTCGTTTTGCTCACATGCCATTTTAGATGATGAAGTGATGGTGGTGGAAGATGCCACAAAAGATGATCGTTTTTTTGATAATCCATTTGTTGATGGCGACATGCATGTACGGTTTTATGCAGGTGCTCCCATTGTTTCACCTACGGGGCAAAAACTGGGAACCATTTGTGTACTTGATCAACAACCTCGGAAACTTACTGCTGCGCAGGAACGGGCATTGGAACTATTATCGAACCAGGTAACAAGGCTGCTTGAGTTACGCTTAAAATCAAAAGTGATTGAAGAGCGCTCGGCTGAGTTGATCCGGATCAAGAACCAGGCGGTCAGCAATCTTATTAAGGAGCAGGATGAAGAAAATTTATCAGTCGCCAAAGAACTCCACGAAAATATTGCACAGGAACTTGCTGCCAGTCGTTTGTACCTCACAATGGCAGCCAGTAACGAGCAAAACAGAATGCAACATCTGCAGGATGCCAATGACGCTATTGCCAATGCGTTGAATGATGTGAAAAATCTTTCATACAATATAAGTCCTACAACGCTGGATGAAGTGCCTGTGCGTGAGTTGTTTGAAGATTTCCTGTTTCAGAAGCAGGATGCTTTTTCGTTTTCCGTTGAGTTGAAAGTGATTGGAGATACCGATCGTATCGAATTTTCACAGTCGATGAATTGTGTAAAAATTGCTGAATCATGGCTTCAGGTATTGCAGGCCGATAAAGGGATCAGGCATGTGACTATCCGTTTGCATATAGGTGATGATGTGCAGCTTTGTATTGATGATGATGCCAGCAAACGATTTGTAAAAAATCGGGAGAAAAGTCTTATCAGAAGTATTGTTTATTATCGGGTGGTGAGTATGAATGGTGCAATTAAATTTACCGACACAAGTACTCAACAAAACAGATTTTGTGTAACGTTTCCTGTTTTGCAAAGTGAAAAAAACAATTTTGCTAATCCCTGAATTCCTGCGAGATCATCAGTCCGTTTTTTCCACCATCCACAATGCCGATCCCAACGCGGCCAAAAGATTTGTTGAGGATGGCTGCACGGTGGCTGGGCGATTTCATCAATCCTTTGTGCGCTTCTGCAAGTGTGGAAGCATAGGCAAGATTTTCGCCGGCTTTTCGATACGTAATACCTGCCTGCTTCATGCGTTGAAATGGATCTTTCCCCTCGGGTGTATTGTGCGAAAAATATCCTCTCGTCAGCATATCGGCTGAATGCGCCCTTGCTACTTTTTTTAACGCTTCATCCACCTGCAATAATTTCAAACCCCGTTGTTTTCGTTCAGCATTCACCAACAACAGCATTTGGTATTCAAGATCGGGCCGTACAGAAAAATACGAAGTGGAATAAATTACGGGTTCCCTTGAAGTTGCAGTGTTGTGTGAAAGTACAGGCGATAAATACTCCTGCACCAATGGAGCAAGCATCGTTTCTGCATCTGTTGTGTAGGGCGAAAGCGCAGCTGCTATTTTACTTTCACCTGTTTCCATGCGGATATTTTCAGATGCTGCGAGTGTAAGCATACGTGCTGTAACAGCACTGATGATGATGCCGGTTAACAGACCCGGCACAAGTCCTGTAAGTTTATCGGTAAGATGAATCGTGGATTTGCCACCTGAGATCAACCGCTGCAGCAACGATAAGAATAAATAGGAGAGTGAAAAAATGATGGTTGTTGCAACGGGCAAATACCATTGTTGTAGTTGCGGAAACTGTTTGGTCATTTCTTCAACAGTGGCTGTATAAAATAAAACAGCAAAAGCAGCTGATGCAGTCCATTTGATCAATTCCGCTAACAAACGCAATGCTCCATACCTGTAACCGATAAATGTTGACAGAAGAATGAGCACACCCAAAAGAAGATCAACTGTATTCATGAAAAAAAGTTGATGTAAAAAAGCGGAGATCAACATGTGTACAGATGATCCCCGCTTACAGTAACGTTATAACGGTTTAGTAATTGCCTTGCTTTTTATCAATCGAACGACCAATTGCGTAACCTCCACCGGCACCCAGTACACCACCAACTAACACACCGGCTACACGATTCTTTTTACTTACCACACCACCAATTACAGCACCACCGGCACCACCAATTACGGCACCTTTTGTAGCATTGCTCCATTTCTTTTTAGCAGGAGCCGTATTGTTGTACACAACAGGCGCTGCTTCTTTCCGTTCAACATAGCGAACGGTAGTAGCGGCCTTCGTTTTTTTCATTTCCTGTTCTTCTTTCCATTCCTGGAAAGCCGCAAATTCAGCGGAGTCAACAGCAGACAATACCTGTGTTTGATCAGTTGTTTCAACTTTTGATTTGCAGGATACCATGATCACTGCGAGCGATAAAATTGTAAATACCTGTTTCATAATTTCTGGCTTTTCAGGTTTTAAAATATTGTTTCGAACCATGCCAGGTACAGTAGAAAAAGTATGCCAGAAAAAAGTAAAATTGTTAATGAAAATATTCGATGATTGAAAAAGCAGTTGGTTTTCAATTGCAATTCTGCAAACTTGTTTTAACAACTGGAGTGGAAATGATGCCGCTCTTAACAATTGCTTAAGATCGAATGTTGAATCAAATTTCTTGCAAGCAGTAGAAACAGGAATGAAAAATGGCTTATAGATATATTGCAACAAACGATATGAATGCATTTGTTGGATTTTATATTCAGTAATGAAATTGAAACGGGAAGTACATAAAAATCCCGGCTACATCAGTTTTTCATGTTTGAAGAGCCGGGACGAATGATTTGATTACAACTTATTGTGCTGTTGTTAATGTGGCAGCAGGTGCATTGGTAGGTGGTGAAATATCAAATGGTTCAGACGATGATTGCGGAACCGGTGCATTGCTGAATAACTGCAATGTTCCGTTCGCTGTTTGTACTGCATTGCGAATGCGTACGGTTACTTTTGGTAGCGAGGAAGTAGAGCCATCTGTACGTTCAGTAACAGACAGTACATCAAACGCAACAATACCAAGATTAGCACCTTGTAAATTTCCATTCAAGGGCGAGTAATTAATGCTTACATCACCATCATACACAACGGCTATAACTGTTTTACCGATCAGCATAGTTAAACCTGTTCCACGCAGGGGAGTGATGTCTGGAATTTTATCAAGCAATACTTCTTTATCATCTTCACCGCCGCCCAGTTTTGGACCCGCCTGTAAAAGATTTCTTGCACCATTTGATGTTGGACCTGTGCTGATCCACGATGATGGAATTGTTTTAATAGCATACCAACCTTCATCACCTACCTGTCCGGTATAGAGATCAATTGTTTTTCCAACATTATCCTGGAAATAACGCAACTGCTGACGCAAACCTACTCTTGCCAATTGATCGTTTACATCGGTTGCTGAAAAATTATTTGGTTCATTGCCGTTATCGATACTTTCTTCATCAATTAAAAGAAAGACGGGGCTGCTGCCATCGCTGTTGTTACCGGGATTGTTTTGTCGTTCGCATGAAAGGGTGAAAAAGCACAGGCTTGCTGCCAATAGATAGCTGGTAGGTTTCATGATCGGTGGTTGATTTTTGAAGATGAAAATGTAACTGTTTTGCACTTGTTAACACAAAAATCAAACCAAAGAAACCTGTGTTGTAACCTGCTGTAGTTTTTGTTTAGTTTTTTGCGAGCTTATTCCTGTTACAGCTTAACGGCAAATGTTAAAGTTGATTTTCAAACAGGAAACGAAACATCGAGAGTGCAACCGTTACCGGGTGATGAGGTAACATCCATATGTCCATTGTGCAGTTGGAGCCTGCTTTGGATGTTGCGGAAACCAAGACCACCCTTTATTTGTTTTTTGTCGAACCCTTTTCCATCGTCATGTATTACGATGTACACATGATGGTCTTTTGTTTTTAGTGTAATCGTAATCTGTTTGGCCTCGGCGTATTTCAAGATGTTATTTAATTGTTCCTGTACAATCCGGTAAATCATCAGCATCTGTTCATCTTTCAATTCATTTTCATGAAAATCATTGGACGTAAGTTGAATTGTAATAGTTTTCACCCGGATAATATCTGCAATCAGTTTTTCAATGGACTGTTGGAGACTCATCAATGAAAACTGCGGTGGTTTGATTGAGGCCGATAACATTCTGATTTCCTGTTGTGCTTCCGTTACGATCTGCTTTGCCTGGTGGATCATTGTAACATTTCTTTCCTGCTGCACCTGCGTATTACTTAAATACAGGTTTACAACGGTGAGCAATTGCGATACGTTATCATGCAACTCCTCTGCCCAGCGATTCCGTTCGTTTTCCTGTGCTTTTATAATAGTGCTGGCCAGGTGTTGTTTATGACGTAGCTTTTGGTTAAAATAATCTGCCTGTAAATTCCGCAACTGGGAAATGTCCTGAATTTCTCCAATCATCCGGTGAACTTTTTTTGTTTCCGGATCACGTATTAAAAACAGACTGCTTAGTACAGTATAATAGATGCCATCTGTACCTAATAGTTTGAATTCAGTGGTCCATACTTCCTGGTTACTGGTGCGGGCATTTGCATATTCTGCTTTTAGTCTTGGTAGTTCAGCTTTATGAATGCGTTTCAGAAACAAATCGGTAAAGTGTTCGATTTTGAATGATTGCCCCGGAATAAAGAATCGCATTTTCTCATTGATCATTGCAGTATTTGTTTCCAGATCATAATCTATCATTCCGCCACGAGCAGCTGCGTTCAAGGCTTCGAATTTTTTCTCCAATGAGTTTTGATTTTTATACAAACGACGTAAACGTAAATAAAGGCTATGACTAATGAGAAAAAGTACAAGGCCTGAGAAACAAACAAATGCAATTCCCTTTTGATTTTGAAGTTGCAGCAACAAGGCCGCATTACCATGTGCAATTTTTTCTGTGAGTGCATCGCTCCAGAGTATCCACGCTGTACTGAGAATAACATAGATACCGGTAATGAATATGGCGGGACTGTATACCGACAGCTTCATATGGTTGGAGTAAGAGTGCATTGGGTTTTCAATTAACGTCAAAGTTAATTTCAACGAAATGTTGGTATTATGAGTAATAATGGACCGTTTACTGACGATGGTCATATAATTGCCAGCAAGTTTTACAACTTACATGGCAACCATTTGTGGTCAATAATTGTATTGTTTTCTGTTAATTTGTCTTTTAATCACTAAAGTGAAGCGTATGAAGAAACTATCTATTCTGTTTGTTGCAATCATCTCAATTATTTCCTGCAGCCCGAAACTTGCGCCAGATCATAACTGGGATATGAAACGCTGGACCTTATATGAACTCAAAACAGTTCCTGTGCAATTAAGCGGTACAGAAAAGGATGCGAACCTGTTGTTTGTTCCTGCGCAACAGCAATTTAACGGAACAGGCGGCTGTAACCGGATTTCAGGCAGTTATGCCATCAGTAAGAAAGGGAAGATCAGTTTTTCAAATGTTGTATCTACAAAAATGATGTGCGGTGATCAGGCGTTTGAAGATCGTTTTCTTGAAGTGTTGAACGAAGTAGATGGCTATGCGATGGAAGGTACCAGTATGTTGTTGAAAAAAGGAAAAGAAGTGGTGATGCGGTTGCGATAAACCATCAAATTTCATGATAAAAAAAGCATTCCGTTTTGGAATGCTTTTTTTATAGAAAGAATCAAATTGTTTCAATTAATCTAAGCCACCTCTTCTGGTTGGTTTGGTTTGTGCAGGCCATTTGCCGGGTTCTCCTGTTCTTGGATTCACCGGCAACACAATGCGTTCACGTGAAGTTTTGTTTTCATCTTCACAAGCCATGTAAACGAGTATTGCTGTAAGGATGGCGTTGCTTTGCACATCATCAAACACAATTTTATCGTAGGTGTCACGGTTGGTATGCCAGGTGTAGGAACCATACGACCAACTGAGTGAGCTCAATGAAAATGCAGGCACACCTGCAGCAACAAACGATGCATAATCGGAACCACCACCGCCGGGATTTCCGGGAAAACGTGTTTCAATCTGCTGTCGAATATTGTTTGGCACTTTTGCCAGCCAGCGGCCTATATAATCGTAAGAATGTAAAAAGCCCTGTCCGGAAATATTGGCAACACGTCCGGTTCCATTATCCTGGTTAAACAATGCCTGGATGTTTGGAATAATTTCCGGATGATCTTCTACAAATGCACGTGAACCATTCAATCCCTGTTCTTCACTTCCCCAATGACCAACAAGAATAGTACGCTTTGGATTGGGATATACTAATTTCAAAATCCGCATCGCTTCCATCATTACCAATGTACCTGTACCGTTATCGGTTGCACCGGTGCCACCATCCCATGAATCGAAGTGTGCAGACATCATCACATATTCATTGGGTTTTTCGCTTCCTTTTATTTCAGCAATTGTATTGTATGTTGGCACAACTCCATTTTCTTTTGAATCGGCACGCACACTTATTTTGGGAGTGGTGCCTGCTTCGGTTAAGCGATACAGTAAGCCATAATCTTCCAATGCAAGATCGATGGTTGGAACTTTTTTTGTGTTGGCTCCAAAAATTTTGTTTACACCAAAGCCTGCACTCCAGTTGCTCATGATTACACCCACAGCTCCTGCATTTTCCAAGGCAGCAGGTAAGGTTCTTGCAGTGTAACCTGTTTTGCTGATGCGTTTGCTCCAGGCAGCAGAAATTTCTGCACGCTCTTTTTTCATTTTCTCAATGGATTCTTTGGTGCCAAACTCCTCCCAGTTATAATCCGGACGACCGGTTGGCTGCAACATCGAGATCAATACAAATTTCCCTTTTACAGTGGGTAACCATTTTTGAAAAGCAACTGAATCGGCGAGGTCAGGAATTAATACTACATCAGCGGTAACTGTCTTGCCACCTGTGTTGGGGCTCCATGCCAGTTGCATTCCTTCCAATGTTTTTACACGTGGGTGAATCATGTCAACATGTGTAATGCCACGTTGCCAGCCACGCCACTCGCCCCATTTTTCATTGCGTGCCGTTACACCCCAGCTCATGTATTTGGCCACAGCCCAATCATGTGCCTGTTGCATTTGCGGACTTCCCACCAAACGTGGACCAATGCCATCCATCAGTTCCTGTCCCAGTTTTTTTAATTGCGAATTTTCGGTAGCCTCTTTTACGATGCGGCTCACCATGTCAGCCTCTTTTTGCTGTGCAAAGCCAACGGAGCTGAGCAGCAGCAAAGTAAATAATAATCGGATCATGTTGATACAGTTGAAATTTAGTAATGAATAGCCCGAAAATAAGGAATGATTTTCGACAGCAACACCTGTCGGCTGATATTGTGATAAGTGGAAAGAACAGAGGTTAATCTGCCGCTCTTTTTTGCTGAATCGATTGCAGGATGTGTACGGCATGTTCCCGTGAGTTTTCAATGAACAGGCGTGATGTATTCATGCCGCCGCAAATAACACCTGCCAGATAAACACCGGGTACATTGGTTTCATGTGTTTCTTCATCGTATTCCGGTTTGCGCACTTCGTCGTTTGATAAATGAATACCGATCTTTTCTAAAAATGATAAGTTGGGTTGATAACCGGTTGCTGCAATTACCCAATCGTTGGGAATGGTTTTAATGCCTTCGGGAGTTTGGATGATGACCTCGTTTTCTTTGATTTCAACAATGCTTGATTCATAGTAAGCTTTGATGGAACCTTCTGCAATACGGTTCACCACATCGGGACGCACCCAAAACTTCACCCGTTCGCCCACTTCTTTTTCACGGATCACCATTGTTACATCGGCACCTTTGCGCCATGTTTCCAATGCTGCATCAACAGCCGAATTATTTGCACCTACCACCATCACTTTTTGAAATGCGTAGAAGTGCGGGTCTTTATAGTAGTGTGTTACTTTGGGTAAGTCTTCGCCTTTTACATTGAGCAAATAGGGGATATCATAAAAGCCCGATGCAATGATGATGTGATCGGCTGTATAGTTTTGTTTAGTTGTTTGCAGTGCAAATGTGTTTCCTGTGCGTTCAACAGTAGTTACTTCTTCAAACAAATTGATGTTGATTTTGTAGGCAACCGTTACTCTGCGATAGTACTCTAATGCTTCTGCTCTTGTAGGTTTTGGATTAACAGATACAAACGGCACATCACCAATTTCCAATCGCTCAGAAGTGGAAAAGAAAGTCATGTTTGCAGGATAGTTGTAAAGGGAGTTTACCAAACATCCTTTCTCCAAAATAAGATAAGAGATTCCTGCTTTCTTCGCTTCGATACCACAAGCTAAACCAATGGGTCCGCCGCCAATAATGATGATGGGATAATGTGTTGTTTGCATGATGGGCAAAGATAGGGAGGGAAACAGCAGGGTTATTACACGCAGAGGAATAGAGATCGCAGAGTTTCACAAGAAATAAGCGGTGCCGATAACCAGAAACCAGAAACCACAAACTAAAAACCACAAACCATAAACCATAAACTATTTCTCTCTTCTGCTTCCACTATACAATTCATACTCCAGCAAACGGCAATCAATGGTGCTGTTGTAAAATTCAATTCTGCGTTTTGCTTTCAGTCCGATCTTTTTTGCCAGCTCCATATTGCCGGTAAAGATGTAACCATAATAACCACCGCACTGCTGTTTCATAAAATCGCCGATGCGTGCATACGTTTCCTGCAGCTCCTGAATATCACCTAAGCGTTCACCATATTCAGGATTGATCATCATAATGCCTTTTGCATCATGCGGTACTTCTGTTTTGGCAAAATCGCACACAGCAAAATCGATGAGCTTTTGTACACCTGCAGCAACTGCATTCTTCTTTGCATTCTCGATCGCATTCGGATTATAATCTGTTGCAATAATTTTTAAACCGGGCACATCAATAATCTGTTCTTCCAGCAATGCATCTTCTTGTTGATACACCGTTTCATCATAACCCTGCACATGCATAAATGCATAATTGGTGCGGTACAAACCCGGTCGTCGGTTGGTAGCGATCAAGGCTGCTTCTATTGCCAATGTGCCCGAACCGCACATAGGATTAATAAACGGTGAAACACGATCCCACACACTTGCATAAATGGTAGCTGAAGCCAAGCCTTCCAGCATGGGTGCAAGACCGGGAATTTTCCGGTAACCATGTCGTGCCAATGAATCGCCTGATGTATCTACAAACACTTCTGCATCTTCATTTTTCCAGAACAGATGAATAACGGTGCCGGTTAACTCCGCACCTGTTGACGGACGTGTGCCTCGTTTCTCCCTGATGCGATCAACAATTGCATCCTTCACCCGCAGGTTCGCAAACATGCTGTTGTTGATGGTGGGATTGTTTACATTACTCGTTACCGAAAAATAACCGGGATCGGGTAAAATGTTTTCCCACTGAAAATTCTTTAAGGCATTGTAAATATCATCACCATCCTGTGCAGTAAACTGTTTTAAACTATACAATACCTGGCTGGCACAACGCAGGTTTAAATTAAGTTTGATACAATCGTTGATGGTTCCTTTCAGCTTTACACCGGTAACAAATGTTTCATCAATTACAAAGCCCAACGCTTTTACTTCTGCTTCCAGGTAGGGAGCAATGCGTTTGTGGCAAGTGATGATGATGGAGGAAGGAGCGGTAAACAAGTTCATGGTTGTATTATTAAGGAACAAGTAAGAACAAGGCACAAGGAACAAGAGGAAGGAACAAGATTCAAGGCGCAAGGTACAAGGAGTTCCAGCTTCAGTGCTTGTGCCTTGCTTTTTCTTGAGCCTTGTGCCTTGTGCCATGTCGCTTTATTTTGCGACAGCAATTTTCACTTTCTTCCCTTTTATCTTTTCGTCTTTAATAAGGTTGAGTGTGTGGTTGGCTTTTATTTTCTTTACAGCAACGAATGCAAAAAAATCTTTCACTTCAATCAAACCAATGTCTTCTTTTTTCAAATCTCCTTTGTTGCTGAGGAAACCAACAATATCAATTTTATTCACCTTATCTTTTTTGCCCGCAGCAATAAACAAGGTTGTCCATTTTGGTTTCTCCGGTATCTCTGCTTTTTCAGGCAAAGTAATTTCTGCTGCATCGGCAGGAATATAGTCCGGCATTTTTTCATCGGGTCCAAGGATTACAATGGCAGTACCGCTTGCTTCCATACGTGCAGTACGTCCGTTGCGGTGTGTAAACGCATCTTCGGTATGCGGTAAATGATAATGAATGATGTAACGGATGTTGGCAATATCCAATCCACGTGCAGCAAGATCAGTTGTTACCAATACATTCGATGTGCCGTTGCGGAATTTGCACAACGCTGCATCACGGTCACGCTGCTCCATGGCACCGTGATAAAACACATTCACAATATCACGCTCTTTCAACAATGCACTCGTACGTTCCACTGCTTCACGATGATTGCAGAACACAATGGTGGAACGGTTGCCGATCATGCAGATCAAACGGAACAGTGTTTCAATTTTATCTTTCTCGTCACTATGTACCGTTTGGATGGCCAAACCAATATCGTTCTCTTCTTTGCTGCCGAGAAAATCGATGGTAACCGGTTGCTGCAACCCAACAAACGAAGGGATCTCTTCCATTTGCGTGGCCGATGTAAGGATACGTTGTTCGATGTTGGGTAATGAACCGATGATGAACGACATCTCTTCCTGGAAACCAAGTTCGAGTGATTTGTCAAACTCATCGAGCACCAGAGTGGTAATGGTGGAGGTGTTGATATTTTCCCTGCGGATATGGTCGGCGAGGCGACCGGGCGTACCAATGAGCAGCGCAGGTGCCTGTTTCAGATTGTTCTCTTCAATTTCCCGTTTATGTCCGCCATAGCAGCAGGTAACTTTTAAATTGAGTTGTAAACTTTTAAACACCGTTTCGATCTGCAGTGCCAGCTCACGTGAAGGCACAATGATGATGGATGTTGTTTGCGTGGGTTGTTGTTTCAATCCTTCCACCAGTGGCAGTAAAAAGGCCAGTGTTTTGCCACTACCCGTGGCCGATAGTACAATCAGGTCGTTGTGTTTGGATGTGGCTTCCCATGCCGCTTCCTGCATGGGGTTAAGCGCTTTGATATTGAGATTGGCGAGTACTTCTGTAAGCCAGCCGGGTTGTTGTTGCATAGCGGCGAAGGTAATCAATTGTGGGGGAGTGGGTAGAAACGGCTGGTAAGGGTTGCCAACCTTGCAACACGCTGCGGCTTTTATCGAACAGTTTGCCGAAGGTTGGCAACCCTGTAACATCGTGCTGTTATTGCCGCATCTTCGTCTTGTTTTCTTCGGGATTTCTTCGGAGTTTGTTCGGATAACTCCTAAGAAAACACGGCAAAGGTCCGAAGCGAAGCCTGTAAAATGATGAAACCGCTGATGCTTTCTTTTTAAAAATATTTGTATTCAACTTTCGCAAATACTGCTTATTTTGATGCATTGCCGAAAGTTGGGGAAGAACTTTCGCATATTTATGTGTTAGCGGTTATTGTAAAATGAGCTTCAAATCTATTTTCATCACTATATCGACATTTTGCCTCATTACTTCTTGTAAGGAGACAAATGAACAATTACTCGACAAGGCTTATAATCTTAACAATCAAAAAAAGTACGATAAAGCCATTGAAATTTACAACGAAGTAATTAATCGTAACAGTAAACTTCAGCTAGCTTTTTATAACAGAGGGTTTGCATATTTACAAATAAAAAAATACAAAGAAGCCCTAGCTGATTTCAATAAAGTAATGGATCTTCAGACACATGGCGACTTTGTGATTACTTATAACAAAGACCTGCCTTATGCCGACGAAGAAACAAGAACACAAGTACCTTACAATGACGCTTTATACCAACGAGCACAAGTAAAATATTTCATGGACAGTCTTAGAAGTTCGTTTACGGACTTTCAGAGACTGGTTGATGATAATTATGAAGAGAAAAGTAATTGTATGTCTTGGCAAGGAACGATTTACATAAGAAGTGGCAAGACCGACAAAGCATGTGAATACTTTTTTAAAGCAAAACAATTTGCATTAAGTGACGAAGACAGAAACGATGCAGAAGATATGATAAAAACTTATTGCGGACAGATAAACAACAACCGCTAACAAGCGGTTTTGTTCAAGCGGGGCAGAAGGAAGTACAATAAGCAGTTGTATGTCTCGTCCTGAAATAGGTTGACTAAAAATCAACCGTTTTATGGACTTAAAAGAACAAATCATTAAAGAGTATCTGGAACAAGGCTGCGGGTATCGAAAGCTACAGGCAAAGTATGGCATCAGTC
>JAEYWX010000013.1 GCA_023428755.1 Bacteroidota bacterium
ACCTATACAAACTTTTGACGAAGCTTTACCTTTGGCAAAAGAAAAACTGCTGAATCAACACAACTCAGCAGCTTAAAAAAATTGTAGAAAAATCCACAACTGTCAGATTATATCTTAACTATTACAATTAATATTAGCAACGGCATCATCAAACGAAAAATAATGCTGCTTCTTTTGTTTTACACCTACGTAGTATTCAAGCAACATTAAGCCAACAAAAAGTGGCACTGCAAATGCCAGATAATTGAATTGCATCAGCGTTCTTTATTGAATTGGAATAAGTGAAATCGTTAAACGATCGTTTTCGCTTGCTATACGGACTGTTTGTTGCTTATACCTCCTGTGCTCCACAGTGATTGTTACAGGCAATTGTTGCCATGTTTTTAACAAAAACTCACCTTTACCAGAACTGAATACTTCTTCCTCACCCTTTGTTATATACACATGAACTGCCTCAACGGGTTTTCCGGACCGGCTGTCAACCACTTTTCCTTTTAAAGTAGCGGGTAAAAAATTCACTATTTCAGCTGAACAAAAAATCATAAGCAGAACTGTGGATATCGTTACGAGGAATTTTACCATGTGCATATACGCTATATTTATTCTTTAGATGCCTGATACAATTCATACCAATCCTGGTGATCAAGATCAATTTCAAAAGCTTTCACAATATTGCGGATTCGTTGTTCATTGCTAGATCCAATAAGCGGCAATGCACCTAGCTTTGTAAGCCACGCTATCGCTACGGATTCAAAATGCACCTGGTATTTCTGTGCAAGCTCTTCCAATTTTGCTCTTATACGCAAAGGCACTCGTTCAGTGCTTTCTGCAATCCTTCCTTCAGCCAATGGTGAAGTAGCCAACGGACGTATATATTTCTGTTTGATGTAGTCAATCTGCCCATTATCAAATGCAGTTGTATTCAACAAGTTCAATTCAATATGATATGTAACGATAGGTACGTGCAAATATTAACTGAGTAGCTGATGCTGAAATACAGAAAAATTCACTACTCCAATATTCTTTATTTTTCCTGCATCTTTCAACCGGCGGAGTGTAAGTGCTGTTTCTTCAAGATCAGATAGTGGATCAAGACCGTTTACCAGATAAACATCAATATAATCTGTCTGTAAATTTTTTAATGACTGTTCAACGCTTTCAACAATATGACTGCTGGAAGTATTATGATGTGATACTCTTATCTGAGGTTTTGATGGATGTGGAACATTGTAACCCGATTTACTAAAGATCACTATGTTTTCACGATTTACGGATGAGTTTTTGATGACCTGGCCGAACACTTTTTCAGCCTGATACCCACCATAAATATCTGCATGATCAAATGTATTGATCCCTAATTCCAAACTAAGATTTACAATGCGTTCTACATTTTCAACTGTAACTTCTTCTTCTCTCCACCTGTAAAAACCATAAATAGCAGGAGATACTTTGGGGCCGGAATCGCTTAAATAAATTGTATTCATGATTTCGTTGTTTTCTTTCTTAAATCAAGTTGATGAAAATAAAAGACCCTTGCCACATGCAGGTTGCGATATCGATTACCGGCAGCTTGTTGTTGAAATAAATTCATGTATCCAAACTGCAGATTATCGTGTTTGTTTACATGATAATGAAACCCTGCAAAAAACCGGTTCTGATCAAACACATTATATGTGATTTCCCGCCCTGCATTTATAAACACTTCATTTGACAGTACAAACGAAAAACTTCCCGGTTTGAACGGTGTTGTTCTGTTCAAAGCAAATTGCGAAAGAATATTATAACGAAACCGCAAGTTGAAATTATAGCCATCAGCTAACGCATCGTCATTGAAAATCTTTCTACGAAAGCGTTCTTCTAAACGAATCCACTGCATCAATTTAATACGTGGATATTTTGTATGCCATTGCAACTGTTGAAAAGGCCGATGTTCGGGTTGTGAAATATTTTTATGATTATCGGCAGGAAAATGATTAATGAATGCATAGCCTGCTGTAAGCTTTACATCATTCGATAAATAATATGTAATACCAGGCCGCAGCACTACCTGCGAAAGATTGCTAAAGAAATTCTCTTTTGTTCGCACATGTACATCCGTCCATAAACCCCACTTATTACTGAAACGTGTTTGATTGAAATAACCGGTCCATAACTGCTCTTCTTCTGCAACCTGCTTTTGTTGAGCGAATGAAACAAACAATATACAATTGAACAGAAGAAGCATAGAAACAGATTTCATAGCACTTTGTTTTTTGACGCTGCAGTCGGATTCGAACCGACGTAAAAAGTTTTGCAGACTTTTCCTCACCACTCGGCCATACAGCTGTTTTGAAAAGCATCCCGAAGAATCGGGACGCCTGCTTGCCTTACGATTGCCTGCCCGACAAAGTCATTCAGGCGGTCTTGCTATAAGAAAAACTAAAAAACATGATTATCTCAATTAAAGTGAGTAACGAAATGTTACACCAAAGGTTCGCTGATCGCCTAACACCGCACCATAATGACCAGCGTTACCACCTGCCGGTAAAAGTTGTTCGTAATAATTTTTATTGAAAATATTTCGTCCCCAAATAAATGCGGAGAACCCGGTGTTGTTTGCACGGAAACCAATTCTGCCGTTAACCAGTGTATAGCCGTCAATATTCAAATAGGCAGAGGGTGATGGGCTTGAGGAAAACGAGGAACGATAAAAACTTTCCAGTGCAACAAAGAATTTTCCAGGCTTCCCAATAATATCTGTTGGAGTGGTGAACTCACCACCTAATGATCCTGCCCATTTAGAAATACCAGGTAGCACACCACCTGAAATATCTTTGAAAGCTTTCTGTACGCCATTTTCAGTTAACCCTGTTTCTTCCAATGGAAGTGGGGCATTTTCAAATTTTACATACCTGGCATCTGTGTATGCCAATGCCCCAAAAAATATGAAATGATTGTTTACTTTATAATTTGCATCCACTTCCACACCTTTTACATTCACTTCTTCTGCATTGGCAATATAACCTCTGTTTACACCCAACTCTGCCGACTGTACATTGGTTTGATAGTTTCTGATATTTGAGTTATGAAATACGGCATTGAAAATGAATTGATCGGTTGGATTGGTCTTAACGCCAACTTCAAAATGCCGTACATCTTCGGGTTTAATAACAGCAAGATCGGTGGCAGGCTGGCCATTTACGGTAGGAAGACCAGCTACATTCACACCAACCGGTTTAAAACTGGTAGAGTATGTTGCAAAGGCATTGATTTTTTCATTAGCTCGATATGCAATGGTAAGCTGGTAGGTGAAATTACGTTCGTATGCATTTGCTACATAAGACTGACTGCTGTACACCCCGTTTTTAAATCCCTGCAATGTGTTCTTCTGCGCTGTTGTACCATTAAATGTTGCAGTATCTAATCCACCTGAAGCTACCCTGTTATAACTCACATCTTTTTCATCATAGTTATATCGCAGACCCGGTAAAATATGAAGTCCCTTTGCGATCTCCCAATCAATGTTCGCAAATACAGCCGCACTTTTTGATTTAATGGAAGAATTGGTTCTTATTCCAAAGCCTTCAAACAAACCCGGTGTTTGCCACAATGGACTGGTTGAACTTTGTGAAAAACGCCATTGGTCTTTACCAGACTCTTCTGTACCATTAGTCTTTACTTCCTGATCAATATAAAATAATCCAATTACTCCGCTAACGCTTGAGGAAATCTGACCGGCATAACGTATCTCCTGCGACCAATTTCTGTGCTTGGACGGGTTTTGTGATTTTGCCAACGCCTGCAATCCTGTAAAGTCTCTGTCGTTTGATGGATCCCAATCCCAATAACGCCATGCGGTAGTAGAAGTAAGAGTACCTCCGCCCAACTTTTGTTCAACATTCAACGATACACCACCTAAATCGTTACCTGAATTCCAGGGAACATCATCATCAATTTTACGATCAAATGCATTGCGGCTGGGCATTTGATAATTCAATGCTGCAATGATCGAATCAAATTGACGATAACCCGGACGTCTTGTTTGTACAACACCGGCTACCACCTGTGCATAACCGTCGGGGCGCTGACTGGAAACATCAACAGCAAATGTAATGGAGGTATTAAGAGTGGGTTTGTACAAGAGCTGGCCACGTAGCCCAAGGTTATTTATGTCGTTGGTATATTTTCCCGTACGTACATTCTCAACCAATCCGTCACGTTGTGTACCAGAGAACGAAATACGACCCGCAATTTTTTTCGTTAATGCACCTGTTACAGAACTTTTTGCCTGGATGTATCCGTAATTACCATAGCTCACCTCAAAATTTGCACTAGGCGTAAAACTTGGTTTGCGTGTAGTGATATTGAATGCTCCGGAAGTGGTATTCTTTCCAAATAATGTTCCCTGTGGGCCACGCAATACTTCTATCTGTTCAATATCGATAAAATCAAGTGTTGCGGCCGCAGGTCGGGCAAAATATACACCGTCAACATAAAAGCCAACGCCCGGATCAAGACCATCGTTGGTTAAACCAAATGGTGATCCCAAGCCACGAATGTTGATACCGGTGTTACGTGGATTGGATGTGTAAAGTTGCACACTTGGTATTAGTTCCTTCAAACGATTAACGTTAAATGCACCTGCATTTTCAATTTGTGCACCACCAACTACAGAAATAGCAATGGGTACATTCTGTGCAGTTTCAATACGGCGACGTGAAGTAATGACCACTTCTGATAGTTGATTGTTATCAATCAAAAGAATATTTAGTTCAGTCTCCTTTATTTCAGTAATTTCTACTTCACTTGGATAATATCCAACGGATGAAATTAATAGTGTAAAAGGCAACTCCTTTGGCGCAGGAATACTGAATTTCCCTTTCCCATCAGCAACAGTTGCAATCGTTGTTCCCTTCACCTTAATGCTGGCCGACTCAACCGGCTGCCCTTTTCCATCTTTAATAATACCAGTTAAGCTACTTTGACTATTAGCTGAAAATGTAATGATGGTTAACAACAAAACAAAAAAAAGACTCTTTCCCATTCGAATTAGTTTTTAGTAAAAAAAGAACACTGACAACAGTGTAAGTATTAAATGTTATATGGTAAAGCAAATGATTAACAGAATCAGCATCAACATCGTGTAGCTGAAAATAACGGCACAACCAGATGTGCATTGAGATGATTGATTTTTTTCATTTACTCTACAAATTTAGTAGGGTATTATTATTCTACCAAATTAATAGACTTTAAATTTTAAAAAAAAGCCTAGAAGGCTTTTAATAAAATTCGCAGACTCCAGATAATCACCAAAATACCTAAAAGGATATAGGCTGTTTTCTTTGGCATTTTCCCGGTAAGCTTTGCCGCAATTGGAGCTGCTACAAAACCACCGATCATTAAAGCAAAAATAACCTGCCAATGACTTACACCAAGTAACGTAAAAAAAGTAAAGGCACTTGCCAAGGTAACAAAGAATTCAGTTAAACTAACAGAACCAATCACATACTTTGGACTGCGCCCTTTGTTGATGAGCGTAGTTGTAACTAACGGTCCCCAACCACCTCCACCAAATGAATCAAGAAATCCTCCTGCACCTGCCAATGCACTGTAGCGTTTGAATTTTTTCTGCTGACGTTGTTCACGAAATGCATTGATCAAAAACTTGATACCAAGAAACATCGTATAACAGGCAAGGACTGCCCGTAACCAAACGGCATCTGCATTTCCTAACCATGTAAGCAAAATGGCGCCGAGAATTGCACCAATGACACCCGGAATTACCAAGGCTTTAAACAGCTTTTTATTTACATTCCCAAACTTGTAGTGACTGTAGCCGGATGCGGCACTTGAAAACACTTCTGCCGTGTGTACTGCACCACTGATAGTTGCAGGACTTACACCCGCTGATAATAATACGGTTGCACTTGTTACGCCATAACCCATTCCCAATGCACCATCAACTAACTGCGCAAGAAAACCTGCTAATACCAGCCAATGAAAATTTTTATCAAGTGTTTTATACCACGCCACTGTATCTGTCGCAATTTGACCGAACGGGATATACGAAAAAATAAAATGACCAATCAGCATCAACGCAAATGCGATCAACGAGTAAGTGGCAATTTTTTTCCACTTCTTCTCTGTACCAACACGATCGTTCTCTACCAATACTTTAGTAATGGAGTTGAGCTTTTTTACTTTGTATTCAAAATTACCGTTGAGTTTATTTCGAACTTTGTGCAGGTTTTCAATTACTTCATCCAGTTCCTCTGGCAACGCTTCGTTGAGTACTTCCTTGATTCGTTTCGCTGCAGTGGGAGATTTCCCGTTGGTAGAAATAGCTACTTTTAAATTTCCCTTTTGGATAATACTGCCCAAATAAAAATCACACAGATCGGGTGTATCAGCTACATTCACCAACAAGCCTTTAGCCTTAGCCAGTACCCGTACATCTTCATGCAGTTTACGGTCGTCGGTTGCAAGTATTACCAGATCTTTCTTTTCAAGATCAGCTTCTTCAAAGGCTCTTTGCTCAATGCTGCAGGAAGGATGTTTCCAAACCAAACGACGTACTTCTTCTTTCACCACCGGTGCAACAATGGCAACTGCTGCGTTGGGAGAATTAGCCAACAAAGAATGCAGTTTTTCTAAACCAACATTACCGGCACCTACCAGCAGCACACGCAACTCCTCCAGTTTTAAAAAAACCGGGTATAAGTTATTTTTTGTTGTAACCGGATTAGTTGTTTCCATTAATTCCTATGCTTTTTTGAAAAATGATTGCGGCAATACTTTGCGACGATGCAGCAGAACGATATTGCCAAATGTAAGAAAACTGTAACTGCGATTGCTTTTTCAACGAACAGAATACAGATGCTATAACCCTGTTTTGATTGAACAGCATTTTGCTACTGCTCAACTGCTGCATATATTCTTCTGCCAGGTGCAATTGAATTTTTTCTGTTGGTGCATAAATAACTGCACTGCGTAAACGAAAACGTGCTGCGTTGAATGCGGTCCGCCTTTCCGTTGCTTCAAAAAAACGTTCTTCTAAACGAAACCTGCTTTGCAAACGCCAAGTTGCTTTTTGATTTGTTTGGTAAACGACTTCCTGCCACAACCTGTTCTCCTGTCCAAACTCCTCGTCATCTTTATTATAACTTACTCTTGTAAAAAACAACGCACCACCTGCTGCAACATTCCAATGCTGGTTAACAAAACAACGAACCCCGGTGCGGTATAACCATTGATGCGGCAATACACTTACACCATTTGTACGATAGCCTGCATCGTTATGCCATTGCCAGTTATCTTTTTTTCCGAAGTGTACCGGTAACGACAAACCCACCCACATTTCTGCGGGCGGGTCTTGTGCAAAAAGCGTTGTTCCACTGAGAAGCATTGATATGATGAGCCAATACTTCACTGCTTAATTCAATATCCATTTGCGGTGAGAGAAATCGCCGAATGTTTCATTGGAATTCCGCTCGGCTTTGTACACCGAAAATAATTCATCAAGTGTAGTTAAAATTTGTTCTTCGTTGATGTTCTCTTTGAACTTCGTATTTAATCGTTCGCCTTCCCTGTCGCCACCAATATGCAAATTATAATGCCCGTAAGCTGTTCCAATAAATCCGATCTCAGATGCACTTGAACGGCCGCAACCATTGGGGCAACCGGTCATACGCAGAATAATTTCATCTTCTGTTAATCCATACTTTGCAAGTAATGGTTCGATCTTATCGATCAATGTTGGTAAATAACGCTGTGCTTCTGCCAATGCCAATGGACAGGTATTAAATGCCACACAAGCCATTGCATTTTTGCGTAAAGCTCCTGCTTGTTCTGTATGTTTATCCAGTTTGAAATCGTGCAGCAGCTGTTCAATAGCCGGCTTATCTGCTTCCAGTACATCAGCAATAATTATATTCTGATTACCGGTAAAACGGAAATTTGCTTTTCCTGTTTTTGCAATTTCAAGTAATGCTGTTTTCATGGCAATCTGCTCATCATCCAACACTCGACCATTTTCTACAAACAAAGTAAAATACCACTTGCCTTGGTGATTCTTTTTCCAGCCGTAATGATCTTTACGTGAAGTAAACGTGTAAGGCTTGATGTCGCCGAGTTTAAAACCACAACGTTTCTCCAGTTCTTCCTTCAAGCCATCAACCGTTAAACGGTCGATGGTGTATTTTAAACGGGCCAGTTTACGATCGCTTCTGTTACCATAATCACGCTGAATGGTGATGACTTCGTAAACAGCTTTCAATGTTTGCTCAACAGTTACAAAACCCAATACCGTTGCCAAACGTGCATAGGTGTTGGGGTTACCATGTGTGGCACTTAAACCACCACCTGCTGCAATATTGAACCCGATAAGTTTGTTGTTTTCAATGACAGCAATCAATCCTACATCATTCGTTAACACATCCACATCGTTGTTCGGCGGAATAGCAATACCGATCTTGAATTTACGTGGCAGGTAACGCTCCTGGTATAAGGGATCTTCTTCTGTTTTTTCTACCAGCTTCTCCTGGTCGAGCCACACTTCGTAGTATGATCTTGTTTTTGGCAATGCCATTACACTGATCTTATCTGCAAATGCAAATACTTCTTCATGAATCTCCGATTCAAACGGATGCGCACTGCAGGTAACATTTCTGTTTACATCACCACATGCAGCAATTGAATCCAACCCAGCAAGGTTGAACGAAGAGATAGTTGGCTTGATGTGCGATTTTAAAATACCATGCAGTTGAACAGTTTGGCGTGTGGTGATTTTAATCGTACCTGTTGAATGTTCACCAGCAACATTGTGCAAGGCAACCCATTGTTCAGGCGTTAAAAAACCGCCGGGCAAACGCAAACGGATCATATACGAATACAACCACTCTAATTTCTTAGCTGTACGTTCTTCTCTTCTGTCACGATCGTCCTGTTGGTACATGCCATGAAACTTGATCAACGATTGATCATCTTCGTACAATGCGCCGGTTAAGCCATCCTGCAGGCTTTCCTTCAATGTTCCTCTTAAACCTTCACTCGCTGTTTTGATACGCTCTACAGGAGATAAATTATTTTTTTCGCTCATTATTTTTTTGTTTGTTAGAAGCCCGGAAGGTGGAAAGACGGGAAGAAATACTCCGAATCGTAATTACTCTTTCTGACTTTTCTGACTTTCGGTCTCTTTACTATTATCTATGAACCATCAACTCTTTAATACACATCCTTCTCGTAACGGCCTTCTTTCTTCAACTGTTCAAGGTAGGCTTTTGCTTCTTCTATTGTTTTCTTTCCTTCGGTTGCAATGATGTTGAGCAGCGTTGCTTCCACATCTTTACTCATCGGATCTTTTTTACCACTTATGTAAACTGAAGCACCTCCATCGATCCAGCTAAACAACTCAGCTGCTTTTTGCTGCATGCGATGCTGCACATATATTTTCTCCTGCTGATCTCTTGAAAAAGCAAGATCAATTTTGGTTAACACACCTGTCTGCACAAAATTCTGCAGTTCGGTTTGGTATAAAAAGTCAGTTACAAAATGTTGCTCACCAAAGAAGAACCAGTTACGACCACTGGCACCTGCTGCATCACGCTCCGATAAAAACGAACGGAAAGGCGCAACACCAGTACCGGGACCGATCATGATTACATCTTTATCGGCAGCAGGCAGTTTAAAATTTTTATCCTTGTGTACATAAAACGTAAGCGGCGCACCAACCGGCAAATCGCCAAGGAACTCACTGCACAAACCAAAGCGTTGTTCATCCTGCGACAGGAATGCATCTTTTGCAACGGTGATATGAATTTCATTTTCGCCGTGTGCTGCAGGTGATGATGAAACGGAATACAAACGTGGAGCAATCGGCATCAACACTTTCACCACATCTTCAAACTGTGCTGCATCTTTTACCGGATAGATACGCAACAGATCAACGAGATCCATCCGTGTATCAGGAATTTCCTGTTGCGTGATGGTTGCATATTTTTTTACAGTTGACGACAGCAAGTAGCAGATGTTGAGATTATGCAGCAACAGATCTCTTACTGTTCCTTCTGCTTTTGCAGTAACGATTACTTTGTCAGCTGCAATACCGGTGAGTGAAAGAATACGATCCACCACTTCAGCACGGTTACCCGGCACAATACCAATGGTATCACCCGGTTCGTATGCGATCGGTTCCTCTGTGCCAATTTCAATATGAAACGTTGCTTTATTGGAACCACGATCATTCAAATTTACATTGGTCAACACAGTACCGTGATAATGCTTTTTACCTGCAGGCTTTTTCGCAACAGGTGCGGCAGTTTCAACTGGCACCGCAGTTGCTTTCTGCTCAATTACCTGTATTACTTTTTCAAACCATGCAGCGGCATCGTCTTCATAATCCACATCGCATTTCTGAATGGGCACTACTTCTGTTGCACCAAATGCTTTCAAACGTGCATCTACATCTTCTCCAGTTTTACAAAACATGGGATAGGATGAATCGCCCAATGCCAATACACTGTACTTCAGGTTGGGAAGTTTCAGCTCTGTTTCATGAATATAATCGTAAAACTTTTTTGCAGGGATCGGTGGTTCACCTTCGCCCTGTGTACTGATCACCACAAAAAAGTATTCTTCTTTTGGCAAATCAGTAATGCGGTATTGACTTACATCAGCAAGCTTTACCTGCACGCCTTTTTTCTTTGCAATTGCGGCCAGGTTTGTTGCCAGCTTTTTAGAATTACCTGTTTCGGTACCAAATACCAAGGTCAACTTTTTTGCAGCAACCGATGCATGCGCAGCAGTTACTGTTGCGCCATTTCCATTGGGCTTTTCTTTTGCTACAAGCCCACTCAAATAACCATTCACCCAAATGAGTTCTTCGGTTGAATAGTCTTTTAAAAATGCATGCAGTTGGTTTAATCTTGCTTCGCCAATCATTTTCTGAAATTTCTTTTATTTAACCGTCACTAATTCATTAAATACAGAGCCTGCTTTGTTTGCAGCATACCAATCGAACTGTTCGTGCAGTTTCACTACATCACCAATGATCACAAGTGATGGCGAACTGAATTTCACACCTGCAAAATCTGCTTTTACATCACTGAGTGTTGAAACATGCACACGCTGGTGTTCTGTTGTTGCCTGTTCAATTACTGCCAGCGGCGTATGCGGTTTCTTTGTATGACGCAGAAACAACTCTGCCAAACCTTCGAGGTTACGTGCAGCCATATAAAACACGAGCGTATCGTTCGATGAAGCCCATGCTTTCCATTGCTCACGAGTATAAAAACTGCAGGGATTAAAGGTGATGAACTGTACCGCTTTTGCATAACCTCTTGCAGTAAGTGGAATGCCTGCATAGGCTGATGCGCCTGATGCAGCAGTTATTCCCGGAATAATTTCAAACGGAATGTTTGCTTCGTACAAGCTTTGCAACTCATCGAGTACATTGCTGAAGAAAGCCACATCGCCACCTTTTAAACGCAAAACGTTTTTACCGTTTTGTGCATGACCAACAAGCAGCTTATTAATATCTGTCTGTGCAACCGAACCATCATGATAGCCTTGTTTGCCTGTCATCAGCACTAATGCATCAGGACGTGCATACAGATCAGTGATCTCAGGATTCACCAACCGATCAACAATGATCACATCTGCTTCGGCTAAACGCTTCTGCAGTTTTACGGTAATCAACTCCGCATCGCCGGGACCAGCACCTGCAATTACCACTTTACCGGTTGTTTGACTCAGTTCGTTTGACATGTTTCGCTTCTTTATTATCCTACTTTGTGAGTAGGGTTTGTTTGCATAAAAAAACCTTTCGGTTTTTTTATTTAATTAAAACAGCAGCTACGGTGCTGTTGCTCGTTTCATCAATTAATACAGCACTACCATTTTCGCTCAACTTATCGTATGAGTCGAATACAACAGGCGAAGCTGTTTTAATCACTGCTTTTACCACCTCGTTCAACTTCACATTTCCTTCAACCGGTTGTTGCTGCAAACTGTTTACATCCAGTTTATACTCTACCTGTTTTACTACAGAACGAACCAAACGGCTGCCATGCTGCAGGTAATATTTGTTACCGGGGATCAATGGCTTATCGTCCATCCAGCAAAGGAGTACATCCAGCTCATTGCTCACCTGCGGTTGATTATCTGATTTCACAATTGAATCGCCACGGCTGATATCAATATCATCGGCCAGTTGAATGATTACACTCTGCGGTGCAAATACTTCATCAACCGGTTTGCCGCCAACTTCCAGTGTACTGATGGTTGTTTCAATACCTGCAGGCAATACAGTTACTTTATCGCCTACTTTGTATGTACCACTTGTTACAGTTCCTGCATAACCACGATAGTCGTGCAGCTCTTCTGTTTGCGGACGAATAACCAACTGCACCTGAAAACGTGCATCAGTTAAATTGATGTCGCTATCAATTTCAACTGCTTCTAAAAATTCAAGCAACGGCTTGCCTTCGTACCAGGTAATTGTTTCGGATTTATCAACGATATTATCGCCGTTCAATGCACTGATAGGAATGTAGGTTACATTATTCAAGCCAAGTTGCATTGCTACTTCAGCATAATCAATAAGAATATTGTTGTACACATCCTGCGAATAATCAACCAGATCCATTTTATTGATCGCCACTACCACATGTTTGATCTTAAGCAGGGAAGCAATGATGGAGTGACGGCGTGTTTGTTCAACCACACCTTGTCTTGCATCAACCAAAATGATGATGAGGTTGGCATTACTTGCACCGGTGATCATGTTTCGTGTATACTGCACATGACCGGGCGCATCAGCAATAATGAACTTGCGCTTAGGTGTGGAGAAATAACGATAAGCCACATCAATGGTAATCCCTTGCTCACGCTCTGCACGTAAACCATCTGTCAGCAATGCCAGATCAACTGAACCATCTGTTCTGTTCTTGGTTGATTTCTCCAATGCTTCCAACTGATCGATGAGAATATTTTTGCTGTCGTACAGCAAACGACCGATCAAGGTACTCTTTCCATCATCTACACTGCCTGCGGTTATAAAACGAAGTAAATCCATGATTAAATTTTGAAAATTTGAAATTTCGAAATTGGGAAATTGGGAAATTGAATTTCAAAATTTCCCAATTCAACAATTGCACTTTAGAAGTACCCATTCTTCTTCCTGTCTTCCATTGCTGCTTCTGTAACCTTATCATCAATGCGTGTTTCACCACGTTCGCTGATGCGTGTTGCGATGATCTCTTCAATCACTTCATCTAAGTTTGTTGCAGATGATTCAACAGCTGCAGTACAAGTCATATCACCTACTGTACGGTAACGAACACGTTTGGTGATGATCTTATCTTCAGCAGATGTTTGTACATGCTCACTCATTGCCACCAACTGACCTTCATGTTCAATCACTTCACGATCGTGTGCGAAATAAATTGAAGGCAGATCAATTTTTTCACTGCGGATATAATTCCAGATGTCTAATTCTGTCCAGTTGCTGATAGGGAATACACGAACGTTCTCACCTTTGTGAATACGACCGTTGTAAATATTCCATAACTCAGGACGTTGCAACTTCGGGTTCCACTGACCGAACTCATCACGTACAGAAAAGATGCGTTCTTTTGCACGGGCCTTCTCTTCATCTCTGCGGGCACCACCAATACATGCATCAAATGCAAACTCTTCAATAGTATCGAGGAGTGTATATGTTTGTAACCAGTTGCGGCTTGGGAATTTTCCTTTGGGTTCAGTTAAGCTGCGTTGCTTAATGGTATCTTCTACCTTACGCACCACCAATGTAGCACCTACTTTGTTTGCCAGCCAGTCACGAAATTCCAATGCTTCAGGAAAATTATGGCCGGTATCAACATGCACCAATGGAAAAGGAATTTTACCGGGAGCAAATGCTTTTTTAGCAAGGTGCACCATTACGATAGAATCCTTTCCACCACTGAATAAAAGGGCCGGTTTTTCAAACTGCGCCGCTACTTCACGAAAGATGTGAATACTCTCGGCCTCCAACTGCTGTAAATAATCTAAATGATATTGACTCATGATCTGTTATTATCCTACCTACTGAGTAGGGTTATATGATTGCAAATATAAGGCACAATGTGCCTAACAGTTGTTTTTAATTACGCAAACATTTGCGCAAATCAGGAATTTGTTGCTGAACTTACATCTGTATGTACGTGTAACCCGCATTCCTTGTTGCTTTTATCTTCCCACCACCAGCGGCCGGCACGAAAATCTTCGCCGGGGCGGATGGCTCTTGTACAAGGAGCGCAACCGATGCTTACAAAACCTTTATCGTGTAATACATTGTAGGGAACATGATTGTCACGGATGAACTGGTTGAGTTCTTCCCATGTCCAATGTAATATGGGGTGAAACTTGATGATCTGATTGCTCTCATCCCATTTAAGTTGAGTTGTTTGCTGACGGTCGGGACTTTGCTCGGCACGCAGACCGGTGATCCATATCTTTTTTCCTTTTAATGCACGTTTTAACGGCTCCACTTTACGGATGCCGCAACACTGTTTGCGGTTGTCGGTTGATTCGTAAAATGCATTGGGACCTTTCTCTGTTACATACTGCTGCAATGCTTCTGCATTTGGATAGTATGCATGAATAGGTTGATTGTACGCTTCCAGTGTTGAGCGCCAGGTGCTGTATGTTTCGGTGAACATACGACCCGTGTCTAACGTAAACACATCGATGGGCAATTTTTCAGAAAAGATCAAATGGCTGATAGCCTGATCTTCCAAACCAAAGCTGGTTGAAAAGACGATGCTGCCTTTAAAACGTTCGCTCAGTAACTGTAAAGCTGCTGCAGGACTTTTACCCTGCAGCTCGCTTTCCAGTTGTGGTATTTGTTGTTGTAAACTCATGATCAATTAAAGTTTAAACCGGCTAATTCAAGACTCTTTTTTTTCAACTTACGGATCTCTACATCTTCAATGATTGGTTCCGGACTCAAAATTAAGGAGGTTCCGTTTTCACGCCACCAGTTGCTTTGTTTCAGTTCATTTGCATGTACCACACCTACCAAATATTTACGGTCGCTTTCTGCATGCCATTCTTCGATCCATTCCAGTTTATCTTTTGGAATGTAATTCCAGTCATCAAAACTCAGGTACACTTTCAGATAGTAATCGTTGGTGAGTTCGTTGGGCTGATGGTAATACAATTTCTTGTACTCGTATTTGTAATCGTAACGTAAAGCTGAGATATCACTCAACACAGCAGATGCTGTGGGGAACGATCCTGCACCTTTACCATAAAAGAACTGTTTATCTGCAAATGAACTTTCTACAACAGCGCCGTTATATTCGTTTTTTACAAAACTTAAATGATCGTCGTGCTTTACGAATTGCGGCAACACGAATGCAGCCACTTTACCATTCTGCAATTTCTTCGCCTGGCCTACCAAACGTATTTCCAAATTTTTCTCTCTACCAACCGATGCATCAGAACCCTGAATATTCTGAATACCGGTAAACAATACATCATCCGGCTTTGATACTACTCCATATGCATGCAGTAACAGGATGACCCATTTATTTACCGCATCCCATCCATTCACATCCAATGTTGGGTCGGCTTCTGCAAAACCTAATTGCTGTGCTTGTAACAATGCCTGTTTGAAATCGAGCTTCTCTTCAAACATTTTGGTAAGGATATAGTTGGTACTGCCGTTTACAATACCTCGAATGCCATGTAAGAGATCGTTATCATAATACTCTTCCAGGTTGCGAATAACCGGAATAGAAGCACATGATGAAGCTTCGTATAGAAATGAAAGCCCTGTTTCTGTCTGCAGCTTCAATAACTCCGGCAAATGTTCTGCAATCATTTTCTTACTTGCACTCACCACTTCTTTACCGTTCTTTAAGGCTGTTGATACAATATAAAAAGCAGGTTCACTTTCATTGATCACCTCTACCACTACATTGATCTCCGGATCGTTCAAAATCACATCCCTGTCTACTGTAAATAATTCTTCAGGAGCATTCCTTTTTTTATCAGGATTTTTGATACATACTTTTTTAATTCGTGCATTTAAAGATGGTGTTTGCTGTAACACTTTGTATAATCCCTCTCCTACTACTCCAAATCCAAATAGTCCAATGACCAACTGTTTATCTGATGACATATTAACTGATTAATTGTTTTTTAAAATCTGTTTGTTGTGTTTGTTGTAAAAACTGATGAATTGCTTTTGTAATCTGATCGTACTCCAACAGGAATCCATCGTGACCGTAAAACGATTCAATACTTTTGAAATGCGCCCCGTTGATCGTGTTTGCCAAAAACTGTTGTTCACTGATGGGGAACAACAGATCATTACTGATACCAATCACTAATGTGCGTGCAGTAATTTCTTTCAACGCCAGTTCAATGGAAGCACGGCTGCGGCCAACATTGTGTGCATCCATCCCTTTGCCCAGAAAATAATAACTGAATGCGTTGTAACGCTTCACGAGTTTATCACCCTGATAGCGTTGATACGACTCGGCTTTAAAATCTTCCAGTACATCGTTGGTTTCTTCAATCTGGCTGATACCATACGCATCGTAGTGACGATAAGAAAGCAACGCAATACTGCGTGCTGCTTTTAAACCTGCCTGTCCGGCATCTGCACTTTTATTGTTCCAGGTAACATCGGCTTCAATAGCCAAACGTTGTGATGCATTAAAAGCAACACCCCAGGCTGAGTGATATGCATTTGTGGCAATAGGAATAATATGCTCGAACAATTGCGGTTCTTCAATTGCCCATTCGAGCAACTGCTGTCCGCCCATACTACCGCCAATGCCGATGTGTATTTTTTCAATCCCTAATTCTTTGCGTAAAGGATCATATGCACGGATCATATCCCTTGTAGTAAACCAGGGAAAATCGTGGTAGTAGGGTTCGTTTGTTAACGGATTAATATCCAACGGACCAATACTGCCGTATGCACTGCCGGGCATGTTTACGCAAACAATAAAATAGTTTGCCGGATCAAACAACCTTCCTTCGCCTACCAATCCATCCCACCATTCCGAAGGATCGCTGTTGGCCGTTAATGCATGAAAGATCCAGACTGCATTGCTCTTGGTTTCATTCAACTCACCAAATGTTGTGTAAGCCAAATGATATTGGTTGAGCAATTCACCCGACTCCAGTCTGAATGGTTTATTGTATGTAAAAACTTTTGTTGACATTTCCTACCTTACCCCTCGTTCCCCTCTCCTGAAGGAGAAGGGAGGCCGAGCGGCATTTTATTTATTATCTTTTGTAATTAAGCATTTCATCTTTTTGTTTCAATGAGCATCAGTATCTGCACATTTAAAACCCACTTTAATTTAATGCAGGTTCAACTACAGGAGCATTGATCTTTTCAAATGCCTGCTGCAGGTCTGCTTTAATGTCATCGATGTGTTCAATACCAACACTGATACGTACAAGATTCGGATCAACACCTGCAGCTACCTGCTCTGCTTCACTCAACTGTTCGTGTGTTGTACTTGCCGGATGAATAGCCAATGTTTTTGCATCGCCTACATTCGCCAAATGACTTACCAGCTTTAATGAGTTGATAAATTTTGCAGCACTTTCTTTACCACCTTTAATTGCCACCTGCAGAATACCACCAAAACCATTGGTTAAATATTTCTTCGCCAGATCGTGATATGGATTACTTTTTAAACCAGGATACAACACATACTCAACAGATGGATGTTGCTCCAGCCATTGTGCCAATTCCAATGCATTTTGCACATGACGTTCAACACGCAGCGATAATGTTTCTAACCCTTGTATTAACAAGAAAGAGTTGAACGGACTTTGTGATGCACCCCAATCACGCAAACCCTCTACACGTGCACGAATAATGAATGCAATGTTTGGTAAGCCGAGCGGATTGCCTTCGCCAAACACATCCCAGAATTTTAATCCATGATAACCTTCGCTTGGTTCAGTAAACTGAGGAAATTTACCATTGCCCCAGTTGTAGTTACCGCCATCGATAATTACACCACCGATTGTAGTACCATGTCCGCCAATCCATTTGGTTGCACTTTCTACAACAATGTTTGCACCGTGCTCTAACGGGCGGAAGAGATAACCACCTGCACCAAATGTATTATCAACTACTAATGGCAAATCGTATTCTTTTGCCAAAGTAGCAAATTTTTCAAAATCAGGAATATTTAAACGTGGGTTACCAATTGTTTCGAGATAGATGGCTTTGGTGTTTTTATCGATGAGTTTTGCAAAACTTTCTACATCATCGCCATTGGCAAAACGTGCTTCAATACCTAAACGCTTAAACGATACTTTAAACTGATTATATGTACCGCCGTACAAATAAGAAGTTGTAATAAAATTATCACCAGCCTGCAGAATATTGCTGAGTGCAAGAAACTGTGCAGCCTGTCCGCTGGCTGTTGCCAAAGCTGCCACACCACCTTCGAGCGCTGCAATACGTTGCTCAAACACATCAGTAGTTGGGTTCATTATGCGAGTGTAAATATTACCGAATGCTTTTAAACCAAAAAGATTAGCCGCATGTTCGCTGTTATCGAAGCCATACGAAGTTGTTTGATAAATCGGTACTGCACGTGATTTGGTTGTTGGATCGATTTGCTGACCTGCATGCAGTTGTAATGTTTCAAAACGTAAAGTGCTCATAACTGAATTATTTAAAGAATGATATAATAAGAAATGAAAAGAAAAAAGAAGAAAACCGATGTGTTACCTCCCCGTGAAGGGGTCGGAAATAGATATGTATGCCTTACGGCATACAACAAATACAACAACACTGCATGCATGCAATAATAGAAGAATTTGTATTGTTGTTGTTGTACATACTTGAAGAATACTCTACAAATGTAGCAGGGTTCATTCGTTTCTGCAAATATGAATTTGCAAAAGTTTTGCCAATGCTCTTATAAACAACTGTTCGTTTCATCTGCTTTTGTTTTATCATTCTTTCTTATCGAAGAAAACAGATTACCGGCTGGCTTTCCGGTTTACAAATGCATGTAAAACAAAAAAGCTCATCCGATAAGATCAGATGAGCTTTTGCTATGTAATTGAACATTGTTAAGCTTTGAATCTGACTTATCTACCCACATTTGCTGTGGATGGAATTGGCACCTGTTCTGTCAACTTTCGTTGAGAGAGGTTGCCAAGGCTTCATCGGGCCATTACCCTCTGCCTTTCTTGATAAGTAGTCCTGTGATACACAGGATTTCTAAAGAACTGCTGCAAAATTAGCAGCAAATCATCCAAACAACCAAATTTCTTTAGCTAACAACTGTTTTAACGGCGGCATGCAGTTCACGTGTCAGGATCAAAGCAGCCAACACAGATGGGATCAATGCACGGAGCTGCGCCTTGCGTTCGGTATCGGTATGATAAGTGGCCGGAATTATTGCACTCACCTTTTTAGATGGAATATCTTCATTTTCCAGCATCACTTCTATTCCGTTTTGTTCACGTATGGTAAAACGAAACTGATCATGCTCCTCAGTAGTCGCTGAGCCTTTCGTCATTTCGCCATCATCATATTGTATGCGCCCGAGTGTGTATCCATACTCGTTCCGGATAAACTGGAACAACTTATTGAACATCCGTTTTCCAATGAAAATACTGCGACGGATAGGGCCGCTCTCTAATCGAAAACTTTCTGTGGCGGGGTTCAATTTCAACGTGAAGCGATGTTCTTCCTGTCCGTCATGAAGAATCATGGGAACTGCGTTGTAAACTGTCATACTCATAACTGTGTAAGTTTTGTAATCGATGGCTGGCTGTAAAGCAAAGAAAAGTTAGTGTGAACAGCAGTAAATCAAAACAGAAACAGCCTCTAGTTTTCCACATCACAAAAACTTAATATTGGAAATTTTCGCTGCTGTGGAGGCATCTATACTGTTAGCGCTGCCACACTTCCACAGATAATAGGTTGATAGTCATTCAATGATGATTCTTACAGCCTAATAACTTTAGTAAAGGATTTCACGGTAAATTCGCTGTCGGCAAAATGCAAGTTGCCGGAGAACATTATTATGAGCGATACAGTTAATGAGCAAATTGAAGTGTCAGGGGCCAGGGTACATAACCTGAAAAATATTGATGTACAGATTCCAAAAAACAAACTGGTAGTGATCACCGGTATCAGCGGCAGTGGTAAATCGTCACTTGCTTTTGATACGATCTATGCTGAAGGACAACGCCGTTATATGGAAACATTTGGTGCGTATGCCCGCCAGTTTGTTGGCGATATGGAACGGCCGGATGTAGACAAGATCACCGGTCTGTCGCCTGTTATTTCAATCGAACAAAAAACAACCAATAAAAATCCACGCTCAACTGTTGGAACGATTACAGAAGTGTATGATTTTTTGCGTTTATTGTATGCACGTGCAGGCGAAGCTTATTCGTACAACACCGGAAAGAAAATGGTGAAGTGGAGCGAAGAAGAAATTGTAAGTAATATTCTTGATCGGTTTGATGGACAAAAAATTTCGTTACTGGCTCCCCTGGTAAGAGGACGTAAAGGACATTATCGTGAATTGTTTGAAGACATCCGCAAGAAAGGTTTTGTAAAAGTGCGGATCGATGGAGAGATCAAAGACATTGTTCCGAAAATGCAACTCGACCGTTACAAAATTCATGATATTGAAGTAGTGGTTGACAGGTTAAAAGCAACGGATGAGTTTAAACTCCGCATCAGCCAGAGTGTGCAGCAGACATTGAAGTTGGGCAAAGACCTGATGCTGATCGAAACAGAAAAGAATGGTGTTATCTCTTACTCCAAACAATTGATGTGTGAAGAAACGGGGCTGAGTTACGAAGAACCATCGCCCAATGCATTTTCATTTAACTCACCGTATGGCGCCTGCCCTACCTGTAAAGGATTGGGCAATGTTTATACCATTGATATGGAACTGATACTTCCCGATCAAACCAAAACGGTAAAAGAAGGTGGTATTGCTCCGCTTGGTGAAGAACGGGATGCCAGTGTGTTTCAACAGGTAATTGTGTTTGCAAAAAAGTATAAGATCAAATTAGATGTACCGGTTAAAAATCTGCCGAAAGAACAACTGGATCTGTTGTTGTTTGGTGATAAGAACATCAGTTCAAGTTTAGAAGTAGATGCCAATGATGACACAGTACCACAGGAATACACCGGCAGTTACGAGGGGATCATTCCCATGTTGAAACGCTGGTTTGTTTCAGCACACAGTACCGAAGGTTTGCGTGAATGGGTAACGCAATTCATGACCTTGCAAACATGCGGCACCTGTAACGGAGCAAGATTGAAAAAAGAAAGTTTATGGTTTAAAATTGAAGACCGAAATATTTCTGAACTAAGTGATTTGAATCTTGATAACCTCGCCGCCTGGTTTGATGGACTTGAATTACGCATCAGTAACAAACAGGCAGCGATTGCAAAAGATGTGTTGAAAGAAATACGGGAGCGTTTGCAGTTTTTATTGGATGTTGGATTAACGTATCTCACACTGAACCGTCCCAGCCGAACCTTGAGCGGCGGTGAAAGCCAGCGTATTCGTTTGGCTACACAGATCGGTTCGCAGCTGCAGGGCATTACTTATATTTTAGATGAGCCGAGTATTGGATTGCATCAACGGGATAACCATCGCTTAATTGAAGCGTTAAAAAATCTGCGTGATGTTGGAAACAGTGTGTTAGTTGTGGAACATGATAAAGATATTATGCTGGCTGCTGATCACTTAATTGATGTAGGGCCACAAGCTGGTAAACATGGTGGTACTATTGTATCGGCCGGTTCGCCTGCCGATGTGCTACGATCGCACAGTGATACAGCAAAATTTCTCAATGGTGAAAAATCAATTTCAGTTCCTGCTGAACGCAGAAAAGGAAATGGAAAATTCATTGAACTGAAAGGCGCAACAGGAAATAACTTGCGGAATGTATCTACCCAATTTCCTTTGGGAAAGTTGATCGTTGTTACCGGTGTAAGCGGCAGCGGCAAGAGTACGTTGATCAATGAAACACTCTATCCTATTCTCAGCAAATATTGTTACGATTCAAAAGTCAATCCAATGCCGTATAAAAGCATCAAAGGATTGGAGAACATTGATAAAGTGATTGAAATTGATCAATCGCCGATCGGCCGTACACCAAGAAGTAACCCGGCGACGTATTGTGGTTTCTTTACAGAGATCAGAACCTTGTTTGCTGCCGTGCCAGAAGCAAAGATCAGGGGTTATAATGCCGGTCGTTTTTCGTTCAATGTAAAAACAGGCCGTTGCGATGTGTGTGAAGGTGGTGGCATGCGTGTAATTGAAATGAATTTTTTACCCGATGTATATGTGCATTGTGAAAAGTGTAATGGCAAACGTTACAACCGGGAAACATTGGAAATTCGATACAAAGGCAAATCAATTGCTGATGTGTTGAATATGACGGTGGAAGAAGCCGTTGAGTTTTTTCAACCAGTTCCTTATCTCTACCGCAAAATAAAAGTGTTGCAGGATGTAGGGCTGGGTTATATCACACTCGGGCAAAGTGCAGTTACGCTAAGTGGTGGCGAGGCACAACGTGTAAAACTTTCAACCGAGCTTGCTAAAAAAGATACCGGTAAAACATTTTACATTCTGGATGAGCCAACAACGGGTTTGCATTTCCAGGACATTCAACATTTACTGGATGTGTTGAATAAACTCTGCGACAGAGGTAATACCGTATTGGTGATCGAACATAACATGGATGTCATTAAAGTAGCCGATCATATTATCGATCTCGGGCCAGAAGGTGGGGATGGTGGCGGACAAATTTTATTTGAAGGCACACCCGAAGGACTTGTTGACTGTAACGAAAGCTACACAGGAAAATTTCTGAAGGCAGAATTATAATCCATAAAAAAAATAGCCCCCCGACCAAGGGGGGCAACAGGATAGAGTACGGACCAAGAGAAACACAGCACTGCATGGTAAAATAAATATTGTCTCTGGTATCAGGCCTTCTTCCAAACAAGAAAGCTTTTGAGTTGGTACGGACTAACATTTACTGCATACAATGCCAAAATCATAATTGATACATCTTGGTTTACACATGGAAAAAAATGAACAAAGCATGGTGAAATAAATATCGATCATTGGTTCTCTTTTTCGCTTTTCCCACCATTAGACAACAGCAGAAAAAAGGGGTACGGATTAACGTTTATTGCATACTTTGTTCAAAGCGTTGAATAGTATTATAAAGGTTTAAAAAAGTAAAAGAAAAAAGCAAAGCATGGTGAAATAAATATCGATCGTTGGTTCTCTTTTTCATTTTTCCCACTATTAGAAAACGGCAGGAAAAGGGGTACGGATTAACGTTTATTACATACTCTGCTTAATGTGTTGAATGCGATTTTGTTTGGGTAAAGTAAAAAGGCAAAGCATGGTGAAATAAATATCGGTCACTGTTCTCTTAGTTAGATTTTCACAGGATTGGAAAACTGTAAGAAAGGGTACGGACTAACGTTTATTGCATACTTTGCCAATGAGTTACAGGTATAATTTTTTCTTGAAAATGTAAAGGATAACGTACAATGCTATTAAGCCAATGCGAAGAAGCCAAATGGTAGTTTCAGGATTGGCAAATACTCTCGCCCTTGTTTTCGGGATTTCGGTTTTCATTTGTTTGGGTTTGGGTATGGATAAAAAATATTCTAAAAATACTGCGGACATTTCATCGAATTCTTATTTCTGAACCAATCGGCGTAAACATCACCGATTTTCCACGTTAACCTGAATGTACTGGAGAAATAAGAATCGTTTCGATTCGGGTTTCCTCTCTTCTTTCCCGGACTGTACGGTGTGTAAGCAGGGTTTGAATTCGGATAAAAAGAACTTGGATTGGCCAGATATTTTGCAATTACTGCCTGGCTTGGTGTAAGATACTGATCAAACAAAGATTGATCAATAAATTTATTACTTACATCATCGATATAATCCGTTCCGGTTTTGCGGTGAATCAATTCAATTGCAAACGTAATTCTTTCTGTAATGTCATACTTGATACCAACCCCCATTGGGATGTTGTAATTTATCAAACTGTATTCGGGAATTCCGGTTTCAACCATACCTTGTCCTTCCAGTCGTAATGGTTTTAAATCAACCCATGATTCATTTCCTGAAGGGTCTGTATATAATCCTTGCGGTTTAAATTTAAAAACACCTACACCAATAATTCCATAAGGACGAAAACGTGGTAAACCTGTTCCATTTTTTAATCCGATAAAAGCTGTTGGAAATATTTCTAGTCCAACATAACCTTCATACAACGGAGATCGAAATGTGAGATTTCTATATTTTCTGGAGCCTTCCCAGGTATCAGCAGGCTGCTTTTGCTTGATCAAACGATCATCACCTTCCATTTGACCAATATTTCCGGCCACACGGAAACCTATCCATTCGGATGGATAATATGTTGCAGAAATACCTGCGATCATATTAGTTACAGGAACATTATTATCTTTCGGCCCATAAGTCCCTCTTCCACGGTTACCACCGAGGTCACCAAGAAAATTCATCGGGCCAACATTTAATCCAATTTCAAAACGGGAATTTGCAGTTGATAAGCCAACTTGTGCGTGCAGGTTCTGACTAAAACATGTCAGAATAAACAATGCGTACAAAGAATAAAGTAGTGTACGTACTTTCATAGAATTGGATATTTGGTTTTTCTTGTATTGGATAAGACAAGACAATATTAGATAACAAATTTTGAACTTCAAAATTTTTTCGTGTTCTAATATGTTGAAATCCTTGCCCAGCATAGGTTTTAAGGATTTTTACTTACGGTGTTTCGTAAATCTACCTATTAATTTCCGGAAAAACGAATCATTTCTACATGTTCTATATTGTCCTCCAGATATATGTCGCTGGTTTGTACAAACCCAAGTGAGGTATAAAACTGAAGCAGATAATATTGTGCACCGATTTTGATATCGTATTCTCCAAACAACGCTTTGCATTGCTGAATGGCGATCTGCATCAATTCCCTTCCAACGCCGCTACCACGCACAGCGGGATTTGTAACCACCCGTCCAATTGAAGGTTCGTTTTGGTACGAAACACCAACAGGAAGCAAACGTACATATGCCATGAGTGTACCATCTTCATCAACACCCATTAAATGCCATCCTTTCTGATCTTTATAATCAGCATCCTGGTACACACAATTTTGTTCAACTACAAATACTTCATTGCGCAGCCACATGATGTTGTACAATTCGTATGGCGTTAATGCTTCAAACTTTTTAAGATTCCAATTCAGTTTCATTATCGTCCGGGTGTTGGTACTACCGGTAAACTTTCATTTCCATTTTCGTTTACCGATTGTACAGCGAAGAAATAATTATCTTTTGAGTAAGGTAATTTCACATTGGTTTCTGTTGTAAAAATTTTCTTTTGCCACACTGCACTTGTTGTTTCACGCAGCAACACATAGTATCCTTTTACTTTTCCAACGGCGGGTTGTTTCCAGCTGATGAGAGAATAGTTGGTTAAACTTCTTGTTTCAATTTTTACTTCCAATGGCATTGAGGGTGCTTTGGCAAGATTGGCCAACGATGCCAGGTTGATGCCGGTATTTTTTGCCAGGTACACAAAGTCCATAAACTCGGGCAAATCGCCATACTGTACTCCATTCTCTGTTCGCAGATCCTGGTGCTGGTGATTAAAGTTTTCATTCATCTCTGTAATACGTACGGCTGCAAATCCTTTTTGTATGAATGATGTATGATCACCACCACGCAAAAAACGATCATTGCGATACACCATCACCACTTCTAAATTATCAATATACCGTTCGCCTGTTTCTTTTACATAACGTGCCAGTTGTCTCGACTTACCATCGTTCTCTAAACCAAGATTGCGGATACTCGCTGCGTTTTTATCTAACTCATACGCCGGTAAACCTTCGCTGAACACACGCACTTTTGTATTGTTGATGATGTTTGTTTCGCTGCTGTTATTCGAACCCATAATATCATTGTTCAACACTGCTTCAATGGCCCAGTTTTGATCTTTTGCTTTGCCCGCCATAAAATTTGCACCCAGCAGTCCCTGCTCTTCACCACTTACTGCTACAAAAATGATGGTAGCAGAAAATTCATATTTACTCATGATGCGTGCGCATTCGATTACAGCCGCCACACCACTTCCATCATCATTGGCACCGGGCGCTTCGCTTGTTGCATTCATTACGTTTGTAACACGACTATCCAAATGTCCACTGATCACAAAAATGCGTTGATCAGCAGGATTGGTTCCTTTCAAGATCGCCATGGCGTTGCCAAGGTTCACCGGTTTGCTGATGCGTCGTCCGTCGGGTTGTAATGTAGTGGTATCAACAAAAGCCGTCATTCGTCCATTCGATTGCTTTGCAAATTCGTTGAACTTTGAAACCACCCAATCACGTGCGGCACCGATACCTTGCTTTTTATCAGTAACCGTACTCATGGTATGACGTGTACCAAAACTTACCATCTTTAAAATGTAAGCTTTAAGTGAATCGGGAGAAATGGCTGTTACCATTTTTTCAATTTCAGGGTCACGTTGAATTATGGTTTGAGCATTGATGCTATTTACCAGCAACAGACTTACAAACAGAAATAAACAAACTTGTTTCATAATGTTGATTGATTAATACTTATACTTTTCTTTCCAGAGTTGTTTCAAAAATTTCCGCAACTCTTCTTCTCTGCTATTTTTACCGGGCTCATAAAATGTGGTACCCTTGATCTTCTCCGGCAAATATTCCTGCGGAGAAAAATTATTCTCATAATTATGTGAATACTCATATCCTTTCCCGTAATCCATATTCTTCATCAGCTTTGTAGGCGCATTACGGATGTGTAAGGGAACAGACAGGTCGCCAAATTGTTTAACCGCTGCCATTGCGTTGCCAATAGCAACTGTTGCACTGTTACTTTTTGCACTGGAAGCAAGATAAATAACGCATTGTGATAAAATAAGCTGCGACTCTGGATACCCGATCTTATTCACCGCATCAAAAGTTGCATTGGCCAGTAACAATGCGTTGGGATTTGCATTGCCGATATCTTCACTTGCAAGGATCAATAATCTTCTTGCAATAAATTTTACATCTTCTCCACCTTCGATCATGCGGGCCAGCCAATACACTGCAGCATTGGGATCGCTGCCACGAATGGATTTGATGAATGCTGAAATAATATCGTAATGCTGCTCACCACTCTTATCATACAAAGCCATTTTTTGCTGAATGGTTTGCAACACCAGTTCATCTGTAATGATCAAACTGTCTTGTTCTCCTCCTTCGGGTGAGACAGAGGATGTTACGATCTCCAGTAAATTCAACAGCTTTCTTGCATCACCACCACTCAGGCGAATAAGTGCTTCTGTTTCCCGCAGCTCGATCTTTTTTTCTTTCAACAGCACATCTTCAGCAATTGCTTTTTGCAACAACTGTACAAGATCCTGTTCATTCAATGCTTTCAATACAAATACCTGGCAGCGACTGAGCAAGGCGCTGTTTACTTCAAACGATGGATTCTCTGTAGTTGCTCCAATGAGAGTGATGGTTCCTTTTTCAACTGCACCCAGCAATGCATCCTGCTGGCCTTTGTTGAAACGATGTATCTCGTCAATAAATAAAATGGCTTTTGCCTGCTGCTTTGCCTGCTCAATTACTTCACGCACATCTTTTACACCGCTGCTGATGGCGCTTAACTGGTAATACGCAGCATGTACATTATGTGCAATGATATTGGCGATGGTTGTTTTCCCCACGCCGGGAGGCCCCCACAGAATCATACTGGGAATAGCACCACTTGCAATTGCTTTTTGCAGAATGCCACCTTGCCCCGTGAGGTGTTGCTGACCAACAAGGTCATTCAATTGTGTGGGGCGTAACCGTTCTGCTAAAGGAGCCTGCATGCAGGCAAGTTAGAGCAATTATGGAAATTTTGTAAACAGGAAAATGAGCAGTGGTAACGTATCGTTTTTCTTTTTTATGGATGATGGATCTTCAAAAACGCATCCACTTTATTAAACGCATCGTGATAGGTAGCAGCATCCCAATCACCATGCCCACCTGCCGGGTAAAACACCAATTGATTGGGAACAGCAACGCTGTTTAATTTGTTTTGTAAAAGAGTTGACTGGGAAGATGCCACCACAATATCAAGTCCGCCATGCAGTAACAAGGTGGGCGAACTTGTATTGGTTACAAAATTAAACGGAGACGATTGCTGGTAAACAGCAGGCAGAGTAGCCGGCGTTCCACCCGTAACTGAAGTGAGCAGCAATGGGATCAGCGGATTGGGAGGATTATTATACATCTGCACCAATTCTGTTGGACCGAAAAAAGAAACCACTGCTTTTGCTTTTACCGGTGTTGTGTATTTGTAGACATGCAACAATGCCAGATGCGCACCTGCACTTGCACCAAGCAATGCAAACCGGTCGGAAATATTGTATTCAGTTCGTTTGCTCAGAATAAATTCAACAGCTGCTTTTACATCCTGTTCCTGTGATGGAAAAATATTCTGCCCGTTTGCTGCCAACCGGTAACTGATGTTGAAAATAGCGTAGTGCGGAGCTCTGCGTTTCAAGGTATCAACAAATGCATTGAGATCGGTTCTGTTACCTTCCACCCATGCACCGCCATGAATCAAAATAAGTACGGGGGTAGTTGTTGCAGTTCTGTTTGAAGGAAGATAAATATCCATTGCCTGCTTTGCATCGGCCCCATATTTTACATTGAACAGGATTTTAGCAGCATTGGCCGACTGATCTTTTTTCTTGCAGGAAAAGAACCCAACGGTTGCAATAAGGAGCATCAAAACAATACGCATAGGCTTCGTTTGTATAAAGAAACGAAGAAGCAGTAAATGAATTGTGTTAAAATAACCGATCGGAAGGGACGTTTGGTTTTTCTCCAAACAGATGTGCATACTCTTTTAAATAACGAAAGGTGATTCCAATGTGTGCACCCAGAATCAAAGAATAAAAAAGCATAAACCAAACCACCGCCTTTATTACTTTCAGCATCAGTGCAGCAGACAGCGGTGATTTGGATTGCTGCATGGCAGATACCTGACTTATCGCATCTTGAAAAACGCTTGGATTATTGAGTACCGCCACAGATTGAAAGATATTCATTACCACAAATACAATTGCTACATAAGCATTTACTTTGATCCAGTCCCGCAGGCGTGTTTGTTGCTGGCGTTTTCCATCGATTCCGTTGAGCAGGAATAAAAAACTGGCGACACTGTAAATCACAACTGCCACGATCACAAACACACTGAGTAATAACGCAGGGTTTGACAATGCAATTAATAATGCGAATAATGCGGCAATGCCTAAGATTAAGGCAATTACCAGAAGGAAGTAGGAGAAGATGCGGTAGAGTAGCATAATAAATCTTTAGAATTTCGTGTCAATTTCCTATAGAATCGATAAACCGATCAGTGGAACTCTTGACTTTTAGAAGAAACGCTTTTCGAACATACAGCTGTAGAAAAAAACCCAAAAAACCAAGTATTGCAAAAATGACTATTGATAAGAGCAAAAGAGTATCTCCGACACCACGCTCAAAGATTGTTGTTATCGTCCTTTCATCTAAAACGTCAATGATTGCATCACTAACAGCTATTACAACAACAATTGAAAAAACAAAACTTAGTATGCCTGATATCAGAAAAGCAATCGTTTTACTTGGAGATGGCTGCGGAATTTCCTCTCTCAACACCACGTTACAAAAATACAACATGAATAACGAGTTACCCCACGGTATCAAAACCAACAAAGCCGCCGCAATCATACTGCCATCGTCCGGGGTATTACTTAGGAATATATCCTTCAACAATGCAAAGAGAATTATGGATAAAGCACCAATTAACAACAAACTCGAAAACTTTGCCAATATCACAACAGATATCTTCATTACTATTTCAAATCCAGCTTTATCTGCAATTCATCAAACTGTTTGCTGCCAATTTCACTTGGTGCATCCAGCATCACATCTCGTCCGGAGTTGTTTTTCGGGAAGGCGATAAAATCACGGATGCTTTCGCTGCCGCCAAGGATCGAACACAAACGGTCGAAACCAAAGGCAATACCACCATGTGGCGGCGCACCATATTCAAACGCACCTAACAGGAAGCCGAATTTGTGTTGCTGTTCTTCTGCATCCATACCCAACGCTGCAAACATTTTTTCCTGCAGCTCACGCTGGTAAATACGGATAGAGCCTCCACCAATTTCATTTCCGTTCAACACCATATCGTAGGCATTGGCCTTGATGTTGGCATACGGATGTTCCAGGTATTTATCTAAATCATCAACCTTTGGACTATTGTTGATCATGATATCAATATGCGAAGGCTTCGGACTTGTAAACGGATGATGCCTTGCTACCCAACGGCCGGCACCGCCACCGTCTTGATCTTCCAATGCAAATTCAAACAATGGAAAATCGAGTATCCACAATAATTTAAATTCATTTTCCTTACGCAAGCCCAAACGTTTGCCCATTTCCGAACGAAGTTCACTGGTGGCTTTGCGTGTACGTTCTTCTGACCCTGCCAGAATCAACACGAGATCGCCTGCTTTTGCATTCGCAGCATCGGCAATGGCTTTTAATTTTTCTTCGCTGTAAAATTTATCGACGCTGCTTTTGTATGTACCATCCGCATTGCACTTGATGAACACCAAACCTTTCATTCCTATCTGCGGACGTTTCACCCACTCTGTTAATTCATCGGTTTGTTTGCGTGTGTATTCGCTGCAACCTGGTACTGCAATTGCCAGTACGGTTTCAGCTTCATCAAACACTTTAAAATCCACGCCATCAATCAATGCGCTTTGACTTTGTTTTGTTGGAAAAGTATGAGACGGAAACTTGATGTTGCAAACCTTCATATCAAAACGGATATCCGGTTTATCGTTTCCATATTGCCACATCGCTTCTTCCCAGGTCATGCGTTCAACTGCATCAGTATAATCGATGTTCTTTACTTCTTTAAAGATGGATTTGATCATGCCTTCAAACATGTTCAGAATATCTTCCTGCTCTACAAATGCCATTTCACAATCGATCTGTGTAAACTCCGGCTGACGGTCAGCACGCAAATCTTCATCTCTGAAACATTTTACAATCTGGTAGTAACGGTCGTAACCACTTACCATCAGCAATTGCTTAAATGTTTGAGGCGATTGTGGCAGTGCATAAAACTGTCCGGGATTCATTCTTGAAGGAACCACAAAATCTCTTGCACCTTCGGGAGTAGATTTGATTAAGAACGGCGTTTCAATATCCATAAAGCCATTGCCATGCAAATAGTTTCTGGCAGCACGGTTTACGGCATAACGCAATTCCAGATTCCGTTTCACTGCATTGCGACGCAGATCGAGGAAACGGTATTTCATCCGCAGATCATCACCACCATCCGTATCATCCTGGATAGTAAATGGAGGAACAGCTGACTTGTTGAGTATTTTAAATTCGCTCACCAGCAATTCAACATCACCTGTGGGAATGTTGGGGTTTTTATTACTACGCTCACTAACGGTACCGGTTGCCTGCAATACAAACTCACGGCCCAGCGGATTTTCATCCAGTACTTTATTCAGTTCTTCACCAAACAACAATTGGGTAATGCCGTAACGGTCACGCAAATCAATAAACGTAATACTTCCAAATTTGCGAACGGTTTGTACCCAGCCTGCAAGTGTTACAGTGGTTCCGGAATGATTGCTTCTTAATTCGCCACAAGTATGAGAACGATACATAGTAAAGTTTAAGGTTGAATGTTGAAAATGAAAAGTAAAGCGCTATCCCAACTTAACAGCTTCAACATAAAGGTTTGCTAAGGAGCGCAAAGATAACCATTGAGCGGTAACCTGCCGAAGCGAAATCAGGCTGATTTCTGTTCGGTTTGATGGGTGAGTTCTTCAGCCACCACTTCTTCTGACTGCCGGGTTACTTTTGCACGGAAACGATGACTTGTATAATACATTCCATAATACACAAACAGGATGAGCAAGCCTATACCAAACGGGATCAATGCCATATGCCGCAGCCCAAACGTTCCTTCGTCCCAGCCATAAAACTCGCCGATCATCCAGGTACAGTTCGCAAAGATCCAGAACACCACCGCCAGGTTATGGATCAACTCCGAAATAATTTTTCGGGTTTGCCAGGTAATGAGCAAGGCCGCCAGCACCGTTGGTATGATCATGATCAAACCCGGGATACGCAGGTTGAGTGCCCAGCAAGCATCTTTGATGAGCCAGAACAGAATGTGCATGTTTTCAATACGGCGAAAACGGGCCGGAATGGAATAAATAACTTGATTGCTCATGAATGTGCATTGATTGGGAAAGCGTAAAAATAAGGAATGAAAGGGTGAGTCACCCGCTGTATTTGGGGTGGCTCACCCGCAAAAAAAGAGGCGAGTCATTTACTGCTCGCCACTTACAAATATCTTATCGCACACATTTAACTGAACATTTCCTTCACCCGCTCAAAGAAACCTTTGTCGCCTTTCTCCGGCTTGGGATGGAAATTCTGGCTTTGCTGCAACTTCTCCAGCATTGCTTTTTCATCGGAGGTTAAGTGTTGTGGCGTCCACACATTTACATAGATCAGCTGATCGCCTTTCTCATAACTCTGCAATGCGGGGAATCCTTTTCCTTTCAAACGGAATACTTTTCCACTCTGTGTGCCTGGGGGAATTTTAATTTTTGCACGACCATCGATGGTAGGCACTTCAGCCTGGATACCAAACACGGCGTCAGGAAAAGAGATGTGCAGATCGTACGCCACGTTCAATCCATCCCTATGTAATTGCGGATGCGCTTCTTCTTCAATCAGCACAATTAAATCGCCCGGCGAGCCGCCCCGTTCTCCCATATTTCCTTTGCCGGATACGCTTAGCTGCATGCCTTCCTGCACTCCCGCCGGAATATCGATGGTAATATTTTCTTCGCCATACACCCTGCCTTCGCCTTTACAGTTGGCGCATTTGTGAGCAATGGTCGTTCCCTCTCCATTACATGCCGGACAGGTAGTGACTGTTTGCATCTGGCCTAGGAATGTGTTTTGCACTCTGCGCACTTGCCCGCTTCCGCCGCAGGTACCGCAGGTTTGCATACTGGCCTTATCTTTTGCACCGCTGCCACCGCAAGTGTTACAGCTTACATGTTTCTTTACTTTGATGGTTTTGCTGGCGCCTTTTGCAATTTCCTCGTAATTGAGTTTAATACGCACACGCAGATTACTGCCTCTTACACCACGGCCTCTTCCACCTCCGCCGCCCCGGCGCTGACCACCACCAAAGAAACTTCCAAACACATCATCGCCAAAAATATCTCCAAATTGGCTGAAGATATCATCCATGTTCATGTTCTGACCGCCACCAAAACCACCACGACCATTCCCGCTTACACCCGCATGTCCATACCGGTCGTACTGTGCTTTTTTATCAGCATCACTCAATACTTCGTAGGCTTCAGCCGCTTCTTTAAATTTTTCCTCCGCTTCTTTATTTCCTGGGTTACGGTCGGGGTGATATTGCATCGCCACTTTGCGGTATGCTTTTTTAATTTCATCCGCAGAAGCGCCTTTGCTTACACCTAATATTTCGTAAAAATCTCTTTTCATAATGTGGAAATTTGAGCATTTGAAAATGTGTTAATGCCATCCATTCTCAAATTTTCAAATTGAATTTATTTTCAAATTACTTTCCTACCACCACTTTTGCAAAGCGGATAATTTTATCGTTGAGTAAATATCCTTTTTCAATTTCATCGATCACTGTTCCTTTCAACTCTTCAGTTGGTGCAGGAATTTCAGTGATGGCTTCGTGTTTGTCTGCATCAAATGGCTGACCTTTTGCTTCCATTACTTTCAAACCACGATTTTGCAATGTGGAACGGAGCTTATGAAATACCAGCTTTACACCCTCGTCTACTGTACCTGATTTTTCCAGTTCAGCTTGTGCACGGTCAGCATCATCCAGTACTTCCAGCAGTGAAATGATCACTTCCTTTCCGGCTGTTTGCATTTGCTCCACACGTTCTTTGGCTGTACGGCGACGGAAATTATCAAACTCCGCCATGAGGTAGAGGTATTTCTTTTTTTCCTCTTCCACTGCTTCTTTCAGCTTTTCCATTTCACTTTCTTCAGCGATTTGCTCGTTGAGGTGGTTCACCCCGGCAATATTTTCATCGGTGTTGATATCGGCACTGAAAGGAGTGTTGTTTACTTCGTTTGCGTTTTGTTCTGTCATTTCGTTCGTCTTTTGTGCTGTAAAACGTAAAATTGTCGGCAAAGGTAAGCTGGTCAAGAATATTGCCAATGGCTGAATTGGGACAAATTGTCCTGCTTTATCAAAACCAATCAGTAAAAACAAAAAAGCACCCGTTTCCGGATGCCTTACCTAAACATAAACATACAATCTTAATCCAGCACTTTAATATTCCATTGCAGCGGTGGTGTTTCCATAAAACCCATGCATACCGCACAATTTGTATCCTGCGGTTCTTCCACAATTATGGCCGTAAAGTTGTCGCCAACTTTCAAGCCTGTTTTCCCAAAATCGCAATAATTTTTTACGGTAAATACATTTTTGTATTGCTTTCCGGAGGGGTCTGTCCAATCCATACCACGTCCTTTTCCATCGGCATCTTCGATCTGCACAATGTGAAAAGCGCAGAACGAAGCAACCAGTTTTGCACGAAAACTTCCCTGTGGAGGAAACGGTTTGCTGCATGCAGCAAATAAGGTGAGTGAAAGAATTATCAATCCATGATAAAGTTTCATGAGTGCTTTTTGTTTGATTGACCAGCTGCCTTTCGATTTCGTTGCACGAAACTCACTTTTTAAAAATACCTTTGCCGGCTATGACAAAAGTGACGCTCAACAGAAAGATCTCTCAACGTGTTGCCAACGGACATCCGTGGGTGTTTGCCAACGAAGTAAACCGGGTGGAAGGAAATGCAGAAGCAGGTGCCATTGTAGATGTACATACGCATGATGATAAATTTTTGGGAAGAGGATATTTCAACCCCAAATCGCAGATACTGGTACGTATTCTTACAAGAAAAAAGAATGAAGAGATCAATGATGATTTCTTTTTGCGGAAGCTGAATGAAGCATGGAAGCATCGCCGGCAAATGGGATATAAAGAAAACTGTCGCCTCATTTTTGGTGAAGCAGATGGTTTACCACAACTGATTATTGATAAATTCAATGATTATTTTGTGATCCAGACATTGGCGCTGGGTATTGACCTGTGGAAAGATGCCATTGTAAAAGCCATCAACCAGATCTTTCAACCGAAAGGGATTTACGAACGCAACGATGTGCCGATCCGTGAACTGGAAGGCATGGAACAGAAGAAAGGATTTTTGAGTGACCCTTTCGATACCAATATCATCATCAATGAAAATGGATTGCAATTTCATGTTGATATTGCCAATGGACAAAAAACAGGTTACTTCCTGGATCAACAGGACAACCGCCGGCATATACAGCATATTGTAAAAGATGCAGACGTATTAGGTGCGTTTACCTATACCGGCACATTTGAAATTCATGCAGCGAAATATGGAGCAAAGAGTGTGCATGGTTTAGATATTTCTGAAAGCGCCATTGCTATGTGTAACAAAAATGCTGAACTGAATGACGTGGCCGATAAATGCAAATTCGAATGTGTAAATGCATTTGATGTATTGAAGACATGGGTGAGGGAAGGCAAGCAATACGATGTGGTGATGCTCGATCCTCCATCGTTCACCAAATCAAGAGCAACGATTCAAAAAGCCATCACCGGCTACAAAGAAATTAACCTGCGTGGTATGAAATTGGTAAAGCCTGGCGGGTTTCTGGTTACATCTTCCTGCACCAATCTTGTACAACCCGATCTGTTTTTAGAGATCATTCAAATGGCGGCGAAAGATGCCCGCCGGCAATTACGCCAGGTCACCTTTCAAACGCAAAGCTCCGACCACCCGATTGTGTGGGGTTGGGAGAACACACATTATTTGAAGTTTTTGATTGTGCAGGTGCTCTAAGAAATTACTGGTTTCTGGTTCTTAGTTTTTTGTTACTTGCTGCCAATTGCAAATTGGATGTAAATGGCATGTTGAGGTTCTTCATCAACCTGAAACCAGAAACTTCAAACCAGAAACAAAGGATTATTTCACCACCTGAAACTTACCGCTTTCAACAACTTTACCGTTGCGGTCGGTGAGCTGGAAAATATAAACACCACGGAAAAAATCGTTGAGGTTTACAACTGTACGTGGCGTGAGGTTATTGATCTCTACAACTTTCTTACCGATAAAATTGAAAATTTTAAAGGAGTATTCGGAGAGTGTAATGTCTTTGAATTCGAAATTGATGAAAGAAGAAGCTGGGTTGGGGAAAAAACGAACCACCTTAACCACATTTTCAGCGTTTCCAGCCGGTGTTCTGTTAGACTGGGCCGTGGTTGCTGTGGTTATCAAAAGGATACAGGCTACTATGGTTAAAATCCGTTTCAACGAAGCAAACTTAATTTTATTATTGGCAATTTACAAGCTTTTTTTCACAAATCTTAACAGGAGGAAGACAATTTAGTAGTTCTACTTATCTTCCTCCTGCAGAATTTAACTTAGCTCAGCTCTTCCAGCTTTTTGCTAATTGCCTCAAAATCAGGCACGGCATCTTTTACTTCCACCAGTTCGGTGTATTGAATAACGCCTTCTTTATCAATCACAAACGCACTTCTTTTTGATACACCTTTCATATCAAAAATCCAGTTTTCGTACAACGAATCGTAAGCAGCAGAAACCTCTTTGTTAAAATCGCTCAACAGGGGGAAGTTGTAGCCCTGCTCATCTTTGTAACGTTTCAGGGTAAAGATCGAATCAACGGAAATACCCAGCACCTGCGCATTGGCATTGCTGTAACGGGCAATATCGTCCCGAACTGTACACAATTCTTCGGTACAGGTACTGGAAAATGCCTGCGGATAAAACAGGATCAACACATTTTTACCTTTAAAGTCAGCCAGACTTACTTTGTTTCTTTCACTATCATACAACGTGAAATCGGGGGCTTTTTGTCCAATTTGAATATTCATACTATTTAATGATTTGATATTGCTATTACAATTGTAGCAGCATTTTGTTAAACAAAAAAGGAGCATTTTTCAATGCCCCTCTTCTGTTCATTTTTCCTTTTAAATATGGAGCAGGACCTGCTCACCCATAGCATCCGTTCCAAGAATTTTATCGGCCGGCGTTGTCGTATCGGCGATATCACGTGAACGGTAACCATCTTTTAATACTTTATCTACGGCATTGATCACCGCTTCTGACTCGGCTTTCATACCGAAAGAAATATCTAACAATAAAGCAGCAGAAAGTACAGAAGCCAACGGATTGGCTACGCCCTTGCCTGTAATATCATGCGCCGAACCATGGATAGGTTCGTACACACCTGTACCGTCGCCAATAGATGCACTCGCCAGCATACCCATTGAACCTGCAATCTGTGAAGCTTCATCGGTTAAAATGTCGCCAAACAAATTCGCTGTTACCACCACATCAAAACGGCGTGGATCTTTAATGAGCAACATCGCAGTTGCATCAACAAACTGATGCTCTACTTCCACATCTGGATATTCCAACGCTACTTTCTGAATCACTTCTCTCCACAAACGTGAAGTTTCAATTACATTGGCTTTATCAACCGAACACAATTTCTTTTTACGTGTGCGTGCTGCTTCAAAAGCTTTGCGTGCAATACGCTCTACTTCGTAACGGCTGTACTCTGCAATATCATAAGCGGTGTCACCATTGTTCTTACGTCCTTTTTCGCCAAAATAAATATCACCGGTCAATTCACGGAAGAACAAAATGTCTGCACCTTTTAAAATTTCGGGTTTGATGCTGGATGCACCTAACAACTCATCAAATAATTTAATGGGACGAAGATTGGCATACAATCCAAGTTCCTTTCGCATCTTCAGCAAACCTTGCTCAGGACGAACTTTAGCCGAAGGATCATTATCATATTTCGGATGACCCACTGCACCAAACAGCACTGCATCTGACTTACGCATTTTCTCTAACGACTCATCAGGCAATGGAACACCTGTTGCTTCAATCGCCACATGACCAATCAATGCTTCATCGTAGGTAAATGTGTGACCAAACTTTGCTGCTATTTTATCCAATACTTTCTTCCCTACTGCTGTTACTTCCTGTCCGATACCATCGCCCGGAACAATTAAAATGTGTTTTGTTGCCATTGTTATTCTGCTTGAACTTGTTTGTATTTGAGAAACGTGAGTCGTAAGGCGTGAATCGTGAGTTGCAATCCATCAAGTGGCTTTTCCCATTCACTACTCTCCACTCACTATAATATTCAACATTTTTTGTGTTGCCTTAATAGCCGATACTGTTTGATCGCTGTCGAGACCACGTGTTTTAAATTCTTTGTTGTTCTGTGCCCAGGTAATAATGGTTTCGCACAAGGCGTCACTCTTACCACCGGGAGGAATACGCACTGCATAATCGGTAAGCAGTGGTAATTCAATTTTCTTTTGTTTGTAAATTTTCTTCAATGCATTCATGAAGGCATCGTACTGTCCATCGCCCTGCGCATGTTCTTCAAATGTTTCGCCATCAATACTCAAATGAAGTGTAACAGATGGGCGAAGATTTTTTGAATGGGTAAGCACATAATTTTCTACACGTACTTTATCCTGGATGGTATTACTATCGAGAATATCAGAAATGATGTACGGCAGATCGGCCTGTGTTACCACTTCTTTTTTATCGCCTAGTTCAATGATGCGTTGCGTTACTTTTTTCAGATCAGCATCGCTCAACTGAATACCTAACTGTGCAAGATTATTTTCGATGTTGGCTTTACCACTTGTTTTGCCCAATGCATATTTGCGCTGACGACCGAAACGCTCCGGCATCAAATCACTGAAGTATAATTTATTCTTCTTATCACCATCGGCATGAATACCTGCTGTTTGTGTAAATACATTTTCGCCCACAACCGGTTTGTTTGCCGGAATACGGATTCCTGAAAATGTTTCCACCAAGCGGCTGATGCGGTACAACGATTTTTCTACTACCGATGATTTGATATTTGGCATAAAATCATGCATCACCGCAATAGCACTTGCCAACGGTGCATTCCCTGCACGTTCGCCCATACCATTCACCGTTAAATGCAATCCATGCGCACCAGCACGCAAGGCTTCCATTACATTGGCTGTACCAAGATCGTAATCATTATGTCCATGAAAATCGAAATGCGTACCGGGATAACGCTGTACAATTTCAGAAATGAAATCATACACTTCAGCAGGTGTCAAGATGCCTAATGTATCGGGCAACATCACACGTTTTACAGGCTGTGTTACAATAAAATCGAGGTATTGAAAAACGTATGCTTTTGAATGACGCATACCATTGCTCCAGTCTTCGAGATAGACATTTGTTTCAATGCCTTTCTTTTTTGCCAACTTGATCACTTCTGCAATTTCTGCAAAGTGTTGCTCCGGTTTTTTCTTGAGCTGGTGTGTAAGATGATTCAACGAACCTTTGGTTAACAGGTTCGCCACCTTTGCGCCAGCTCTCACCATCCATTCAACCGACACATCACCATCTACAAATGTGAGCACTTCAATCCTGTTGAGCATCCCATTTGTCTTTGCCCATTTGGTAATGCGTTTCACCGCATCAAATTCTCCTTCCGATACACGGGCCGAAGCAATTTCAATACGATCCACTTTCACTTCGGTTAATAGTGATTGTGCAATCGTTAATTTTTCCGATGCAGAAAAAGATACACCGCTGGTTTGTTCACCATCACGGAGTGTTGTATCCATTATTTCGATGTAACGTTGGTTGTGAGGCATGGTTGCTTGAGGGATAAGAGCTTAGTACAAACTTTTTTCTGCGAAGGTTTCGATACCGCTTTTCATCGATTGCAGGTAATCGATATCATCGAAACCATTCATCATGTTGTGTTTTTTATAGCCGTTAATGTCGAACGATTCTTTTTCACCTGTTGCAACAATTGTCACTATTTGCTCCGGAAGATTTACTTCCAGTTCAGCTTTTGGATCGGCTTCAATTGCCTTGAAAATTTTATCCAAAAACTCCGGACTAACTGTTACAGGCAAAATACCAATGTTGAGTGCATTGCCTTTGAAGATATCGGCAAAGAAGCTCGATATCACACAACGGAAACCGTAATCGTAAATAGCCCAGGCCGCATGTTCACGACTACTGCCACTGCCGAAGTTTTTACCGCCGACTAAAATTTTACCGGAGTAAATGGGGTTGTTCAACACGAAATCCTGTTTCGGTGTATCGTCACCGTTATAACGCCAGTCACGGAAAAGATTATCGCCAAAACCTTCACGCTTGGTTGCTTTTAAGAAACGTGCAGGAATAATTTGATCTGTGTCCACATTCTCAATCGGCATGGGAACCGCTGTGCTGGTGAGGACTGTAAATTTATCGTATGCCATAAGTTTATGTCTGATTTCTGATGTAGGATGTATGATTTAAAACACCCTGATTATTGTTAAGTTTTACCGGAATTCAGACATCCTAAATCAGACATCCTACATCCGACATTATCTTTTAATTCATCAACTCTCTCGGATCAGTTACTACGCCTGTAACAGCAGCAGCTGCAGCTACCAACGGACTTGCAAGCAATGTTCTTGCACCAGGTCCCTGGCGACCTTCGAAGTTTCTGTTACTTGTACTCACTGCATATTTACCGGCAGGAATTTTATCATCGTTCATTGCCAGACATGCAGAACAACCGGGCTGACGTAACTGGAAACCTGCTTCCGTTAATACATCAAGAATACCTTCTTCTTTGATCTGCTGTTCAACAATGTGTGAACCGGGCACTAACCATGCAGTAATATTATCGGCTTTCTTTCTTCCTTTTACAATACTTGCAAATGCTCTGAAATCTTCAATACGTCCGTTGGTACAACTTCCCAAGAACACATAATCAACCTGCTTACCAATGATCTTTTCATTTTCAGCAAAGCCCATGTACGCCAGCGATTTTTTATAAGAAGCTTCGCCATCTTTTACTTCAGCAGCTGTAGGAATTGTATGGGTAATACCTGTACCTAAGCCGGGATTTGTTCCGTAAGTGATTTGTGGTTCAATCTGGTCTGCAGAAAAACTTAACTCCAGATCAAATTGCGCATCAGCATCACTCTTTAATGTTTTCCAGTAAGCCAATGCTTTATCCCAAGCCTCGCCTTTTGGTGCAAGGTCTTTTCCTTTCAGATAATTAAATGTTGTTTCATCGGGAGCAACCATACCACCACGTGCACCCATTTCAATGGAAAGATTACACACCGTCATACGGCCTTCCATGCTCATATTCTCAAACACTTCACCTGCAAATTCAATAAAGTAACCAGTCGCACCGCTTGCAGAAATTTGTGATAAGATAAACAACGGCACATCTTTTGGCACAACACCCTTACCCAACTTGCCATTAATAGTAATGCGCATTTTCTTTGGCTTTGGCTGCATGATACACTGTGAAGAAAGAACCATCTCCACTTCACTTGTACCAATACCAAACGCAATAGCACCAAACGCACCATGTGTTGATGTATGTGAGTCACCACAAACAATCGTCATACCTGGAAGTGTGATACCGTTTTCAGGACCTACCACATGCACAATACCATTCTTCGGATTACCCAAACCCCAATGCGAAATACCATACTTCGCAGAGTTTGTTTCCAATGCTTTTAACTGGTTAGCAGAAAGCGGATCCTGCACCGGCAAATGCTGGTTAATGGTTGGTGTGTTGTGATCGGCTGTTGCAAATGTTTTTTCGGGATACATCACTTTCAACCCACGATTTTCCAAACCAAGAAATGCAACCGGGCTTGTTACTTCATGAATAAAATGACGATCGATAAAAAACACATCTGGACCATCTTCGATCTTGCGGACTACATGCGAATCCCACACTTTATCGAACAATGTTGTTGGCGTATGACTCATATTCTTTCGATTTGAATAGTTTTAAAAATAGTACTCAAAGGTTGCCAACCTTTTTTAGCGAAGCCTTCTTTTGCTTGATTACAGATAAGGTTGGCAACCTTATCAAGGCAAGCATTCGCCGATGAGGGTTCAAATTTAACCTGATTTCCTAAATTTGTATAACCTTATTTTTCTATTACATCCATTGATAAAACCGATTTAGAAACATGGAACTTCGTCAACTTCGTTATTTCATCCGTTCGGCCGAGCTGCTCAACTTTACTGAGGCGGCTCATACCCTGTACATCAGCCAGAGTACGCTCAGTCAGCAAATCAAACAACTGGAAGATGAATTGGGCATGCCTTTGTTCGACCGAATCGGCAAACGGGTGCGGTTGACTGAGGCAGGCAGCCAGTTTTTGCCCTTTGCCCGGCTCACCGTTTCGGATGCAGAAAGTGGCAGGGCTGTGATTGATGATTTGAAAGGATTAAAGACAGGGGAACTGCGGATCGGGGTTACATACGGTTTGTCTACTTTGCTGACGCCTGTGCTGGTGCAATTTTCTGCACAATACCCCGAGGTGAAAATTATTGTTGAATTTGGTACATCAGAAGATCTGCTGGATAAACTCAAAACCACAAGGGTTGATTTCCTGCTTTCGTTTTTGGAATTGCAGGATAACGATATGTTTATTTCACAACGTTTGTATGAATCCCCTTTAACGTTGGTGGTGCATCCATCGAATTCTGTTGCTGAAAAGAATACAATTCTGTTGAAAGAGTTGAAAGATATTCCGCTGGTGCTGCCGGCCAAAGGATTTCATACACGGCATTTTTTGAATGAAGCATTAGCAGAAAATAATATTCAGCCGAATATTAAGATGGAGCTGAATGATATTAATACGTTGTTACAGTTAGTGGAGACAGGAAATTTTTGCACCATCATGACAGTGGCTGCAGCCAAAGGAAGACAAACGTTGAAAACCATTCCCATTAAAGGACTCAACATCATCAGCCAGGCATCGATCACATGGCCCAAAGAAAGTTACCGCAAGAAAGCAGCGATTGTTTTTACAGAGATGATTAAGAAGCAGATGAAGTGATTTGATTTTGCTATTTCGTTCCAGTTGTTTTCAATCGTTGAACAACAAAAAAAAATCTCATTCATAAATATCTTTTCGATGCCCAACCGCAATTACATCTACGGTAAGTATTTGATCGAAAATATTATAAATAATACGATAGTTGCCTGAGCGTATACGCCAACCGCTTCTGCCTTTTAATTATTTGCAACCCGCAGGTCTGGGATCATCCGCTAATTTGTAAATCGCTTTTTTAATTGCAGAATAATCAGGCTCATTTATTTTTTCCAACACTTTAATTGCCTTTGGCCTGATGGTGAGTTGATAAGGCATTATTTCTTTTTTCGCTTTTCTTCAATTTGCTGAAAAGCTTTGTCAATAGGTATGGAAGGCTCATTCACAGCCATTGCTTCATCATAAAGTCGTAAATCATCCAACTCTTCCAAATCTTCCAGCATTTTTTGATACTCCTTTATGGGCAGCACAACTGAAAGCTTTTTACCTTCACTATCGGTAATATATTGTGGGTTATGCATAGAAAATTATTAATCACAAACGAAAACGCATTTCATCACTTCTTCGTCAACTCCAGCACCACCAGTTTCCCGTCAATGGTTTGTTCAGCTTTTACCCATGTCCAGGTACTGCTTTTCAATTTCCAGTTTCCATCGAGGCGTTGCAAGGTTGCACTTGCATTCGCAGGATAATCAGCAATGATGGCAACGTTCACACGGTCTTCATTCCAGGTGCCGGTTGATTCAACGAAAGAATTTTTCACAGCATCCACCTTGCGATCAGTTTTAAACTGAAACTCATAACCATCAAATTCAGGTTTATAATCGTTGCTACCCTCTTTGTAAACACTCACCAGCCATCGTCCATCAGTAATTGCTTTTACAATCAGGGTTTCGGCAATTTGCTCCTGCGTTCGCTTAATGGCTTTTTTGCAGCCGGTAAGCAGCAAGATCGCTATTGTAAGAATAAATAACTGCCTCATAGATTTTAATTAACGAAGTATAAAACTACAATTTGTTTGCTGAACCGCTAACAGTAGAAGTACGTAAAAATGTAGTAAACGGGTTTTCAAACAGTTAGCCCCTTCAGTAAACGCTTCCTGCTGAATTATCTTATTTTTACTGTATGCAAATTGCTGATATTATCCGTTTTTTAGAAACATTGGCTCCGCCTTCCCTCCAGGAAAGCTATGATAACGCAGGGTTACTCACTGGTTCGGTCAACTGGGAATGTACCGGTGTACTGGTAAGTCTCGATGCTACTGAAGACGTAGTACTGGAAGCGAAAGCCAAAGGCTTCAACCTTGTGGTGGCACATCACCCCATTGTATTCAGCGGGCTGAAACGAATTACGGGAAAGAATTATGTTGAAAAGGCCATCATTGCTTCCATTAAAAATGATGTGGCCATTTACGCCATTCATACCAATTTAGATAATGTACTTACCGGCGTAAACGGACGTATGGCTGAAAAACTGGGGCTTACCAACTGCCGTATTCTGCAACCGAAAACCGGTTTGCTAAAAAAACTGTTCTGCTTTGTACCCGTTACCCATGCCGAATTTGTACGAGCCGCTATTTTTGAGGCAGGCGGCGGACATATTGGCCAATACAGCGAATGTAGTTTTAATGCCGCCGGGAAAGGAACCTTCAAAGCATCGGAAGGAAGTAATCCATTTGTGGGCGAAATTGGTCGCCGGCACGAAGAAGAAGAAATAAAAATAGAAGTGATCTTTCCGGCCTGGCTGGAGCCGGGCATTCTTTCGGCCATGATCAAAGCGCATCCTTATGAAGAGGTAGCCTATGATGTGATACGGCTCGACAATAACCACCAATCAACCGGAGCCGGTTTAATCGGCGATTTGCCAACCAGCATGCCTCCGTCCAAATTTCTGGAATTACTTAAGAATCAATTTCATTTGGAGGTAATTCGCCATACAAACCGGGAAAAACCGGTGCACAAAGTTGCTCTGTGCGGGGGTGCCGGCAGCTTTTTAACCAAAACAGCTTTGGCAGCCGGTGCAGACGCTTTTGTTACCGGCGATGTGAAATACCATGAGTTTTTCGATGCCGAAAACCGTCTGCTCCTGGCCGACATCGGGCATTGGGAAAGTGAACAGTTTACAATCGATTTATTGGCAGAACATTTGAGCGGGAAATTCCCTACCTTTGCCGTCCTCAAAACTGGTGTGAAAACGAACCCTGTCGGGTATTACAAATGAATGAGGGGTAATCAGTAATGAGTTAACAGCAAAAAACTTCAAACACAAATATGGCTACTACAAAAGAGTATTCTGTAGAAGAAAAACTGAAGGCACTGATTCGTGTGCAGAAAATTGAAAGCAAGCTGGATGAGATCCAGATACTGAAAGGTGAATTACCGATGGAAGTAAAAGACCTTGAAGATGAGATTGAAGGATTGAATGCACGCAAAAACCGTATTGAAGAAGAGATCAACGGTATCCAGGAATTCATCGAAAGCAAAAAAGAAGCGATCAAAGAAGCTCAGGCTCTCGAAAAAAAATACGAGAAGCAAAGTGAGAACGTAAAGAATAACCGGGAGTTTGAAGCGATCAACAAAGAAATTGAAATGCAGGGTTTGGAAATCAAACTTGCAGAAAAGCATATCAAAGATGCGAACGAAGAGTTGATCGAAAAAAGTGAAGTGCTGGAAAAAGCGAAGAAAGCAATTGCTGTAAAAGAAAAGAATCTCGAGCACAAGAAAGCAGAGCTTGATAAAATTGTAGCTGATACTGAAAAAGAAGAAACACAATTGCGTGGACTGGTTGATGCAGCCCGTGAAGCAGTAGAAGATCGTTTGTTGGCAAGCTTCGACCGAATCCGCAGCAGCTACCGCAACGGTTTATCGGTAGTACCTATTGAGCGTGAAAGCTGTGGTGGTTGTTTCAATACTATTCCTCCACAACGCCAAAGTGAAATTAAGCAACACAAAAAGATCATTGTATGCGAAAACTGTGGTCGTATCCTTGTTGATGCCGATCTGAATGATTCAGTTGAACCATAATTGATTGAACAGATATTTAGAAGGGCGCTTAAAGCGCCCTTTTTTATTGTTGATTTTTTTCAACGGCTTCTTTCTTTATCCTTTCTTTGATTTAGTTTTGAAATTCTGAATGCTGCAACAATTATCCATACAAAACTTCGCCATTATTGATGAACTGAAAGTTGAGTTTCAACCGCAGCTCAATACCATTACCGGTGAGACCGGCGCCGGTAAATCAATTTTACTTGGTGCTTTAGGATTGGTACTGGGCAACCGTGCCGACAGCAGCAGTTTACAAGACAGTGAAAAAAAATGTATTGTTGAAGCGATGTTTTCAACAGTCGGCAATCAAAAAATAAATAGCTGGCTTCGTGAAAACGAAATTGATGAGGAAGCCGAACTGATCCTGCGCAGGGAAATTACAGCAAATGGAAAATCACGAGCTTTCATCAATGATACGCCCGTTAACTTAACACAGTTGAAAGCGTTAACATCGATGCTGGTTGATCTGCATCAACAATTCGATACACTTGAATTGGGCGAAGAAGATTTTCAACGTGAAGTACTAGACGCATTGGCGGGTTGCGATAAAGATGTGGAGCAGTACCGCCAACACTATCTCCAGTTTGCAAAGTTGCAGAAAGAGCTGCAACAGCTCAAAGACGAGCAACAGCAATTGCAGCGGGAGCAAGATTACAAACAGTTTTTATTAGACGAACTGTTAGAAGCTTCGTTCAGCGAAAATGAATTGGAAGAGCTGGACCAGGAATTACAACTATTAAGTAATGCAGGTTCAATTGCAACTGTACTTACCGATGCTGTTCAATTGCTGAAAGACGGTGAAACACCTGTTGTACAACAATTAAAATCGTTGCTGCAACGGTTACAACAATACAAACAGATACATGCCGATCTTGGCAGTATTACCGATCGTTTACAATCGGTGCAAATTGAGTTAAGTGATATTGCCTCAGACCTTGATCATCTGCAAAACAGTATTACGGTTGATGAAGCCAGAATGCAGTTCATCAACGACCGGCTGGCGATTGGCTATAAACTGCAGAAAAAACACAATGTACAATCAACCAACGAACTGCTGTACATACAACAGCAACTGGAAGAGCAGTTACAGGTAGTGTTGAATATGGAACAATCCATTGTTGAAAAAGAAAAAGAAAAAGCACAGCTACAGCAGCAACTGGAAACAGAAGCTGAACTCATTCATACAAAACGATTGAAACAATCCGTCAGTTTTGCCAAGCAGGTGAATGTATTGCTGCAGCAGGTAGGTATGCCCAACGCACGTTTGCAGGTAGAACTCAACACTGCTTCGCTGAACCAATATGGAAAAGATGAGATCAGCTTTTTGTTTGATGCGAACAAAAGCAATCGCTTTGAGCCCATCAGTAAAGTTGCCAGCGGTGGTGAATTAAGCCGGTTGATGCTGTGCATCAAATCGCTGGTGGCAAAAAGTATTGCATTACCAACCATGTTGTTTGATGAAATTGATACAGGTATCAGCGGCGAAGCAGCAAAACAAGTTGGTATTCTGCTCAAAGAACTTTCAGCCAAACATCAAGTGATCACTATTACGCATCTTCCGCAAATTGCTGCTAAAGCTGCGGCACATTATTTTGTGTATAAGCAAGAAGATAAAACCGGCATTAAAACACGCATCAGGCTGTTAAGTAAAGAAGAACAGGTTGAAACCATTGCTCGAATGCTGAGCGGCGAAAAACCTTCCGACTCTTCACTGGTTACCGCAAGAGAAATGATTGCCGGATAAAATTCCTTTAAAAATCTATTAGTGGCATAAAAAAGAGCGAAGCTTTCACTTCACTCTTTTGCTTGTCGGGAAGACAGGATTCGAACCTGCGACCCCCTGGTCCCAAACCAGGTGCGCTACCGGCCTGCGCTACTTCCCGATCCTTCCTGCCGAGGCAGTTTCCCATTGGGGTTGCAAAAATAGTTGTCTGCAGTTAAAGTGCCAAAAAAACAAATCCCGGATTTCAAAGAATGAATCCGGGATCAACTATTTTTAAAAACGATTTTTTACATGGCGGCCAATTGTACTTTCTGCTGCAGCTCCAGTACGCTTTCTTTAAACATACTGTCGGTATCCATCAGGTCCTTCACTGTTTGGCAGGAATGGATCACAGTTGTATGATCACGACCTCCAAAATGCTCACCAATCGTTTTTAATGAATTTTTTGTAAACGTTTTGGCCAAATACATGGTAATCTGGCGGGCCTGTACAATTTCACGCTTACGTGTTTTTTGCAGCAGCTTTTCGTACGGCACGTCAAAGTAATCGCACACCATTTTCTGAATGGCGTCGATTGTAATTTCTTTCGATGATGTTTTAACGAAATTCTTCAACACTTTTTTAGCAAGATCCAGATCGATCTCTTTTTTATTCAGCGAGGATTGTGCCAATAATGAAATAAGGGCGCCTTCCAGCTCACGAATATTGGTGTTGATGTTATAAGCAATGTATTTTACCACATCCTTGTGCATCTCCAGCCCGTCGTTTTTCATTTTCTTCTCCAGTATCTCAATGCGGGTTTCGTAATCCGGCATTTGAAGATCGGCACTCAGTCCCCAACGGAAACGGCTGAGCAAACGCTCCTGCACTCCTTCGAGATCTTTGGGTGGTTTATCTGATGAGAGAATCAATTGCTTACCACTTTGGTGTAAATGATTAAAAATGGCAAAAAAGGCATCTTGTGATTTTTCCGCACGGTTAAAGAACTGCACATCATCAATGATCAACACATCTACCAACTGGTAAAAATGAATAAAATCGTTGATGGCATTATTACGGCTGTGATCAACAAACTGGTTAATGAATTTTTCAGAGCTTACATACAACACCACCTTGTTCGGATGCTGACGTTTCACTTCATTCCCTACGGCTTGTGCAAGATGTGTTTTGCCCAATCCTACTCCACCGTAAATAACCAGCGGGTTAAAAGATGTTGCGCCCGGTTTATCAGCAACTGTTTTACCGGCCCGGCGGGCAACACGGTTACAATCACCCTCAATAAATGAATCGAATGTATAATTTGGATTCAGCTGCGGATCGATCTGCACCTTCTTCAAACCCGGAATTACAAACGGGTTCTTAACAGGGTTGCTTATGACCAACGGAAAATCCATTTCGTTATTTGTGTAAGTTTTATAACCATGACCAGGAACATCCATGGTAATGGGTTGATTGTTGTTATTACCGCTATCCATCATGATGCGGTATTCCAGGTTCGCATCTTTCCCCAATTCACGTTTCAATGTTTTTGCAAGCAACGTCACGTAATGTTCTTCCAGGTATTCAAAAAAGAATTGACTTGGAACCTGAATCGTAAGGATCTTATTTTTTAACTCTACCGGTTTGATCGGTTCAAACCATGTTTTGAAATGTTGCCATTCTACTATATCCTTAATGATGGTTAAACAACTTTTCCATACTTGATCAGCCGTTTTCGTCATTGTTCCAAAAGCAGTTTATATAATGAGTTAATAATGTTCTTCCTGTTCTGTCTCTCTGGTAATTTTCTAGAATGAGATTCATCATAGAAAATCTTTGTGGGGAGAGCGAATATCAACACTTTTTGTGGAAAAAAAAATTTTTTATTACCCTGTTTTTTTATCTATTAAAAGTGTTTTTGCTTCTGCCAGATTATTCTGCTTATATCGCAAAAATTCATAATCCAAACGCCCTAACTGGATGCCTCCCCAACCCACCTGATTGATCAATACATCAGCACCAATTTTATTTTTCACTAACACTGGTTCATTTAAGAACGTATGTGTATGACCACCAATGATCAAATCCACATGTTCAGTTTCTTTTGCAAGAATAAGATCACAGATGCGGTTTGCATTTTCACGGTATTGATATCCCAAATGCGACAAACAAATCACCATATCACAATCTTTTTCCCGTTTCAGCAAAGCAGCTGTTTGATTGAGCTGCTGCACCGGATCGAGATACCTGGTGTTACCATATAAATTATCAGGCACCAATCCTTTCATCTCAATCCCCACACCTGTAACGCCGATCTTCAGTTTTCCCTTCTTAAAAATTTTGTAAGGAAGTGATTTATTTTCCATGGGTGTTCCGGTAAAGTCGTAATTACACAACAAAACCGGGAACGAAGTTTTTGCCAGCTGTGTGGCAAAGTTTTCAAGCCCTGCATCAAAATCATGATTACCCATGGTGCAGGCATCGTAGCCCATTTGCTGCATGGCTTTCATCTCCGGCTCACCCTTGTACAAATTAAAATAAGGTGTACCCTGGAAAATATCACCTGCATCCAGCAACAATACATGTTGTTCGTTCGCACGGATGTCATTGATCATTTTTGCTCTTGCTGCCACACCGCCGAGCCCCTGGTTACGGCTGCCATCCATTGGAAACGGATCGAGCCGGCTATGCACATCATTGGTATGTAATATCACCAACCGCTGCACAGCCATTTCTTCTGCCGCAACAATTTTATTGGCAACCAATGCTGCTGTTGCAAATGCCGACTGTTGCAAAAAGCTTCTTCTATTGAGCATAGGTAACCCTGTTTTGAAGCGTCATTGAAATTTGTTTTCCTTCTTTTGTAAACCATGAAAAATATTCGATCAACGCATCTCTGAACAAAACGCCATTATTTATTTGTGGAATGGTTCGCAGCATTGCACAATCATCACCTCCATTCGCTACATAGTCTGAATTAGCAATCATATAAACTGCATTCAGATCCAATGCTTTTCCACCGATCGTAATACTTTCAGCTTTTTTATTTTTGATCTGCATTGAAATTCCTGCAACAGGCCAACCACCTCTGGCAGCAATATGATCCAGCAATTCTTTCAACACAGTACCACTGAGCTTCTGCAGCACAATGATATTGTCGAAAGGCATCATTTCAAATACCTTGCCCCGGGTAATTGCTCCTGCTTTTACAATGGAAATACGAATACCCCCATAATTCACAAGTGCAGCATCAATGGTTGTATTGTAATATTTTTCGCCCATCTGCTTCATTGCATCGGCCATCAGGTTACCCAAAGTACATTCAGGCTGTCGTTTATCAACATCCACCGCCAGTTGGGCAATTACTGTATTCATACTGCTGTTCACACTATCTATATAAGGCTGTAAAAACAATTGGAGTGAAGAGTCTTTTTGAACATTGCCAACCTGGTAATCTTTATACTGTACGGATGCAGCCCTGTACACCGGATTGCAGGAGAGAACTAACGAAACGCAGATCGCAAGAATAGAATTAGTAAGTCGATTATTCATGTAGCAGGAGTAACCAATGAAAGGTAACAGTTTTTAGATGCACAAAAAAAATGTTTTTTAGAGATGAAATACATAATTTACCACTCCCGTTTTTGAAGCTATCTTTGTAAACAATCAATTGTTTTTAGGTTAACTGCCTGACACACATGCAACAACAAATTACACTCCGCCTGCTGCCTTCTGAGGCAAGCGATACTTCAATTATTTCCGAAAAAATTGCTGCTTCAGCCGCTGTTGCTGTGAATGCCGTCAATGGGTTTCATATACTGAAACAATCGATTGATGCAAGAAGCAGGCAGGCATGGATCAACCTCACCGTAAAGGCTTTTATTGATGAACCTGTTGCAGAACGGGAAAAAACCCATTTTACATTTCGTGATGTACATGCAGCCAATCATAAAGTGATCATTGTTGGTGCAGGTCCTGCAGGTTTATTTGCAGCACTGCGTTTTATTGAACTGGGCATTAAACCCATTGTGATTGAGCGGGGGAAAGATGTGCGTGCACGCCGGCGTGATTTAGCGGCACTTAATAAAGAAGGAGAAGTAAATCCCGAGAGTAATTATTGTTTTGGCGAAGGAGGAGCTGGTACATACAGCGATGGGAAACTCTATACACGCAGCAGTAAACGGGGAAGCATTGATCGTATTCTTCAACTCTTTGTACGTTTTGGAGCCGATGAAAAAATTTTATATCAAAGTCATCCGCATATTGGCACCAATAAACTGCCCCACATTATTACTGCCATGCGGGAATTTATTTTGAGTTGTGGTGGTGAAATCCATTTTGAAACAAAACTCACCAATTTCATTGTTGAGAATGAAAGTTTAAAAGGAATCGAGATCAACCACAATGCAATACTGCAAGCCGATGCAGTTGTACTTGCCACCGGCCACAGTGCAAGAGATATTTTTGAACTACTGCATCAAAATAATATTCTCATCGAAGCCAAACCCTTTGCATTGGGTGTACGGATCGAACATCCGCAGGCATTGATCGATTCCATTCAATACCGCTGCCCGGTACGTGATGAATTTCTTCCGCCTGCCTCCTATAGTTTGGTGGAGCAGGTAAAAGGAAAAGGTGTCTTCAGTTTTTGTATGTGCCCTGGTGGTATTATTGCACCTGCTGCTACATCTCCGGGCGAATTAGTGGTAAATGGATGGAGCCCTTCAAAACGAAACAATGCATTTGCCAATAGCGGCATGGTAGTAACTGTAGACGTGAAAGATGCCGTTCTTTATTTTGAAAAGTTAAAAGGCAAATTGGGAAAAGTAACTACTGAAAAAACAGGCCATTCCAAAATTTCCCAATTCCAAAATTCCGAATTATATAATGATCCGTTGCTATTACTGAAGTTTCAACAGTCAATCGAACAAAAAGCATTCGCAGCAGGTGGTGGTAAATTCGTTGCACCGGCTCAACGTATGGTTGATCTGTTTGAAAAGAAAACATCTTCAACCCTGCCGGATTGTTCGTATTTACCGGGTATTACCAGCACATCGTTAGCTACTGTGTTGCCTGATTTTATTTTTGAAGATCTGCGGTTGGCATTCCAGGCATTTGGCAAAAAAATGCGTGGCTATTTTACCAACGAAGCGATTGCTGTTGCCACCGAATCAAGAACATCATCACCGGTTCGTATTCCACGAAACAATGAAACATTGCAGCATCCGCAAATCGCCGGACTTTATCCTTGCGGAGAGGGTGCCGGTTACGCAGGTGGTATTGTAAGTGCGGCAATGGATGGGGAACGGGTGGCCAATATGATCGCCGTTCAACTGGGCCATTCATCAAGTATCGATGTATGATAAATTTTCAATCAGTATCTTGTAACAAATCAACATTTCAGCACTCTAATACTGCGTATGAGTACAATTTTGGAAGTTCAGAACCTGAAGAAATACTTCTCTTCACAAAAAGCTGTTGACGATATCAGCTTCAGCATCCAGCAAGGATCCATCTTTGGTTTATTAGGACCAAACGGTGCAGGTAAAACCACATTGATCCGAATGATCACCGGTATATTTTATCCGGACGCCGGAACAATCCAGCTGAATGGTAAAAAGTTCAACCCGGTCGACGACGTGATCAATATCGGTTACATGCCCGAAGAACGTGGACTTTACAAAAAAATGAAAGTGGGCGAACAGGCCATGTACCTGGCACAATTAAAAGGTATGAGTAAACAGGATGCCTTTGTAAAAGTGAAAGAATGGTTCGAAAAATTTGAGATGGGCAGTTGGTGGAACAAAAAAGTAGAAGACCTTTCCAAAGGGATGGGACAAAAACTGCAGTTTGTAACCACAGTATTGCACGAGCCGAAACTGGTGATATTGGATGAGCCCTTCAGTGGTCTCGATCCGGTGAACAGCAATTTGATCAAAGATGAGATATTCAATCTTGCTCAAAAAGGCACCACTATTATTTTCAGTACACATCGCATGGAGCAAGTAGAAGAAATTTGCGACCATATTATATTAGTAAACAAAGGCGAAAAAATTCTTGATGGGAGCGTAAAAGAAATTAAACAACAGTTTAAGCAACATATTTTCAAAGCAGAAGTGGAGCAACTGCCAGCCAATCAGCAGCACCCATCTTTCTCGATTGCAGAACAAAATGGAAATAATCTTACACTAAAGATCAACGAAGGCTATCAGTCAAACGATATACTGCTGCACTTCATCAACCAAAAAAGTGTAATTGTTGCTTATCACGAAATTCTTCCTTCACTCAACGAAATCTTTATTCGCCTTGTAGAAGGAACACCAACTGCACGCCAATTTCAAACTGTTACTGCATAATACCATCACATATGAATAAGATCTGGATCATCATAAAAAGGGAATATGTTACGAGAGTTCGTAACAAAACATTTTTGCTTTCCACCTTTCTGTTTCCCCTTCTCATGTTTGCACTCATTTTTGGCGGTGCATTTATAGGAGCAAATGGAACGGAACAACGAAAGATTGCTGTAAACGATCAAAGCGGACTGTATAAAAATAATTTCAAAGAAGGGTCTGCTGTTACATTTGGCTATGCCGATGATATAACAAGAACAAACTATAAAGACAAGGGCTACGAGGGTATCCTCATCGTTTACTCTGCCAACCGGCAAACACCGGATTCTGTTCGGCTTTATACCGAAAAACAATTGGGTCTTGCAACAGACGAAGCCATCAAGAACCAAATTCAAAAAATCAATGAAGACAGGTTGCTGATGGAAAAGGGTGTTACCAGAAACACGTTGGATTCGATCAAAGAACAGAGCAGAAATTCATCTTCGCTTAACTACCGTTCTTACCAGGTAAAAGGAGCCGAAATAAAAGAAGACAATAAAATGCTTGCACTGGGTATTGGCTATGCAAGCGGCTTTATCATTTACATTGTACTGTTTATTTATGGTGCCGCCGTTATGCGTGGTGTTATGGAAGAAAAAACGAACCGCATTGCAGAAGTAATGGTTAGCAGTGTAAAACCATTTCAGTTGATGCTTGGAAAGATCATTGGTATTGCAGCCGTTGGTTTAACGCAGCTTTTTTTATGGATCATTCTCATCTTTATCCTTTCCTCATTAAGCAGCGTTCTTATTGGACAGGAAGCATTGGAGCAGGCACAAAAAATGAATGAAGCAATGCCGGGCATGGCGCAGAACAATACCATGGCGTTGAAAGTACTGCAGGCAAAAACTACAGTGTTCAGTGCAAACTGGGCGTTGATTATTCCTTGCTTCATTTTCTACTTTCTGTTTGGTTACTTATTCTACGCTTCTTTATTTGCTGCTGTTGGCAGTGTAGTAAATGAAGATCCGCAGGAAGCACAGTCGTTGATGTTACCTATCACTATGCCAATTATTCTCGGAATTTTCATTATGATGAATGCCGTTCAAAATCCTTCCGGTTCACTGGCCGTATGGGGAAGTATTATTCCATTTACCTCTCCGATAGTTATGATGGCACGCATTCCGTTTGGAGTACCCTGGTGGCAACTTGGTTTGTCAATGGTTTCACTCATCATCGGATTTTTATTTACAACCTGGATGAGTGCAAAAATTTACCGCACCGGTATTTTGTTATACGGTAAAAAAGTAACCTTAAAGGAAATGGCGAAATGGGCCTTCCGGAAATCATAAGCTAAAAAAGTATCGACATAAAAAAGTCCCCTGATAATCACCAGGGGACTTTTTTATACTTTAATAATCAGAAAGAATGAATGGTAATGGGCGCAATAAAAGGTTGATGAATTTCTTCTTCTGCGGGGATTACTTCAAACTCAATTTTGAGAATGATTCCTTCCTTTACAAGGATTGCTTCTTTTTTTGTGGCACGATAGCCAACTTTATCAATCACGATGGTATGCTCACCAATGGGAACATTATTTAATTTAAACCCGCCATTGGCATCAGTAACTATGTCCTTTGAGAACGATGCTTTTTTAATGGAAGCATTAAATGTAGCATTGGCTACCGGTTTCTTTGTTTCTGCATCAAGTATCACACCTTGAACAGAACCTGTTTCGGTTCCTTTATCTGCATTGGCATAAGCACTAACTGAAACACCTGTCATGAACAGCGAAGCAAGAATTAATTTCTTCATAACAATTGTTTTACGATGATAAGAGATTAAAGTTACAGAACAATAACAGTTTTCTCACCGGGTTTATGACAACTGAAGCTGTTAAATTGTTCTGAAATAAGGTTTTCATTTCAAACCTACGAATTTAATCGTAAAAAGATCAGAAAAACTTTATACTAAAGTATTATTTCCGAGTGGATTGTTGCATGCTTCCAGAAATTCGTTCCAAAGATTTTCAGTAATGGCAGCGGCCGGTAAAATTTCGTCAAGCAAGGCACTCACCTGTCCTATCTCCAATTCGCCTTCGTCCATATTCCCTTCAAACATACCCCGCTTGGCCCGGGCCCTTCCCAGCAACTGCTGCATTTCTTCTTTGGTAGCTCCCCGTTGTTCAGCTTCCTGTATTTGTTTGTAGAATTCATTCTTTATCAGTCGTACGGGTGCCAGTTGTTTTAGTGTAAGTATAGTATCGCCTTCATTCGTATTGATAACAGCCTGCTTAAAATTGAGATGACTGCTTGCTTCAACACTTGCAACATACCGGCTCCCAACCTGCACCGCTTCTGCACCCAATACCATGGCTGCCAGCATTTGCCTTCCCGTTGCAATACCGCCCGCAGCAATTAATGGAATATGAATTGCTTTTTTCACCGCCGGTATCAATACCATACTGGTGGTTTCTTCCCTGCCGTTATGCCCGCCTGCTTCAAATCCTTCCGCTACCACCGCATCGCAACCTGCTTCCTGTGCTTTTAATGCAAACTTGCTGCTGCTTACAACATGCACAACAGTTATTCCATTTGCTTTCAACTTCGATGTCCATGTTTTGGGATTGCCTGCACTGGTGAAAACAATCTTTACTTCTTCTTCAATTATAATATCGATCAGTTGATCAATATCAGGATAAAGCAACGGAATGTTCACTGCAAATGGTTTACCGGTTGCTGCTTTGCATTTTTGGATATGTTCCTTTAATACAGCCGGATACATGCTGCCTGCACCCAGTATGCCCAATCCACCGGCATTACTTACGGCACTGGCCAAACGCCATCCGCTGGCCCAGATCATTCCCGCCTGAATGATGGGTTTTTCAATATGGAAGAGTTGTGTAATGCGGTTGGAAAACATAATCAGCAAATTTGCGAATTAGCTCATCAGCTAATTGCGATTATCCCAAATCAATTTCTGTATTATCGCCAATATTAAGGCTTCTTGTTTCGCCTTTCACTTCGGTATCGCTGCCAATAAGTGATTCTTCCAATACAATGTCATACAGATCGGCATACGAACCAATTATGGAGCCTTTAATAATGGAATAGTTGATGGTAGTATTATCGCCCACAGAAACATTCGGACCGATGATTGAATTTTTGATCTCACAGTTTTTGCCAATGCTCACCGGTTCTACTACAATTACATTTTCAAAACGATGATCAGGAGATATAGATGTGCCGAATTTTTTCAGCAAGGTTGCATTTGATTCGAGCAGTGAATCTTTGTTCCCGCAATCGAACCAGTTCAATACTTTGAATGATTGAAAAGACGCACCTTTTTCAATCATACATTGCAGGGCATCTGTTAAACTGTATTCATCCCTGTTCTTTACTCCTTCCCTGAAATTAACCTCGAGGCAATCAAACATCATGTTTGAATTGCTGATCTTGTAAATACCTACAAGTGCCATATTGCTTTTTGGGATATGCGGCTTTTCCACCACTTTCAGCACTTTTCCATCTTCATCTATTTCAGCCACACCAAAGTTGCGGGGATCATCTACTTTTTTAACTGCCAGCATGGAATGGCTGCTCTCCAGCACTTCTTTGATATTGTACTCACAAATTGTATCGCCCAGTACAATAATTACATCATCACCATTTACCTGTTCTTTTGAAAGCAAAATTGCATGTCCCAGGCCCTGTCGTTCGCTTTGGTTTACAAATGTGCTGTTGATGCCCGGAAATGAATCTTTGATGTAGTCCTGTATTTTTTCTCCCAGATAACCTGTTATAAAGATAAACTCCTGCACTCCTGCTTCCTGCAGTTGTTCAACAATAATACTTAACACGGTTTTACCGGCTATGGGAATAAGAGCTTTGGGCTGTGTATATGTGTGTGGCCGCAGTTTGGTACCTGCACCGGCCACGGGAATAATTGCTTTCATGTTCAGAACGTGGTCTAAAATCGAAGCGGCTAAAGTAGGACTTTTTCAATTAACCAACGTTGCTACGTCTGTAAACTCTGTTTATAAAAATAGTAACCGAAGTTCACGTATCAACTTTCATGGGCTTATTTTTGCACCGCAATTGAGAATTGAACAGGATTGTTGAGCGTCAGTTGTTTCCTGATCGGCTATTACTGTCTACCTCGTGCAGGCGCTTTGGTCTGCAACCCGGGCAATATTCCGGGACTTGTTCCTTCGGTTCTTACTGCAACATTTATACACTATAAACTCAGCAACCACTCATGCAACGGGACACGACCATTTTCAATCTCATCAACCGGGAATTACAACGCCAACGCCACGGCATTGAACTCATCGCCTCCGAAAACTTCACATCATTACAGGTAATGCAGGCGATGGGCAGCGTATTAACCAATAAATATGCTGAGGGTTATCCCGGTCGCCGTTATTATGGCGGTTGCGAAATTGTGGATCAAACCGAACAATTAGCGATTGATCGTTTGAAAGAAATTTTTGGTTGCGAATATGCAAACGTGCAACCGCACAGTGGTGCACAGGCCAATGCTTCAGTTACGCAAGCCATTTTAAAACCCGGCGATATTACATTAGGTCTTGACCTGAGCATGGGCGGACACCTTACCCACGGATCACCTGTAAACTACAGTGGCAAATTATACGAAGCTCATTTTTACGGCGTGGTAAAAGAAACCGGTTTGGTTGATTATGAAACGCTGGAACAAAAAGCAAGAACGCTGAAACCCAAATTAATTTATTGCGGTGCCAGTGCATATAGCCGTGATTGGGATTATGCACGCATTCGCAAAGTAGCTGACGAAGTTGGTGCATTTGTACTGTGTGATATGGCACACCCTGCCGGTTTAATTGCAAAAGGCTTGCTGAGTTCACCATTTGAACATTGCCATTTTGTTACTTCTACCACACATAAAACTTTGCGTGGACCAAGAGGCGGAATTATCCTTATGCATAAAGATTTTGAAAACCCGTTTGGCTTGAAAGATGTGAAAGGAAATACACGTATGATGAGCAACCTGATCGATATGGGTGTATTCCCCGGTCAGCAAGGCGGCCCGCTAGAACATGTTATTGCAGCCAAAGCCGTTGCTTTCGGTGAAATACTTACAGATGATTTTACAACCTATGCCAAACAGGTACAGTTGAATGCACAGGCAATGGCTGCTGCGTTTGTAGGAAGGGATTACAAACTTATTTCTGATGGCACAGATAATCATTTGATGTTGATCGATCTGCGTAACAAAAACATCAGCGGTAAGAAAGCAGAACAGGTATTAGGTAAAGCGGAGATCACGACCAATAAAAACATGGTTCCGTTTGATGATAAGAGTGCATTTGTAACTAGTGGTATCCGTACTGGAGTGGCAGCCATTACAACACGTGGCATGAAAGAAGAGCATATGGAATTTGTGGTGGATGTAATTGACCGCAGTTTGATGAATGCAGATGATGAAGCGATTCTTGCTGCCATCCGTAAAGAAGTAAATGCATTTATGGAACAGTTCCCATTATACCCTGAGTTAGGTTAACCAAGTAACCATTGAAATTTTTACTATGATTCAGCGCATTCAAACCATTTGGCTCTTACTGGCAGCATCAGCAGCCCTTGTAACATTAAAACTTTCGTTTTACAGCGGCAACAAAGACAACAACCTGTTTGAAGAATTAAATGGTACCAGTAATTTTTTGATACTGATTGTTACTGTAGCAGTAGCCGTAACTGCCCTGGCCACAATTTTTCTGTTTAAGAACCGTAAACTGCAAATGCGCTTATCCTGGCTGGGGTTATTGCTGCAATTGATTGTTCTTGCACTGTACTTTCAGCAAACAAAACAATTTGTGCAGGGAAGCTTTACATTAACATCTGCCATCAGCTTTGTGATCCCTGTATTTTTTATTCTTGCATGGTTGGGTATTCGTAAGGATGAAAAACTGATCAAAAGTATGGACCGGTTAAGATAATTAGAATTGAACGTATAGGAAAAGACCAACTGTTGAACGGTTGGTCTTTTTTTATGCTATAACTTTTACAAAAACCGAAATACACGTAGTTCTACTATCTATTTGGTGATATTACCTATTAGACTTAAATAGGGTTTTTTCTCTTTTGCAACTAAGTGCATACCCTTATTTTTGTTATTCCAAATCCCGATCCATGAAAACGATTCTAATTGTTTCACTCCTTATTGCAGCCTGTTGCACAGCTAATGCTACCATACGTACAGTAGTAGGTAATTCCGGACAAGGTTGGTCAGTTGCCAGTAATTGGTCACCAGCAGTTGTTCCTCAGAATGGCGATACGGTTGTAATACCTGCAGGGCAAACGATGAGTGTAAAAACAAGCATCTACAATAACACTCCCAACCTTGTGATTCGTGTTCATGGAACATTAAATTTTTCTTCCGGTGGTAAACTTGACTTAGGTAATAATTCCAAAATTGTTGTGTATACAAATGGACGAATCACTACGGCAGGAACTCCTTCCGAAACAATAAAGATTGGAAATGTTACCAAATACAAAGGCAACAGCGATGGAACAATTGTTGGACCAGCCTATACCGATTCATTTTCCGGTGCATCTCCCAGTGGATTTTCAATGAGCATTTTACCGGTGAAGTTTCAATCATTCCTTGTAAAATTAAACGGATTGCAGCAAGTACAGTTAAGCTGGACCGTTAGTGACGAAAGCCAGATCAGCGGTTATACGGTTGAGAAAAGTACAGATGCCAGGTTATGGAAACAACTAAACCATCAACCGGCGAGCAACAGCAATCAAGCTATTAAAACCTACACCGAAACTGACAGTTTTATATCGGCAGGTACCACCTACTACCGGGTAAGAGCAGTTGGAACCAATGGCGAAACCTTCTACTCAAAAACAGAACTGATTGAACAACGGTCTGTAAAAGGATTTACAATTTATCCCAATCCTGTTTCATCAAAATTACGATTGAACATCGACCCATCTAATTTGCAAGGAACGGTTACGATTACCTTGTACTCATCAAATGCTGTAAAAGCAGAACAGGTTCAGTACGATCGGTTGCCATCCATCGTAGAAATGAATGTGAGTCATTTACCAAAAGGCATGTACAGGGTTGTACTAACGGATGGCAGCGGTGTAAAGCAAGATCAATCCGTAATCATTTACTAATCGATATACTTTGCGGTTTGACTGGTTTTTGATTTCTGCATACCGGAAGGCAAACCTGTATATACAACTTCACCTCCACCATCGCCGGCTTCAGGGCCAAGATCTATTACCCAATCGGCACGTTTGATTACATCGGTATTGTGCTCGATCACAATTACAGAATGTCCTTTTTCGATCAATGCATGAAAACTTTTCAGCAGTTTGTTGATATCGTGAAAATGCAATCCTGTTGTGGGCTCATCAAAGATGAATAAGATATTACCTTGTCCATTTCCTCTTCCAAGAAACGATGCAAGTTTTACACGTTGTGCTTCACCGCCACTCAAGGTGTCGCTGCTTTGACCAAGTTTGATATAGCCTAATCCTACATCGCTAAGCGGTGATAATTTCTTTACAAGATCTTTTTCCAAACGGAAAAAATCCAACGCTTCATCCACACTCATTTCCAGCACATCATAAATACTTTTGTCGTTGTACTTTACTTCCAACACTTCTTCTTTGAAACGTTTACCGCCACATACTTCGCAGGTAAGATGCACATCGGCCAGGAATTGCATTTCAACGATCTGCTCACCTTCGCCTTTACAGGTATCACATCGTCCCCCATCCACGTTAAACGAAAAGTGCTTGGGCATAAAACCCCTGATTTTACTTAACGGTTGCTGAGCAAATACATCCCGTATTTCATCATACGCTTTGATATAAGTAACGGGGTTACTACGGCTGCTTTTTCCTATCGGGTTTTGATCCACCATTTCAATTTGTGCAATGGAATCAATGTCGCCGGTGAGTTGTTTGTGCATACCGGCTTTATCACCGAATTCTCCCTTCAGTTTACTTAATGCAGGATAAAGAATATTTTTTACCAATGTTGTTTTTCCACTACCGCTTACACCGCTAACCACACACAACACATTCAATGGAAATTCAACTGTAATATTCTTAAGATTGTGTTGCCGAGCACCTTCTACTTTAATGCTGCGGTTCCATTTACGGGGTTTACCAAAATCATCAATGGTTAATGCGCCACTTAAATATTTTCCTGTTAAACTCTTTTTATTACTGATAATGGAATCGTAATTCCCTTCAGCTATTACTTCGCCTCCTAAATGACTTGCCAGCGGCCCCATATCAATAATATAGTCTGCTTCACGCATCATCATTTCATCGTGCTCCACCACTACAACTGTATTACCTAAATCACGCAACTCTTTCAGTACGCTGATCAGATTCGCTGTATCTCTCGGATGTAAACCAATGGATGGCTCATCAAGAATATAAAGTGAATCCGTAAGGTTACTTCCTAAAGATCGGGTTAATTGTATCCGCTGACTTTCACCACCACTTAAACTATTGGCCAACCGGTTTAATGTAAGATAGCCAAGCCCCACGTGCAACAGCGTTTGTACACGGTTATTGATCTCCAATAAAATTCGTTTGGCTACTTCCAGATCATACTTGCTCAACTTCAATTCATCAAACCAAACTTTTAAATCACGAACCGGCATTTCACAAAGCTCTCCAATATGTTTACCCCCTACTTTTACATACAATGCTTCTTTCCGCAACCGGTAACCTTCGCAATCGGTACAAAGCGTACGACCACGATAGCGACTCAGCAATACACGATACTGTACTTTATATAAATTCTGTTCAACTTCTTTAAAAAAATCATCGATACCTAATGCCGTTCCTACACCTTTCCACAATTGGTTGTATTGTTCTTTTGTAAGATCCATTACAGCCTTGTGAACAGGAAACCCGGTTTTTGCAGTTGCTTTAATAAATTGCTCTCTCCACCAACCCAGCTTCTCTCCTTTCCACGGAGCAACAGCACCTTCGTATACACTTAAGCTTTTATCTGGTATCACCAAGTCTTCATCAATTCCCAGTACCTGGCTGAAACCTTCACATACCGGACAGGCGCCGTATGGGTTATTGAACGAAAACAAATTAGGCACCGGCTCTTCAAACTTGATTCCATCCAACTCAAATTTGTTAGAAAAGTGAATGAGTTGTTTTCCATCAACTTCCAAATACACTTCTCCTTCTCCTTCATAAAATCCTGTACCTGCACTATCGCCGATGCGATGTAATTCATCTTCATCAAATTCTTTTCGCATCAATCGGTCGATCAATACATAGATTGTATAGTCGGAATTGAATTCCTTTTTTAATGCAGCATCGGTTTGCTCCAGCAGATCTTCAATATGCAGTAACTCTCCTTCGGCCTGCTTCTTTCCTTTCGGCTCCGGGCGTTTATACACACGGGTTAATCCTTTTTGCAGTAGAATATTCAGCTCTTCACGAATACTGCGTTTGGCATGCATCGGAAATTTCACCAGCAATAACAATTTCGCCCCGTCTTTTTGTTCCTGCATGGCTTTGATCACATCAGCTACATCATCTTTTTTCACTTCCCTTCCGCTAACCGGTGAAATTGTTTTACCAGCTCTGGCAAAGAGCAAACGCAGGTAATCATATATCTCCGTCATACTACCCACGGTACTGCGTGGTGTACGGGTGATCACTTTTTGTTCGATAGCGATGGCGGGACACAATCCTTTGATGTAATCCACATCCGGCTTGTTCATGCGGTTGAGGAACTGACGGGCATAAGCACTTAAACTTTCGGCATAACGACGTTGCCCTTCTGCATACAGGGTATCGATGGTTAGTGACGATTTACCACTTCCGGAAACACCGGTTACCACAATGAATTTATTACGGGGAATGTGTACGGATACATCCTTGAGGTTATGTACCCGGGCACCTTTTATAAAAATATCGTCCTTTTTAATTGTTGCAGAAAGATCGAGCTGCTTCTTTTTTACCGCTGTAGCCATAGAAAAACAAATTTAACTGATAATCAATTCAGTTAAGAATTGATGTGGGATGGAAACCGGCAGTGGGGTAATTTTTCCTAAACACTTCATGTAGAGGGACACCTGGCAACTGTACTACAGGCAGCGGAAAATACTATTAGTAAACTAAGGGGTAATACGTTAAATAATCCTGAATGTTGGAAAGTTGAGATATTTCGTTTATTTTTATTCCGAAATTCAATATTCAAATCAGAAACCCAAATTTCTTCTGCCTATAGCTACAACTTCTACTCAATTATTTTTTTTCAGTATCGCTTATTTAGCTGAAACCCTTTTTTGAAAACCATCAACCGTAGAAGTGTATGCATCTGTATCAACAATTTACCGATCAACAGCTCGTCCACCTGTTTAAGGATGGAAACGCTGAAGCAATGGAAACATTAGTGCTGCGTCATAAAGACAAGCTCTATACTTCAATTTTCCTGTTGGTGAAAGACAAATATCTTGCCGAAGATCTCTTCCAGGATATGTTCATCAAAGTAATTGACACCGTTCGGGGCAACCGCTATACGGAAGAAGGTAAGTTTCTTCCATGGGCAATGCGTATTGCACACAACTTATGTGTGGATCATTTCCGCAGGGTAAAACGTACCCCCACTATTAAAACAAGTGATAACCACGATATTTTCGAAGTACTGAATTTCAGCACAGAAAATGCTGAGGAAAAGATGATGAAAAACCAGAGTTACGACCGCATCCGCCGGATGCTTGATCTGTTACCTGAAGAACAACGAGAGGTGATCATTCTGCGCCACTATGCTGATCTGAGTTTTAAAGAAATTGCATCACTTACCAACTGCAGCATCAATACTGCACTGGGCCGCATGCGTTACGGACTCATCAACATGCGTAAAATGATGACAGAAAAACAAATCGCTCTGTAAAAATCATTCCTACACGAGAACCTGACAAAACCAACAATCCCTCCGCAAAACGGAGGGATTCTTTTTTTCAAGTCATCTCTAGTATATCGAAAACTAGTTTTCTTTTTTTGCAAATGCTTCCAGCCCACACTCCAGCCACAACTTAAAATCGGCAGCACTTGGTGTATATCCTTTTGTTTTTGTAAGTGCCGTTTCATCCAAACCAAGAATAGCATATTGTGGCTGAGCCACTGCATTGAAGTTTTCGCTTTGGAACGTTGCCCATTTATCGCCCACTGTAATGATCTCTTTCTTTACACCGTTCTTCGTGGTGAATGTTTGCTGCTGTGCCGCTGGTAATACTTTGCGTTCATCTACATACAGCGATACCACTACAAACTTATTTTTCATAAGCGCAAGTACGTCGGGATCGGTCCACACATTTTCTTCCATACGACGGCAGTTTACACAAGCCCACCCCGTGAAATCGATAAGCAACGGTTTGTTTTGTTGCCTTGCAAGGGTTAATGCCTCTTCATAATCACGTAACGGCTCCAATGAGTTTTCACAATTCACCGGATGACTGTACACACTGTAACAAAGCGGTGGCGGAAATCCGCTGATGAGTGTAAGATTTGCAGCCTTGGTATTTGTTACACCGGGAATCAAATAGATGGTAGCTGCAGCGAACAAGACAATAAATGTCCAACGTACGCCACCAATTTTCACCTTCTTATCATCATGCGGAAACTTGATAATGCCCAACAGGTACAATACGATCAGCAATCCGATCAACACCCAGATACCTATAAACACTTCTCTTGGCAATAAATGCCATTGTTTTACCAAATCAGCATTGCTGAGGAATTTCACTGCCATTGCTAACTCTAAAAATCCCAACACCACTTTTACAGTATTGAGCCATCCCCCACTTTTGGGTAGTGATTGTAACCAGTTCGGGAACATGGCAAACAAAGCAAAAGGTAGAGCCAATCCCAATCCAAAACCTCCCATTCCAAAACTCAACTGCATGGCACCACCATCTTTTGTTAATGCACCTGCAAGTAAGGAGCCGAGTATGGGACCTGTACACGAAAATGAAACGATGGCCAATGTTAATGCCATGAAGAAAATACCCAGCGAACTACCCACACTTGCTTTTGAATCGGCTTTGTTGGCAAAATTACCCGGCAGTGCTATTTCAAAATATCCAAAGAACGAAATGGCAAACACGACAAATACAACAAAGAAGATGATGTTCAGCCAAACATTGGTTGAAATATTATTCAATATTTCCGGATCGGTTTGATCAAGCAAATGAAACGGAAGACTCAATAAAATATAGATCAGGAAAATAAAAAAGCCATACAACGATGCGTTGCGGATTCCTTTGCCCCTGCTGCCGCTGCGTTTGGTAAAGAACGATACAGTTAATGGAATTAATGGAAACACACAAGGCGTGAGCAATGCTATGAATCCGCCGATTAAACCAAGCAGAAAAATCCCCCAGAGACTTTTTCCTTCTGTCCCTTCATCGCCACAATTGTTTAATGGATTCTCAATATCAATACTATTTATTTTAATGCGGGCAGTTTGCGATATACCGCCTTCCATCGCCACATCAAACGAAAATTCCTGAGCAGGCAAAAACTCTTCGGGGCCGCCGGTACTGTACACAAGCGTGCCTTTTAGTTGAGCCGGCACTACTCCATTAATGGTTATCTTTTGCGAAAGAATCACTTCCTCTTTGGCAATAAGCACATACTTATTTTCAAACAACGGATCGGCATACGAACTACTGCCGAGCTTTATTTGCATAAAGCTGTTTTTTGCAATTGAGCTGTCGGTAAACTGAACTGCAATTGAATCGAGACCTTCGGCATTTTTTGTGAACAGGTACAGGAATTTCCCTGGAGTTACTTTGCCTTTGAAAACAAGTTCATATTCACTGTCACCCAGTTTTTTACTGCTTACTTCCCAACGAACAACAGCCGAATCCTGGGCCACTGTTTGTTGCAGCATGAACAATGAGAGAAAAGAAAAAAGAAAAGAACGTATAATTAATTTCATGTGTTGTTGTTTTTTCCGTTGTACAACGCAGCAAATAAACTGTTGTACTTTTTTTCATGAAATAGCTTGATTAAAGAGCAAGCCTGATGATCGTTGTATGATAAACGGCGTTAAAAATCCCGCCTTTTACAAGGCGGGATCAACTTTTTTATCCTTCTAACTTAACACTGAATTTTGCCTTATCGGGAGGTAAGCACTGCTTATCATCACACACCATAAATTCAACATCACCGGACAGCGATGTTTTTACAGCCGACTTTACTGTTACAATTTGTACAAATTCTACTTTATTGGAATAGAAGCGTGAACGTGATTGTGTAGCCTTATCGAATGCATCGGTAACCTTACCCACTTCTTTTGGCTTACCGCTTACTACCAGCAAGGGGTTTTTTGCAAAGTTGATGGTGGTAGGCAATGCAATTGCATCAGCACTTTGTGTTTGGCTGTACAAATGCCAGCCGGGTTGTATGTTGGCGATCATTCGCACTTCATACTTTTTATCACCTATTTTTTTTACAGCATAATCCCATTTCACCTTTGTGCCGCTTTGAGCAAAAGCCGCCACCGACACAAATAATAAAATAATTGCAGTGAAGAATTTTTCCATGGATCTGTTCATTTTCTGATTCAATTACAAAGATGCTTCCAAATCGTTTACAGAAATGTCAGCTAAGTCACAAAAGAGAATTTTATCAAATCATTTACGTTTGAAAAATCCGGATCAGATTGCAACAGCAGCATTGATTAACAAAGCGTTGAGAATTTTTCGTCCATCGGTATTTCCCAATATCGAACTGGTGGCCCGTTCAGGATGTGGCATCATACCAAATACATTTCCTTCTTTGTTTACAATACCGGCAATATTACGGATGGCGCCATTTGGATTGGCTTCGGCTGTAATCAGTCCATTTTCATCGCAATAACGATAGATCACCTGGCCATTGGCTTCCAGCGCATCCAGCGTTTTTTCATCGGCAAAATAGCGTCCTTCGCCGTGTGCAATTGGAATTTTAAGTGCTGTGCCGCCTACCCCATCGAGGTACACATTCTTACAAATAAATTTTTGATTGGCGTTGCGCAGCAGAGCTCCCGGAAGCAAATGGCTTTCGCACAAAATTTGAAAACCGTTACAAACACCCAGCACTTTACCGCCCTTATTGGCAAAGGCAATCACACTTTCCATCATTGGGCTAAAGCGGGCAATGGCACCGCAACGCAGGTAATCGCCATAGGAGAACCCGCCGGGCAATACAATACAATCATCGGTTGAAAACATGCTCAGGTCTTTGTCTTTATGCCAAAGCATCACCACTTCCTGGTTCATATCATTTTGCAGGGAGTCCTGCATGTCTCTGTCGCAATTACTGCCGGGGAAAACTACAATACCAAATTTCATAATAATGGAGAAAGCGCAAAGGTAAGGATTGAGCCCGATTAGCTGTTCAGGATCGCATAATTTGCTACGATCCAAATGAGGCTGAGCCAGAAAATAAGTTCCGGGAACCGTTTCTTTTTGGGATAAAAGTAAAAAGCAGCCTGGAAAAGACTGATGGGCACCACGGCCAATATCCAATGTGTAAGCCCCTGAAAGCTGTTGATGAAGGGAATAAACAGGGCAATAATGAGATAGAAGATCATAAAATTCCAGCTCTTTCGTATTTGCACGAGCAGGCGTGACGAATACCGGGAACTCATGAGTAACCCTATTACCAATGGAAAAACCACCAGGCTGAACGTAACCCAAAATTGCCAATCGAACAGTACATCGGGCAAACGAAGATATTGAGCCGGAATTACCGCTTCAACCATATGCCAGCGATCCCACACAAAAAGATAAACCAGTAAAAAATAAAACGGTGTAAGGATGCCGAGGATAGCCACCACCCATTCAGTAAGATAGAACGGACGGAAAAGTAGGAGCGCCACGATCAACAGCAACAACAAATACGCCGATGGAAAATAAAAGAACGAACAAATACCAAAACCGAAACCAATATTGAACAGCACTGTTTTGGGTTTGGGATGATTGTACAACCCTACCATCCGCGGCCATGCCCATACCAAAATAGTATTGATGATAAGCGCAGGCGATAATACATTCCACTCCGGTACCACGCTGGTTACCACCAGGTACGACAACGCCAGTAAATAATTGGGCGATGAAAATAATTTCTGATCATTCACCAATCCATTAAACGTTATTGCCTGTGTAAACAATAACAAAAACGAAATAATGGGATAGATGATCGGCAACGCTGCTCCGGATGTTTGCAACGCCTTCAGCAATTCAATATAAAGAAACCCATCGGTTACATTGGCTTGGGGAATAACGGGCGTAATAAAGTAAGGCAACTTAATGAGCAGCCCGATAAAAAAAAGAATGACGACGTTCAGTGGATTATTACCTGAAAAAAAACGAATCACGGTGATAATTAAATTCAGCCACAAACATTCCGAAAGAAATTCATTCCACCAAATAAAAAACCGGAAGCAATGCTTCCGGCTGTATTGGTTTCATTTTATTACAGGCTTAAAACTCGATCCTTGCGAAACTAAATGCGTTACGGTACAGGCATGGTACAATCATTTCCCTGGCACTCACCTGCTTGCCAAACCGAATTAAAAACTCATATCCTTTATCAAGGCTTTTTAACGGCGGCTCTTTCCTTACACGACCATTGGGTTCCAACGATTGTGCATTTAACATGGGCGAACGCCTGTTCCACTCATTGTACATAAATAATAATTCAGCACCACTGTTCATGATCTGGTAGCTGAGCATGTTATCGGTATTATCATCAAACTGCGACTTTGCGATCACATTATTCCATTGCATGTTGGCTTCTTTATCCAGCGAAATCACCATTACATTATCCGTATAATACCTTGTTTGCTGCATGTTATTAAATCCATACGGTGAGCGCCAGCCACCAAAACCACCCCAGCCCCAGTTGTTGTAGGGACTCCAGCCCCAGTAGTTACCGGGGTAAAAAGAATTGCCCCACATCCATGGATTGTCCCAACGGTTGAAACCTCCGCCTCTTGAATTACCGTAGGTATTTTCACCGGTAATTAATACACCGCCGTCTTTTTTAACGATGAGATGTTTTAAAAAATAATCATTGAATGCAAGTCTTGCTGAGTTATCACCTTTGGCCAATGCACGGAACTCATCATCAAATTCAATGGCCCGTTCAATATCAGCACCTGTAAGATCTTTATTGACAATAGCCGTAAACAATCCATCAATATTTCCCCTTCTGGTTTTTGAATAGAGCGATGTAAGAATATACCGGCCGTTGATGTTGTCTACTTTAATACGCAATTCATCCAGCAATACTTTATCCAATGTAAGATCATATGACCTCACTGTATCAGAATAAGCAGGTAACACTACCAGCTTTGCTTTGTTTATATATTCACGTTGCGCCGGACGTGCTACATGACTAAACAGAAAATTCCCTTCATTGTCCAGGTAAAAATCAGCAATCGCTTCTTTTGAATTTTCGAGATGGTAGTTAAAAGATGATTTGCGGATGGGCATCAGGTTATGGCTGAGCAACAGCGTTTGAATATTAAAATCATCACGCTGGCGATTCTTCATTTTAAATACCATCAGTTTTTGTTTATCATCGCTGATGATTGTACTGTAAATTTTGTTATCGCTAAAAATGCTTAGCTGTGTTGTATCAAGCTCCAGTGGTTCTCCAATTTTTTTCCCGGCACCATCAATCATCACTCCCATGCAGTACACAATATTTTTCTTCTGATATTGATAAATGATCATTGAATGATCAGGATGCGTAAATACATCTACATTAATTGCCCGTTCCGGAATAAAATCAAGCTCCACTTTATCTTTTTGTTTCATGGCAGCATCATACACCGAAACAAAATGCCGTGATCGGATGTTCTTATACACAAGGTAATTTTCGCCGTACCGTCCTAACACCTCAAATTTGAGTGAACGAAGGTCGTCTCGGTCAGGTTCGGAGTAAAAAATACGTTGCGCAGTTGCAGGCAAAACAGCCAGTAACAACAGCATCGAAAAAACTATGGTTTTCATCATCTTCATTTCTGTTCGTGATTGATATTTAAAATTACGTTGAAAGCAAACATTTCGTATACAAGATGCGGTTAAAAATTAAATTGCATATATATTATCAAAAAAGCGAAAACAATTTATGGCAACTATTTGTATAACGGGCGGCACAGGTTTAATTGGGAAGGCGCTTACTACTTATTTATCCGCCAAAGGTCATGCCATTATCATCTTGGGTCGTTCAGCCAAATCAAATTCTAACAATTCTGTTACATATAAACAATGGGACCCTGTAAACGGAACCATCGACCGTGATGCCATTGCACAAAGCGACTTCATTTTCCATCTTGCCGGTGCAGGTGTTGCCGATAAACGCTGGACAGCCAAACGAAAAGAAGAGATCAGGAAAAGCCGGGTAGATGGCAGTGCTTTGCTGGTAAAATCATTGACTGAAATTCCAAACAAAGTGCAGGCGGTTATCAGTGCTTCGGCAATTGGTTGGTACGGACCTGATAACGGCAAACCATTTACAGAAACGGATCCTCCTCACAACGATTTTCTTGGCAGCACCTGCGCAGATTGGGAAAACAGCATTGAACCGGTAACAGCTCTTGGAAAACGGTTGGTAAAACTCCGCACCGGAATTGTATTGAGCAATGAAGGTGGTGCGTTTGTTGAATTTAAAAAACCATTGAAGTTTGGATTAGCTTCCATTTTAGGCAGCGGCAAACAAATGGTTAGCTGGATTCATGTACTTGATCTTATTCGCCTGTATGAATATGCAATGGAAAATGAGCAGTTGAACGGCGTATTCAATGCGGTTGCTCCCAATCCGGTTTCCAGCAAAGACCTTACCTTAACCATGGCAAAAAAAATGAGAGGCAAAGCTTTTATTACTGCACCTGTTCCCTCTTTTGTATTGAAAGTAGTGTTGGGTGAAATGAGTATTGAGGTATTAAAAAGCGCTACAGTGAGTGCAGCAAAAATTCAGAAAACAGGTTTCCAGTTCTCGTTTCCAACAATTGAAGCAGCCGTTAACGAATTAGTTGCTTAATTCTTTTTTTGTTGATCCACCGGTTTCATTACTGGTTGTTTAGGTGCCGGTATAACCAGGTTGGGACTTAATTCAGGCAGTTTGTCTTTGGTATCTTTTTTTAGAAACAAACTTGACTCAACAAAATACCAGGTTTTCCCATCATTGGAGAGTGCGATCAATATCGACTCCATTTCAATAGAGCCCATAATTGATTCCACCGTTGTTGTTTGCGGAATGGTACATTGCATTACTTTTTTATGCGTAAGTACAGCCGATGGATTACCGATAATGATCTGCTTTACTTTAATACCAAACTGCTCACGGTATTTTTCAACTGAATCGATCCCCTGCTTTAACCGTTCGATGGATGAGGGTTCATTCATCAATGATGGATACATAAACTTACTGTAAGCCTCCAAATCCATGGCTGTAAGCGCCTTCGCCATTTTGAGCGCTTCCGTTTTAATGATAGTGTTTATATTCTGCGCCGGAACAATTGCTGCACAAAGCAGAAATACTACGAGTATAGTTGAATATTTTTTCATTGTAATTAAAGGTCACGCTTTTTATAAATCCAGAAAACCAATCCCCAAAAAACAAATAGGTATGCAATGGTAATGAATACCTGCTGATTGATAAGACTCAGGGCATGATCGTACACTTTGGGATCAAGACGACCGAGAAAAGCAGGAACAGGCGTTAACAGATCGGATGACTCAGTAGGCAAAAAACGACCGGTATCTGCATGTACATATCGGTTCAACAATTCAGATAAAATATTTTCGACCGGTATTTTATAAAAGATAAACACACCCAATGCAATAAATGCCCTTTTGATTAAAAGCCCCAGCAAAAATGCAAACGACAACTGTGCAAAAGTTTGCAGACTGAATAAGCCAATATAGTGTACCAGTTGAAATTTGTTCTTAACATCGGTACCCGTAATACTAAACCCAATTGAAAGTGTAACCAGCACATACAATGCGATAACGATGAATGAAATAATGACCACGTTCAGAAACTTGGCAATCAAAAACTCATTTCGGCTCCAGCCATCAATTACATTCTGGCGGTTTGTTTTATAGGTATATTCATTGGTGATGAGCATGATCACCAGAATGGCCGGTATTGTTACAAACATTGAAGAAGCAAACGCTGTGGTGCGGAATACTTCCGGAAATTCAAATGGATTGCCGATGAGCATCTTCAGCATTTGAGCTGCCGTTTTTGAATTAGCCGTATTTTCTTTATAAATGCTATAAAACATGAAATTGATGCTGGGATACGATAACACCGTGATGCCCATGATCCACCAGAAGCCCGGATAGTTCTTTAGTTTCAACCACTCTGTTCGCAATAAGTGAAGCATATAAAATAGAATTGATAAGGTTAATTGTTTGTAAGTTCAAAGAAGCGCTCTTCCAGGCGTTTTTTCTTGATGGAAAGATGCTGTAATGCAATTCCCTGGTTGAAACAATAACGGTTTACTTCTTCTGCGCTGGCCGTACCTTTTGTGAAATGCAACTGCATGGTTTGTGCATTAAACGTAGTGGATGTTTTGCCGGGATAGTTGTGTACAACCTGTTTCAGCTGTTCCATATCTGCCGCAGCGAGCTCCACAATATCTTCATCCACCAACACATCTTCTACAGAACCCGACGTAACCAGCGTACCAGTTTTTAAAATAGCTACATGCGTACAAACCTTCTCCACTTCATCGAGTAAGTGACTGGCCATGATGATGGTATGTCCTTTTTTGCTAAGCTCAATGATCAGTTCACGGATTTCCATGATACCAACAGGGTCCAAGCCATTCGTCGGTTCATCTAATACCAATATTTGCGGATCACCCAATAAAGCTGCGGCTATCGCTAACCGTTGCTTCATACCCAAACTATAACTGCTGAATTTGCTGTTGCGTCGTTCGTACAATTTTACTTTTTGCAACACAGCATCAATACCCGCTGCATCACCACGACCGCTGATGCTGTTGGTGATCTTCAAGTTATTTACAGCTGATAAGTAATGATAAAAGTTAGGCGTTTCGAGTAAGGAACCAATATGCTTCCGCAAATCGGGAGAAGCCGGTTTGCCAAACCACGAGTAGTTACCGCTGTCAGCATTGAGCACATCAAGGATAATGCTGAGCATGGTTGTTTTGCCGCTTCCGTTTGGCCCCAGAATACCAAATACTGAACCTTGTGGAATATCAAACGATACTCCTTTCAGCGCCTGGATTTTCCCGTATGTTTTTTTGAGATCCTGAACCTGTAATACGCTCATAGATTTGATTGTGATGATAAAATATATTTAAATGTAGTAGATTATTTTTATGGTTGATACTTTGGATGATAAATACTGGTAAAATCTCCAAGAACGGCAAAGCCAGCTGCGTTGAAATTCAGCTTGTGCAGTTTTAATAATTCAATATCATGTAACAATACTTTCCTGTGCCTGGGGTCGAGTGTGCCGCCTGTTACTCCGGCAGGAGCATGTGGATCGTATTGAAAATGCGGATCGCAAATCGTTCCTCTCGGGTACATGATGCCCGGCGTTCCTTCGCCCCGGATATCCAGATCTTTCGGATGATACAAGCCAAGCATATGACCATACTCGTGTGCTGCTGTTGTAGAAGTTTGAAGCAGGTTGGCTACTTTAAACAAACCGGTGTTGCTACCAACGCCATCCACAAACGATACATCCATTGGCGAATATTCTTCGATGCGGAAATAAAACAGTTTGGGATCGGTGTTGTACCAAACCTCTTCCGGCTTTAGTTGTGGATTGTACACTGCCTTAATATCGAAGATCAATTTATACCAATCGTGTTTGTATTGAATGGAAGCATTGGGTTCGTTCCAATGACAGGCAATATCATCGCCGATGTTTTTAGCGATTATTGCATCAGCTGCATCACCATACAACACAAAGTGCGAATGAATGATGAGTTGACGAGAAGGTTTTATAAGTTGAGCGAGTGCCATAGGTGTGTCGATAGGTATTCATTATTTCCAGTAATCATACTGCATATACTTCGCTGTTTCATCTGCTACTTCTTTACCAAACAACTTACCAACCGTATACAAACTCATATCAATCCCTGCAGAAATACCAGCGGAAGTAATAACGGTTCCGTTATCAACAAACCGCACATTTTCTTTTACATGAATTTGATCGGAAATTTCTTTTAGTCCATCGATTGCTTTGAAATGAGTGGTCGCTTCTAGGCCCTCTAATAAACCAGCTTTACCTAAGATGAGTGATCCGGTACAAACGCTTAAGATCAACTTCGCATGCGACGCCTGTTCTTTTACCCAGTTGAGTAAAATCGGATTGTTCATTTCTCTTCTGCTGCCGAACGGCGTTCCATCTGCATGTCGTCCACCTCCACCAGGAATGAGCAGGATATCTGCCTTCGGTGCAGTGACCAATGTATACGTTGGTTTGATGGTTAAATGATTTCTTGCCTCAATGGTTTCAAACTGAGCAACAGTAAATACATCAAACGGTGCTTCAGGCAGTGTGCGCAAACCAGCCACACTAAAAACTTCAAACGGATCGGCAAAATCCAATACCTCTACTTCGCTGAACAGAAAAATGGCGACTTTGTATTGCATCTGCTAAAATTAGGAAAGTTGATGAAGAAAGGAGCACGCCCCGTCTGACGCCCACGTCTGACGGACCAGCCAAAAACGATGTATCAGAAGCTAATAATCATCTAACAAATGATTCGGCATTCTACCAACAACTAATTCCGGGAAACGCTTTTCATCATATTCACAAAATCTACTTGCAATTTCCTTTGAACAAAAATCATTTTCCCGAAGCCCTGCATAAAACCTGTAAGCAGAAAATTCCCATTCAACCAGCTCCTTTACCAAACCATGCCGTAATGGATTTTGCAATATGTAATAAAAACAATTCAGCAAATAATCTTCTTCTTTTAAGCGTAAACGTTCATCACTTAAATCTTTCGATTTTGTTTTAGGACGGAATAGAGCACCGCTCCGCTTGTATTTATTGTTGAAATAGTGACTGTAACCACTAATTAATTTTCTGATTCCATTTGTTAGAGGATCGAAACTAAGATTACCAGACTTTATGAGTTCATTTTCATCAAATTTAGCTATCAGCATTATATGAAAATGATTGGGTAGCAAACACCAGCTTACAATATCGGCATGCGGAATAATATAGTCACGAATAAAACCGATAAACTTTTTATAATCTTCACGGGAGTGAAATACTTCCTGTCTATTATTGCCTTGATTGAATACATGATAGATATGACCCGGCTCGAATTTCATAAGTAATAAAAAAGGTCCGACAATATTGTCAGACCTTAAAAATAGTTTTCTGTTTTGAAATTTAAAACAGGCTTCGTTGCAATCCGTCAGACGAGGGCGTCAGACGGGACGGCTAATTCCTCACCGGCTTACCGCCCTTTAACACACTTTGAATTCTCTCCAACGATTTCTTTTCACCGCAAAGCGATAAGAACGCTTCACGTTCAAGATCAAGTAAGTATTGTTCAGTAACCAATGTGGGTTCGCTCAAATCACCACCGCACATGACGTAAGCGAGTTTTTTTGCAACCACGCTATCATGTTCGGTTGCGTAACCTGCTGTACGCATACCATTAATACCGGCGAGCAATGCACCCAATGCAGAGCGGCCTAATACTTTTACATCGCTGCGTTGTACAGGCGCTACATAACCACTATCGAATAATTCGATCACTGATTTTTTTGCTCCGGCAATTCTGCGTCCCTGGTTCATCACCACTTCGTCCAATCCTTTGCGGAACACACCCATCTCAAAACCTTCTTTGGCTGATGTTGCCACTTTTGCCGTGGCAATCGACAAGAAACGGTTTTTGAGTGTGATGGTTTCGGGTTCATCTTCATGCATTTCATCGGCAGCACGTAACACAAACTCTTTGGTTCCACCACCACCGGGAATCAACCCAACACCCAATTCAACAAGTCCGATGTATGTTTCAGCTGCTGCACAAACTTTATCGCTGTGTAAACTCAATTCACATGCACCGCCCAATGTTAAACCATGCGGCGCAACCACAACAGGTATGGATGAATAACGTGCACGCATCATGGTATTCTGGAACATACGAATGGCCATATCGAGTTCATCGTATTCCTGTTCAATGGCGAGCATAAAGATCATACCGACGTTTGCACCCGCACTGAACTGTGCTGCATCATTTGCAATCACCAATCCTTTGTATTTATCTTCAGCTAATGCAATTGATTTTTGAATACCTTCCAGTACTTCGCCGCCAATACTACCCATCTTTGTATTCCATTCCAGACCAAGTACATCATCACCTAAATGATACGTTCTGCAGCTTGCATTTTTCCAAACTGTCTGGTTCTCGAAATTCTTCATCACAATAAATGCATCGCCACCCGGAATTACTTTGTACGATTTACTTGCAGGATCGTAGCAAACACGTTTGTTGTTTTCTACTTTGTAGAATGATGTTGCACCGCTTGCAATCATCTCATCAACCCATGCTGCTACTTTATAACCGGCAGCTTTCATAGCATCGACTGTTTTTGCAACACCCAATACATCCCAACTTTCAAATGCACCAATCTCCCAGCCAAAGCCCGCCATCATTGCATCATCTACTCGATACAATTCATCGCTGATCTCCGGAATACGATGTGAGATGTACGAGAACAAACTGTAATGAAACTGTTTGTAAAACTCACCGGCTTTATCACTGCCGCTGCACAACATTTTTATTCTCGTCTTGAGATCATCAATTGGTTTTGCTGCATCCACACTGCCAAACTTTGGCTTCACACGTGGGCCATATTCCATTGTTTGCAGATTGAGTGTGAGAATTTCTTTCTCTCCACCTGCACCTTTACTTTTCTTAAAGAAACCCTGACCCGTTTTATCACCCAGCCAGTTATTTTCAATCATTTTATTGAGCCAGCTGGGGATCGCAAAAATTTCTTTCGCTTCATCATCCGGACAATTCTCTGCAACACCCTTCGCTACTTTCACCAATGTATCCAAACCAACTACATCACCTGTACGGAAGGTAGCAGATTTTGGTCGACCGATAATTGGGCCGGTCAATGCATCAATCTCATCAACCGTCAACTTCATCTTATCCATTAAATTCATAATGGCCATCATCCCAAACACACCAATACGGTTGGCAATGAATGCAGGTGTGTCTTTACACAAAACGGTTGTTTTACCCAAATAGAGATCACCATGGTTCATTAAAAAATCAACAACGGATTGATCGGTATATTTTGTTGGAATAATTTCCAGCAAACGGAGATAGCGTGGCGGATTAAAGAAGTGTGTACCACAGAAATGTTTTTTGAAATCATCGCTTCTGCCTTCCGCCATCATGCTGATGGGAATACCGGATGTATTGGAAGTTATAAGCGTTCCGGGCTTGCGGAATTTTTCTACCTGTTCAAAAATGAGTTGCTTGATATCGAGACGCTCCACGACTACTTCTATCACCCAATCGCAGGAAGCAATGTCTTTCATGTTATCGGTGAAGTTGCCCGTTGTAATTTTCTTCACCACATCTTTTGTATATACTGGCGATGGATTGCTTTTGATGGCTGAAGTTAATGCATCGTTCACCAGTTTGTTACGCTCTGCAGGCTTTGTACTTTCTTCAAAACCCTTCGGCACCATATCGAGCAGCAAGGTTTGCAAACCAATTCCTGCAAAATGACAGGCAATGCGACTACCCATTACACCACTACCTAAAACGGCAACTTTCTTAATTGTTCTTTTCATAGCTCTCACTGATTTCACAGAAGTACATAGATTTAATTCAGGTACATCTGCATCGTTAATTAATGATTCGAATCAAATTTTCTTTATCAAATAAGTTTGCCGCATTAAAATTTACAAGCAAACCAATTTTCGTATTCGTGAGTTTCAGATAGGTTAATAATTGCTTTTTGTGCACATCCGTTAACTTCTCAACAGATTTAATTTCTACAATTACACTATCCTCAACCAGTATGTCCAATCTGAAGCCAACCTCCAGTTGCACATCTTTATAACTAACAGGAATTCCGACTTGAGTTCTTATTTGCAAACCTTGTTGCACCAATTCGTAAGCGAGGGCAGCTTCGTAAACACTTTCAAAAAGCCCGAGACCAAGCGCATTGTGTACCTGGAATATGGCTCCACGAATTTTATATGTCAAGTCGTTAATATCCATCGGTGTAAATCAGTGTAACCTGTGAGCAACACAAATTAGTTAGTTATGCAACTATTTACATCGAAGATAACACGATTTCACATTTCAGGAAACATCTGAAAAGAAATTAACAGCAAAATTTTTGAGGAAAAGATCAGCTCACTTTACCGGCAACAACCAATGCACTCAGGTCGGGAGTTGGTTTGCCACCTTCATCTTCCAATGTAATGGCAAACATCTGTGCACCGGGCTTGGTCTGTTTCATTTTTTGAATCGCCACATCATTTAAGCTGATCATACCGGCATCTGTTGGTTGTCCATCAATGAGGAACCAGAGCTGGTATTGTTTGCCTTTGGGTGCAGGCGGTAACGAAGAAGGATCGATATATAACTCGCCGGTTGCTTTGTTCCAGAATAGTTCGGCCTGTTGTTTTACTTCCGGTTTTACAGAAGCCAATAGCACAGCCGTCATTGAAGCATTAGATTTCAACTGGCGATATAATTCGTAAGAAGAAACTTTTTTGCTGAGTTCTGAAACCTGTTGTTCTGAATTGGTTGCATTTTGCTGCAACGTGGCAACATCGGTTTTCAATTGCTGGTTACCATTGTAGAGATATACTGCAAAAGCTCCTGCCAGGAGGAACAAACCCCATGAAGCCGCAATTGCCAATTTGTTGAATGAAGATTTCTGTTCGGCCACAGGTTTCATTTCCACCACTTTCGCAGGGGCGCCGTTATTTGTTTCAGGCTGAGAAACCGTTCCAGTTTTTGCTGGAAGCGAAGCCATTAATTTATCTTTTACAGATGCTGATGGCGTTACAGCCATTTGCATGGCACCTGCTTCAAATGTTGAAGCAATAGCATCCAGTTCTTGCTGAATTTCGGGGAACAATTGGGCAAGTGTTTCCACCTTGCTCGCCTCTTCTGGAGGAAGCATACCAAGAACATAAAGTTCAAGGTCACCGGATTGTATGATACAACTTAAATCCACGTCAGGTTACATTTAGTTTTTTACGTAATACAATTAAACTATTCCTGATTTTGGTTTTTACTGTTCCCAACGGCATATTCAATTCCTTGCTTATTTCTTCCTGGGTGTAGCCCATGAAATAAGCGAGGCGCATTAACTGTCGGTTTTCTTCGGGCAGGTGTAAAAGCCAGTTTTGAACATCCATTGTATCAACACTTGCTCCTGCAGAAGAAACTGTTTCGCTAACATATACGGAATCTTCGAGAGAAGAGTTTTGCGAACTGTTCTTAAAGTTTTTAGAACGTGTTTTATCAATGGCCTGATTACGGGCAATATTGATCATCCAGGTAAAAAGCCGGCCTTTTGAAGTATCAAAGCTGCCGATATTGTTCCAGATCTTGAGCATGCTCTCCTGCAATACATCCTCTGCAGCAGCCTGATCTGTGATGATTTTCATGATGACACCAAGGATGGCACCTGAAAAACGATCATAGAGCTCGGACATTGCCTGCTGATCGCCGCTGTTTAAACGAGCAACCAAATCTGTTTCATTATATGTAGCGGCAGTGTACAAAGAATGTTGTTTAACGAATTTAAATAATCACTCAACGAAAAGTTACGATACTGAGTTCAAGAACACATCAACAAAAGAATTGTTAAATGATTAATTGAAATTCAGGAACAATAATGGAACTTTTTTTTCAATTAATCAAACTTAACTACTTTCTGATTCGATATTATATATTCAGCAAACATACAATTCATCCGAAAATAGCCGTATAACGTCAATTTTTAATCAGCACATTTCAGTCAATACCAAAATGAACAACAGAAGAAACCTTTCCATTTTCAATTTCAAACCACACTCCTTTTTGTTTTCCGGGCTGTTGCCGTAAAACCAGTTTTGCTTCTTTCAATGTTGATGCATTTAAAATGGTTCGTTTCGCATAATAACTGATTTGGGGACGCATTTGACTATCGTCAACAAATACCACCTCATCAGCTTTGGCATTTTGGTTGATGATTTTCCCTGTTACTGCCGTATAATCATATCGATCGCCGTTAAAAGATATCTCGCCGATTCTGTTAATATAATAATACTGGAACAGGCTAGCTGTAAAGAAAACAACCAATATGATCCTTATTGGGATCCTGTAAGCAAACAATAAAGCACACGATGCCAGTGACAAAAAAAGCGAGCTTTTAAAAACAGAATATTCATGAACAGAAGAGAATTCGATGAACAGGATATGGTGCAAAAAGGCTGTAGCAAGAGCAAGGAATATAATTTGCTTTGAAAAAACGGGCAGCGGGGAAGCTGATTCCTTTCGCTTGACATAACGAAACAGCGATACGATTCCGGCTATAGCGAAAAGCAATAAAACCGATGAGTAAGAAGTAAGATAATGCTTCCCAACTTTAAGAAGCATGTATACTGCACTTTGAATATTGATGTTTAAAAACCCTCTTGATTGATATCGTTCAGCTAAAGCAGTAATGTAGTCACTTACGCCTAAATAATAACCATAGTGCAATACCACAAGTAAAACAGAAAACAGACCAGCTGCAAAAGCGACCATTAGATAAGACAACCATTTTCGCTCGGCGGCCACTTTTCGCATTGCATAAATAAATGTAACCATCAACCAGACAATGCAAAGCCAGTCGCTGAATACCCCCAGAACCGTTACAATAAAATAGAACAGAAGTCTGCTTTTTGAAAGCTTTGTACCATCTTTTAGAAAATCAATAAAAAGGTTTACCTGCATCAGAAAAAAAGGCAACACCATTACTTCATGGACATATCCATTTCCATTATACCATAGTGTGCAGGGATTCAGCACAAAAATAAAAACCGTAACCAACGATTTTATGGGCTGCGTAGAGTCCTGCTCAGAAAAAACTTTCCGGGCAATGAAAAACACCAACAGCATACAAATCAAACTCAACACTACATTGAAAATAGTTAGTGTTGCCACTGAAGGTGTAAGCCCGAACAGTTTAAAAAAATAATACGGGTATAAAAACCAACCAGCCCCAAAACTGGCGTAAATCAGGTTCCCCTTTTTATCTGTTAAAAGTGATGTCTGAAGATCAAGGTTTCGATCACCTTCATTGTTGTAATTTAATACCGGACAATAAAAAGTCGAAGATGGACCTCCATTCTCTGTCCAATGATCTATTCCAATCAACACCATAGCAGCATTAAATTCATGATGCTTGGAGAGGGGCCGGTTAAAATTTGGGATCCGTATTATAACAGAAGCTATGAAAATCAGAACCAAAGCAACTTGATATGTACGAATCCGCATGAAGGTTGACTTTAAACGTATAGTATTAACTCACCCCACCTCCCGGATTGATGACTGTTGATGGTGCTACAAAATGCAATTTGCCTTCTTTATCTTCTGCCATTAAAATCATGCCGTTACTTTCAATACCACGCATTTTACGTGGAGCAAGATTAGCTACCACCACTACCTGCTTACCAACAATATCTTCGGGTGCAAAATGCAAAGCAATACCACTTACAATGGTTCTTGTTTCAAAACCAAGATCAACAGACAATTTCAAGAGCTTATCTGCTTTCTCTACTTTCTCTGCAGTTACAATTGTTCCTACTTTCAGATCGATCTTAGCGAAATCATCAAACTGGATTTCAGATTTCAGAGCCCCCTCTAAATCTCCCCCGGAAGGGGAGACTTTCGATCCCTCCGCATTTGCAACAGCTTTTGTTTTATCGGGCTGTTTCGAAGCCCCTCCTTCGGAGGGGTTTGGGGAGGCTAATCCTGCTTTTAATTTTTCTACTTGATATTTTATTTCGTCGTCTTCAATTTTCCGGAACAGCAGTTCAGGAGCACGCATGGTATAACCAACACTCAGCAACTTCAGCTTACCTGCATTTTCCCAATCAAGCATTTTCTCTACCACTTTCATCATGCCCAACATTTTCTTAGCCGTGTTTGGCAAGAATGGATTGATGAGAATAGCAAGGTTTGCGCTCAACTGCAAACACAGGTGCATCGTATTATCAATACTCTTTTGTACTTCCGGATTTTCAGCTAATTGTTTCGCAACGATCCACGGTTCTTTCTTCTGCATGTACTGGTTACCCTTGCGACTGAGATCAATTACTTCAAACAGTGCTTCACGGAACTTGTATTCTTCCAGCAGATTTTCAACTTTCGCTTTTGCAGCTTCAATTTCTGTGATGATCCATCTATCTTCGTCCACCAACACATCTTCATGCAGCTTCGGTACTTTACCACCGCAGAGTTTATGCATCAATACCCATGTGCGGTTTACAAAATTGCCGAAGATATTTCCCAGCTCACTGTTCACTGCATCCTGAAAACCTTTCCACATAAACTCACTGTCTTTTGTTTCAGGAGCAATTTGTGTAAGGTAATAACGCAGCATATCTACTGCTTGTCCGCCGCCATTTTCTTTCTTTACAAAATCGTTGATGTAATCACGCATGTCGAGTTTCCAGTTACGGCTGGTACTCATTTTATCGCCTTCCAGATTTAAAAACTCATTGGCCGGAACATTCGTCGGCAAAATATTTCCATGCAGCTTTAACATGATCGGGAAAATGATGCAATGGAAAACGATATTATCTTTTCCAATAAAATGCACCAGCTTGGTATCCTGATCGTACCAGTACGGTTCCCAATCTTTTTTATTATCAATCGCCCATTGCTTAGTAGCACTTACATAACCAATCGGCGCATCAAACCATACATACAATACTTTTCCAGCCTCCCCACCCTCCGAAGGAGGGATTCTATCCGCTGCTAATTCAGCTTTCCGTTTTGAAACTGCTGCAAGAATTTCTTTGGTTACTCTCTCATGATCATTGATCACTTCGATATTATTGAAGCGTATTACTTCAAAACCATGTTTCTTTAACTCCGCAGTTCTTTCTTCATCGCTCACATTGTTTTCCGGTATCTGATGAAGTAATCCATCAACTTCAATAATCAGTTTGGCCGGTAAACAAACAAAGTCGGCAATATAATTTCCAATGATGTGTTGCCTTCTGAATTTGTATCCGTCTAATTGTTTACCACGCAACATTTCCCACAATGCAATCTCAGCATCCGTCGGTTTACTTCGGTGTTCTTTTACAAACTCTTTCAGTAAACCATATGCATGGGGGTCTGCTGTTAAATAACTGTAAGCATTTTCTGAATCATCGGAGTCTGAAGTCCCTCCTTCGGAGGGATTTAGGGAGGCTGGAACTTTCACACCCCAATCAAGATCACGTGTTACAGCTCTTGACTGCAACCCACCTTCGATCCAGCTTTTGCATTGCCCAACAACTGTTGCACGCCAATCATCTTTGTGTTCCTTCAAAATCCACTCACGCAAAAACTCTTCGTGCTTGCCTAAGGGCAAATACCAATGCGATGTTTTCTTTTTGATGGGTGCTTTACCGCTGAGTGTACTTACAGGATTAATCAATTCATCCGGACTTAAGGTGCGTCCGCAGTTCTCACACTGATCACCAAATGCACGGTCGCTGCCGCAATTGGGGCAAGTACCTTTTATATAACGATCGGCCAAAAATGTTTTTGCTTCTTCGTCGTAATACTGTTCGGTTTCTTTTGTTTCCAGTTCGCCACGTTCGTGCAGGTACATAAAAAATTCCTGCGCTGTTTCATGATGAATCGGCTCACTCGTACGATGATAAATATCAAAGCTCATGCTCAGGTCTTCAAAATCCTGCTTCATTGCTTCGTGGTACTTATCAATAATCGCTCTCGGCGTTGTACCTTCTTTTGTTGCCTGGATGGGAATAGCCGTTCCATGCTCATCGCTTCCACACACAAATACCACATCTCTTTTTTGTGCACGCAGGTAACGGGCATAAATATCTGCCGGAATGTACGCACCCGCCAAATGACCCACATGTTTCAAACCATTGGCATAAGGAAGCGCACTCGTAATTAAATATCTTTTTGGTAAACTCATTTTGTAATCGTCTTTAGAATTTCTGTTCATCGCCTGTTGCGTCGCATGCCGAAGCTTACATTCGGCATCGAGACCAAGGCGTCTCGACGCTTGTACAGACAGCGGCCCTATGCAGCAGAGGACTGCAAAAGTACCATAAACGCCTCCATTACCCAAAACTCCCACAAATGCCGATGCCAGCTTTTTGAGCTGGCATCGGTTTGTATCAGTGGGTTATTTTTTCTTCTTCTGCCCAAACATCCATTTCAGGAAATCCGGTTCAGCAAATGCATTGTCCCAACTGTTATGATTTACACCGGGATATTCGCTGTATTTCACCGTTGCTTTGATCGACTTTAATTTTTCCACTGCATCTCTCGACAACTTCACAGTTACAACCGGGTCGGCATCACCATGAAATATCCAGAAAGGCGTTTTCCCCGTCCAGCTGCTGTAACTGTTTAAATCAGCACCTCCGCAAATTGGCAAGGCTGCTGCAAACATATCGGGATAACGGTAGACCATTTCAAACGTACCCATCCCGCCCATTGATAATCCGGCCACATAAATACGCCGCAGATCCACTTCTTCATCAGCCGAAATACGTTGCACCAATTCATTGGCAGCAGTTAACGGCCAGTTTGCTTCAGCTGTATAGTCAAATGCCAGTACACGTGGCCGTACACTGGTATCTACTTTAATAGATGCCCAAAACGAATTTGCCGGGCATTGCGGAAAGACCACAATGGCAGGAAACTTTTTTCTGTTGTCTGCATCAAGAAAAAGTTTGGAACCATGCACTAATTGCTTTTCATTATCGTTTCCTCTTTCTCCTGCCCCATGCAGAAATAACACAAGCGGATACTTTTTTGATTTATCATAATTCTCCGGATACAAAATACGGTAAGGAAGCACTTTGCCTTCCGCATAGTTGTATTCTTTTTTTTCAAACTGTGCAGGCGCCTGCGCAAAAGCAGTTCCGCCAAACAGTAATGCAACGATAATAAACAGGTAACGCATAACAAATGTTTTACACGATGAATTTATAACCTTTCTGCCTGATTAGTATTTCTTATTTTTAAGAATGAAGCGTCAGGAATTTATTTCATCATTATTGGTAGCCGGTGCAGGGCTGCCATCGCTTGCTGCAGAAATGGAAACAGAAGCGGCTTCCATTGTACCACATTCGTTAAAACCGGGCGATACCATTGGCATTACTTCACCTGCCGGTTATATTACAGTAAAAGAAATTCAGCCAGCCATACAACAAATTGAAAGCTGGGGCTTTCAAGTAAAGATCGGCAGCAGTATTGGTAAACGGGACTTCACCTTTGGTGGAACAGATGCCGAACGCATTGCTGATTTTCAACAGCTCATTGACGACTCAACAGTAAAAGCCATTCTGTGTGCAAGGGGTGGCTATGGATTTGTACGCATCATTGATCAGTTGGATTTTTCAAGAATGAAAGTTCATCCCAAGTGGATGATCGGCTTCAGCGATATTACCGTACTGCACTGCCATCTCAACCGCAACTTTGGGATTGCATCGATTCATTCAAAAATGTGTAACAGTTTTCCCGACGACTGGAGTAAAGCAGAACCCATACAGATCGAAACCATTCTTTCCATTCGTGATGCATTGAAGGGTGTATCAATGAAATATGCTGCACCCGCACATGAGAAAAACAGGTTAGGTACAGCCAGTGGTACATTGGTGGGTGGTAATTTAAAAACCATCGAATCGCTTGCCGGCAGCAAAAGCGATTTACGCACGACCAATAAAATTTTGTTTGTAGAAGATACGGGTGAGTATCTCTACAGCATTGATCGCATGTTCTGGAATTTGAAACGCAGCGGTAAACTCGATCATTTAGCCGGATTGATCATTGGCGGCTTTAAAATAAAATCCAGCGAAGATGTGGCAGAAGAGTTTGGCAAGAATCTGTACGAAATTGTAATGGAAAAAATTCCGGATTGCAGTTATCCTGTTTGTTTTGATTTTCCGGTTGGTCATCAAAAAAATAATTATGCGTTGAAGTGCGGAGTGAAACACCGGTTACAGGTAAGCGCTGAAAAAACATTACTTACAGAAATATAATTTGTAAATTTGAAAAAAGCATTGCTATGATTGTTGAAAAGTTAGACAAGGACAAGATAACAATTTCATTCTCCCGAAAAATTGGCAGTACCGGCATCAAACGCATTAAAGAGTACATCGATTTTCTGGAGAAAGCAAGTGCAGTTAAATTAAAAAAAGTACCGCAATCAACTATCAATACAATGGCAGATGATATTACGGAAGCTGCCTGGAAAAAGTTTAAAAAGAAACGTGGAATATGACCACGATCGTGATAGATGCCAACATCATTCTTTCGGCTATTTTGAATCCATTTGGTATTATTCCCAAAATCATCATTACCGGAAGTAATAAGTCTGAATTTGTTCTACCTTCCTTCGCACTGGAAGAAATAAGAATTCATAAAAGAAAAATTTGCAGGCAAGTTGGTATCGGTACAGCTGAATTCGATCTATTACTTGAACAATTATTAAACTACCTTCTTGTTGTTTCTTCTGATGAAATAAGGCCAGACAGTATAACTGCAGCCGAAAATTTAACCGCCGCAATTGATGTAAAAGATACAATTTATGTAGCGCTAACGATTGAGTTAGATGCTTTGCTTTGGACCGGTGATAAAAAGCTGTACAATGGGCTGCGGAGAAAAAAGTTTAATGCGGTAATTTCAACACAGGAACTCAAACACACTTTAAAAGGTCTTTTTTAATGAAACTTCCTTCTTACTTACAACCCAGCGATACCATTGCAATCACTTGCCCTGCTGGTTACATGCCGAAAGAAAAAGCACAAACATGTATTGCTGTATTACAGCAATGGGGATATGAAGTATTAGTGGGCAAAACATTGGGCAGCAAATCAAAAACCTATTTCAGCGGAACAGATGAAGAACGGTTGTATGAATTCCAGGCCATGCTGGATGCACCTGAAATAAAAGCAATTCTCTGCGGACGTGGTGGATATGGTGTGGGGCGTATGATCGATCAATTGGATTTTACGGCATTCAAAAAAAATCCAAAGTGGATCATTGGCTTTAGTGATATCACAGTCTTTCATGCACACATCAACCGCAACTTTAAAATTGCCACACTGCACTCTCCCATGGCTGCAGCGTTTAACGATGGGGGGTATAAAAACAAATATGTGCAATCCATCAAAGCAGCACTGGAAGGTAAAAAAGCAAACTATGCCTGCAAGCCACATAAGCTGAATCGAACAGGAAAAGTTACAGCTGAGCTTGTTGGTGGTAATCTTGCATTGATCGCCCATCTCATCGGCACCAAAAGCGAGTACAAAACAAAAGGAAAAATTCTGTTCCTGGAAGATGTGGGCGAGCAGCATTACAATATTGACCGTATGATGCATCAATTAAAACGCAGTGGCAAACTTGATGCACTTGCAGGATTGATCATCGGCGGTTTTACTGATATGCAGGATACCGAGCGGCCATTTGGAAAAAAAGTCTACAACATCATATACGAACTCATCAGCGAATACAAGTATCCTGTTTGTTTTGGTTTCCCGGTAAGTCATGATAAAGAGAATGTGGCCTTGAAAGTAGGGGCATCGTATCAACTCCATGTAAGTAAACAAGCGGTACAACTCAACGAACAATAATTGATTTCAGTGTAAAAGAAAGCCTGTAGTTACTATTCTACAGGCTTTCCCGTTTCGGATCAGTTCCTGTAATTCCTCCGAAACCCTTGCCAGCAAAGCATCTCAGGCAATCGTCTGTCTCCTCCCTGACACAGATCACTTCAACTTGTGACACAAGTCACTCCAAACCCTGCATACGGTCATTCTGCACCAATCTCTTCCTTCCAATATTTGTGGAGTCAATTTGAACACGAAACAATTAAACAACAAATTATGATACGCCAATCAATCTTTCTGTTTTTCGCCTCACTTCTGCTGGCAGTTACAGTAAACGCACAAAACAAATACAGTACTAAATCATTTCAATTAACTGTTAACGGAACATCCAATATGCACGACTGGAGTTCAAAAGCCACCAGCGTTGTTGTTACCGGTGATTTCGCTCTCAACAATGCAGTACTTGAAAAAATTAATGCAGCCACTGTAAAAGTGCAAACCAAATCATTAAAGAGTACAAAAGACTCCGATCTGATGGACGGCCGCACACACAGCACATTAAAAGCCGATAAGTTTCCTGAGATCACTTATGTTTTCACAAAAGTTTTAAGTGTACAACAGAGCGGTTCAGAAACAATCATGAATATCAGCGGCAACCTCACCCTCGGCGGTGTTACAAAACCAACCGACTTAACCTTACGCATCAAAACCCTGGCAAACGGAGACATTGAAGTAAAAGGTACCCGCAAAATATTAATGAGCAATCACGGCATCAAGCCTCCAAGCTTTATGCTGGGCGCCATGAAAGTGGGCGATGAAGTAACACTTACCTACGATGTAATTCTTAAAAAAGCATAATCAATCAACAATTCAATTAATAACTCAATTAAAACAAAGTATATGAAACGTTTCCTTACAAACTGTCTGAGAAAAGCAACCGTAGTTGCACTCCTCCTTTCACCAGTAATTATGCAGGCTCAGCAGGCAAAAATTCAAAACTGGCGCCCTTACGATCAAAGTGGTATAAACGTATTTGAAGCACCAAAAGACAGCGCTACTTCGTTCGATGGTTTAAAAGTTCGCATCGGTGCAGGCTTTACACAACAGTTTCAATCATTGAAACACTCTAACACAGCAGGAAGTCCGGCATTATATCCCCGTTTAAAATCCGGTTTCAATCTTGCACAAGCCAACCTCAATATTGATGTTCAACTGGCTGATGGTATCGCATTGAACCTCGTTACTTATCTGTCTGCTCGTCACCACAACGAAGCCTGGGTAAAAGGTGGTTACATCCAGTTCGATAAAGTTCCGTTCAAAGGAAAAGTATGGGACGATATCTTCAAAGTAGTAACCCTGAAAGTGGGACACATGGAAGTAAACTATGGTGATCAACACTTCCGCAGATCAGATGGTGGACAAACTCTCTACAATCCCTTCATTGAAAACTATATCATGGATGCTTTTGCAACTGAAATCGGTGCCGAAGTGATCTTACGCAAAAACGGATTTACCGGTGTGGTTAGTGCAACCAATGGTTTGATCAACGGTGGTGTACAGGCACCAACAGTTTCTCCAACCAATCCTCAAACTTACAAACGCAATCCATCTTTAATTGGTAAATTGGCCTACGACAATCAATTCACTGAAAACGTACGGATGAGACTTGCAGGTTCCGTTTATCACAACAGCAGCTCTGGCCGCAGCACATTGTATGCAGGCGACCGTACCGGCAGCAACTACTTCTTTGTAATGGAAGGCGCAGGTGCAACAGCAAAAGATAACTTTACTTCAGGCCGTATCAGTCCAAACTTTACAAACCAGGTTACTGCTTTACAATTCAACGCATTGCTGAAAGCATACGGTTTTGAACTCTTCGGTACTTACGAAAATGCGCAAGGACGTACTATTGGCGAAAAAGTAGCCGGCACTCCAAAACGTAAAGTAAACCAGATTGCAATTGATGGTATCTACAGAATTGGTGCGAAAGAAAACCTCTTCTTAGGTGTACGTTACAACCAGGTAAAAGGTCAAACACTTGCAAGTTCTACAACTGAACAAACTATTGATCGTGTAGCATTTGGCGCAGGCTGGTTCTTAACTAAAAATGTACTTCTGAAAGGCGAATATGTTAATCAGAACTATAAAGGATATGCAACAGGAAATATACTGAACGGTGGTAACTTCAAAGGAGTGGTTATCCAGGCAGTGGTAGGATTCTAATTGCACAAACTAACAAAGCCCTGTTGAACAAACGGGGCTTTGTTCATTTTAATCATCATGTTACGTCTGTTATTCATAGTATCGCTCTTTATGCTTTCAACTGATAAGATCACTCCTATCAGGCTGGCGTACCATATTGATGAAAAAAGCCAGCTCTTTCTTCTCGGCTCAACCAATGTAAATACCTTCAAATGCGATTGTAAAGACAAGTTTCAACCCGCTATTCTCGAAGGCGAGATCAATCCCTCCACCCGACTCATCAGGTTTAAGAATGCAAAACTCCTCGTTAAAACAAAATTACTGAGCTGCCGGAACAATGTAATGAACCGTGATATGCACAAAGCATTGAAAGCTGACGAATTCCCGTTTATTACTGTTGACCTGTTAAACGCTTTACCGCAGCACAATGAAAAGGAAATGCTACCGGGCAAAGTGTACAACTACAATGTGAATACCAACATCAGTATTGCCGGCATCAACAAACCACAGCTGATACATGTAAAGATGATGCGCACCAAAGACAATCTGTACCGCTTAACCGCCAGCAAGGATATTTTAATGAGCGAGTATGAAATACGACCAAGAACCCCCTTCAACATTATCAAGATCGATGACCTCATCAGTATTCACTTTGAACTCCTGGTAAGTGCAGGAAAGTGATTCCCTTATGAAACAGTACTACCTGTTTTACTGCAACAACAAACTGTCAATTTTTTCATGAAACAAACTGTACACGGCTAAATTGTTGTGCCTTCCTTTTGGAAATGAAATAAACTCATCTCCTTTTTTCAGCAATGGTTTCAACCGCAAACTATGTTTGTATGGAATAACGCCATCACTGGTACCATGAAAAATAGTAACAGGCGCTTTTACCTGTGGCAGGTATTGGTACAGGGGAAAATCAAACCGCAGCATATAACTGGTGGGATAAAACGGAAAATGCGCTGCTGCCAGTTCGGGTAAACTGTAATACGGTGTTTCCAGGATCAGCTGTTTGCAGGCATGATGACTTGCCAGTTCCGTTGCCACTCCTGTTCCCAATGATCGCCCATAGATAACGATCTTCTCAGTACCAAAACGTTTGCTCACCAGTTTGTATAATAAATCTGCATCACTATATAACCGGTCTTCACGAAACTTGCCGGTTGATTTTCCAAACCCGGGGTAATCAGGCATCCATACTTCATAGCCGTTACGTGTAAAATAAGCAGCACACTCAGCATAGCGATTTATATTTTCCCTGTTGCCATGAAAATACAGGACAACGCCCCTTACGTCTGTTGTATCAACGGGATAAAACTTAACAACATTGAGAATACGATCCTCTGTAACAGGAATATTTATTTCCTGGTGTGGTTGCGAAAAATGAAACACATACCCTGCACGCAACTTTACCGGATGCAGAAAAACAGAGTCCTGCAAATACCACAATGCCAATCCGCCCACTACATAAATTACCGGAATCAATTTTACAATCAGCCACAATCTTCGTTTTGTCTTTGCCTGCATAGTTATACTTTCAGAATATCACGGATAAAATTATGATACTCCGGGTAAGATGGCAGATTATTATGTCCGCCACCATGAATACGGATGAGTGTGATGCGGCGTGGATTGATCTGCTGCAACCGTTCGCTGTGCCGGATGGGGATCAACCAATCTTTTGTACCATGAATGATATACGTGTGGCATTTCACCTGCTGGATCCATTTATCGGTACGTAAATGATAACGCAATACATAACGCACGGGCAGGAACGGCAAAAAACGCTCCACTACTTTGCGGAAACTGTAATACGGGGCATCCAATATCAAATAACGGGGATGGTTATCCGCCGCCAGCTTGCTTGCAAAACCGCTGCCCATACTGCGTCCATACACCAGTATATGATCTTCGGGAAACTGCAGGCACATCTGATCGTACACAAACTGCATATCACGAAGCATCGCTGTTTCACTTCGTTTGCCGGTACTTTTTCCAAAGCCACGGTAATCAACCAGCAACACATCGTACCCAAACCGAAAAAAATCCCGTGCATATTTACCCCAGCCTTTAATGCTGCGGGTATTGCCATGAAAATAAATGATGAGCCCGTGTGGTTTCTTTACGTGAAACTGAATACCGCTGATGGTAACTCCCGGTTCTGGTTGAAAACTTACTTCTTTAAACGGAGCATCGTATTTGAATTCAAAATCGGCGGCCAGTTTTTCCGGTTTAAAGATCAGTTTCTCCTGAATCAAATAAGCGATCAGCATCAGGAGAACATAACCGATAATGATATAGAGAAAGGTGGGCGACAAGAACGTTTCTGGTTTTTAGTTTTTTGTTTTCAGTTGAGAACCTACTTCAGCAACCGGTATCAAGTTAATCAGATTACCTGAAATAAGGGAACTGGAAACAACAAACCACAAACTAAAAACTTGCACCGGCTTATTCCTCCTCATCCCTGTAAATACGCTTGAGTTTTAAGGTACTGATGGGAGCCACAATTAACGGGAATTTTTCCACCGCCACATTACTCTGATCCAGTCCAAAGCCTTTTTCTTCGCTCAGGCCAAATTTTTTCACTAAGAAATAAAACCGCATAATGATCCGCTCAAAGAACGGCAGCTCATTATCCTGGCTCAGGAATTTTTCCATTACCACAAATTGGAAATCGCCCACTACATTGTTGCGTTGTAAACTTTCATAACGGCTGGTAATGTTTACTTCTTTGTTGCTCACCATATCTTCCACCACTTTCCGGAACATGAGGTTGATACGTGGCTGCATACGGAAGCCCAACCGGAATTCAACCCGGATCACTTCGTTTGGAATGATGGTGGTTACTTCAAATTCGCAGGTGTAAGGATCATCCAGTGTATCCACATGCACAAACCAATAAATATCAGCACGCTTGGGCTTTCGGTTAAGGATGGAGTAAATGATCTTGTGTTCAATTTCTTTCGGGTTATTGGCACTACTGAGGTAAACAAGATGTGTAGCATGCTTGGTCACCGTCATATCATTACTCAACTCCTGCAACATTGGCAAATAGTGATCGAGCCGAACAAATTCCACATAGCGGTTCTTGATCTTTCGTGCACGGTACCATACATACATTACGAGGAACATCATGAAGCCAATGATGAGTGTTATATAACCGCCGTGTAAAAACTTATCCATCAGCGCTACCAGGTAAGCAATTTCAATTACAAGGTATCCGATGAGAAAAATATAAATGTAAAATGCTTTTACTCGATGCAATACGAGATAATTTGCAAACAGCAGCGTGGTCATGATCATGGTTACAATGATTGCCAAACCATAAGCCGCTTCCATTTTTGATGACTCACGAAAATACAATACCACAAACGCACATCCGAAGAACATAAACAGGTTCATGCCCGGTATAAACAGTTGACCTCTTTCTTCACTGGGATAATTAATTTTCAACCGTGGCCACAAATTCAAACGCATGGCTTCACTAATGAGGGTAAAGGCACCGGCGATCATGGCCTGGCTGGCAATAATAGCAGCCGACGTAGCAATTACCACACCTGCAATAATGAACCAATGCGGCATCAGATCATAAAAGGCATGAATACCGGTTTCGGCTTTAAATGTACTGTCGATTAACTTGCCATTGTATTTTGATAAGAGCGATGCACCTTGTCCGAAATAATTGATGAGCAAACAGGTTTTTACATACATCCACGATACACGGATATTGTCTTTTCCGCAATGGCCCAGATCACTATACAATGCTTCAGCACCGGTGGTACAAAGAAACACTGCTCCCAGCAGCCAAAACCCTTCCGGATAATTGGCAAGAAAATCATACGCATAATACGGATTCACTGCTTTAAAAATGCTGAGATCATCAAACACATGCAACACACCCAGCACCGCCAGCATGGTAAACCACACCATCATTACCGGGCCAAACAATCGACCAATGGAACCCGTACCAAACTGTTGCATAAAAAAGAACAACGACAGAATGATGAGTACAATGGTAACAATGGTGTTCACCGGCAGATCACGCAACTGTGGTAACACTTTCAAACCTTCAATAGCAGATGTAATAGAAATGGGCGGTGTAATAATACCATCGGCCAGCAACGATGCACCGCCGATCATTGCCGGTATCACCAGCCACTTTCTTCTTCGCCTCACCAATGCATACAATGAAAAGGTACCACCTTCACCTTTGTTATCGGCACGGAGCACCATGATCACATACTTGATAGTTGTTTGCAACGTCAATGTCCAGATGATACAAGACAATGCTCCAACAATTAATGTGTCTGATACAACTCTTCCTCCGATGATGGCATTGAAAACGTACAGGGGAGATGTTCCGATGTCGCCATAAATAATACCTAACGCTATTAACAGACCTGCCGCTGTTGTTTTTGAAGTGTGCTTTCCCACAAATAGAATTTAAGTGAGGATACGAACCAATTTGGTTGATTGGTTTCTATATACGAACCAAAGGTAGGGCTTGGGTTGAAATGGACAAGAAAAAGAAGCCGATAGTTATGAGTAAGAAGTTTGCAGCCAACCAAAAGCTAACAGGTATCAGTAAACAGCTTTACCAGGCCTCATCCCACCCCTCAAAAATGAACAGGACTTTAATTTTACAACCAAACAACATAACCTCGAAGTCAATAACGTGAAAAGTTCAGTACATTATCAATTGCTGAAATATTGTAATCTGCCCGCAGCTCACAGCGAATCGCTCACAGCTTTCTTCCACAACAAACTACCATCACCATAACTTAAAAACCGAAAGTCATTTTCCAGTGCATAGTTGTAAATCATTCTCCAATCATTTCCTGTAATGGCAGCCACCAATAACAACAAGGTAGAGTTGGGCTGATGAAAATTGGTAATGATGGCGGATGCAATCCGAAGCTGATAACCCGGTGCAATCAACACTTGTGTATGGCAAATGAGTTGCGGTGTATTGTGTTGCTGCATCCAGTGCAATAACGCCTGCAATGCTTCGGATGCCGTAGCGGTTTGCAAAGGCAGATCGTAGGCATCCCACTGTTGTACTTCCAATTGTTGCAACGTTGCAGTTGGATTAAGTAACGCCTTCACGCCCATCCAGTATAAAGTTTCAATGGTGCGGAGCGATGTGGTACCCACAGCAATCACCGGATCATTGATATGGTTGATCATGTTTTCAATATCATCTGCAGCAACTTCAATCCACTCACGATGCATGGAATGATCCTGCATGCGTTCACTCTTCACCGGTTGAAACGTACCCGCTCCCACATGCAGTGTTACAAACTGATGCTGTACACCTTTTTCCTGTAACTGCTGTAACAGTTGGGGTGTAAAATGCAAACCGGCAGTTGGTGCGGCCACACTTCCTTCGTGCCGGGCATACACGGTTTGGTAACGGTCATAGTCAGCCGCTTCCGACTGGCGTTGCAGATACGGAGGCAATGGTAAAATGCCTGCATAATGCAGTAGTTCAGCAAAATTGAAATAGCTATTATCCCAACTGAATTCAATTTCAAAACTACCCTGCGCCTGTTTTATCTTTTCTGCTTTCAGGATTACCACGCCGTGTGGTGTGTTGAGTTTTTTTTCCAGGAATTGTTGTTTCCATTTACCGGCACCACCCACAAGGCATGTCCACCGAACCGATCCATGGCTCATCATGGCCTGCGTTACTTCCACACCTGCTGCCGGCTCCAGGCAAAAAATCTCAATGGTACTGCCGGTATCTTTTTGAAAAAGGATACGGGCCTCAATTACTTTGGTATTGTTGAATACCAGGAAGGCATTGCCGGGCAAATGTTTAGGGAGATTGCGGTACACATCCGTTTCAATATCGCCATCTTTATAAACAAGCAGTTTACTTAAATCCCGGTCGGTTAAAGGATAACGGGCAATTCGTTCGTCTTGTAAATCGTATGTAAAATCTTTGATCTGAAGCTGCGAAGGATGCATGCTGCAAAGATGAAGAATTTGGCTGAAACAGACAGATGAGCTGCACAACGGTATTACCAATCGATTCCGGACGGGTGCTGCTTACCTTTGCAACGCTTTTCAAACAAAAAGATGAAACAAAAAATTTTAAAATTTATAAAACGACTGATGATTTTTATCCTTTCAACACTGCTTCTGCTCACCACCATAATATTTTTCTACATCCGGCAACATAAGTTTGGAAAAGCACCGCATGGCAAACGGCTTGAACGTATGCAACAATCGCCCAACTACAAAGACGGGAAATTTCAGAACCTGAGCTTTACACCCGCATTAACCAAAGGGTACAGCATGACAGGTGTACTGTACAATTTTATTTTTAACAAGCATCCAAATAAAATTCCGGCCGATAGTATTCCGCATATAAAAACAAACCTGCTAACACTAAACATCAATGAAGATGTGTTGATCTGGTTTGGTCATTCGTCGTATTACATGCAACTGGATGGCAAACGTATTTTGGTTGATCCGGTTTTCAGTGGAAATGCATCGCCACTGCCCGGCACTACCAAATCGTTCAACGGAACGGACATGTACAATGTAAACGATCTGCCCCCGATCGACTATTTGTTTATTACACATGATCATTACGATCACCTGGATTATGAAACCATTCTGCAGCTGAAAACAAAAGTGCAGAAAGTGATCTGCGGATTGGGTGTCGGTTCGCATCTTGAGCATTGGGGTTATGATAGTTCAATGATCATCGAAAAAGACTGGCATGAGACCATTGAACTGGACAGTCAATTCCATGTTACTGTAACACCGGCCCGTCATTTTTCCGGCCGCAGTTTCACCCGCAACAACACACTCTGGTGTTCGTACATTTTACAAACCGCTTCACACAAAATTTTTATTGGTGGCGACAGTGGATACGATACCCATTTTAAACGCATTGCTGAACAATACGGGCCTGTTGACTTTGCTATTCTTGAAAACGGACAATACAATGAAGCCTGGCATGCCATTCATACATTACCCCACGAAGTATTGCAAGCAGCAAAAGACTTGGGTGCAAAACGTGTATTCCCCGTTCATTCCTCAAAGTTTGCATTGGCCCAACATTCCTGGGATGAGCCGTTGAAAAAGATCACCGAACTAAATAAGGAATCGAAAATTCCTTTAGTAACACCTGTTATTGGCGAACCGGTTCGACTGGGTGATACAACACAAACATTCCTTAACTGGTGGACGGAAGTAAAATAAGCCAGCAGCGTTCAACCGGCACTTCGTAACACTCTTCATTCCTCTCCTATCTTTGCACTCAAATTAAAGAGCTATGGAATTAGGAATCGGCATGTTTGGCGATAATCATTATGATGAAAACGGTAAAGCACTTCCCACCGGACAGCGGTTGCGTGAATTGATTGAAGAAATTAAACTGATGGATGAACTGGGGATCGATTTTTTTGGCATTGGTGAACACCATCGGCCCGATTACTCTGTATCAACCCCCGAAATTATTTTAGCAGCTGCTGCTACTGTCACCAAAAATATTAAACTGGGCAGTGTAGTAACGGTGTTGAGTTCGTCCGATCCGGTACGTGTATATCAGCAGTTTGCTACTATCGATCATTTGAGCAATGGTCGTGCTGAGATCACCGCCGGTCGTGGCAGTTTTATTGAATCGTTTCCGGTATATGGATATGATCTTAAAGATTACGAATCGTTGTTTGATGAAAAGCTTCACCTGCTGGTGCAACTCAACCAGGAAAATCCAATCAGCTGGAAAGGCAAACACCGTGCAGCACTCAATCAGCAATTGATATTACCCCGAGCTGTAAATGATCAACTACCCATCTGGGTAGCAGTGGGCGGCACACCCGAATCGGTAGTACGTGCAGCAAAGCTGGGTCTTCCGGTGATCTTTGCGATCATTGGCGGCAATCCAGCTCAGTTTCAACCGTTGTTTCAATACTATCGAAATGCATGGGCACATTTTAAACATGATCCCAACACGTTACAAGTGGGTGTACACATGCATTGTTTTTTTGGTGAAGACAGTAAGCAAACGGCCGATATGTATTACCCGCAGTATGCTGCACAAATGAATCGGGTGGGCAGTTCCAGAGGCTGGCCTCCTTACCAGCGCAACCAATTCGAACATGGCAGGGGAAAAGATGGTGCATTGATTATTGGTGATGCCAATGAGGCAATTGATAAAATTTTAGAAATGCAGGAGTTGCTGGGTCTTACCCGTTTTGCAGCACACATGGATGTAGGCGGACCATCACATGCATCGCTGATGAAATCAATTGAAATTTACGGAACAAAGATTGCGCCGAAAGTGAGAGAAGCGTTGAAGAAATAAGATGATTGATACTATTTGAAAAAAGCGGATTGTACGAACAACAATGTAAATTGTATAACACTAATTCATTCATTTACAATCTGCATTTTTTTGAGAGAATAGCGTCTTATAGCATATATATTTACGTGTTGGCTGCAACTTAAAGTGACACTTCGTAATTGATAAACATTCATGAAATTTTTCTTTAGCAAATCAAAGTCTGACACCTCTTCTTCGAAATTATCAAGTGAGGAAGAAAGCCTTCTATCGCACATCAATATAGGTATTGACCTTGCTTTATTAATAAAGGGAAAGACAAAAAGCAATATTGAAGGACTATATGAGCTGCAAATGTTTGACGACTACAAAGATGAACCTCAACTAAAGGGCATAAAATCAAAGGTAGACGACAAAGTAACCATGCCAGATTTATACAAAAAGGTAAAAGATCTGCAAGCTGACAGTAACTTTTCGGACTACCATATTTTTTCTTGTGGACATTATGGAAGTGACAAGGATTACTTTATTGGAGCCATAAAAACAAATGACCAATTTGAGTGTTTACGAGTATTTGAAACTAACGGAATCAACTACAACCTTGAAACCAAAGACATAATCGCTTTTTTTGAGAAATGGCAAAGACAGGTGAAATTCTCGATTATTGATGCATATCATGACAGAGTTATAATACAATTATTCAATTTTGATTTCAACATCGATGAATTTGCAAAGGAAACATTGGAGTTTTGTCCAGATTTTTTAGCTGCAGTAGAAGATGTTGAGCAAATGAAAAAATATATACTTGACAGAAAAGGAGAAATTGACTTTTGGTGGGACTAAGCTGCAGCCAATCGAGTAGACGGCCTCGCCGCTTGTAAGCGATGAGGTACGCCTCTCACACCACTGTACGTACGGGTCTCGTATACAGCGGTTCGTTCAGTTGTGGAGATACTTTAAAATAGTAATCAAGCAT